>JAMOSB010000025.1 GCA_027068485.1 Sulfurovum sp.
GCCCTAACGGAATTGGATTATTAATCCTGTTATGCTATCATATGACTATCATTATCAAAAAGGTGGTCATATGAAAAAGAACTTTGAAGAGATGAGTTATGATGAGCTTCTGACTGAATTTAAAAATATTATTAAAGCCAATGGACTTAAATTTACTTCACAAAGAGAAGCCATACTCCGTACACTCTATGACAACCCACAGCACTTTACTTCCGAAAATCTTTATATGCTGGTAAAACAAAGACACCCTGATCTTACCATAGGTATTGCAACAGTCTATCGTACCCTAGCGCTACTCGAAGAGAATAGTCTTGTCAGTTCGATCTCTTTAGGTATACAGGGGAAAAAATTTGAAATAGCAAACAAGCCACACCATGACCATCTTATCTGCAAAGAGTGCGGTAAAATTGTGGAGTTTGGAAATGAAAAAATCGAGAGTCTCCAACATCAGATTGCCAAAGAAAATGGTTTTGAATTGACGGATCATTTGATGCAACTTTATGGTGTTTGTTCTGAGTGCAAAAAGGAAACTTAAGATTCCATTGGATACGAACTTTATTTTGCATTTTATCCAAGGAGATAGTCTCCTAAAAAATAGGTTCGCGTCGTGTACGCGTCGTGTCGTGGTAGTGTAGCTGTAGCCTTGAGGCGGTCTGAAGCTTCTGGGAGAGAAAGACTTTGGCATCGGCCACACTCTGAGCAAGGCTCTTGCCGTATGCGAGATAGGTGGCGATCGCAGAGGAGAGCAGACACCCCGTACCATGCGTGTGTGAGGTCTTGACCCATGGTGTAGCGAAGGATTGGGCGGGGTGGTTTGGCTGAAGGAGGTAGTCTATAGCGTGGGTGGGGCTACTCCCATGTCCCCCTTTGAGTAGGAGAGCAGTTGCCCCAAGTCCATAGAGGTGTGAAGCGGTCGCTTCAATCTGCTCTGGACCCCCTCTGTAGCCTCCCCCTATGAGGTGGTTGACCTCAGGGATATTGGGGGTGATGAGTGTCGTCAGAGGGAAGAGTCGCTCGACCATCATCGTGACCGCCTTAGGCTCTAGTAGTGGTGTACCACTCGAGCTCACTAGCACCGTATCAAGCACCACCGTGGAGATACCATACTGCTCAATCATAGCAGCTACCACCTCGATGATCTGAGCATTGGCAAGCATACCGATCTTGATCGCATCGATCTGAATATCCTCCAAGAGGGTCTGGAGCTGTAGTTTGAAGTGTTCGATGGGAGTAGGTAGGAGGGCTTTGACCCCTGTGGAGTTTTGAGCGGTGAGTGCAGTGGTGACACTCAGAGCATACCCCCCTAGGGCGTGGATCGTCTTGCTATCGATCTGAACCCCTGCTCCACCATACGGGTCAGAACCCGCAATGCTCAAGATAGTAGGCGTATACCCCTTAGCCATGATATCCTCGCCTAAACCCCTCCATCAACGCATGGGTCTTCTCCTCGGAGATCTCCCCCTCCTCTACTATCGCAGAGATCACCGCTACCCCATCAACCACACCACTACGCACGACCGATTCGATACGCGTGACATCAATCCCACCAATCACAACAATAGGTGGGAGCAGAGGGGTTGCCCACGCCTGTAGAGCCCTCAGCCCTACCGTCTCATAGGCGAGTACTTTACTCTGTGTCTCATAGAGTGGACCAATGGCGATATAGGAGGGGTGAAGCGCCTCTATCTTCTCAATCTCCGCCAAGGTATGGGTACTCACCCCAAGACGCAGACCCGCTTTGCGTAGTCTCTCTAGGGGGGCGGTTTCGAGATCCTCTTGCCCTAAATGGACACCATAGGCGTGGTGCTTGAGAGCCAAATCCCAGTAGTCATTGATAAAAAGCTGTGCGTTGTACTCCCTAGAGATAGCAATCGCTTCAATAATCTCCGCTTCGATACACTCAGCATCCAAATCCTTGATGCGTAGCTGTGCGGTGGTGATACCCACCTCATAGAGGAGGGAGAGCTTACACGCTCTATCTACCAGTGGATAGACCCCAAGTGGGCGTTGCACACACGGAGCAAACCCTTCAGTGGCTACTGGTGCCAAAAGGGGGTTCCCACCGTTGGAGTTGAGGGAGAAGCAAACTCCCGCTGTTGCATCGCTCCTGCCTCATAACCCAAGCGTCCCGCCTCCACTGCCAACCGAAAGGCATCTGCCATCTTGACGGGGTCTTTGGCAAGGGCGATAGCGGAGTTGAGGAGTACCCCATCATACCCTAGCTCCATCGCTTGGGTTGCGTGAGAGGGCTTACCGATCCCCGCATCGATGATGAGCTGTAGCGTAGGGAACTGCTTACGAATTGCTCTCAAGTTGTCAGGGTTCATCAGCCCCTTACCTGAGCCAATCATCGACCCCCACGGCATGAGTATCTCACACCCCACATCTGCCAAGCGTTTGGCGACCACGAGATCATCGGTGGTGTAGGGGAAGACCTCAAAGCCCTCTTTGATGAGTACCTCCGCAGCCACAACTGTCTCAAAGGGGTCAGGCTGTAGGTTGTACTGATCACCTATCACCTCTAACTTGATCCAGTTGGTACCAAAGACCTCGCGTGCCATCTGAGCTGTGGTGATTGCCTCTCTCGCAGAGTGTGAGCCTGCGGTGTTGGGTAGCACCTCAATCCCTAGCTCTTTGATAATCTCCCAAAAGGCATTGCCTCCCCCCTCACCTGCGGATTGGCGACGCAACGAGACGGTGACGATCTCTGATTTGGATACCCCTATCGCCTCTTGCATATTGGCAGGGCTTGGGTAGAGGGCAGAGCCGATAAGCAGTCTGCTTGAGAGGGTTTTACCCCCGATATTCCACTGATCTGTTTGCATATTATCCTCCTTGGACAGGGGCTAGGATATCGATCTTATCCCCCTCATGAATCTGCGTCTTCTCATACTTGGCAATGGGGACAAAAGTCATATTGACCGCGACAGCGACCCCCTTGCCTGTGTAACCCAACTGCTCCATCATCGCTGCGATAGAGAGTGCTTCTGCGAGTTGTTGCTTCTCACCATTGATAGAGACCGTTATCATGACTCGATCCCCTCCCTCAACGCCTTCTCTACAATAGCAGGAGCAAGAAGATAGCCGTGACGATAGAGTCCATTGATGCGGGTGAGTCCCGCTTCATTTTCGATGCGTGGGAGATTGTCTCTAAAGGCGGGACGGCAGTTGGTCTCAGAGTTGACCACCCGTGCCTCTCCAAAGTTTGGATGGAGTGCATAGAGAGCAGAGAGTAGCTCCATAGAGGAACGCACCGAGATATCAGAGGTATCTTCACTCTCTATCTCTGTAGCTCCGATAATGTAGCGTTTGTAGCCTGAGGTTTGAGAGAGTTTACAATCTTTGCAGTACTCTAAGTCTATCCCCTCACACCCATTGCCTCGTGGAACCACATAGAGCTTATAGCGTGGGTGCATCAGACGGGTAGGACGGCTGATATCGATATCGTTCGCCTCGACCCATAGCACCTCTCCACGCACCCCACGCAGATCCGCAAAATGCTCTTTGGCACCCAACCCTCTCGCATCAAAGACCCAATCAAACGACTCAACACCCGCTTGGGTATAGACCCGATTTGGCTCTATCTTTGTTACAGGGGTATACTCTCGTATGGTGACATTGCTGTAGCGATCGAAGTAGTTGACACTAAAGGCGATAAACCGCTGGGCATCGACAACCCCCTCAGAGGGGATAAAGAAGCCCTTTGGGTGGGTGTAGAGATCTGGCTCCAAGCGTTGCATCGCAGTACTATCGAGTCTCTCGATCTGCTTGGTGGTATCGACCTTGTGCTGAAGCATCCCGATAAAATGCTCCAACTCTCCCATATCTTGGGGGTGTGCGGTGATCATCGTCCCTTTTTGGATGTAGCCATCAAAGAGTCCTATCTCTTTGAGCAGTGCAGGCCATAGCTCAATAGAGCGATGCCCAAGCTCAAAGATCACCGACTCGGCAGTCTCTAGCTCCGCGTAGGGAGCGAGCATCCCCGCAGCGGTAAACCCTGCCGCGGTGACCCCCTCCTTGGAGTCCTTCTCAAAAAAGGTAATCGTATGCTCCGCATTGGAGCGTAGAAGATTGAGGGCGATAACGCGTCCGACCAATCCTGCCCCTACAATCGCGATATTCATTCTCTATCCTTTGGTGGCTATTTTATCCGCCTCGATATAGACTTCACTTCCCATCTCTTGGAACTTCTGGCTCATCTCATCCATCCCTTGTTGTATCTCCAAAGTATCAGTATAGTCACGCACCTCTTGAGAGATCTTCATCGAACAGAACTTAGGACCACACATCGAGCAGAAGTGTGCCACTTTGGCTGCCTCCATAGGCATCGTATCATCATGGTAGGCTCTGGCTTTCTCTGGGTCTAGTCCGATATTGAACTGATCAACCCATCTAAACTCAAAGCGTGCCAAACTCATCGCATCATCTCTCGCTCTCGCTCCTGGGTGTCCCTTGGCGATATCAGCGGCGTGGGCTGCAAGCTTATAGGTGATAAGCCCCTCTTTGACATCCTCTTTGTCAGGGAGTCCTAGATGCTCTTTGGGGGTTACATAGCAGAGCATTGCACACCCAAACCACCCAATCATCGCCGCACCGATCCCTGAAGTGATGTGGTCATACCCTGGAGCGATATCTGTCGTCAATGGCCCGAGGGTATAGAAAGGAGCCTCATGACACACCTCTAGCTGTTTGTCCATATTCTCTTGGATCATATGCATCGGAACATGCCCCGGCCCTTCGATAAGGGTCTGAACATCATGCTCCCATGCGATTTTGGTGAGTCGTCCTAGCTCTGTAAGCTCGGCAAACTGTGCCTCATCATTGGCATCGGCAACACTCCCTGGACGCAATCCATCTCCCAAAGAGAAGGTGATATCATACGCCTTCATAATCTCACAAATCTCCTCAAAGTGGACATTGAGGAAGTTCTCTTTGTGGTGTGCGATCATCCACTTTGCCATGATAGAGCCTCCACGACTCACGATCCCTGTCACACGCTTTGTAGTCATTGGGACATGGTGCAGTAGAAGCCCCGCATGGATCGTAAAGTAGTCCACCCCTTGCTCTGCTTGCTCGATAAGTGTATCACGAAACACCTCCCATGTCAGATCCTCTGCGATCCCATTGACCTTCTCTAGGGCTTGGTAGATTGGTACTGTTCCGATAGGCACAGGAGAGTTACGCAAGATCCAGTCACGGGTGGTGTGGATATTTTTACCCGTACTCAGATCCATGACCGTATCTCCACCCCAACGGGTAGACCAGACCATCTTCTCTACCTCCTCTGCGATACTAGAGGTGGTAGCGGAGTTACCGATATTGGCATTGACCTTGACGAGGAAGTTACGCCCGATAATCATCGGCTCGACCTCAGGGTGATTGATATTGACAGGGAGTACCGCACGCCCCTCTGCGATCTCTTTTCGTACAAACTCAGGGGTGATCTTCTCAGGAAGGTTTGCCCCTCTGTTATCCCCTTTGAGGCGTGCTTCACGCTCCTCATCTTGGAGATAGGCTTGGCTCATTGCGAGGTTTTGGTTCTCACGGATTGCGACAAACTCCATCTCAGGGGTGATAATCCCCGCTCTAGCGTAGTGGAGCTGCGTGACATTTTTGCCCGCTTTGGCTTTGAGTGGTGTCCGCACCAACCCCTTCGCCCCAGCCGTGACAAAGTCAAGCTGTTCATCGGTTGCGTAGCCATTATCCTCAGGCTCCATGATACGCCCCTTATACGCCTCCACATCCTCGCGTGCCTCAATCCACCCTTTACGGATCGCAGGAATCCCCTGCCCTACATCGATCTCAATGCTTGGATCAGTAAAAGGACCAGAGGTATCATAGACCCCTAGTGTCGTATCATTGCTCAATGCGATCTCTCGTACAGGGACACGAATCTCTGGATGAATCTCACCCTTAAGATAGATCTTGGTCGATGCGGGGAGTGGCTCCCGTGTGAGTAGCTCATTGGAGGTGGTGAGTGTATCTTTGTAGTTTTGTGTCATTAGTTTGCCTTCAAATAATGGATAGGTTAATAAGAGAGAGGGAGATGTAGAGTAGAGGGGTGTTGCCCGTCTGATAAGTCAAGTCTCATACAAATCTCTTCCTTACGCCAGTGTTACCTAGGTCAAGTTCAACGGGTAGATCACGATGATCTTCTCAGCTGGTATTCAGCACCCCGAGAGTGATTGATAGAGAAATATACTCTAAATAAGATAAAAAGAGTCTTAATCATAAAGTTAAGATTAAAAGTAGTTTGAGAGACCTCAAGACACGCTTACGCTACGCCTCTTCACTCTTCATATCAATAAGCTCTGCTAGAAGCTCTTCGATCTCTTCGGCTTCGAGTTCATCGCGTCCTAGCTCTTCGACGATGGCAAAGCACTCGGTACGCATCTCACGCATCTCTTCGAGATCCTCTTTCTGCTCTTTTGAGGCGTTTTTGCTCTTGTCTATCGCGGCAAAAAGCTCATCAATCGCCACTTCTAGATCAGGAATGATCTCAATCTCTAGGAGGTTTTTTAGTTTGTCTGCTGATGTCATAGGGGTATCCTTAAGTTAATATGGCGTAATTATAGCCAAAAACTCTCTATCTTTTCACTCCTCATCAGCCGAAAAGGAGAGGAGTACGCGTCGGTTTTTAGCTCTATTGGCAGGGGTGGTATTGGGGAGGAGGGGGCGGGACTCTCCATAGCCTGCAAGGGTGATACGACTAGCCTCAAACCCCTCATACTCTATAAGGTAAGCTTTGACTGCTTTGGCACGCCTCAAGGAGAGGGCAAGATTATACGCCTCTCCTCCTCTATCATCGGTATGCCCTACGATACGCAGGTGCATCTTCCGATAGGTATCGCGTCTCAAAAGGCTATGGAGTTGGCTAAATGCGGAGGGTTTGAGGGTGTGCTTGCCTGTATCAAAGAGAAGCGTACTCGCCAATGAGAGCTGTACCGTTGAGCCGATCGCAGCGACCGCATCGATATCCGCCCCAGGGTAGCGTCCATGACACGCAGACTTCAAGTCCACCAACCGTACAAAAGCAAACGCCTCATCGGGCTTCACAAACGGAGCGATATCGATCTGTGACTTCCCCCCAGCAACCTCCCCCACCTCTCGCCATACTTTCCCATCCATCGAGATTGCCACACTTGTCGGCTCAACCTTGGGACCTATCTCAAAGATATGGAGATCTGCCCCTTCGATATCGGTGAGGAGATTGTCACGAAATGCTACAACCACAGACCCCCCACAACTGAGTGCTAGACTCCGTCTATCAGGCACCCCAAGGGCATGCTCTGGGATACTGTTTTTGAGGCTATAGGGGGTACGCCTCTCAAAATGCACCACCGCATCCGCAAAGGAGCGATCCCCTAGAGGCAAGAGGAGCTCCCCTCCATGTCCATCACGATAGAGCTTTGAGCTTTGAGCCACTACAACAAGCATAGCCATCCATAGTAGATAGGTAATAGGTCGATACATCCTAAGACTCCCTAGAGAGATTTTTGTGATAATAGTATAGCGTTTTGGATAAAAGAGGGTTGAAAGAGGTCTACTCACCCCACCCATCGGTAGGGGGTAGGCGGGTTGAGGCTTATACCCCTGTACTACAAGCACTCACACCAGGAGGTGTGGTAGGTTGGATCGCTTGGTTATCGGCTCCCCCCTCAGCTTGTACCTTATCGATAAACTGCAAGAGGCTACTCGCTGCCTCTTGGTATCGTTTGGCTGTTTGAGAGTCTGGTTGGAAGTAGGTGATTGGTTTCCCTGTATCTCCCCCTACTCTAATCGCTGGTTCTATCGGAATGCGTGCGATGAGTTCGGTATCGTACTCTTTTGCCACAGGGATCGTTGTCCCCATACCAAAGATATCAGACTCCGCCTCACACTCAGGACAGATAAACCCTGACATATTTTCAATAATACCCGCAGTAGGAATATGAAGCTTCTGGAACATATCCAAAGAGCGTCTACTATCATCGAGTGAGACCTCTTGTGGTGTTGTCACAGTGATACCTGCTGTCACGGGTACAGACTGAGCCAAGGTAAGCTGTGCATCTCCTGTCCCAGGAGGCATATCGATCACCAATACATCGAGTTCACTCCACAAGATATCTCTTAGGAACTGCTCAATGGCTTTCATGATCATCGACCCTCTCCAGATGAGTGACTGTCCAGGCTCCATGAGTGATCCCATAGACATAATCTCTACACCATACGCCTTGAGTGGCATTACTTTGTTACCTTGGATCTCTGGCTTCTGATCGGCTACACCCATCATCCGAGGGATGTTTGGTCCATAGATATCCGCATCAAGCAGTCCCACTTTTTTACCCTGCATCGCCATAGCAACAGCGAGGTTCACCGAAGTAGTCGATTTTCCTACCCCACCCTTACCTGAACTCACCATAACAAAGTTTTTGACATGGGGAGCGATATTTTTACCACTCACAGAGTTACTCATCTGCTGGGGTGCTTGGGGTGCATCGATATGTACCTCAACAGTAGCAAATCCAAGTTTTTTGAGCTCTGCTGTCGCCTCATCGGTGAGCTGTGCTTTGACCTCAGGTGCTGAAGAGGTGATATCGATCACAATCGCGACCTTCTCCCCCTCAATCACTACATTCTTCACAAATCCAAAGGTTACGATATCTTTCGTAAACCCTGGATAGGTGACATTTTTCAACGCTTCGAGTACATTTTCATTTGTCATGGTTATCTCATCCTTCACTTAAATTTGTTTAAGTTATACCACTGAAATCTTAAACTAAAATGAAATAACCGCTAACTTTCAAATAAGAGTGATTATCTCCTAAAAAAGTAACTATCAAGCTATCTAGGAGTATAATGCGTTACTTTTTGATACAGGAAAACTTTTGTCAGACACTACACTTATACTACTAGGCGCAGGCAACTCCACACGATTTGGCACGACTGTTAAGAAACAGTGGCTTACTAGCCACGATATCCCTCTCTGGCTCCAAGTCGCAGAGCATTTTGAGCGTATGGGTGGCTTCAAGGAGATTATCATCGTCTCCTCCGCAGAGGATGTCACCCTTATGCAACGCTTCGCCTCCTACCGCTTTATTGTCGGAGGGGAGTCGCGTCAAGCCTCTCTCACCCATGCCCTCCAAGCCGTAGAGACCCCCTATGTACTGGTGAGTGATATCGCACGATGCTGTATCCCCACTTCGATGATAGAGAGGATTATGGATGCCAAGGGTGTCGCAAGCTGTATCGTCCCAACCCTTCCTGCTACAGATACCCTCTACCTTGAGGGGAACCCTATCGATAGAGAGCAGGTCAGACAGATACAGACCCCTCAGCTGAGTGTTACCCATATACTCAAACAAGCCCTCACCCAAGAGAGGCTCTTTAGTGATGAGAGTTCAGCTATCGCATCTCTTGGGGAGTCGATCCACTTTGTAGAGGGGTCACCCAACGCTCACAAGCTCACCCGTATCAGTGACCTTGCCCACCTCCCCTGTATCCAACCCCCTAGCAATCAATCACGCGTAGGGTTTGGACTCGATACCCACCCCTTTGAGTCTGGCAAACCGATGCGACTCTGTGGGGTTACGATTGATGTGCCGTATGGATTTAAGGCACACAGTGATGGGGATGTGGCAATCCATGCCCTCATCGATGCCCTACTGGGTGCTGCGGGGATGGGAGATATCGGAGAACTCTACCCCGACACCGATAACACCTATAGTGCTATCGACTCCACCAAGCTCCTCAGTGATACGATCAGACGCATCAAGACACATGGGTTTGTGATTGGTAATGTCGATATGACTATCGTCGCACAAGCCCCCAAGCTCCTTCCCTATAGAGATACGATGCAGACCACCCTCGCCTCACTACTGGGCATACGACAACACTGTGTCAATATCAAAGCCACTACCTCAGAGAAGCTTGGCTTCATCGGACGCAAAGAGGGGGTCACTGTCCATGCAGTCGCCACCCTAACTTATTTTAACTGGAAAGCACTATGAAGATTATCATTGTAGAAAACGAACTCTATCTCGCCCAAAGTATCGCCTCTAAGCTCATCGAACACGGCTTTGAGACGGAGACCTTTAGTACCATTAAGGATGCGATGAAGAGTAGTGGCGATGTCTATCTCCTCTCCACCAACCTCCCTGGGCAAAACAGCACCCCCCTCATCAAGAAGTTCAAAGATAAGATTATTATCCTCATGGTAAGCTACATCAACAACGACACCGTGGGGGAACCCCTCAAACTGGGTGCCAAAGACTATATCGTCAAGCCCTTTATGATCGAGGAGTTGCTACGCAAAATTGAACACTATCAAGAGTACCAAAACCTCAAAAAGCACACCATCCTCTACCAAGAGTATCTCCAAAATCTCCTCCAAGAGATCAAAACCGACTTCAACCCCAAGAAGCTCACCACCCCCATCGTCATCGAGACCAACTACCAACGCCTCGTCGATAAGATCGTCTTTGAGTATGCCCAAGCACACAACAAGCTCCTCACCTTTGTCCCGCTCAGTAGTGAGAGTTGGACAGAGAAGATTGAGGAGTCTTGTCATGAGAGCCTCCTCTATGTTACCGAGACCCACACCCTCAAAAAACTCGAACGAGAACAACTCCTGCTCCTCCTCAAAGATCGTCACTTTATCCTTACGACCACCACCACCCTCCAGAGTGACTTCCCTACCATCGTACTCAACACAGACTCCAAGCTCTACGACCAAAATGAGATACTCACCATCGATGACTATGTAAAGTTTATCGTCAATAGCTTTCAGTACAAGTTCCCCGATACGGAGCTGAGCAAAAAGCTTGGGATCTCACGCAAAAGCTTGTGGGAAAAAAGGAAAAAATATGGGCTCTTCAAAAAAAAATAACTCACTCTATATCGACAACGAAGCACTCTCCTCTCTGGCACTTGTAGCAGAGGGGTTGATCCTACCCGTGAGTCGACTCATGAACGAAAAAGAGGCACGAAAGGTCGATAAGACCAAGTTCTACAAGGGTGTTCCGTTTCCTTTTTCGTTTATCCTTGCTCCTGGGGGCAAGCAGAACCATGAAGTCCTCAAGAAGCTCAAAGCAGGGGATAGGGTCAATCTCGTCAATATGGGAAAAAAGATCGGAGAGATCATCGTCGAAGAGACCTTCCCTGTCGACCCCAAACAGCGTCTGTGTAACATCTACGGCACCTCTGACCCCTCTCACCCTGGGGTCAAAAACACCACCCTACGCCTAGGCAAAATCGCCGTGAGTGGGAGCTACCATGTCGACTACCCCCTCATCGCAGACAACAAAAAACGCATCACGCAGATGATCTCTCAGACGGGTGCGAAGTTTATCACCTCGATGGTACTCAGTGCTGCCCCTCTCAACCGTGCCCATGAGCGGATGATACGCGAAGCCCTCTCTACCTCTGACCTGCTCGTGATCTTCCTTCAGAAGCCCTTTCATGACCACACCTTGCGGTACGATATCCGCTACAATGCCCTCTCCACCTTTGTCGAGACCTTCCTTCCCCGCAACCGTGTCCTCATCATCCCCTTTGAGAACACCTATATCTTCGCAGGAGATAATGAACTCATTCTCGATGCCCTCCTCGCCAAAAACTACGGCTGTAGCCAACTCGTCATCGGCAAAAACCACGGAGGTTTAGGACTCTACTACAACGAGAACCGCCTCAGCTCTATCTTCGATCAGTGTAGCAATATCGATATTCACATCAAAACCATCGATGAGTATGTCTACTGCAATATCTGTAATACGCTAGTGAGTACACAGACCTGCCCTCATGGACAGCACCACCATGTCCACTACCACTCAGGCTCTATCATGCAACTCATCACCCAAGGGGTCATCCCCCCTACCATCTTGGTACGCAAAGAGGTCTCAGCGAGTATCCTCTCCGCTCTCCACCCCAACCGCTTTGAAAACCTCCAAGAGCTTCTCTACACCATCACTCCAGGCTCAGGACTCCTAGAGCAACAGAGTGAAGAGCAGTTCTACCGTAAGCTTATCGAACTCTATCAGACCACATCACTCACCTAAAAGGAACACAATGAACGCACAAAAACTCTTCTTGACATTTTTTGGATCGGGACTCAGCCCCAAAGCACCTGGCACGGTCGGTACCCTCGCCTCTCTCCCTCTAGGACTCGCTATTCTCTACTTCCTTGGGATGGAGAGCCTCTTTATGGTGACGCTTGCAGTGACTATCATCGGAGTCTTTGAGATCAACAAATATGAGCGTCTCACAGGCATCCACGACCAACAGCATATCGTCATCGATGAAGCCGTGGGGATATGGCTCGCACTGATGATCGCCCTCTCCACTGCCACCACCCTCTCCTACCCCTATGTCGAACCCCTAGCGATTGGACTCAGCTTTGTCACCTTCCGCCTCTTTGACATCTGGAAACCCTCCACCATCGGCTGGATCGACCGCGAACTCAAAGGAGGACTAGGTGTCATGCTCGATGATGTCGTCGCAGGGATAGCAGGCGGACTACTAAGCGTTGTAATTTTAATGGGGATTGCGAAGGTATTTTAAGTTTTGCCAACTCAATAGTATAGTTAAGAGTTCTGTTATATATTTATGACAAAAGTAGAGGAGATGAAACCTAAAACGATACAATCCCCTCCAACATCCCTACTACCAACGCCTCATAGGCACGAATATCCTCTTTTTTGATAGGCTTACCACTACGAAACTTCTTGTGGTAGCCCTCTAGCTCTCCGCGAAGTGTACGGCTTAGCCACTGCTCCTTAAAGCCACTCTGCTCTGCGATATCGACCGCCTCTCGCTTGGCATGGGAGTGGTGGGCGATCTGGCGGGCGTGGTAGAGGGCGCGTCCTAATAGGATGTAGGGGAAGTTACGACTCTCCATTGGACCTACGGCTAGGGTGTAGCGTCCTAGACGGCTACCGAGAACCTTTATCTCTCCAAGCTCCGCAAACCCAAAGTACGCCCCCACACTCCCTACCACCGCACCAATCCCCGCACCTAGTAGCATCGTATGCCCCCCAAAGAGCAGATCGATTCCTGCACCACTCACCGCACCACTCGTCGCAGAGGTGACAAGCAACTCTTGACGCGTCAATCCAAAGACCGCTTCACTCTCCTTGGAGAAGAGATCCATCCCCTCAAATGGGAGCGTGGGGGCAGACTTATTGAGTTTGGTATGACTCCAGATCTGCTCCACGCGTTTTTGGCTCGCCAACTCCAACTGACGCAACTGCGTCTGATAGCTATCGAGTAGCACCTCTCTCTGCTCCTCTGTCGCCTCTTTGGAGGGGAGGGTCTGCTCTGTGACAAGACTGAGTGCCTCAGAGAGTAGTGCAGTGATTGCCGTGGCACTCTGTGTTAGCTTCTGATGCTGATAGGCTTGGAAGTGTTGGATAGACTCCTTAACTGGAGCGATCCACACCTCTTTGAGCTGTGCCATACTCTCCAAGATCGCGATATGCTTAGCAGGGGTGATCTCCATCGGGTTGAAGCTTCGTACCATCTTGAAGTAGTGGTCAAGTGCCAACCGCCACTCTGCACTATAGTCACTGCTCTCGATCTGATTCATCAGTGCCATGGAGGGTTCACCTGTCCAGCGGAGTATCTCCATCTCTATCTCATACTCCTTGCCATAGGGCTTCGAGGTATCGACCACATAGATGATCCCTGCCCCCTCCATAATGGGGCTGAGAAGCTCTATCTCATCATTGAAGTAGGGGTCATTACGATACTTCTGAATAAATGCCAAGACCACCTCACGCTTCTTAGGGGCAGGGACATCGTGCTGTTGAAGCCACGCAAGTACCCGTCTAGCACGCTGAAACCCTGGGGTGTCGATCAGCTCATAGAGTACTTTTCCATCTACGCGTAGGGGGAAGCTTCGCTTTTTGGTCGTCGTCCCTGGAGTGTTGGAGATCTCTACAGAGTCATCAAAGGCTAAGGAGGCGACGATACTGCTCTTGCCTTTGTTGGGGTGTCCTACGACGGCAAATGTCGGGTGTGTTGTCTTCATTGTTTTAACCATACCTTGGAGTAGTTGAGGCTCTCAAGCCGTCTCGCCCAGACCTCAAGGGCTTGGGGGTGTGGGTGGTACCCCTCCGCTTCTACCCCGATAGGCACTAGTGTGATACGATGAGCATGGCTAACAAGCCCCTCTAAGAAGTCGACAAAATCCATAATCGGTGGCTCCCACGACTTGACATAGAGCAGTAACTCCCCACGGCTACTCTCTACGATAGCCAACTCCTCCTCCAAGCTCATCACCCCCCCTACTGAGATAGACTCCGTGCTAGAGATCCCAAAGTGTTTATTGAGGTGTGCAATCTCCACACCATCCAATGCCCACCCCAAGACCCTATCATAGTGCGAGGAGAGTGCTTCACTCATCTGTAGGTAGTGTGCGGGTTGAGGGCTAAAGTGAGGCTCAGGGGTAGGTGCATGGGTCGTGATCTGTGGGGTGTTCATCTCGCTCAACACTCTCTCTACCCCCACCAGACGCAAAGTGGCATCAGCTATGGCTCGCTTCAATCCCCACTGTGCAATCAACCATAGCACCCCACGCAACCCAATCGCATAGAGGAGTGTCACCCATGCCAAAAACTTCCACCACTCCCCAAGCGTAGAGGCGTGGGCGACCATCTGACTATCTAGCCCCTCCCCTAGACGAAAGTAGTGACTCTGCTCAATCAGTCCCAAAGAGGGGGTCATCCACTCCCCTAGCCCTATCCATACAAGTAGCTGATGAAACGCCTCAGGTGTCACCTGAAGTGTCGTACTCCAGACAAAGGCGATATCTGCCGTCACAATCACTCCCAAGAGTGCTAGCAGTATCCCCACAGAGAAGAGCCATGAGAGCATCTGAGAACGAGAGAGTAACAACCACTTTACGACTTCGGGATCTTGACGCAGTACCAAAAGTCCCTTAGGTGTATGTTGACGAAAGTACAAAAGCACACGCTCCAACCAAAACGCAGGCACCAAGGAGAGAAACAGTGACTCACCTTTCGCACGCCTTAGCATACTCACCACCGCAAAGAGCATCGTTAGGAGTGGAAGTAGTACCACCATACTCAAAAAGTAGAGGATATTGACAGGGTTATCTCCACTATAGCTGAGCAGTCCAACACCTGTCATGATCCCCATCACCAGAGCAAAAATCCCCAAGAGTAGGTTTAGGTGGTGGAGGTAGTGTATCGTCTCATCTATAGCCTTATCTCTGTGCGGGGATTGTGCTACCCACAAGGAGAGCTGTTTGAGGGGAGGATAGAGCGTGCTAGGGTACTTTAGTCCAAATGCCCGTCGATCCTCCACACGAGTCGTACTCTCTCTCAACACACTATATAGCCCAATATAACCTCTTAGATCCATGCCTACCTCTCTGCTCAATTGGCGTGATTATAACCAAACTCTCTTTATAGCTCTCTCACAATCCCTACACAAAAAAACTTTATGATACACTATCACTATAAAGGAACTCATTATGGAAAAGAGACGATACCCGACCCTACTTCTACTTATTACGCTTCTACTTAGCACCCTGATGCTACACGCCAACAGTACCACCCAAGCCCCGATCACCGCACACAAGCTCAAGCGGATGGATCAACAGCTCACCCACCGCAAGACAACCCCTAAGCACTTCAAGAGCCAACGGGAGTTTGAGCAGATGAAGCGACGACACCACCGACGCACCTCGACCACACACCATACGGAGAGCTTTGATGAGGCATCGACCTACCACCGCCCAAGAGGAGAGCGTATCGAAGGGGCGAGTAGCTTTAAGCGAGGGTGGTATCTTGCCTACCTCCATGATAGAGCTTCATTTGATGATCAGTATGGCTACCACTACGGCTACTTCAACCGCAACGGCTACTACTTTGAGCAGGTCTTCTACCGCTACGATAGAGACTACACCTACCAAGATCGTCTACGGGGAAGAGGTCTCTTCGACCCACGCTACTACCTCCCAAGCAACTACCGCTACTATGGGTTTGAAGCCCCACGATCCTACCCGAGTCGCTACCGACGCTAGAGAGGTCATAGACTTTGTAGCGGGTAGGCTCAGCTCGGCGTTCACCAAAGATGATATCGGTAGCCTCTTTTAGACGCTACGCTTGACCAAAAATACCCCACTCTCGATATGCTCAGTGTGGGGAAACTGATCGTACATCGCCCCTGCGACCACCTCATGGGTCTGAGTCAGATTCACAAGGTCGCGTGCGAGTGTCTCAGGGTTGCATGAGATATAGAGGATATGCTCAATGGTTGAGATAAGGGCTATTGTCGCCTCATCGAGTCCTGCTCTAGGAGGATCTACAAGTACCGTGGAGAAGTTGTAGGCTTGGAGGTCGATCGCTTTGAGTCGGGTAAAAGTGCGTTCACCATTGAGGGCTTGGGTCATCTCCTCTGAAGCCAACCGTGCAAAGGTGATAGTGGAGATAGCATTACGCTCACAGTTGATCAGAGCGGAGTGGATCGAACGCTTGCTGATCTCTGTGGCGAGGACTTTATCAAAGTAGCACGAGAGCGGTAGGGTGAAGTTACCTAGCCCACAATACGCCTCCAAGAAATCCCCATATCCTACCTTTTTGGCTTGGGTGATTGCCCACTCGATCATCTTGACATTGACTGTGGGGTTGGGTTGTGTGAAGCCACTCTCATACTGCACATACTCAAAGAGCCGTCCATCAATCATCAACTTCTCAGTCACATACTCCTCAGAGCAGATCACCTTCTGCTTACGACTCCGCCCCATGATACGACAAGAGAGTAGAGACTCCAAGGATTTTGCCTCTTCTCTCCAGACCTCATCGAGCTTACGGTGGTAGAGCATCGTCACCAAGACCTCATCCGTCGTCGTAGCCAAAAACTCTACCGCAAAGAGCTTGCGTTTGAGTACCGATTGGGAGGCGTTGATCTGCTTGAGAAGCTCCCACATACGCTTCTGGATAGGGGCGATCACCTTGGGACACTCCTCAATCGTAATCGCCCCATCTTTCGTAGCATTACCCATAGCATAATCACAGCGATCCCCATCATGCCAGATACGGAACTCTGCTCTGGCACGATACGCCTCATCAGGGGAGTCAAACACCTCTAGGGGCTGGGTATAAAAGGGGGCAAGGAGTTGACTCACCCGTTGCTCTTTTTGGGCTAACTGCTCCTCATAACTCAACGCATAAAGTCCACATGACCCACAACTTCCAAAATGTCTACACTGCACGATACTGCTCCTTTAAGCCAAACTGCTTAGTTTGGTTACAACTATTTCATATTTTATCTTAAAATCCTCGTAAAGCCTACGCTTTTAGGCGATGTGACAATTTTTGTCATACTTTTTTACTATAATTAGAACATAGAATCATATAGGAGCAGACTATGAGAAAACAACTACTACTCACTTCACTTATCGCTACAACAGCACTGACCCTTGTCGGGTGTGGTGGTGGAGGCGGGTCGAGTGATAGCACCAAGACAACAATTGATGAGAAATACATCGGTGTCTGGTACAATGAAGAGACACCTACAACCGTCGTCTATGTCTATAGTGATAGAGCCATTGTCTTTAGTGCGGTAGAGTCGACCAATAGCTGTACCCAGACAGAGGTACTCTCTGCATCAGAGTTCAATGAGGAGATAGAGAAGGAGGAAGATGAGTTCTTAGATGCGAGTGAGTCAGGCTATCTGAGTCGTATTGAGTCTGCGTGTGGTACCTACACTTCACTCGCCAGTAGCACCACCCCCTCTACCCCCTCTACAGGGACTCCCTCTACCCCAACCAGTGGGAGTGACCTCACAGGAACAATATGGAGTGTCACTGAGACAGGGCTAACCGAAAACTGTGGTGATGGACTGAGTAATGACAGCTATAGTATCAGCGTCCTCTCCTACACAGGAGGGATTATCAAGGTCAATACCACCGTAGGTGTACAGGTAGGACACTACTCAGGCAGTGACATCAGCTACAGTGGAAGCTACCCAGAGGATGGTGGTACCACTATCTCCACGAGTAACCTCACACTCAATAGCAGTAGTACCCAGCTTACGGGTATGGTGATCTGGAGTTGGTCAGATGGCACTATGAGCTGTAATGGTACCTCAAGCGTCACCGCAACAAGAAACTAATGCACGCACTTATCACAGAAACAGCCTTTTTAGTGTAAACTACAATAACTATATATATAAGGAGAAAAATATGAAACAACAGAAACTAATGCTCTCACTCATCACCGCAACAGCACTCACACTCGTCGGATGTGGTGGTGGTGGAGGTGGTGACTCTGAGAGTAGCAACCCTACCAATAGCACCGTTACAGGTATCTTCCAAGATGCCAATGTCTCAGGACTCAACTACAGCTGTAGCTCAGGCTCAACAGGCTTCACCAATACCAAAGGGGAGTTTACCTGTAAGCAGGGAGATACCGTAAGCTTTTCTCTTGGTAGCTATGTATTGGGAAGTGTGACTGCCTCTTCTGGGATAGTTACCCCTATGGCACTCTACCCCAATGACCCTGAAGCGGTCACCAATATCCTTCAACTCCTTCAGACACTTGATGATGGATCTGATGGAACCATCACTATCCCAGAAAACTACACCACTCTCAATGGTATCACTACGCCTCCAACTGCTGCAGACTTTGATAGTGTTATAGAGCAACACCTAGGACACCCACTCGTTAGCCCTACCCATGCCCATGCCCATATGCTTCAGACCATTATAGCGGGGAACACCCTCTACACCACTATTGATGATCAGATGGGTACCCTAGAGAGCTGGTCTTTCAATAGTGATATCAGCAGTGTGACTTGGCAAGAGATGGTTGGAGGAAACGGTAGCGATACAGAGAGTGCCTCACTCAGTGGCAATGTCCTCACGATCGATGGCAATGCCACCATCACCTTCACCCAGACACTTAGTGACTATATGGTAGCTGAAGTGGTCGATGGCAACCACACTGAGCATCTACGCGTCTACTATAATGAAACAGCCGCAAGAGCCTACTTCTTGGCGACTACGCCTAGCACACCGACCACCCCCACTACCCCAACCACCCCAACCACCAACCTCGCTACACTCCTTGCGGGTAAAACCCTCTATACGACTATCTATGATCAGATTAAGACGCTTGAGAGTTGGCAGTTTGATACGAATATGTCCCATACTAATTGGCAAGAGATGGAGGGGGGAAGTTGTACGGGTAATGGAGAACTCGCCGTCAATGGGATGGTGATGACCTACACCAGTAGAAATGATAGCTGTGATCCACAAGATGTCAATGAGACCTCAACACTCACCGTCACACAAGTCAAGAAAGAGTACCTACTCATCTCGGCCGATGGGGATACCCCTCAGCGTGTCTACTTCGATGAGGCAAAAGCCAGAAACTTCTATATTGCCCATGCAGTTGAGAACTACTTCACAGGTCAAACACGCTACTTTGCCAATGTCAATGGGGACACAGGTGTACGCACCTACCAAGCCAACGGCACCTACACAGGCACCACAGGCAATAGCACGGTGGGAGGCTCCTACACTATTAGTGGGGATACCCTTACACTACACAATACCATGGCAAACCGCACCCTAACACTCACCCATACAGGGTATGGCTATGAGGGTGAACTCTTCGATGTCGAAGTGACTGAGTCCAACGGAAGCAAACACAGCGTCAACTCCTACTCCTACCGTAGCCAATCGGCACGCGATGCGGGTAAAGTAGCCTATGAGGCTGACCACCCATAGCCGATAGCCTACACCAAGACCAAGACCTCCCCAAAGGGAGGCACTATCTGCTCAGGTACCACCCATATCACATCATAGTGTGGCGGTGCGTGAGGAAAACTCCCCATACCATCTGTAAAGTAGAGGAGAAGTGTCGGATAGGCTCCCCTCTGCTCAATCCATTCAAATACAGGACGGAAGTCTGTCCCCCCTCCCCCTTTGACCTCATACGATAGCGGTTCACCCGTCACAAACTGCTCATGCGACTGGATACGACTATCAGCGGTGAGGAGTTCTATCTCATAGTGGGGGAAGTGTTGCATGATCGACTCCACCTCTGCCATAAACCCTGCCAAGAGACTCTGATCTATCGAGCCTGAGGTATCGATAGCGATCACAAGACGAAGCAGATCAGAGCTAAGCGTAGGCAGATAGATACCGCAGTAGAGATACTTTTGATTGGGTGGGAAGAAGCTGTAGGTACTCTTTGCATAGGCATCGATCGCACGGTGAAGCAGTGTCCGCCAATCGACACGACTCACAAAGAGTGTTGGGACAACCCATTTCAGATCCTTGGGGAGCGTTCCTTGACGCTGGCTCTTTTGAAAGAGCTGTTCAAACTGCTCTTGCATCGAGATACGCTCCACTTCCCCCTCTCTCTCACCCTGCCCACTAGCTGAGATAGGCTCTCTTCTGCTCTGCTCCTTAGAGAGATCACCCTGCGGGGATGACTCCTGCTCACTCTGAGGATTCTCCTCCATACTCTCATGTAAGATAGCGTAGATCTCCTCTGTGTACATCCCCTCAAACTGAGGCTGATAGGGAAGATACTCTGGACAGACCAGTCCATTTTTGACCAACATCGCATTGATCGCCAAATCACTCGCCTCCTGCCAGAGCCACCCGACCCGCTCTGCCCCACGCTCTTGGTGCTTGAGTAGTGCGTGCATCGCACCATTTGCCAAGACAAACTCCATCTCCTCCACTGAGAGGCGTTGGATATACTCCTCATTGATAAAGAGCGTCACCCCATCACTTCGCAGGGTCATCTCTTGGTTATCGGGGACTACCTCTAGAGCTGAGGCGAGTGTCCCAAAGTAGGGATGCTCTAGCATCAGTTTAGACTTGGCTCGATTCAACTTGGTGTGGTAGGTCATGATAGTACCCTACTTACACCATCGCCTCTTTTGCCTCATCGAGTAGCTCCATCATCGACTCAGAGATCTCTTCGAGTGACTCCAGATAGTCTACGGCTCTCTGCTTGGTCTCCTCCGTGAGTGTGGTAGTCTGATAGAGGTTGAAGATCTGCATATACATATCATGGAGCATATGGTGAGCGAGGTCTATCTCCTCCATCGCCTCCTCATCGATCGCATTGAGTAGCCCCTCTTCGTGGAGAAGTTTGCCAAACTTACACGCTGTATCGGCTACGGGTACGACATCGGAGATGGTGTGTACCTCAACCATCGCTTGGGCATGACGCAACCACTCAAGGTGTGCCGACTTGGCGGCTTCTAACTGTATACTACACATCTATCTACTCCTCTTTGGGTATGGATTTATTGTGCGACTATTCTATAGGAGCATCACTTATAGGGGTATTAAATCCCCCAACTTAACACAACAGGTAGGCAAACTGCTTCACCCACGCCCCCCACTCCGAGGATCCCTCTACACCGATGCCACTCAGTTGCATATCTTTGACTAACATAATGGCAAACTCCCCTGGGAGTCTTAGGGAGAATCGTAAGAGGTGATCGATCGCCTCCTCACTGGGGTGGTCTCGAAGCTGGTTGACCACACCAATGACCAGTGCCATCAATACCTTAGGGTCATCACTCTCCACCCTTTCGATACGCCCCTCAATCACATCGGTGAGATTGGGGAGCTGATCCATCACCTTACAAAAACTCAGATACCCAATCGCCCCCTCACGCCCAACAGCACCCGTGAGGGTCTCAAGCAGGAGGTTCTCAGGGATCTTGGAGTCCATCAGCCGATCGACATACTCCCATGAGCGAGGGGTCGCAAAACTCTTTTGATTGGCAAGGGGGTCAAAGGTGAAGAGCATCGCCCTATCATACGCTAAGTAGGCGATGATACTACTCTGCACCCCACGGGCATACGCCCACTGCTTCCACTCCTCAAAGTCCACCTCCATCTCAAAGTGTACAAAACGATTGGCAAGGGGTGGGGGCATCTTGTAGACAACTCCCCTATCACTCTCCCGATTGCCCGCAGCGACGATACTCCACCCCTCAGGGAGCGTATACTCCCCCACCCTTCTATCCAAGATCAGCTGATAGGCAGAGGCTTGCACCGCAGGGGGAGCGGTGTTGATCTCATCGAGGAAGAGTACCCCACGACTCGTAGGATCACTAGGTAAGAAACTTGGCTTCGCCCAGACCCCCTCCTCTCGCTGAGGATCAAAAAAGGGAATACCCTTCAAGTCGGTGGGATCGAGAAGAGAGAGACGCAGATCCAAAAACTCCAACCCCTCCACTCTCGCAATCTCCTTGACGATAGAGGATTTACCTATCCCTGGGGCACCCCAGATAAAGAGGGGGAGTTTCTGCTCAATAAGCTGGGTCGCTACGGTGATAATATCAGTGGCTTTCATCGTCTGATCTCCTTGGCTTCATACTGTAGTGCGGTGGCGTGTGCATCGATGAGGTGGGGGTTTTGGGCGAGGGCTTTTTGGAGTCGGGTATCTACTGTGAGGATATCGAGTAGCTCCCGTGGCAAAGCGGGGTTACTTGCTAGGGCTTGGTTGATCGCCAAAGACTCCTGCTCAAAGAGCCTACGCAGTAGCCCTTGAGGGAGTGCGGGGTTGCTAGCGAGTGCCACAGCTACTGCCTCTTCACCCTGCTCATAGAGTTCTTCTAGCCGTTGGGGGGAGAGGTTTGGGTTGCTCGCCAGTGTGACCGCACTCCCTGCTACACGGCGTAGATAGAGTGATTCGAGTTGTGCCGTAGAGAGGAGTCGATTGCCCCCAAGATAGCACAAGAGGGTAGGGTTCTCCTGCTCAAGAAGTCGCTCCACTACCACCTTACTCAACTGCTCATTGGCACCCATCAGCCCAAATAGCTCCGCCTCAATACCCGCCAACTCCACAGATGCAAGTCGCTCAGAGTCGATGGGTTGACGCACTAGCAGGAGGGCTTTGGTCTGCTCCTCTCGCCTAAGTAGTCGCTCAAAGAGTGCCGTATCGAGTGCGGGGTTGACTGCTAACGCCTCATCAATCGCGGGATGATGCTTCTTAGCTAAGCCCCTTAGCACCTCTAGTGCCACGGTTCGATTGCCCGCTAGAGCAGTATCGATCGCCACGGAGGAGTGATGCAGCAACTTCTGCACCAAGACTGCATCGATCGCAGGGTTCTGGGCGATAGTCTCTTGGAGTGTCACCTTTGCTCGCCCCCGCACCACAAACTCAAAGTTGGGAAAGCCCATCAGTGCCATCAACAACGCACTATCGGTCGCTTCACTCGCAAGCTGTCTAAGGGTGAGGTAGCTGTGTAGGATATCCTCCTCATTGGGGCGGATAGCGATATAGCGTCGCAGGGTGTGGATAATGACATCCCGATCCTCACGCCGATCCTCCTCACTATCTCCCCACTCATAGAGTCTTAGAAGCTTTACAAAGAGCGAATCGGAGAGATCCCCATTGCCAAGGAGTCGATGGATACGGGCTTGGTCATTGGAGAGCTTGATCCCCATAAGGAGTTCATCATCATTGATCTGCTCCGAAAGGAGTCTCTCAAACACCCGCAAAGGGTAGCTTGGTACCCCCTGTGCATAGAGCTGTTCACTGAGTTGCTCATCGAGGGGATTGAGTGCGTGATGCTCTATCATCGCCACCACCCCCTCACTATGTGCTTCGACTACAGAGAGCGTAAAACGCTTAAGAAAGTGGGCGATCTCCTCACGGGTGAAGCCCCCTTCTCGACCTAAAAAGAGCAGTTTTTTATCGGGGTTGGATGCAAGCAGTGCTTGTAGTGTTGGCTTTCTCATGATAGAACATTGTAACACAGGTATGATTAAATCGGAGGTTATTTATCTGATTTGTAATCATACACTACATTTTAGAATAATCTGATAAAATACCCCTAATTCATTAAAAGGTATATCTATGTTTGGAATCGGCTTTACCGAGTTAATTCTCATCGCGATTGTAGCGATACTCTTCTTAGGACCAGACAAGCTCCCTGAGACTATGGTACAGATCGCCAAGTTTATACGCGGGGTCAAAAAGAGTATCACTGATGCCAAAGGGGCATTGGATGAGGAGATGAAAATCGCAGACCTCAAAGAGGAGGCACTCAACTACAAAGCACAGCTTGACAACGCCACCAGTGAGCTTAAGAGTTTTAAAAACATCGATTTTGATGAGGTAATGGAGAGTCGCCCTAACCCCTCACCAGCCCCCTCACCCTACGCGAGTGCCAAACCCGCTATCGCCGTAGAACCCCAAAGTGACCGTGTCACCTTTCCCAAGCCCGAACCCAAAACTCCCTCCAAAACTCCTACCCCAACAGAAGGTAACGCATAATGTTTGATGATCTCCGCCCCCACCTTGTCGAGCTACGCAAACGACTCGGACTCTCTGTCGCATCTGTCTTTGTCGCTTTTTTTATCGCCTTTATGTTTCATAATACTATCTTGACATGGATCACCCAACCCCTCAATGACGCACTCACCGAAGTGGGACAGGTCATCGAGTCACAAAACAGCACCGCATGGGAGCTCAAAACCAAAGAGAGCAACACCACACAGCCCCAAGCCATCACCCCCGCCTCACTTGCGACCCAGCTCCAACAGAACCTCACCGATGCCTCCAAGGTCGCTACCAATGAGCTAGCTACCCTCCTCCAAAAGGCAGCACACTCAGCTCACGCACTCAGCCAGAGCCTCGTCCACTACGATCTCAACCAGACCAAAACCTCTACCAAGAGCTTCGATGGGCAGATCACCACACACCAAGTGGGTGGGGCGTTTTTTGTAGCGATCAAGGTCTCTTTCTTTGCGGGGCTACTGGGTGCCTTGCCCTTTATCCTCTATCAGCTCTGGCTCTTTGTCGCTCCTGGACTCTACTCCAATGAGAAGAAGATGGTGATCCCCTTTGTAGTAGGGGGGTCGACCATGTTCTTTATCGGGGTGGTCTTTGCCTACTATATCGTCACCCCATTTGGGTTTCAGTTTTTGATCACCTTTGGATCCTTCCTCTACACCCCTTTGATCAATATCGAGGATTATATCGGCTTCTTTAGCAAAATTATGATGGGCTTTGGGTTGGCGTTTGAGCTTCCTGTACTCACCTACTTTCTCGCCCTGCTTGGACTCATCACCGACCGTACCCTCATCGACTTCTTTAAGTATGCGGTACTCATCATCTTTGTCTTGGCTGCCCTCTTGACCCCTCCTGATGTCTTGACACAGTTCTTGATGGCGATTCCGATGATACTCCTCTACGGGATCTCGATCCTTATCGTCCGCTCAGTCAACCCTGAACCCAAAGCCGATACCCAAGAGGAGCGTGCCTAACGATGTCCGACGAACGCTTCACCAAAAACTACGACTACCACCTCCCCGAGGGGTATATCGCCACAAGTCCCGTACATCCACGAGATAGTGCCAAGCTTCTTGTCTATGACCGCAAGAGTGGCACCATCACCCACACCACCTTCGCCCACCTCTTAGAGTTTGTCCCCTCTGCGTGTGATGTCCTCCTCAATGACACCCGCGTCATCAAAGCACGCCTCTTTGGTACCAAGCCTACAGGGGGAGCAGTGGAGCTTCTACTCAACAAACCCCTCGATGCGACACGCTACCTTGTCCTTATCCGCGGGAAGGTCAAGATCGGGATGAAACTCTCCTTTGAAGCCAACCTCACTGCCACCGTAGAGAAGCTCAATGAAGATGGCTCCCGTGAGGTCTCTTTTAGTCAAGCAGATGAGGCGATCTCCTTTGAAGCACTCGTACTACTACTTGATACTATTGGGCATATCCCACTCCCCCCCTATATGCAACGCGATGATGAGCAGACCGATGAGCGAGACTACCAGAGCCTCTTTGCCAAGCATGCAGGTGCTGTGGCTGCTCCGACTGCCTCACTCCACTTCACCCCTCAACTCCTCGATGCACTCAAGGCACGACACCAGACCCACACCGTCACACTCCATGTCGGAGCGGGTACCTTCAAGCCTGTCGAGTCCGAAGAGATACTTGACCACCCGATGCACTCAGAGTACTTTCATATCAGCCCACGCACAGTAGAGGTCTTAAAGAGTGATCGCCCCATCTTGGCAGTCGGGACGACTGTGACACGCACCATCGAGGAGTATGCTAGAAGCCACAAGACCCAAGGGGAGTGTAGCCTGTTTCTCAACCCCTACAACCCACCCAAACGCGTCACCCACCTACTTACCAACTTCCACCTCCCCAAGAGTACCCTCATTATGCTAGTGAGTGCGTTTATTGGACGGGAGCAGACACTTAAGCTCTACGCTGAAGCGATAGAGCATCACTATCGCTTCTTCTCGTATGGCGATGCCATGCTGATACTCTAGGAGATACCCCTATGCGATACACCACCCTCCCCCTCGTGGGACTCTCACTACTACTGCTGATCGGGTGCAAACCCAACCCACACCCAAGCCACCCTGACTACAGTGTCAAGAAACCCAAAGTACGCTACACCCCAAGCAAACAGAGCCTCAAGACGATGGTCAAAGCACTCAAGGGCAAGCCCTATGTCTGGGCAGAAGAGGGACCCAACTACTTCGACTGCTCTGGCTACACCTACTATATGTATGGGAGTATGGGGATAGAGATCCCCCGTGTCGCACGCGATCAGGCAAAATCGGGAGAGCTTGTCGATCCTAGTCAACTTCAGTATGGTGACCTCATCTTCTTTGATACAAGCAAAAACCTCAATGGTAAGATCGGACATGTAGGGATGTATATGGGGGATGGGTGGTTTACCCATGCGAGTACTACGAAGTATGAGATCGTCTACTCCAATCTCAACACCTCCACCTACTACAAAAAGCGAATGCGGGTCTGTCGACGCTACCTTCCTATGGGTTCAGACACCTCTGTCACTTCACTTCAGACATGGGAGTCCAAGCCTATCCCCGTTCCCGTGGTCAAGAAGCACCCCTCACGCCCTCTTGTGGCACTCTCCAAGCCTAGCACACCCACGCAAAGAGCAGGGGCATTCTATGTGCAGATTGGCTCCTTTGTGGGAGAGCCTAGTCGTGCCTTACGCTACAAGATCAAACGCAACGGCTACCGCTATAAAACCCTCGCCTTTAGAAAGGGAGATGGGACAAAGATCTCTAAGCTTCTCATTGGTCCCTATATGAACCGTACCGTTGCCCAGAATGCCCTAGGGAGTATCCGCACGACTCTTGAACCCTCCGCCTTTATCGCAGAGATACGCTAGTGGCAAAGCTCTCACCCAATGCCCCCTGCCCCTGTCATAGTGGGCAGAAGTACAAAAAGTGTTGCCAACGCTACCACAAGGGAGCCAATGCCTCCACACCACTGCTCTTGATGCGGTCACGCTATAGTGCTTACGCACTGGGGTTGAGTGGCTATATCATCAAGACCACCCACCCCGACAACCCAGACTACACCACCGATACCAAGGCGTGGGCGGAGTCTATAGCACTATTTACTCAAGAAAGTCACTTTTTGGGGTTGAAGATTTTGGAAGTAGCAGAGGGGGAGAAGGAGGGGTTTGTCACTTTTGAAGCGACACTCTCCTCAGGACTCCTTCATGAGAAGAGCCGATTTATCCGACACGCAACTGCATGGCTCTATGTCGATGGGGTTATTGACTGATATACCCGCGTATTGCGACCTCTAGCTCATTGAGTGCAGTGGTGTAGCTCTTGGTGTAGTGTGGGAGGGTGATATACTCCCCACCTACAATCGCCTTATGGATCATCACCATCACCTCATGCATACGATCTGCCCCAATCGTCCCCGTAAGCCCCTTCATATCCAAGCAGAGCTTCTCCAACGCATCAAACTGCTCTGCTCTCACCAACTTCTCAAACTCTCGTCCACTCTTCCCATAGGCATCCAAAAACTCTTTGAGTATCTCGATATAGAAGGCTCGATTGTTATTGGTGTTATCCACTCCGCGTTTGGTATCGAGTATCTCTTTTGCCTCAAGAGGGAGTACCTCCCCCTCCCCTTTGACTTGTGTAAAGCCATCGGAAAAGAGTTCAAAGACCGTGTAGAGCTTCCCAATATTGAGTGGTTTGCACAAGAAGGCATTCATCCCCGCATCAAAGACCTTCTGCCGTTCACTCTCAAGTGCGAGTGCTGTAAAGGCGACGATAGGAAGCTGATCGAACTTTGCCTCTCTACGGATCTTCTTGGTCGCAACAAACCCATCCATAATAGGCATATTGATATCCATCAAAACAAAATCATACGCTTGTGTCGCTTTGCTTAAGATCTGTACCGCCTCTTGTCCATTGTTGGCTACAGTGATCTTCACCCCTGAGTGCTTTAAGACATTGAGCAGTACCTTTTGGTTGACGATATTATCCTCCGTAATCAACAACCGCATCCCTGCAAAGAGATTAAAACTCTCTTGGGTAATCCCCTTGGTCTCTTGTATCTCCCCATGATAGACCTTAACGAACGTTTCGGTATTGTGTGGGGTTTGGGAGGTAGACGAGAGAGGCTTCTCCCCTCTAAAGTAGAGATCAGTCGTCAGCTCAAAGATCCGCTCTTGGTTGAGAGGCTTAAGGAGTCGTCTATCAACAACCTCATGGAGTGGTGCCTCCTCTCGCATCCCAAGCTGAGAGTTGAGGACGATGAGTTTAAAGAGCTTTTTGGCTTTGATCTCAGAGAAGGTGACGATCAGATCCCATGTCATCAACCCCTCATTGAGCAAGACGATATCATAGGGGCTAAAGTCTGTCTCAAGCTCCAAAAACTTCTCCTCTCGCACCACATCTACACTATAACCAAAGTACAAGAAGAGCTTCTTAATCGCCTGAGCCGCACTATCACTACGATCAACGATGAGGACTCTCTTGGCACCTTGGAGCTTCTTAGGGAGGCGGTATTTGCGTTGGTTTTGACCATCACCCACCTCAAAAGGTAAGGAGAACTCAAACGAAGTCCCCTGCCCTACAACACTCTGCACACTAATCTCTCCCCCCATAATCTCAATATGCTCTTTGACAACATAGAGACCAATCCCCTCATAAGATTTGGACTCTTCATTGTAGACAGGGGTAAAGAGCTGACTAAGTGCCAAAGCACTCACGCCACTACTCGTATCACTGAGTCTAAAGCGTAACTTCATCTGATCAGAGGTAGCTTGATAGGTGGAGATTGAGAGTTTTACCTCCCCTTGTGTCGTCTGGTCAAGAGCATACTCCAAGAGTCCATTGAGGATCTTCTCTAGCTTGAGCGAATCCCCTACCAATAGACGCGGAACACTATGATCGATATCAAACACCAGCTCAACTTTACTCCCTTTAAAGGTCGAAGAGATCTGCCCTGAGACCTCATTGAGTACATTGTTGAAGTTAAACGCTTCATTGACAATCTCTATCTTCTTAGATTTGAGTCGTAAGAAGTCGATCAGGGTACTAGAGGCGTTGAAGAGTCGCTCTCTACGGAGACTATCCTCCTCGGTGAGCTGACACGAAGTAGCAGAAGAGATTTGAAACTTCTCCTCTACAATCGAGTGCATATTCTCCCCAATATCCGCAAGGAAAAGTGCCTGTTTCGCCTCTACATCACGCTGTTGCTGAAGTACCTCTTGATGCTTCTTCTCTAGCATCTTCATCTTGCGTGAGTAGAATACCAGCATGATAAGCCCCACCAACCCCAAGGCAAAGAGGGCTATCCAAATCCCAAAGCTATCTATCTCCATTCACATCTCCTTAATCAATCACCCCCCTCAAAAAGAGCAAGGCATAATCTAAAAGCATACTATAATGCTCCTTAAAACTATTGACGCTAGGAGAGGTAAAGGAGATTTTTCACTCTCTCCTCTAGTAACCATTAAGGTTAAGGTGATTCCTCCTATAATAGTCCTACTAGGAGATGAAAGGGGAGTAGATGAGGCGTATGGTATTGGGTCTTGGAGGGTTGTTGCTCATGACAGGGTGTGTGGGGACGACGACGGAGATAGCGACCTTTGGGGAGTCAACACACGCCCTCACAGGGAAGATCGATCGTGTTATCGATAGCTACAACACCACCGCACTAGAGCGAGAGTTTACCGATCTTGCCTCTCTCTACTCAGACTCCCACACCAAAGATCTCACACGCGAAGCACTCTTGGAGATACGCAAGCCCATCACCCCCAAACAGAAGAAGAACTTCGCACTCTATCGAGCCAATCAAGCTCTAGGGGAGTATGCTCAGGCGTTGCGTGCCTTGTCGGTGGCGGGTTCGCAGGGGGAGTTGGATATGGCAATGGCTGATCTCTACGGCTCTATGAAAGACCTCAACAGCCACTACAAGACACTCAAAAAGAGCAAAACCCCACTCTTTGAGCCAGAGGATTTTGCCCTCTCGACCAAATTGGTTACCGCATTGGGAAGCCTCCTACTTCAAGAGCGACGCAATACGATGATCAAGCATATCGTCATCGAAGCAGATCCTAAAATCGCGACTATCTGTAAGGAGATCACACGACAACTACATACAAGTGGGATAGGCGAAGGGATCGCAGTAGCCAAGCAGTATATCTTCACTGAGGAGCTGATAGACTACCGCTCTCACACAGAGTCAACACTCGATTGGCGACGCGACAAGATCAAAAGACTCTATCAGCTACGCCGAGAGATCGCTACCTCTACCCTACTCATCCAAGAGGCTCAAAAAGCGATCAAGACGATCCAAGAGACCCACCATCTCCTCGCCAAGGAGCTTCAAGCCAATCGCTTCACAAGCCACGCAATCACCCAAGCAATGAGACGACTCAAAACACTCAACAAACACTACAATAATTTCGAAAAGCTCCTCTTGGAGTGTAAGAAGATATCCCAAAACAAAGAGGGGGTCGTAAGTTGTAATGACCCAGTATAACCTACCCCAAAAGGAGCCATACCATGACCAATGAAACCATTCGTAGACATCTTGTCGATGCCATCCAAGAACTCACCAGACTACTAGAGGTGTGTGAAGAGAGCAACCAACGCTTTGCAATCAGGATCAAAATCCGTGAACTCTTTCACAAGCTTGACCGTGTCATCATCGCCTCACTCAATGCCCAATCCCCCCAGTTTGCTGAGGCGATCACTGCACTCAAGGCACTCACCAAAGAGGCAAAAAAAGCCAGAACCAACCTCAACCGTGTCGCCTCCACCCTCAAAAAAGCCACCAAGGCTCTTGGAAAAGTCGAAAAGCTCATCAAAGGAGTCGCAGGAGTATTGGCTATCTTGTAGTCCATCCTCTATACTTAGTCGGGTGATGAGCTATTTGCCTCCTTACCTTTTGTAATACCTGCTGATCCGAGGATAAAGCTCCCAAGATAGAGTCTACACAAGGTTTTTAGCTGGAGTTGGATAGAATTGTTCTATGAAATTAGCCAGTATAGATGTAGGACTCAAACGCATTGGGGTGGCGATCTGCCTTGATGGGTCGATTGTCCTTCCCCAAAACGCCATTCTACGAAAAAACCGTAACCAAGCCGCACGCGATGTAAAGCAGTTTTTGGAGGAGTGGGAGATTGAGCATCTCATCGTAGGACTCCCCAAAGATGCCCGTAGTAGTGAGGAGATGGAGCGTCGTATCCGACACTTTGTCTCACTCCTTGCTCTCTCACTCCCCATCAGCTACCAAGATGAGCAGCGTAGCAGTATCGAAGCCAAAGAGCGTACCATGGGGGTCTTTCGCCACCAAAAAGATGGCAAGATCGACTCTGTAGCCGCACAGATTATCCTAGAGCGGTACCTCGCTACCCGCTAAAGGGTCTGCTTGAGTCTGCGGATGCGTTGGTAGGCTCGCTCTATCGTCTCACGCTTAACGGCTCCTCGCTTCACCAACTCCCTCACTGTCATTACCAGTCGCTTGGTAGTGACGATCTTCCGTGGGTCGAGTTGATTACCAAAGAGCAAGATATCATCCCCCGCATTGATCGCAAGCTTAAGGGTGTTGCGAAGTCCATACTTCTTGGCAATCGCCCCCATCTGTAGATCATCGGTGATCACCACCCCCTCAAATCCAAGCTTTTGTCTCAAGAGTCCATTGACTGTCTTAGCCGAGAGGGTCGCGGGGTAGGTACTATCAAGCTGTTTGTTGAAGACATGGGCGACCATCACGGTATCTGCGGTGGAGTGAAGCAGGCGGTAGGGGGTGAGTTCTTGCTTCTGCCAGAGGTGGGTCACATCGACAAACCCTCTGTGCGTATCTCCTAGAGAGGAGCCATGTCCAGGGAAGTGCTTGAGTGCGGTGAGTACCCCATGGTGGTGCATCGCATCGATAAAGAGTGTCGCGTAGTGTGCGACCTGCTGAGGATCTCGCCCAAAGGAGCGTCCTAGCCCAAAGATAACATGGTTTTTGGGGTTGAGTGCGAGGTCCACTACAGGGGCGAGGTTGTAGTTTATCCCGACACGGTGAAGCTCTTTTGCCATCATACGGTAGCTACGGCGTACCACACTATCAGACATCGTTGCCACGCTCTTGGCTTTGGGGAACTGCCCATAGAAGCCATACTTACGCTTGAGGCGTTGTACCCGTCCCCCCTCCTGATCGACTGCGATGAGGAGTTTACCATCATGGCTACACGCTTGAAGCTGTTGGGTGAGCTGGGCGAGTTGTTGTTTGGTGACGATATTTTTGGGTTGGTTTTTGTTGACAGGGTTATAGTCAAAGAGTATCACCCCACCAAGATGGTACTGCTGGATATCGCGACAGATTTGACTCCCCTTGGGGGCTATCGTCCCATGGAATCCCACCATCATCATCTCCCCTATCTTCTGAGTGAGGGGTACCTCTGCATGGAGGGTGGAGAGGAGTACCCCTACAATCCCTACGGACTTGATAAACTGTTTCACTAGACTATCCTTCTAAGTTGATAGTAGAATTATACCCCAACCTTACTATTAGCATACGGTTAACCTAGGGTTACTATAATTCTCCCATAAGAGCATCAGAAGGAACAGTAAACTCCTCCTAGATTTACTTTAGGTTTTCCTTTTTTTATAGATTTTTTCCTCCTCCTTTTAAACTTCTTGATGCTCTTTATCTTATCTTCGTTATAATTGTTTCAAATTAAACTCAAAGGTTTCTCACTATGCAAAAACTACTCACAACACTTGTGATATTTCTGACTGTTACCCTCTCCCTTCATGCCACCCCTCTAACCCAATCAGCCGATGAGATCAAGATCACCGATATCCATGGCAAACGCCTCACGATTGTTGGTACAGACAAGGGACTTGATATCAAAGGACTTGAGGGTAAGATTGTCTTTTTGGAGTTTTTTGGGCATCGTTGTCCCCCCTGTTTACGCTCTATCCCACACCTAATCAAGCTTCAAAAGAAGTACCAAGATAGACTCGCTATCATCGCAGTGGAAGTCCAAGGACTCACCAACGATAGACTCAAGCAGTTTGCTACCCAAAAAGGGATGAACTACACTGTTGTCTCTCAAGAGAAAGCAGGTATTCTAGTAGACTATATCGCCCAGAGAGCGGAGTGGAGTGGTGGAATCCCTTTCTTGATCGCTCTTGATGGTGGGGGAGATGTGCAGTTTGTCCAAGCGGGTATGGTACCTGAGTCCGCACTCGAAGGACTCATCAAAGAACTCACCCCAACACCTGAACAAAACAGTACAACCCCAGAGAGCAACACTACCAAAAAGTAACTAGAGCAGTCGTACGATACCGTTGTGTATCGTCACGATCCCCTCCAACTCCGCCTCATAGACCCGACTCCCAAACTTCGCAACCACCGCATCAAAAGTCGGTGCTGTCTGACAAAAGTAAAAAAACTCATCTCTCACCACATCAGACTCAACAGCTTGACCAAACTGTGATGCAAACTGCTCAATATCCCATATCGCTTGAGCATTACCCTCTTGGAGTAGACTACAGCTCCCTAGACTCTCGCCGAGTCGGTGCGGGAGGACATAGATCGCTTTTCCCATCTGTTGGGCATAGGCGACCGAACGCATCGAGCCACTCTTGAGATCTGCCTCGGTGACGATGAGGATATCCCCTAGAGCGACGACGAGTTCATTGCGAACCACAAAGCTCCAACTCGCAGGACGACTCCCCTCAGGAAACTGACTCAGCACCAGCCCCTGCGTCTCAATCGACTCGATGAGCTGTTTATTGACCGCGGGGTAACGGATATCCAAGCCATTGGCAACCACCGCGATGGTGTTGTCTGCTCCTGCTCCTGTATGTGCAAGGGCATCGACCCCCATCGCTGCCCCACTCACCACACAGACCCCTCGCTTGGCTAAGGCATGAGCGAGGAGACGGGTGGACTCTTGAGTATAGGGAGAGGGACGGCGTGTCCCCACGATAGAGACTTTGGGGCGGTCAAGTAGTCTCAAATCGCCTCGGTAGTAGAGAGATTTGGGGTACTTCTTCATCGCATCGAGTGCGGGGATTGGTCTGGTTAGTGCTTGGGACATAGGACTCCTTTGGGTGCTAGTATACCCACAAAACCACACCCCCTTACAAAATATATCACACTGCCCCCTAAAGCATCCATCCCCACACGAGATAGGCGAGTGTGGAGAGGACGGTCACGCCGATAAAGTTGAGCTTCAAGCCTATGGTCGCCATCTCTTTGATACGAATCACCCGTGAACTCATCACAATAGCATTGGGTGGGGTTGCGATAGGGAGCATAAAGGCATAGGAGGCAGCAACCGTCGCGACCATCAGCAGCATCGCCCCCTCATTTTGGGGCATACTCTTGGCAAATTCATAGAAGATCGGGATCGCTATAGAGGTCAATGCTGTGTTACTCGTCACCTCTGTGGAAAAGGTGACAAAGAGTGCCACCACCACAAACATCCAAAAGAGCGGGAGAGCAGAGATAAAGCTGAGCTTCCCTGCGATATCCCCCGCAAGTCCCGTCTGAGAGAATGCCGTAGCGATACTAAACCCCGCCCCAAACAAGAAGATAATCTCATAGGGTAGACTACGGGTATCCTCCCACTCCAAAAACCCAATCCTAGGCATAAACATCAACAACCCAAAGCCCAACAGAAGCAACTTCTCATTGAGTGCCATACCCAAGAGCTGTTTGGTAAAGGTGTTGGCAATCAGCACCACCGCAAGGAGTCCAATGATACGATAGAGGCGTTTTTGGGGAGGGGTGAGGGGGTGGCTCTCATGATGGATATCCTCCACCCCTTCACCCTCTACCCCAAGTGAGAGCAGATAGGGCATAATCAGCAACATCATCCCCACCACAGGGAGCATCACCATCACCCACTCCCCAAACGCCAACGCAAGGAGCTGATGCTCCTCCAGAAACCCCAATAAGATAAGGTTGGGAGCGGTGCCTATCGGGGTGAGTATCCCCCCCATTGATGCCCCATAAGCAGTCGCAAGCAAGAAGCGGACTTTGAGCTTTTTGTTCTCACTCAAAAACAGAGCGATAGGCATTAACATCAAGGTGATCGTTGTATTGGAGAGGATAGCACTCAGGAGTGCCGAGGTGATCGCCAAGGCGTAGATAATCCCCCGAGGAGTCTTGGGGAAAAAGGAGAGAAGCTTCGCAGAGAAGTAGCGGTGTAGCTCGATCTTCTCTATCGCAATCGCAAGCATAAACCCACCTAAGAAGAGGAAGATAATCGACTTGGAGTAGTTGGCACTCACCGCATTGGTATCGAGTATCCCAAAGAGGGGGAAGAGTATCAACGGCAAGAGTGACACCACCCCTAGAGGCAACGCCTCATTCGTCCAGAGTGTCACCAAAAACGCCACCAACCCGATAAGTAGCGCGTGCTGTAGTCCAAACCCTAGCAGTGCCAAGCCAAAAAACCCTATCCCCATACCCAATCCTATCCCGATACCTCTCATCTTCTACTCCTTTATCATCTCATCTATATAGACTACCTCAACCCCCTTGAGAAGTGGTTGAGCTACTTGAAGTGCCTGCATCGTCATCCGATGGGGGTGACCAATAGCGATGGCATAGCCCTGTTTTTTCGCCTCTTTGACCGCACGCCGTAGCTGTTTGTGTATGGCGTGTACGGTCTGGATATTATCTAGAAATACCGCCCGTCTCCAGTAGTGATCACCTAACTCCTTGGCGATGCGTTTGAGCTGGGTATTTTTGGTCGTGACACTATCGACAAAGATAAACCCCTCACTACGAAGTACCCCATAGAGTTGACGCATCGCAAGGTAGTCCGCAGTGAAGCGTGAGCCTGTATGGTTGTTGATATAGCGTGCGGTGGGAAAGAGTCTGCGTAGCTCTTTAGCTCGCTCTACCATCACCTCAAAAGAGTCCGTACGCATCAGGGTCTTATACTGACTATTAAACTGCCGACTCCCCGACTCCATCGGAAGGTGTATCATATAGTGCGTGAGTCCCTTGGCTAGGGTGGGTGTCTTCATCGACCGCTCATAGGGTGGGAAGATTGAGGGGGTGACCTTGAAGGGGAGTGCTTTGATGCGTTTGAGCTGTGAGGCAAAGGTGACATCATCGATGATGATTGCTAACTGTGGTTTGGACTTTTTGTAGTAGAGCATCTGCTTTGGAGGGGTGGGTGGAGTGGAGGTGTGGATGTGAGAGAGGTCTTTGAGTAGCTCTTGGGTACTATACCCCTCCGTAAAGAGTCCAAACCTCCGACCCGATGTGTGGCTCGACTCACCCCAAAGATACCCGATAAAAATCCCCACAAACACAACCACCATCAAGAGTGCTACCATCAGCTTCCATGAGATATGCCATACTGAAGGCTTTTGGGTAGCAGATTTTTTAGTTTTAGGTTTTTTAGTGGATTTTTTCACTGATTTTTTTGCGGTTGTAACAGGGGTTGATTTGGGTGCCATAGCATTCACTCATATTAGATTTGAGCTATTATAACAAAGTATCGCTTTTTGATGGATAGGGAGAGAGAGGGTTTTTGGAAGGGGGATAGCCCGCCCTAAGGCGAGACTACCTAGAGAGGCTAAGAGGTACTTAGTTTGTCTCTTGGTCTACGATCTTGTTTGATGCGATCCAAGGCATCATCTCACGAAGCTTGTTACCTGTTTGTGTGATAAGCTTTGTTTTGTCGTTGTTTCGCTCTGCGTTCATTCTTGGGTATCCTGCTTGACCCTCAAGGATAAAGTCTTTGGCAAATCGACCATCTTGAATCTCAGTCAAGATATCTCTCATCGCTTGTTTAGACTCTTCATTGATGACGCGTTTACCTGAGACATAGTCCCCATACTCAGCAGTATTAGAGATAGAGTATCTCATATCTGCGATACCACCCTCGAACATCAAGTCAACGATGAGTTTAAGCTCATGAAGACACTCGAAGTATGCCAACTCAGGCGCGTAACCCGCTTCTGTTAATGTCTCAAATCCTGCTTGTACCAATGACGCGGCACCACCACAAAGAACCGCTTGCTCACCAAAGAGATCGGTCTCTGTCTCATCTTTGAAAGTTGTCTCGATAATCGCTGTACGACCTCCACCGATAGCAGACGCATACGAGAGAGCGAGGGCTTGTGTCGTGCCACTTGGGTTTTGACCCACAGCGATAAGATCTGGGATACCCCCACCTCTTACAAACTCACTTCTCACAGTGTGACCTGGTGCTTTAGGTGCTACCATCATGACATTGATATCTGCTCTTGGGTGGATACGACCATAGTGGATGTTAAACCCGTGACCAAATGCGATAGTCGCTCCCTCTTTGAGGTTTGGCTCAATCTCCGCCTCATAGATCTCTTTTTGGTTCTCATCTGGAAGCAAAATCATAATCACATCCGCCTTGGCAGACGCTTCAGCGACAGTCAAAGTCTCAAAGCCTTTAGCGATCGCTTTTGACCAAGAAGATCCCTCTGGTCTAAGACCAATCACCACCTCAACACCTGAGTCTCTAAGGTTCTCTGCGTGTGCGTGTCCTTGACTTCCGAAACCAATCATTGCTACTGTTTGAGACTTGATGATACTAAGATCACAATCTTTGTCATAAAATACATTTAATGTTGACATTATTTATCCTTGGCGTTAAAAAAATTTTGCGATTATATCCAAATTATGCTTATTTTTTGGAAAAATGCTGATAATCCTTGATCGTTCGCCACGCACCACCCCACTTCCAACCATGTGCGATAAAGAGCGTCGTGATGGTATCTTTGGGTAGTATCATCGCCCTATCTTCAGGGGTGTTTGCGTGGTGCTTTCGGGTACGATAGCGAAGTGACCGCTTGTGGCTAATCTTGCCCGTGCGTGAGATGTAGGGGTTCTCTAGGGGGTTGATATCGATAGCTCGTCCATAGGCGTGCTTTGACCACTTGGTCGTACCCGCTACGGTGCGACAGTTAAACGCCGAGGTGTTATCTGCCTCAATCGACCGATAGTCACTCCCCTTGTAGTCACTTACTAGACGCATCTTGCGGATGGGGTACTTGGCGTGGTAGAGATCACGGAAGATCTCTACGATATCTTGGGCAACGGCACGATGTACGATCAGCTCCCCTTGCTGACTCCTCCCCTCAAAATCCCAATAACTCACCTCCACATAGCGAAGGGAGGCTATCGAGACAGGACACCCTTGCGTCCATGTATTGCCCTCTATCATCCGCTTTTTAGTGTAGGGGGTGATAGGGTGTATCGTAGCGTGGTACTGGGCTAGTAGGAGTGTCACACTTACAACACACCAAATCATAACAACTCTCATTTTGGCTCCTTTGAAGAGTAATGAGGCTATTATACTAAAAATTTATACCAAAGAGAGGCTACCATGCGATTTGACCTAGACCAAGACACCACACTCAACGAAACCTACAAACTCATGGCACAGACCATTATCCCCCGCCCCATCGCATGGGTCGTCACAGAGGAGGACGGCATCATCAATATCGCCCCCTTTAGCTACTTTATCGGACTCTCCTCTGAGCCTGCTTCTCTCCTCATCTCTGTAGGACACAAACCCGATGGCACCCCAAAAGACACCCTCGCCAACCTACGCAAAACCAAGAAGTGTACCATCTGTATGGTCGAAGAGAAAGACCTCACCAAGATGCACCACTCCTCCAAAGCCCTAGAGAAGAGCCAGAGTGAAGCGAGCCTCTTTGATATCCCGACCGAGCCAATGAAAGTGGACTACCCCCCTATCATCTCAGGGGTAGCCGCAGCCTACTTCTGTGACCTCCACCAAGAGATAGACCTAGGCGGAGGAAGCACCATCCCCCTCGTCCTCAGAGTCAAAGAGATCTTTGTCGATGACCGCTGTATTACCGATACCAAGCGTATGAGCATCTCCTTTGCCCCCGTCGCACGCATCGGAAAATCCTACGCCTTTTTAGGAGAAGAGCCTGAGACCCCGCAGATCCCGTAAGGGAGTGGAGGAGCAGGAGATGCGGGAGATCGCTACTTATGACTCGCTATTTGCCCCTGCCAAGAGCCTACGCCACCACCACACACACTAAGGAGCCACCCCATGTACCCACTCATCCTCTTCCTAGCCCTCAGCCTCTTTGGGTTTGCTCAGAGTATCACGGTCACACTCTCAGGCATCACCCCACCACTCGGAGAGGTCTATCTCGCCCTCTACAACTCCCCCAAGGGCTTCCTCAAGAGCCAATACGCCTACCAAAAAGTCACCCGACACGCCACCCAAAACTTCCGCTACACCTTTAGAAATCTCCCTAAGGGGGAGTATGCTATCGCACTCTATCACGACCAAAACAGCAATGGAAAGCTCGATACCAACCTCTTTGGTATCCCTAATGAGCCGACAGGTACCTCCCTCAATGCCCCTAGCCGTATGGGACCCCCACTCTATGAAGAGGCGTGCTTTGAAGTCATACACAATCTTTCATTGACAATTAAACTTCATTAGACTTCTTGCATAACCTATCATTTAACCGCAAAACCTCTATCAAAGTTTACTAAA
>JAMOSB010000026.1 GCA_027068485.1 Sulfurovum sp.
TACCACCCCGTCCTGCGTGATCTCAAAGTCGATAAAGACCCCGCCAAAGTGACACTGGTGCGTGCCAACACATGGGTACAACAGCACCAAGAAGCCCCCCTCACCCACCAAGATGAACAGACCACAGAGCAACAGACCGACTGTATCCTCTGTGACTCCTGCTACTCTGCGTGTCCTGTCCTAGCGGTCAATCCCGACTTCCTTGGACCCTTTGCCCTCACCCGTGCCTACCGCTATAGCATCGACAAACAAGAGGCTCAAAGCCAATCCATCATCGATGCGATACAACTCAATGGGGTATGGGACTGTACCCTCTGCGGGGAGTGTAGTGCCGTCTGCCCCAAAGGGATAGACCCCAAGATGGATATCACACGACTACGAAGCCTCTCCGTCCAACAAGGACACACCGACCCCTCCTTTGCCCAAACAAGCTTTGGCACACCCGACTTTGGCGGAGGATTTGGGTTTGATCCCAATGGGGGATTTTAGTCTATAGCTAAAGCCTACAAACTACACGAGGGCAGATACATTAAAGTCTGTGATACCCAAAATTACACCAAAAAAAAAGCCCTCTATCTCAATAAAGAGATAGAGGGCTTTAGACTCTATACGCTAGTAACAACTAGCTAAAATGATTATATAAGAGGTCGACCTAATACCCTATGAAGCCTAACACTTCCCTAAATCAACCACTCTATACGCCGTATCGACCAAAGCACAGGCTCGTTTGGTGATATTTTGGATCGTAAATCCAAACTTCTCAAAGAGTAGATCCGCAGGTGCTGATGCTCCGAAGCTCTCCATACCAAGCACATCATCAGCGTAGCGGTAGTACTCTGTAGCAGTGGCTGCCTCTACGGCAAGGACTTTGGTACTTGGGTCTACAACACCATTTTTATACGCTTGATCTTGCTCATTGAAGAGGTCAAGACAGGGGACAGAGACTACATTGACTTGAACACCTAGTACCTCTAGGTGACACGCTGCTTGAAGAGACGGCATAAGCTCAGATCCACTTGCCATGAGTGTAAGGGTAGCATTTTCACGCTTCTTGACGATATAGGCTCCTTTGCTCACCTCACCGAAGTCTCGTTTTGGTTTGAGGGTTTTGAGCTTTTGACGACTCAATACAAAACCGTGTGGAGCTTGCATACTAAGGGCGGTTTTCCACGCTTCTACATTCTCTGTAGCATCTGCGGGTCTCCAGAGGTAGAACCCTGGCAAGGCTCTAAACTGAGAGATATGCTCAATAGGCTCATGGGTAGGACCATCTTCACCCACACCGATACTATCATGTGTCCAGACAAAGAAGTTTTGGATCTTGGTCAGTGCTGCGATTCTTACACTTGGCTTGAGGTAGTCAGAGAAGACAAAGAAGGTCGCATTGAACGGGATGATGGTACCATAGAGTGCCATTGCGTTGGTGATGGCTGCCATGGCATGTTCACGGATACCAAAGTGCATATTTTTACCCTTTGGAAAGTCACCCAACTCCTTCAGCTCTGTCTTGTTACTTGGTGCTAAATCGGCTGATCCACCAAGAAAACCAGGGATCGCTCTCGCAATCGCATTGAGGATCTTCCCATTGCTATCGCGGGTTGCCATCGCGGGTTCAGTCGAGAAGTCGGGGAAGGCGATGGAGGAGAGATCTGGGTTGAGAAGTTTCTCAAGGGCAACATTCTGCTCTACAAGGGGTGCCTCTTTATGGCGGTGTATCCACTCTTTCTCTGCGAGTTCACCCTTCTCTACAGCACATCTAAAGCGTAGAAGTACCTCTTCAGGGATCTGGAATGTCGCCTCAGGGTCAAAGCCCTCTTTGGCTTTGGACTCTGCGATGATAGCATCACCTAGGGGTGCCCCGTGTGTATGGTGTGTCCCCTCTAGCTCTCCTGCTCCCTTACCGATGATGGTATTGGCGATAATGAGTGTTGGCTTGGTCGCCTTTTTGGTCGCATCAAGTGCCTCCTCTATCGCATCGTAGCAGTGTCCATTGATCTCGATGACATCCCAGTTTTGTGCCTCAAAACGCTTGGCAACATCTTCACTCCATGCGATACTTGTATCCCCTTCGATGGTGATACAGTTACTATCATAGATAAGTACGAGGTCTTTGAGTCCCAAGTGTCCCGCGACTGAACACGCCTCATAGGAGATACCCTCTTGGAGATCACCATCTCCACACAGACAGTAGACCTTATGGTCGATGAGTGCACAGGTCTCAGAGTTGGCTTGGTTGGCGGTATACGCCTCAGCCATCGCAAACCCTACAGCATTGGCGATCCCCTGCCCAAGTGGTCCTGTGGTGATCTCTACCCCTTCGGTGTGTCCATACTCTGGGTGTCCAGGTGTTTTGGAGTCGAGTTGGCGGAAGTTTTTGAGATCCTCAAGGCTCACATCATACCCCCAGAGGTGAAGCAGTGAGTAGATGAGTGACGAGCCATGCCCCCCAGAGAAGACCAAACGGTCACGGTTGAGCCACTTGGGGTTTTTAGGGTTGTGGCTTAGTTTCTCAGAGAGTACCACGGCGATATCTGCTAGTCCCATTGGCGCACCAGGGTGTCCTGAGTTTGCTCTTTGTACCATGTCGGCTGCTAAAAACCGAATGGTATTTGCCATCTTTCTACGCATCTTATTTTGCTCTGTCATTGCCATAGTCTTACTCCTTGATATGTCTGTATAGGTATTGGTTCATGAGGGGTTGTAAGGCGTTTTGTAACCGCTTATCGAAGTGTTCAAATCGTCTTTGCAAATCTTTTGCCACACTATTGGCTTCACGGATACTCTCATCGAGTCCTAAAAGATTGACAAAGCTATTTTTGTCGGTGTCGTGTTGTGTGGGCTTACCCGCCTCAACTTCACTCTGTGTCTCATCGATGATATCATCTTGTATCTGAAAGAGTAGTCCCAGATCCAATCCAAACGCATAGAGATCCTCTTGGGTGCTACGGGGGAGTTGGGCGATCACCGCACCCATCTGCATACTCACGGCGATGAGCTTGGCGGTCTTATTGCGGTGGAGGGTCTTGACCTGCTCCAAGCTAAGAGGCTGATTCTCAAAGTAGCAGTCGATCGCCTGCCCTAGCACCATCCCTCTCCCACCACCATCGCGTGCGAGAAGCTCCACAAGCTTCATCTTGACATCATCTCGTAGGGGGGCTTGTGATAGGGTATAGAAGGCATCGGTATTGAGGGCATCCCCTGCCAAGATCGCCGTCACCTCATCATAGCGGGTATGGAGTGTGGGGTGTCCACGACGCAGAGGGGAGTCATCCATCGCAGGGAGATCATCATGGATAAGTGAATAGGTGTGGAGCATCTCAATCGCAAGTGCTACAGGGAGTGACGCACCATGAAGCATCGGCTCATAGGCATCGACAATAGTCAAAAGAAGCATCGGGCGAAACCGCTTACCCCCCGCAAGAAGCATCACCCCTAAGGCATCTTCATAGATAGGGTGGAAGGTGGATACTTTAGGCAGGTTCTCTTGTAGGTATGTTTCAAATCGTTGCATCTATTCTCTTGGCTAAAAATTATTGGTAAAATTATATCCAATTAGGATAAAATATCTACCATGAATAGACAAACACAACAGCAACTCATCCTATGGACAAAACGACTGCTCGGGGTGGCTACCTTCTTGGTTTGGGGGTATGTTATCTTTACTATCTCAAATACCACTACCCCCTTTGAGGAGCAGGTACCCTACTGCATGGGGAGTACAATGGCGATCTTTATGCTTCTAACCGCTCTCTACAAAGGGCTAGACTACTGGGAGAGGGAGTCCAAGGAGGGTTAATCCTTCCAGACCTTAGCGATCTGCTCAATCACCTCATCTAAGCTCTTATCTTCGACATTGATGACACTATCGGCGACACGCTTATAGGCTTTCTCTCGCTCTTTGTAGAGCTTCTTGGCACGCTTCTCCTCCGCAAAGAGGGGGCGTTTGGCAAGCTTGGCTTGGGAGTTTTTGGCGGTTTTGAGTCGGTTGTGTATCCACTCAAAGGAGGCATCTAGCAAAACCACATGCCCAAGCTTCTTGAGGTTTTTGACCTGATAGAACCCTCCCCCACAGGAGATAAAAGTCCCACGAACCGACTGCTCTATCCAGTCAGCTGTCTCCTGCTCTTTGGCACGAAAATAGGCTTCTCCCTTCTTCTCAAATATCCTCTTAACCTCACGGTTTTCACGAGACTCGATCAGATCATCGGTATCGATGATATAGGTGCCATACTTTTTGCTAAAGGCTCTCGCAGTCGTCCCTTTGCCAATACCCATAAAGCCAATTAGAATGATATTGTGCTTCACTGCTTACACCATATTGTAGCGGGCGATAATCTTTCTGAGGCGTTTACGCAACTTTTTGAGGGCATCGATGGCATCCTCCCCCTCTGCAATCAAAGACTCAAACTCATCAAACTGAATCTTCGCCACCCATCCAATCTTGGTATGCTTCTTGATCCCTACAAAACGCACCTCACCAAAATGCTCTCTTGCCATCTTATGAATCGTATCGATACGACCCTCTATACTCTTACTCATCTGCTACTCCTTTTTTGAGCAAAGTATAGCATAAATCCCCCTACACCTTACGCGTCTGCCACACCCCACGCTCAAAAGTGATCCAGAGCCATATCGCTTTGACAAAGGTATCGGAGATCATCGCAAGGTAGACAAAGAGTACCGACTCAAAGTACCAGCTCAAGACAAATGCAGGAATAATCCGTACCAACCAGAGTGAAGTGAGATTGATCTTGAGCGTCTGACGGCTCTCCCCCGCCCCACGCAATGCCCCAGAGAGTACAAAGTTGAACGCCAAAGGGATCTGAGAGAGTCCCACGATACGCAAGTAGAGACTTGCCGCCTCTATCGTCTGAGCATCATCGGTAAAGAGCCAGACGAGCTTCTCAGGCATCCCAACCATAAAAAAGGAGAGAAACAGCATCAGCCCTGAAGTGTACTTAAGCACCAGAAGGACATCCTCTTTGGCCTGTTGGGGCTTCTTGGCACCTAGCCCCTGCCCCATGAGTGCCATCGCTGCGATGGTAAACCCAATCCCTGGCATAAACGCCAACCCCTCCAGACGCAACCCTATCTGATACCCCGCCAAGATCGTCGTACCGTAGTGGGCGATAATCATCGTAAAGAGCATAAAGCTCCCAAAGGTCAAAGAGCGTTCAAACGACGCAGGAAGCCCCACACGCAAGGCACGCATTAGAAGTGATTGGGAGTAGTGCCATACGGGGATATAGGGGCTTTTATGGCGTAGATAGAGTATCGTATAGACGACAAACTCCAAGCCATTGACCACCACCGTCCCGATCGCAGCACCCATCACCCCCATCGCAGGGAAGCCCATATGCCCAAAGATAAGCAGGTAGTTCAAGACGACATTGAGCAGGATAGAGAGGAACTTGACACGCATCGGGGTGGTGGTATCTCCTGCACTGTTGAGTGCAGAGACAAAGACCAGTTTCATAAAGACAAAGGGCATCATCAGTGTCAGCACCTCAACATACGAGACTCCTAGTGCCACCACCTCAGGGGCTGTCCCAAACCAGACATAGAGCTTGGAGGCAAACAGATACCACGCCAGACTAAAAGGAAGGCTCAAGAGCAGGGCAAACTGTAGCAGGGTCGAAAGTCCCGTCGAGGCACGCACTATCTGCCCCGCCCCTACAAAGCGAGAGAGCAGTGCGGAGGTACCCACATGAAGCAGAGTCAACACCGCAAACATAAACATCAGCGACTGCAATCCCAATCCTACCGCAGCCACCGCAAACGCTGAGAGTCGCCCCACCATAATCAGATCGGTAATCACCTGAAGCATATCGAGTAGGGAGTTGATCGCTGCGGGGATTGAGAGCTTGAGGACTTTTTGGTGTTTGGGAGGGAGGCATCGTAACATAAGGGTCTCTTTTTTGGGCAATTATAGCACTATAATCTTGGAGCCAATTAACACGCCCATAACGAAACTTATATTACAATGGTAGTTATATTTTTTTGGAGTCTATCACGATGCATATCCTACTGATCAATACCAACCCTATGGTCTCAAAGCTCTTTACGCACGCCTTGAGTGAGGCCTATATCCCGTTTGAGTCGGTAGAGGATACGACAACGATTAACCACACCTACTATGACTTTCTCTTTATCGATGAGGCAGTAGTAGCGCGTGAAGGGGAGGCGTATCTTGAGGGGATTGAGAGTGGGATGCGTATCCTCTTTGCACACGCCATGCCACAAGAGCCTCTCGCGAGTCAGTTTGATACGGTGATCCTCAAACCCTTTTTGCCCATTGAGATCATCACTCTCCTTGCCGATATCGTCCCCACTCCCTCTCCTATAGAGGAGGATAGCCCCACTGATACCTCTGTACTCGATCACCATGAGATCGCCAAGATCAAAGATCTCCTTGCGTTGGATACCCACACTTCGCAGGAGGATCCAGCGATCTTCTCCGATGAGCCTCCCCGCAAACCCCTCACCCCCAAACGAAAGAAGCGTACCAAAAAACCCAAACCGACCTCCGAACACGCACTCATCGAAGCACTCACCACCATGAGACCCAAGAAGCTACGACGACTCCTCCAAGGAGCCCAAATCACTATCACTATCAACTTCAATAAGGATAATCACTAGATGCAATCACTACACAAAGGGGCTATTTTAGTCCTCTCAGGACCTAGCGGTGCGGGCAAAAGCACCATCATCAACGCAGCATCCAAAGAGATAGGAGAGTACTACTTCTCTATCTCCACGACCACCCGTGCCCCACGCGAGGGGGAGATCAATGGACGAGAGTACTTCTTTGTCACCAAAGAGAGCTTTGAGGAGGATATCAAGGCGGGCAACTTCTTAGAGTATGCCAAAGTACACGGCAACTACTACGGCACCTCACTCAAACCCGTACGCCAAGCCCTCGATGAGGAGAAACTCGTCATCTTTGATATCGATATCCAAGGACACCGTCTGGTGCGTGCCAAACTCAATCACATCACCACCTCTGCGTTTATCACCCCCCCTACACTCCAAGCCCTTGAGACGCGTCTACGCGCACGATTGACCGATGATGAGTCGGTCATCATCCAACGCATCCAAAACGCCAAAGAGGAGATCCTTGCGGTGGGGGAGTATGACTTTACCATCATCAATGACGCGATTGAGACCGCGGCTGAGGAGTTTATCACCATCGCCAAAGCCGCACGACTCAAACAGAGTGAAGAGGATGAAGCCAAATTTATCAAAAAGTGGTTAGGGTAATATCACGCCTTAAACATTTTTAAGTATAATTGTTGAAATTTTTACACTATATCTACGAAAATGATAGATAGAAAAGGATGAACTATGGGTATGCCAAGTATGCCAGAACTACTAATTGTATTAGCGATTGTTGTACTTCTTTTTGGAGCAAAAAAGATTCCAGATCTTGCCAAAGGTATGGGAAAAGGTATCAAAGACTTTAAACAAGCCATCAAAGAGGATGACGAAAAAGAGTCTAAAGAGATCGCCTCTAAAGAGTCAACAGAAACAAAAGCTACTGAAAAAAAGAGTGAAAACGCGTAAGCATTCACCCTGCGTATGCACCACTTTGTCTCGATGGCATCGTGGTACTCTCACCCCTTCTCACGCATACGACCAACCTACTCTACCCCACAATCACACCAATCACAACTATATGGAAATTGCATGAAACTAAAACAACACCTCAACCAACTCATCCAAGACGCGTTTACCAAGGCTGCTATCGATGCCACCCCTATGAGTGTCTCCGAAGCGACCAAGCCTGAGTTTGGAGATTATCAATTTAATGGTGCGATGGCATTGGCAAAACAGCTAGGCAAAAACCCTAGAGCCATCGCCACTGAAATCATCAAACACCTTGATCTTACAGGGCTTCTTCTCAACGCTCAGATCGCAGGGCCAGGGTTTATCAATCTCTGGCTCAACCCCCTAGCCATCGCCACGGCATGTGAAGAGGCACTCACCCACTCGCGTCTAGGTATCCTCCCCACCACAACCCCCCAAAAGGTCATTGTCGACTACTCAGGTCCCAATATGGCAAAACAGATGCATGTCGGACACCTCCGCTCTACTATCATCGGAGATACCCTTGCCAATCTACTCACCTTTCTTGGGGAGGAGGTAGTGCGTCAAAACCACATTGGAGATTGGGGGACACAGTTTGGGATGCTGATCGCCTACCTTGAAGAACAAGGGAGTCAAGGGGGGAGTTCACTCAAAGACCTCGAACAGTTCTATAAAGATGCCAAAGTACGCTTCGATGCGGATGAGGCGTTTGCCAACAAAGCCAGAGAGTATGTCGTCAAGATACAGAGTGGTGATAGCCACTGCCTTACCCTCTGGCAGAAGTTTATCGATATCTCACTAGGACACTGTGAGGAGGTCTATAGCAAGCTAGGGGTCAAGCTCACCCGTGAGGATGTCAAAGCAGAGAGCTTCTACAACACCGCCCTCCCTCAAGTCGTCACCGACCTCAAGAGCCAAGGACTCCTCACCACCAGTGATGGTGCACAGTGTGTCTTCTTGGAGGGGGAGGAGATCCCTGTCATCATCCAAAAAGGGGATGGAGGCTACCTCTATGCCACCACAGACCTCGCAGCCCTTCGCTACCGAGCCCAAGAGCTTGGAGCAACGCGTATCGCCTATGTGGTCGATGCCAGACAAGCCGAACACTTCAAGCAGGTCTTTCGTGTCGCCAAAGAGGCGGGATTTGTCGGGGAAGAAGTGGCACTAGAACATATCGCCTTTGGTACAATGATGGATCCTAGTGGCAAGCCCTTTAAGACCCGTGATGGGGGGACAGTCAAGCTCATCGATCTACTAGATGAGGCGGTCATCAAAGCCAAAGCCACCATCAAAAACCAAGCAGACTACACCCAAGAGGAGGTAGAGAAGCTTGCAAAGATTATCGGGATTGGTGCGGTGAAGTATGCCGATCTAGCAATCAACCGTGAGTCCAACTACATCTTCAACTGGGATAAGATGCTCTCCTTTGAGGGAAACACCTCTCTCTACATGCAGTATGCCTACGCGCGTATCCAGAGTATCTTTAGACGCTTTGAGGGGGAGATTGTAGGAGAGATTATCATCGGCGATAGCCTAGAGCATCGTCTCAGTGTCATGCTACTTCGTTTTGAAGATGTCCTACAACGCACCGCCATAGAGGCTTCACCCAACCAGATCACCACCTATCTCTACGATCTTGTGACACTCTTTATGCGTTTTTATGAGCAGAACCCTATCCTCAAAGAGGGGGTAGATGAGGCGACCAAGATGAGCCGTCTACAGCTTGCCAACCTCACAGCCAAAACGATCAAACAGGGGCTTGAGATACTCGGGATCGAAGTCGTAGAGAAGCTCTAGTATGCTCAAACTCCTCCTCACCCTTCTCATCTTGGGGACACTCCTTCTACTTCTTAGAAGCTACACGCAGGAGCGAAACCTCTCTCGACTTCTACGCGGGGTGGTACTCTTTGGGGTGGTGAGTGGATTGGGGGTAGTGGGGATGATGACACGCCCCATCGTACCACTCTTTATTGCACATCTTCTTGTGATGGTAGTGGCGTGGGGGGGATTGATACGCTATCTATGGCAAGAGAAGTTCTACCCTATAGCACTCTTCTTACCACTCGTACCTGTAGGGATCTTTATCCTCCTAGAGCTACTAACAGGCTCTAGGCATGGGATTTTTTAGGGCGTTACGCGTTGGATTTGTTGGCAAGCTCACTGAGAAACTCTTCAAGTGAGTAGCGTTGGCGATACTCGGGGATCATGATATGGATGAGGATATCTCCTAGATCCGCGACCACCCACTCATCACTCACATCGACTGCCAAAAACTCCTCACCCTTCGCTTTGAGTCTACTTTTAAGCTCCTCATAGAGTGCTATGGTATGTTTGGTATTGAGTGCATTGGCAATCACCACGCGTTCTGCAATATAGTCTGCTCCTGAGAGGTCAAAGACCTCAATCTCTTCTGCTTTTTTCTCATCGAGTTTACTGATAATGGTCTCTATTCGCTCTTCTATTCTCATGGGTTGTTGTCCTTCTAATATAATTTTAACAGATTGTTGTATCGTGCTATCTACATGGTCTAGTATGCCATGCTCTCGTATCGCAGTTGAGCTTAGCGGGATATCTAGTTCAAGTACCCACCACGCTCTAAGCTTCTGTGTCTCTAGATTACACCCCGCTCGTGTCACAATCACCCAAGTGATATGGGCATTGATCCATGCAAACTCCTTCCACTGTGTCAAGGTTGCCAAGTTGTCCGCACCGATGATCAGATACTCCACACGATAGGATTTAGCGAAGTGCTTGAGTGTCTCCACGGTGGGCGTACTTCGTCCCTGCTCTATCTCATAGGATGCTACCTGCACATGCTCAAGTCTATCAAAGAGGCGATGAGACCACGCAAGACGCTGTGTGGCGGTGGCTAATGAGGAGGATTTAAAAGGGTTGAGGAATGCAGGAACCACAAGCAGTAGATCAATCGCCAACATCTCAACTGCCTTTTGTGCAATCGCTTGATGTCCTAAGTGTGGCGGGTCGAAACTCCCCCCAAATATTGCGACCACCTGCCTGCTCTGATTAACCAAAAAATAACCTCATTTAGTGTAAAATGGGTGTAATTTTAGCATAAAAATCATAAGGATACACTATGGCTATAAAAGTAGCAATTAATGGACTAGGACGAATTGGTAGATGTGTGGCGCGGATTATCGCTGACCGAGAAGATATAGAGCTTGTAGCAGTCAATGCGAGTGGTACAGAGGAGATGCTAGAGTATAATCTCAAGTATGACTCCGTACACGGGACACACCCTGATGTGAGCGTAGCAGATGGCTATCTCACCATCGGTACTACCCGAGCCAAAATCCTCTCTCAACGCGACCCTGCCAAGCTCAACTTTGCAGACTTCGGTGCGCAGGTGGTACTAGAGTGTACGGGTGCATTCCTCACACAAGAGAGTGTCCAACCCTACCTTGACAATGGGATCGAGAAGGTACTCTTCTCTGCCCCTGCCAAAGATGATACCGCTACTTTTGTCATCGGTGCCAATGAGGCAGACTACGCAGGTGAGGCGATCGTCTCCAACGCAAGCTGTACAACCAATGGACTCGCACCTGTTGCCAAAGTCCTTGATGATGCTTTTGGTATCGAAAATGGTCTAATGACGACTATTCACTCCTACACCGCATCCCAACCTATCTTGGATACCAAACACAAAAAAGACCCAAGAAAAGGACGCTCAGGAGCGGTCAACCTTGTCCCTACCACCACAGGGGCTGCCAAAGCGATCGCCAAGGTACTCCCTAATCTCGCAGGCAAACTCAATGGACAAGCGATCCGTGTCCCGACCCCTGATGTCTCTATGGTCGATCTCACCGTCACCCTCAAAAATGAGACAACCCTTGAGGCGATCAAAGAGGCGTTTAGAAGTGCTAGCGAAGGGTCTCACAAGGGTATCTTAGGGATCGATGAGGAGTATCGTGTCTCTCAAGACTTCGTAGGGGAAGCACGCAGTAGTGTTGTCGCGATGGATACGATCCAACTTATCGGTGGCAATATGGTCAAGGTACTCTCATGGTATGACAATGAGTGGGGCTACTCCTGCCGTCTTGTCGACATGGCACTACACATCACACAAAAGTAACCAAAGGAACAAACTTGATGAGAACACTCAAAGATATCGATATCGATGGTAAAAGCGTATTTATCCGTTGTGACTTCAATGTCCCCAAAGATGAGTTTGATAATATCACCGATGATAGACGCATCCGTTCTGCACTTCAGACGATACGCTACTGTCTTGATAGAGACTGCAAAATTATCCTCGCTTCACACTATGAGCGTCCAGAGGCAGGCAAGTATGAGGAGAAGTACTCACTCGTACCTATTGCCAAACGCCTCCATACCCTCCTCAAAAAAGAGATCGTTATGGCAACCGATGTTGTTGGGGCAGATGCACAGAGCAAAGTCGATGCACTCCAGACAGGAGATATCCTCCTACTTGAAAATCTCCGCTATGAAGCGGGAGAGACAAGCAATGATGAGGCGTTTGCAAAACAACTTGCCTCATTTGCGGATATCTATGTCAATGATGCCTTTGGGGCGTGTCACCGTAAACACGCCTCTATCTACGCCATCGCACAGTTCTTTGACCAAGAGCATAAGGCTGCGGGCTTCTTGATGAGTCGTGAGGTCAACTTCTTTGGTAAAGTCATCGAAGAGCCTGTGCGTCCCTTTGTCGCGGTCGTAGGAGGCTCCAAAGTCTCAGGCAAGCTTCAAGCCCTCACCAACCTCCTCAACAAAGTCGATAAGGTCATTATCGGTGGGGGGATGGCGTTTACTTTCCTCAAAGCCCAAGGGTATGAGATCGGTAACTCACTAGTCGAAGATGATCTCTTAGATGAGGCACGCGACATCATGGAGAAGGCACACGATTTGGGAGTGAAATTCTACCTCCCTGTAGACTTCGTCGTCGCTCCTGAGTTTTCAGAAAATACCGCCGTGAAGTACCTCCCCTCTCAAGAGATTCCTGTTGGGTGGATGGGACTCGATACAGGGCCTGCGAGTGCGAGACTCTTCCGTGAAGTCCTCAACGATGCACAGACTATCATCTGGAATGGGCCTATGGGGGTCTATGAGATGGATAAGTTCTCCAAAGGGAGCTTCAAGATGTCACACCATATCGCAGAGACACACGCCACGACGATTGTTGGGGGTGGAGATACGGCTGATGTGACACAACGAGCAGGTGATGCGGATGAGATGACCTTTGTGAGTACGGGTGGTGGTGCGAGCTTGAAGCTTATCGAAGGGGTCAAACTCCCTGGTCTTGAAGCGTTGAAGATCTAGTATGATTTTTGCAGCCAACTTCAAAACCAACCACACCAGAGCCTCAACTCAAGCTTATGTTGAGGCTCTTGAGGAGCGTTTGGCTACCAAACGCCCAGAAGATCGTGTCTATCTCTTCCCTCCTGCTACCGCACTCGATCGCTATAAGGGGAGCTTTACCGTAGGAGCTCAAAACGCCTACCCGACCCGAAATGGTGCCGTTACAGGTGAGATAGGTGTCGAGCAACTCGAAGAGTTTGGGATCAAGACCCTTCTGATCGGACACAGTGAGAGACGCGAACTACTTCAAGAGTCTCAAACGCGTGTAGCAGAGAAGTTTTGCTACTTCCAATCCCTTGGCTTTGAGATCATCTACTGTATCGGTGAGCCTCTTGAGGTACGCGAAGCAGGTGAAGAGGCGGTGATGGCTCACCTTCTTGGACAGTTTGAGGGGATCGATATCACCTACGACAATCTTATCATCGCCTATGAGCCTATCTGGGCGATTGGGACGGGACGCTCTGCTACCACAGAGGAGATCCATACGACACACCAAGCCCTCAAACAGCATCTAGCAAGACCCCTCCTCTACGGGGGAAGTGTCAAGCCTGCTAATATCCAAGAGATTGGTGCGATTGAGGGGGTAGATGGGGTACTTGTGGGGTCTGCTTCACTGGATGTAGAGCGTTTCTCTCAGATGATACTTGCCTAACCAACTTTGAGAAGGGAAGCGAGTCGCTCTCTCCTAACATAGATGCGTGATACCACGCATCCACACCCCTACTTAAAGAGATCTGCCAACGCAGTTGTATCGGTTGTCTTCTCTGGCTCTTTATAGTCATTAGACTCTGAAGGTCTCTCGGTGACACCCTCTACCTCATTGAGTTCTATCGCATACCCTGTCAACATCGAAGCGAGACGGATATTGATACCACTGCGTCCAATCGCCTTGGCTTTTTGATCACCTGTGATATTGACTACCGCTTTTTTTGCTCCCACATCGACCTTGATACTCTGCGTAATCGCAGGACTCAAGGCACGCGTGATAAAGATCTCTGGGATGGGTGAGTGTTCGATACAGTCGATATTCTCCCCATTAAGCTCTTGGCTCACAGCGTTGATACGCACCCCTTTGACCCCAACTGCCGCACCGATAGGATCGACATTCATCTGCTCTGTCTTGAGTGCAATTTTGGCACGCTCCCCAGGGATCCGTGCGGCTGCGGTAATCTCGACTACCCCATCATTGATCTCAGGGACTTCACTCGCCATCAACGCCTCAAGAAACTTCGGAGAGGTACGGGTCAACTCCAAAAAGAGACCAAACTGAGGATCCACACTCACATAACGAAGCAACGCCCGAATGGTATCCCCTCGCTTAAACTTCTCTCCCTTGATACGGTTACGCAAGGTCAAAATACCCTTAAGCTCTCCAATCTCTACATGGGTATTCTCCTCCGCATCGATACGGTTGACTGTCCCAACCATCACACTTCCAACCTTCTCTTTGTACTTCTCAAAGAGATCTTGCTCAATGCGTCGCTGGATATGGTACTCTAGCTCTCTAAAGAGGTTTGCCGACGCAGTACGCCCATGCTCCTCCAAGATAAACTCCTCTTTGAGCTGATCACCTACCTCCAAGGAGTCATCAAACTCTTTGGCCTCAGAGAGGGACATAAAGCTATCGGATTCGATTTTTGTCTTATTCTCATCGCGTCCGACCTCTACCATGAGTTGAGGGTCACCATCAGCTACAACCGTAATCACTTTATGGATAGAGTAGGTTTTGGTATCGTTATCGATAATCACCTCAAACCCACTTGTAAAGGTCGTCAACTTCTTAGCCGTATTAATCAACGCCTCTTTAAACGCCTCCATCGCATTCTCTCTGGAGATGTTTTTTTCATGTGCAATTGCATCAATAATATCTAATATTTTTTCCATCATGTGTTCCTTGATTTGCATCTATTTTTATTCAAATTGACCACTACAAGAGGCAACTTAACAGCGTTAGGGGCATCAGGGAGGGGGGTTAATTTGAAGAAGAATATTATACCTAATCGAACCTTTACTGAAAATGAAGTATAATAGAACTCATTATGCTGATAAACTAGACTAGAACCAAAGGAACTATAGATGAAATTAAAACTTGCAAGAACCACACTTAAAGCCAAACCACGCATCGTTGAGTTAGAGAAGATTGAAGATGAATTGGCAAAAAAATCGATATTCTATTTTGATAAAGACAACTCACACAAAGAGCTCAAAGCCCTCATCGAACACTTTGAAGAGAAGGGATTCTCTGTCTATATGCGTGAAGTGAAGTATGGACTCGACGAGAATGAGTTTATCTACGAAGTTCACATTGTAGCGTAAGGGAAACGAGTATCTTGAGTAAAAAACTTTTTATCGAGACACTCGGGTGTGCTATGAATATGCGTGATAGTGAGCATATCATAGCAGAACTGAGTCGCAAAGAGTCCTACACCCTCACCACAACCCTCGAAGAGGCAGATCTCATCATCATCAACACCTGCTCAGTCAGAGAGAAGCCTGTTGCCAAACTCTTCTCCGAGATTGGAGTTTTCAACAAACGCAAAAAAGCGGGTGCCAAGATCGGTGTGGCGGGGTGTACGGCAAGTCACCTAGGTGCAGAGATCATCAAACGCGCTCCCGCAGTCGATTTTGTCCTTGGAGCTAGAAATGTCTCCAAGATTAGTGAAGTCGTCAACCAAAAACACGCGGTAGAGGTGAGTACCGCGTTTGATGAGACCACCTACAGCTTCGAGGAGTACCGTACCAACCCCCTCAAAGCGATGGTCAATATCTCTATAGGGTGTAACAAGTCGTGTACCTTCTGTATCGTCCCTGCTACCCGTGGAGAGGAGATCTCCATCCCTAGTGAGCTTCTACTCCAAGAGATTCGCAAATCTGTTGCCAATGGTGCCAAAGAGGTGATGCTTCTTGGACAAAATGTCAACGACTACGGCAAACGCTTCTCTACAGAGCAGACCCCCTGCAACTTCACCCAACTCCTCCAGCAGATCTCCACGATAGAGGGGCTAGAGCGTATCCGCTTCACCTCACCCCACCCTCTCCATATGGATGATGCCTTCTTGGAGGAGTTCGCCTCCAACCCCAAGATCTGCAAACAGATCCATGTCCCACTACAGAGTGGTTCTACACGCATACTCAAGCAGATGCGACGAGGCTATACCCAAGAGAACTTCCTCAACCGCTGTGCCAAGATACGCCGAATCTGCCCCAAAGCGACGATCTCTACAGACATCATCGTAGGGTTTCCAGGGGAGAGTGAAGAGGATTTTGACGAGACGATGAAGGTGCTTGAAGCAGTACGCTTTGAACAGCTCTTCTCCTTTAAGTACTCTCCACGCCCTCACACAGAGGCAGCCCAATACACCACACAGGTCGATACCAAAGTCGCAGGAACCAGACTCACACGCCTCCAAGCACGCCACACAGAGATACTCGATGAGATTATGGAGGCACAGCTAGGAGAGATACACACCGTCTACTTCGATGAGCTCAAACCCAACAACCGTATCTCGGGACGCAGTGACGATGGTAAGCTCTTCTTTGTCGAGGGGAGTGAAGAGCTACTCGGGCAGATTCTCCCTGTCAAAGTCACCAAGACTTCGCGTGGGGCACTCAATGGAGTGGTCATCACACTTGAAGACTAAACACCTCCTTCGAGCCATAGGCACCCGTATCATCCCTCCACTCGCCTATGGGGTGATGCGTCTACTTTGGTGGAGCTGTAAAAAGCGGTTTCACACCCTCTCCCCCATTGGAGAGGAGCAACATGTCTGTGTCTGTTGGCATGGAGAGCTACTGATGAGTCCCCAAGCCTACCGAGCTATCCACCCCCACCACCCTGCCAATGCGATCGTCTCCTCTCACTTTGATGGCTCACTCATCGCCAACACCCTCAACTTCTTAGGGATCAAGCCTCTGCGTGGCTCTAGTCGCAAAGGAGCCCAACGCGTCTTGCTTCAAGCCTTCAAACACATCAAAGCAGGTGAAGAGGTACTCATCACGCCTGATGGTCCCAAAGGACCTCGACACAGTATGAGTGATGGGGCGATTGGGATAGCACTCAAGAGCCAACTACCGATCTTTGTGATGAACTTCCAAGCCAAAGCCTACTGGCAGATGAAGAGTTGGGATCACTTCATTATCCCCAAGCCCTTTACGACTATCGACTTCTACCTCCAGTCTCTCTCCCTAGAGGGCAAGAGCCTCCCCCAAGCACGCGACTATCTCCAAGCTAAGATGCTAGAGCATACGATAAGAGCGTAGCCTATGCCTACTTCTCTAGAGAGCTATCAGGAGGCATTTCTCCTCTATCTAGCTGATATTCGAGGCTACTCCCCCCACACGATCAAGAGCTATAAGGGACGACTCAATAGTATGCGTGAGTGCAGTCACTTCCACCAAGAAGGCAACACCGCACGCCTTGATATCACCCCCTTTCGTCTAGCAATCGCCCACAAACACAAACGCACCATCGCCGCAGCCCTCTGTGCAGTTGGCTCCTTTGTCCGCTACCTACAAGAGCAACAGAAACTCTCTATCGAACTCATCGGAGCCCAGAAGATCAAAGTCCCCCAGACCCTCCCCAAGCCCATAGAGGAGTCCTATATCCAAGAGGTACTTCAGCACGCCTCATTGGAGTCGCGTCTACTCATCACGATGCTCTATGGATTGGGGTTGCGTATCTCAGAGTTGAGCCATGTGAAGCTAGAGGATATACGAGGAGAGTGGATTAGTGTGCGAGGAAAGGGGGATAAGCTACGGGAGCTTCCCCTACTCCCTCCCATTATCCAACTCATAGAACTCTACCGCACTACCGCCCTCCCCAAGTGCTACCTCTTTGAGAAGCGAGGGGTTAGACGCAAGAGTGCTCAGCTACGCTATCAGCTCACCCAGTGCTTCAAAGCGTTGGGGATCGAGGCAACCCCCCACCAGCTACGCCACTCCTTCGCCTCACATCTACTCAACAACGGGGCGCGTATCAGTGATATCAGTGAACTCCTTGGACACGCCACGATGGCAAGTACCCAAGTCTACACCAAGCTAGAGAGTAGCAAAAAGCTCCAAGCCTACCGCCAAGCCCATCCACTCAACCACCTACACTAAGTGCCTCAGGGGCAATCCCCTCCACAAAGAGATAGGGGCGTATCTTCTGAGGGAGCTTAGCGATACGGCACCGCTCTTTGAAGGCTTTGGGCATCGGATCTCTTCGGTAGGGAGCGATATAGAGTCGGTCTGCTACCTGCTCAACCACCCACACCCCACCGATCACCACACTAGAGGATTTGGCGATCTGCTCTCGTTGTCCTGCGGAGAGGAGATACCCTGCATGCTTGAGTACCTTATCCACCGCACGCACCTTCGCCTCTGGGCGTGGGAGCCACAGTACAGAGAGTTGAGCTGACTCAAAACAGCATTCAACGCCTGATTCGAGTACAGCTTTGTCTGCTCTAAGGTAGTCAAAACTCCGCCCGATCCCTGCTCCATACGCCTCCATCAAGGGGGTGGCGACCGTTGCTCTAAAGCGGTTTCGTTCATAGCACAACGCCTCATTGCTACGATCGATACAGTAGGGGTAATCATACTGATGTAGGTAGGCGAGTAGTTGGGCTTTGGTATAGGAGAGAAGGGGGCGGTGGAGCTGATAGGTGGGCTTCTGTGTGAGGGGCTGGAGTCCAATGAGTTCACTCACCCCTGCCCCCTTACACAGACGCATCAAGAGCCACTCTAGCTGGTCGTTGAGCTGATGGGCAGTGAGGAGGGTATCATACCCCTCCACCATGATCAGTGACTCAAAAAACTCATAGCGAAACACCCGTGCTTGCTCTTCAAAGTTACGGGTAAACTTGGGGGCTTTAATGGTATGACAGAAGAGCTTATGATGACGAGCCAACTGCTTGGCGTGTCGCTCCTCGTGATCACTCTCTTCGCGTATACCGTAGTTGACCAGTGCGATATCAAACTTCACCCCGTGTGCAATCAGTAGAAAAAAGAGTGCTGAGGAGTCTACCCCCCCTGAGAATGCCAAGAGGTTTTTACTCCCTTTGAGAGCAGAGAGGTCAAGCCCATCCATACTAGCAGATGGCAGTGAGTGTTGCGAGAAGTTGTACCCCCACACACTCTGTCACTTTGGCTTCGTAGCGTTGTCCATAGGTGATGGAGAGATCAGAGGTGTCGTTGATGAGTATCTCCCCATCGATATCGACTGCCCAGCCCAAAGGACGCGCGGAGAGGAGATACTCATGCTCACTACTCTCTCCATCAATCACCACGATGAGCGTGCGTCCCACCATCTGCTCTAGGCTCTTGGTCATGGATACCTCGGCGATCTCACCAAGCTTTAAGGCTCTTTGCTCAATGATCTCTTGGGGGATCTGCTCCATACAATATGCGGTGGTACTCTCCTCGTTAGAGTAGTGGAAGGTGTTGAAGCGATCAAACCCAAAAGATAGCATAAAGTCACACAGCTTCTCAAAACTCTCCTCACGCTCCTCAGGGTGTCCCGCGATCACAGAGGTACGGATAAAGGCATCGGGTTTGCTTCGCATATGCTCCAAGAGGGCGATAGTCTTCGCCTCACCAAAGCCCCGCTTCATTGAGCGAAGCACCCCATCATCGATATGCTGAATGGGCATATCGTAGTAGGTCGCAAAGATATTGGAGTCTGCGATCGTATCGATGAGAGCAAAGGTCGTCGTACTCGGATAGAGATACAAGATCCGTGCAGAGACCACCCCCTCAATCCCCTCAACCGCCTCAATCAGATCGATCAATCCATCCCCTAGCCCGATATCACGCCCATAGCTTGAGCTATCTTGAGAGATAAAAGAGAAATCATAGAAGCCTTGGGCGACCAGTGCAGTGACCTCCTTGACGATAGAGGCGAGGGTACGCGAGTGGAGCTTTCCTTTGAAGCTAGGGATCGCACAAAAAGAACACGCTTGGTTACACCCCTCGGCTATCTTGATATAGGCGTGGTAAGATGATCCTGTAATCACCCGTCCACTCGTCTCCGTAGCCAGATAGACCTCAGGAGAGAAGGTACTCTGCTTGGAGGCAATCAGGGTATCGATCTTCTCATAATCCCCCACCCCCGTAAAGATATCTACCTCAGGCATATCAGCTTGAAGCTCTGCTTGGTAGCGTTCACTCAGACACCCACTCACGACCAAGATAGAGTCTGGTTTGCGTATCTCATGGAGTGAGAGTATCGTATCGATACTCTCCTCTTTGGCTGCGTCGATAAACCCACAGGTATTGACGATAATCACATCCGCCTGTGTGGCATCATCGGTCATGGTATAGGATTGAAGTCGTCCGAGCATTACTTCGCTATCGACAAGGTTTTTGGTACAGCCAAGACTGACAAGGTGGAGTTTTTTAGAGGTTTGCATTGGGTTATTTCCAGTATTAAAGTATATATTTTTTTAACATTATAGCATAGCTAAAAGTAATAGGATTATATCGTGTTAAAAAAAGATAAAGAGTGAAAGATAAGAGAGAGGGAAGAGCCAAGCAGATGCTTGGCTCTTGGTGTAGCTAACTTTTAAGCGGGTGCTTAGAAGTTATATCTACCCCATACACGGATGATGTTTGTAGAATCAGCAGTTGTATCTGGATCAGTCAATACATACGCAGCCAATACATCTGTAGAGTCATTAAATACTTTAGTTGTATAAAGAACATCTAGCTCGTATGGGTTGTTGTCCGCACCACCAGCGATATCATCATCATTTGCTACAGCATAACCGTAGTTAACTGCGAATTTACCACCAAGTGCTTTAGCAGAAACACCCGCTTTTACATAGTCAGCATCTTGAGCGATTACACCTTGGTTAGCAACCATTTGTGTATAGAGTGGAGTTTTTACACCACCTGTGTTAGTAAACGGTGCATTCTCATCAGTTGAAGTAAAGGCAACCATTGCACCAAACATACCAAAGTTAGCAGACGCTTTTGCACCATAAGCAAGTGCATCATCAGCAAGAGCATCAGACATAATTGTACCACCCTGTACTGCTACAGCATAGTCAGAGATCTTGAATTGTGCATCAGCCCAACCAATCATTAAATCTTCTGTAGTAGCAAGCTCCATATCAGCTGTATAGTAGAACGAACCTGTCAATGTCAAACCATCGATAGATTTGTTTTGAGCAGTCAACATAAATACTGGATCATCAGTACCAAGGAGAGCATTTGAAGTACTTCCTTTACCATCTTCAGAGTTGATTGCATTAAATGCTGTAGGAGCTACTGAAGAGTTTGCTTTAAATACAACTGCACCAACCAATGTAGTATCAGCAATATCACTGTTTACAAGAAGTGCTGCATCAAATGAGTTTTTGAATACATTCCAACCCTCAGAGTAAGCAAATGGAGAGAGTGCTTTTGGAAGCTCTTGACGACCAAATTTCATGCTTGTGTTACCAAATGCATAAGTCAAGTATGCTTGAGAGATCCAACCATTTGAACCTTGCATAGGTGTAAGAACAGCATCTTCTTGAAGACCAAGTGTACCAAGACCATTTACTTCAACACCAGCACCGATACCGTATGCCAAATCTTTGTTTGTCGCTCTAAGTTTAATACCTGCATTTGCTTTTGCACTGTTTTGCTCAAAAAGGTCTAATGTACCTGCTGCATCAGCAGTTTGGTAGTAAAGTACCGCTTGACCACTAAAATCCCAACCAGATGTCTCTACTACTGGCTCAATTACTGGCTCAACTGGAACAATATCTCCACCCGCCATAATCATTGTTGATGCTACTACTGAAAGTAATAATGTTTTTTTCATTGTAAACTCCTTACTGTTTTGAATGTTATAATGCCATTATAGCCAATTTTGTTTATTGATGTCAAGAAAATAAATGAAAAGTTAACAAAGAGTTAATAATTCCCCTAAAAAGGGGGGATTTAAGGAGTTTTGGAGGGGATTCCACTTCTAAAGGTATCAATAGATAGCTCAAAAGTAAATCTATGGTTAATTCAAAAGCCCCCGTACCTCATCCTCATCAATCAGATCTTTTTCATACTTGACCACAGCAATCTGCTCTGTCTCATTGATATAACTCTCCACAATCGCCTCATGCATTGTCAGCTGAGATACCTTCTCTCTATCAAAAAGATCCAACGGGAGGTAGACATTGCCACGGTTGTTGGGGTTTGGCATGGTTGCCACCCAGATAAACCACCCAATACTCAGTCCCAAGACCACCACTGCTAGTGTCCCTCTCCCAAAGTGTTGCATCAACCACCCTGCCAAGAGTCCCCCAAAGAAGATCCCCACATAGGCAAAGGTGTTTGCCACACCCAATGCTGCCCCTTTTTGGTGGACTTTGGCAAACTTCGCAACAAAGCTCTGAAGGAGCGGTTCAAACATATTGAACCCAATAAAGAAGAGTACCACCCCCACGATAAAGAGCCACGCCGAAGTCGCAAAGCCCATCGCCACAAAGCCCAGCCCAATCACCGCAACAGAGAGCATAAAGATCTCCCGCCCCTTACCATACTTCTCACCAAAGACCGCCGCAGGTCCCATCGCAAGCAGTCCAAAGACCATCGCAGGCAGATAGACCTTCCACAACTCCGACTTCTCCCATCCAAAGCCTCCCACCTCAACGGCTTGAGTCATCACCATCGGGATAATAAAAAACGCCATCGTCATGATAGAGGAGTGGAAGAGGAAAGTTACATACATCCGTGTAAGGGCTTTATCTTTGAAGACCTCTAGCATCTTGGACTCCTCTTGGGCATAGGAGTGGACGATCTTTGGAGGCTGTGGAACTGCGGTGAAGAGTATCCCTATCGCCATGACTGAGAGTATTGCCGTTAGCCAGAAGAGCTTATCGATCCCCCACGCACCCCCGACTAGTGGTGCCACGATCATCGCCACCGCAAAGCTCAACGCAATCGTCCCCCCCATGATCGCCATCGCATGGGCTCTCTGCTCCTCTTTGACCAAGTCCGCAATCATCGCAGAGACCACCGAGCCAATCGCACCTGCTCCTTGCAAAAAGCGTCCAAGAAGCAACCCGTAGATACTCTCACTCATCGCAGCCACAACCGACCCAACGATAAAGATCAGGAGTCCAAAGAGCAAGGTTCTCTTCCGCCCGACCTTGTCACTCATCAAACCAAAGGGGATCTGGAAGGTCGCTTGGGTCAACGCATACCCTCCCACTACCAATCCTGCCAAGAAGGGGGTCGCCCCCTCCATCTCCAATGCGTAGATCGAGAGAACAGGAAGTACAATAAAGAGTCCAAAAAATCGCAATGCGACAATCAAGCTCAAGGGAAGAATCTGTTTAATCATAGGGTTATCTCCAATAGGGTAAAATATCCGCCATTATATATACGGAAAGGTTAAGAGCTGATGAAGATAGTTTTAGCAACAAGCAATAGCGGGAAACTGCGTGAATTTAAGCAGATGTGTCAAGAGGAGGTGGTCGCCTTCTCTGAGCTTTTGGGAGATCTTGACATCATAGAGGATGGTGAGAGCTTCGCCCAAAATGCTACCATCAAGGCACGAACTATCTATGAGAAGCTCCAAGAGCAGTACCCCTCAGAGCCGTTTATCGTCATCTCAGATGATAGTGGTATCTCCCTCCCACTCCTAGGGGGTTCCCCTGGTATCTACTCTGCACGCTACGCAGGAGAGGGTGCCACAGACAAAGCCAACCTCACCAAACTCCTCACCACCCTCCAAGACCAAGGGGTCACCCGTACACCTGCCTACTACACCGCGGCGATTGCTATCATCTCCGATCTTGGGGAGTATGTCGTCCATGGGTGGATGCATGGTGATGCGATCGATCACGCACGCGGAGAGAAGGGGTTTGGATATGATCCGATGTTTATCCCGACCCACTACACCCAGACCCTTGGAGAGCTAGATGACCCTATCAAAGCGACCCTCTCCCACCGAGCCCAAGCCCTCGCCCTTGCCAAACCAATCATCCAGATGCTCCAAAGGAGTGCCTCATGAAACAGCAGTTTATGGCTGACCTCCAGCGTATCTATGATGAGCTACAGCAACGCCAAGCCCAACTCAATGGCTACTACACCCTCCTCCACACTAGCCACCCCCAAGCCCAAGCCATCGTAGAGGAGCTATTGAGCCGTCTGGGACTTCCCTATGAGCCAGAGCCTATCATGGCAGCCCTCACCCGTATCGTCAACCTCCGTGAAGATGCCCTAGAGCAGGTACTCCAAAAGGCGGGCTTCTCCCAAGAGGAGAGTACCCGCAAAAAAGCACTCGCCTACCTCTTTGTGAGTCATCTCCACCTCCAACGCCACGATGCCCTCATCACATGGATAGAGGAGCAGGAACTGCTTACCCCCTTCTACCGTACCCTTATCGCAGGAGTACACGCGGTTGGGAGTGCGATGAGTGGGTGGCAGAGTGCATGGACAGCCCATATCATCCACGGTATCAACCGCGATCTCTTCACGCAATTCAAGGGCGATGAGGAGAAGATCTTTGAGATGCTTCAGTCTCAGAGACTCCTCGACTGCAATCCCCAAGGGGAGATAGGCGATCGCTGTTACTCCGTACTCCACCAGAGAGCCGATGGCACCTATGAGCGAGTCGCCTATGCTAAAGCGTTTGAGGATGAAGTGACCCAAGTGACCCAAGCCCTCTTGGGCTTTATCGAGACACTCGATGCATATGAGGATACGATCTTTGGACAGAAAGCGGAGTGGCTCACCTACCTCCAAGCGATCTTAGAAGCGTTGCATCATACCGACCCTGATGCACTCATTGGCTACTGGGCCGCTGTCGATCGAGCATGGATGGCGGTGCGTACCCCACTACAGATCGGACACCCACTGGAGTACTATGAGGATCACTACCGCAAAGCTGTCGCCCTAGAGTGGGATCTACGCATCATCAACCCCGCCCTACAGTCAGGCTCTCAAACACGCGATGCGATCAAAGCCTTTGCCCTCAATCTCGCCAAGGAGTGGGGTGATGATGCCAAGCGTATCCTCTCCAAAAACCTCTCCCAAGTCGATCAGACTCAGCTCTATATCGGACAACCGATGCTCTACTACGGTGCGGAGTTCAATGGACTCTTCTCCGCCCAAGTCGTCCCCAATGATGAGGAGGTCTCCAACGAACTAGGCAAGAAGATCTTTGCCTATGCGGACTTCGTCCGACAGAGTAAGCACGCCAAACCGATTATGAAGCTCAGTGTGGAGTTTTTGGGTGAGGCGTTTGTAAAGCGGTCTCGTACCCTTGTGGAGAAGGAGCCAGAACTCTGGCACCAGATCTACGACATCTCAACCATTGGGCATGAGTTTGGACATATCTTGTGGATCGATACTGACACAGAGAGTGCGATGAATACCACAGGACAGTTCAAAAATATCGAAGAGTTCAAGGCGACCACGGGGGGATTGATGGCATTTTTCCACCAAGAAGACCCCACGCTCCAAGAGTACCTCATCGATGATCTTGTCTCTCGTGCGGTTGGGCTAATGGCGTGGCGTGAAGTGGGAGAGGTACTCCCCTACTACTGTGAGGGGCTGATCCATCTGGCACTACTCTTTGACTCAGGGGTACTCACCTACGAGGAGCGTATCACCATCGACTACACCCGCTACGATGCGATGAGAGAAGCCTACACCCAAGCCTATCAAACCCTCGTAACACACTACCTCAAGAAGCAAGATGCTAGCCTCTACCTCAACACCTATGTCACCAAGTCTGAGGGGGTCTACCTCCCGCGTGATCCCAAGATCGCAGACTTTGTCCAGCACTACTACACCCGCTACCAAGCGATCGGACAACAGAGCATCACCCTAGAGGCGTAACCCCCTACTCTACCCCGATACTCATCCGACTCTATGCCTCCGCTTGGAGCATCACATGGTTGAGATAGACCCCAAGCCTAGGGGGAGGGTCTTGTGGGTGGAGGCTATCTTAGTAGTCGAGGATGAGGGTGGGGTTAGTTATCTTGGCTATCGATCTCAATGACCGTATGGACATTCCCCCGTGGATTGAAGTCTGCAATGAGCTTCATCGACTTGGGTGCCAAGCGACTGTAGAGGGTATCGTAGATCTCATTGGCAACATTCTCATGAGAGATAGAGCGGTACATAAAGGAGTTGATATAGAGCTTGAGGGCTTTAAGCTCTATGACCACATCGGCAGGCTCATAGGAGAGGTAGAGTGTCGCAAAGTCAGGATAGCCCGAACGGGGACATAGACACATAAACTCAGGAAGCTCTATCTTGATTGTGTAGTTCTTGCTATGGGCATTGGGCCAGAAGTTCTCCTCTGCGTCAATGTTAAACTCTCGTATCTCTTTTTCACCATATTTCATCTGTTACTCCTTTAGTTGTACTGTTGTAGTAGGCTATGTTCATTGAGCGGTTTCCCGATACCAAACCCTTGCAGGTAGTCGATCCCCAAGCCCGTAAGTCGCTCTTTTTGGCTCTCTTTATCGACCCATTTTGCCACGGTGGTGATCTGAAGCTCTTTGGACATACGGATCAGCGACTCCAACATCGCTTGGGTGGTGGTATCTTCGAGATTAGTCACAAAATCCCTATCAAACTGCACCATATCAAACTTGAAGTGCTTCATATACTCCATCGAGGCACTCGAAGTCCCAAAGTTGTCGATACAGATACGAATCCCTTTGGCTCGGATGGCATTGAGTGTCTTGAGGTAACCTTTGAGATTGTGGTGGGTCTTGCGTTCGTAGAGTTCTACAATCAGCCGTGAGGGGTCAACACTGCTCTGCTCAAGGTAGGCAAAGAGCTGAGCTTGAAAGCCACTATCTCGTAAGGAGAAGGGGGAGAGATTGAAGGTCAAAGAGAGGGGTGCATCGACTTGAGGGAGAAGATCGATAAGGTGCTTGACAATCTCAAGATCATACTTACGCCCTAGCCCCAAACGGTTGATAATAGGGAGGTAGACCCGTGGGAGTATCTTGCCTTGGTTGGGAGGGGTGAGGGTGACAGCCACCTCATAGATATCATACGCTTGGGTCTTGACATTGAGCAGGGGACGGAAACTAAAGCCAAACTGGTGCTTCTCCACCGCATCGACGATACAGACCTCTAGCTCAGAGACTTTGAGATTCTGCTTTTCCAAAAAGGACTCTTTGGGCTTACTCTCCTGCTCCTCTTTGGTGTAGATACGGTCACGCAGATACAAGATGGTCTTCTCCACACTCTCTTCACGCCCTCCCGTCACAGAGAACCCATAATCTATCTCAATCGCATTAACACTCTTGTAGTCTTGGACAAACTGCCTAAGCACCGCCTCCACAGACTCCTTGGGGCTATCGACGGCGACGATAAACTCTGAGCCGTAGTGCTTCCCTATCAACGCCCGCTGAAGGGTCTCCTGCTCCAAGGCACTATTGAGCTTCTCAATAATAGTATGCAACACCATATCAATCTCAGTGAGTCCATAGTTGGCATTGATGGTGGGGAGGTTTTTGATACTGAGAAGTGCTAGGGTCTGAGGACGGTTCTTTTTGAGTCGCTCAAGGAGGGTCTTTTGGTTAAAGCAGGAGGTCGCTTGATCTATCAGTGTCTTCTCGATATGCTCATCTAAAATAAAGTAGATAAAGTAAATCGTAATAAAGATAATCCCCACAATCAGCAGGATATTATCGGTGAGAAACTGCATACTCTCCTCTTGACGCAAGACACTAGAGAGGATCAACCCAATCAACAGTAAGACAGGTAGCCCCGCTCTCAGGGCTAGTTTAAAACGGCGTTCTCTCTCTTCGAGTTCGGATAACAGCATCGTCTCTATACATCCAAGTGCTTGACATCTTTGGCATGGCGTTCGATATAGGCACGCCGTGGCTCAACCTCATCACCCATAAAGAGAGTAAAGGTATCACTCGCCTCCTCAACATCATCGATGGTGACTTGAAGGAGCTTACGGTTCTCAGGGGTCATGGTCGTCTCCCAGAGTTGCTCAGGGTTCATCTCACCAAGCCCTTTGTAGCGTTGGATATACGCCCCCTTCTTCGCAGAGGCTTCGATCTTGGCAAAGAGTTCAAGGAGATCTTGCTCTCTAAACTCATCGCTCAACCGCTCCTCGATACGCTGATGGATCTCAATGGCACTGTTGTATTGTGGATTGGTGAAGAGTATCTCATCGATAATCAACTCCTCCAACCCATCATTGGTCTGCACAAAGAGGTGTATCTGCTCCTCATTGATCGTCTTGCTGAGGATATTGTAACCCAACCCCACGATATAGCTCTCAATCGTCTGAGCCAACACCTCATTGGAGGTACCCACAATATCGGGGTTCTCTATCATATGACGCACCACCTCAGGCAGGGCAAAGCGGTTCTCTAGGTCTTTGAGTGTCATACGGTAGTGTCCCACCAACTTAAAGAGTTCGACAAGGTCATGATGCCCCATCGTCTCCGACTCAATCACATCAATCCCCCGCTCGATAAGGAAGTTATTGAGATCCGTGTCATCTTTGAGATAGGTCTCATTTTTCCCTTTTTTGTAGCGGTAGAGTGGCGGTTGGGCGAGGTAGAGGTACCCCTTCTCAATCACAGGACGCAAGAAACGGAAGAAGAAGGTCATCAAGAGGGTTTGGATATGGCTCCCATCGACATCGGCATCGGTCATAATGATGATTTTGTGGTAGCGGAGCTTCTCTTCATTAAACTCCTCACCGATCCCACACCCCATCGCGGTGATCATATTTTTGATCTCATCTGATTTGAGGATCTTCTCTAGGCGTGCCTTCTCGACATTGAGGATCTTACCCTTGAGTGGCAAGATCGCCTGAAAGACTCTATCACGCCCCTGCTTGGCAGAGCCACCTGCAGAGTCCCCTTCTACCAAGTAGATCTCACTCATCGCAGGGTCTTTACTCTGACAATCGGCTAGCTTACCAGGGAGGGTTCCTACACTCATGGAGTCTTTGCGTTTGACCAGATCCTTGGCGCGTTTGGCTGCATCACGCCCCCGTGCGGCTAAAAGTACCTGAGCCATAATCGCTTTGGCTTCGAGTGGGGTCTCTTCGAGGTATTTGTTGAAGTTTTCAGAGAAGAACTTCTGTACCAATGGACGCACATACGATGAGCCTAGCTTCCCTTTGGTCTGTCCCTCAAACTGTGGCTCAGGAACACGCACCGAGACGATAGCGATCAGCCCCTCTTTGCAGTCCTCCCCTGTGATTTTGGTGTTTTTCTCTTTGGCATTGGCATTTTTGGTGATGTAAGAGGAGAGTGAACGGGTCAACCCCGCTCTAAAGCCCGCCTCGTGTGTCCCTCCATCGGGGGTCTTGATATTGTTGACAAACGAGAGGACTTTATCACTATCACTATCACAATACATCAACGCCACATCGATCTCAATATCGTCTGCTTTACCTTGGAAAAACTGTGCGGTAGAGAGGGGATTTTTGCGGTTCATATCCTCTACAAACTGACGAATCCCCCCCTCAAAGTGAAACTTCTCCTTGGTACCATCTCGCTCATCTCTAAAGTCGATGGTGATTGCGGGATTGAGGTAGCACAGCTCTTTAAAACGCTTGGTGAGGATCTCTTTTTGGAAGATAACCCCCTCGGTGAAGATCGTCTCATCTGGCCAGAACTCTATCTTGGTACCGTGCTTGCGGGTATTGCCTGAAGCCTCTAGGGGTGCAACAGGTATCCCCGCCCGAAAAGACTGCTCATGCGTCTGCCCCTCTTTGTAGACGGTTAGATCGAGTGTCTGGGAGAGGGCATTGACCACTGAGACCCCAACACCGTGGAGTCCCCCTGAGACCTTGTAGGTATCTTTGTCAAACTTCCCCCCCGCATGAAGCACCGTCAAGACTACGGTGGCGGCGGAGATCTTCTCAGTGGGGTGTATCGCGACAGGAATCCCCCGCCCGTTATCTTCAATGATCGCTGAGCCTGCTTTGGTGAGTGTCACCTTGATCGTATCACAAAACCCTGCCATCGCCTCATCAATAGAGTTGTCAACCACTTCATAGACAAGGTGGTGAAGCCCTTTTATCGAAGTGTCACCGATATACATCCCTGGTCTCTTTCTTACCGCTTCGAGTCCCTTAAGGACTTTAATATTACTTGCACCATACTCTGCCATAATCAGACTCCGTTTATTGGGTTTTGGGTGACGGGTACTTCGCGTAGAAGCACCATTTTACGCACACTTATAGGTATATATTTTATCCAAAAGTTACTTAGTGGCTGATGGAAGGTACAAGAGGGGGAGAGGCGGGAGAGGGGTGCTAGAGAAGCATCCCCGCTTTTTGCTTCTTGGTGGTGGTACTATCGAGCTGATTGGGGGCGATAAACACCTCTTTGGCATAGGCATCAAGGGCGTAGCGTCCCACCATCGCAGCATTGTCCGCACAGTAGTGGAGTGGTGCGAGGTGCATCCGCTTCCCAAACGCCTCACAGAGTGACGCATACGCCTCTCGGATATAGCCATTGGCAGAGGCACCCCCCACGATTGCAAAGTCACCAATGGACTCTGAGGCGAAGATCTTCTTGCTCTTCTGTATGAGGTGTCGCGTGATCGCTTTTTGGAAACTCGCACTCAGATCGGCTCTATCTTGGTGGCTCATCGCCTCCGCCCCACCAAGGGCTTCTACTTTGAGTCGTACGGCGTTTTTGAGTCCTGAGAGGGAGAAGGCGATCAGTGGCGAGTTACGAAGGGGGACAGGCAGATCGAAGCGATCCTCATTCCCCTCTTTGGCGAGGGCTTCAATGAGTGGTCCCCCAGGGTAGCCTAACCCCATCATCTTGGCACACTTATCAAAACTCTCTCCCACCGAGTCATCCATACTCGTCGCAAGGATCTCCATCTGCTCAAAGGAGCTGACCCGTATCACCTGTGTATGCCCTCCAGAGATGAGCAGTACCAGTAGGGGGAAGATCGTCTCTTTTTCGATGAAGAGGGAGTAGATATGGGCTTTGAGGTGGTGTACAGCGATGAGGGGGATTCCTTGGAGCATCGCGAGGGTCTTTGCCATCGCGATCCCCTCTAAAAGCGTCACCCCAAGCCCTGGTTGGTTGGTCACGGCGACCGCTTTGAGCTGATCAAAGTAGGGTGTGGTCTCCGCTAGAATCTTCGGGAGTGCCACCGCGTGGAGCCGTGAAGCTAGCTCAGGTACCACCCCTCCATAGACGGAGTGTTCCTCCTCTTGGGAGATCTTCTTGTGGTAGAGTATCTCCTTGGTGGCTATCTTGGTAATCGCGATAGAGCTATCATCACAACTCGACTCAATACTTAAAATCATCTCTTCTCCAGTACAAGGTTCTCGATCAGCTCCCACTTGCCATATCCACTCTGAGCATTGATATGTCCAGCGTTGGGGAGGGTTAGCAAGGGGATCTGATAGTGTTGGGCTAGGCGTTGTGCCTCATCTATCGTGATATAGGGGTCATCCTCTGAGACGATCATCTGCACCTCCTTGGCATAGAGACGGGGAGGTAGAGGGCAAGGGAAGAAACTCTTGATCGTCTCGACTTGTGTCGTGAGGCTAGGAGGAGAGACCATAAAGAGTCGCTCTACCGTGTCCATCTCCTCTTCACATAGCCAGAGCCACACGGTGTTGGCGAGGGAGTGACAGACGACCGTGGTGGGCTTAAAGTCGTGGAGTAGCTGACGGATCTGCCGTACCCAACGGTTTTTGGAGGGGAAGTGGCAGTTGTCTAGGAGGGGGAAGGAGACGGTACCGTAGGATTGGGCGATACGACTAGCAAGCTCAGCTTGCCAGTGTGGGGCATCAGAGCCACCCCACCCATGAAGGATCAGTACCCTATCGTGGTTGCGTGACATAGGCTCTCACCTCCTGATCGATCGCTACGACCTCTTCGATGGAGTGGGGGTCTACCCGCTCAAAGTGCTTGTAGGCATCTAACACCATCTCACTCATTCCAAAGAAGCTACACGCACCACGCCTAAAGGCATCGATCGCCTCCTCATTGACGGCGTTGATGACCACACCCAAGTGGGGCTTGGCAAGGATCTCCTCCTTGATACTCCAGATGGGATAACGCGACTCCTCAATAGGCAAGAACTCCACCGCACCCATCCCAAGAAGATCGGTCGGAGGCAAGATCGGCTCAGAGACCTCCCCTCTAAGAGCAAAGGCGATAGGGAGCTTCATATCCACCCCCGCAAAGTGTGCTGTCGTCGAGCCATCTGCAAACTCCACCAACGCATGGATAATCGACTTCTTCTCAATCACCGCATCGATCTGATCGGTATCAAAGAGCCACTTTGCCTCAAGCAACTCAAAGAGCTTGTTGGTCATTGTCGCAGAGTCGATGGTGATCTTATCCCCCATCGACCAGTTGGGGTGGTTGAGGGCTTGGGCATAGGAGGCGTGACGCATCGTCTCGATCTCCCACTCCCGCAACGCACCCCCACTCGCGGTGATATAGAGCTTGGAGGCGGGGCGTTGATTGAGCAGATACCACAACCCAAAATGCTCTGAGTCGATCGGGGTGATACGGGAGATATCGATAAACTTCCCCGCAACCACGAGGGACTCTTTGTTGGCAAGGGCGACCCGCTTACCTAGTGCGGTGGCTTTGAGCGTAGGGGCAAGCCCTGCGTAGCCCACAAGGGCATTGACCACGGTTGGACTCTGGGAGCGTTCGAGTAGCGCTAGTATCCCCGCACTCCCACACAAGACATGGGGGTGGTTGACCCGCCCTCTATCGGCTTCATTGGCGATGGCGACTAGCGTGGGCTTGTGGAGGGCTATCTGTTGATTGAGCAGGTCGATATTGTTCCCTGCGACCAGTGCCTCCACTCTGATAGCATAGCGTTGGGCGATGAGGAGGGTATTGACCCCTATCGAACCTGTCGAACCAAGCAGAACGATACTAGACATACTAGATGAGTGCACGCAATGCAATGACCATCATCACCGCACCAAAGAGGTAACCATCAATACGATCGAGAATCCCCCCATGCCCTGGGAGGATATCGCCTGAGTCTTTGACCCCTGCTTCTCGCTTGAGATAGGACTCAAAGAGATCCCCAAATACCGACGCAATCGCGGTAACGAGTGTCACCATAAAGGCGATACCAAACTCCACCACATAGAGTCCCGCAAACGAACCTGCCACAGTCGCAAGGGCGATCCCCCCAAAGACCCCTTCGAGTGTCTTGTTGGGTGAGGTGTCAGAGAACTTCGTCTTCCCTATCGCTTTTCCCGTAAAGAACGCCCCGATATCGGTCAATGCCACTGTGACCAAGAGCCAAAACATCGACGCAATCCCAAAGTCTTGGTAGAGTATCAAGAAGAAGAGTATCCCACTCACAGGGTAGAGAAACGGGAGCAGGAGGCGTTTGTCAAAGTTGTGCATATACGCCAGAGATGAGGCGAAGATAATCGCCATAAAGAAGAAGAGATCATCAGGGTTGGGGTAGAAGTAGGCAGCGATCCAGAGGACTACCGCCCAGAAGTACGCCGAAGAGGAGCTAAGCTTGAAGAGCTTCATCGCCTCATAAAACGCAAAGAGGTAGATCACCCCCAAAAATGTCCACATAATAAAGAAGTTGTCAATCCAACCAATCACTCCAACCAGAGCCAATAGCCCAATCCCCGTCATCCATCGCTCCTGATGGTCGGTAAAAATTTTCGTCATACCCGCGTCCTTTGTCACAAATTGGGAGATTATACCACGCATTGCGTTATACTCTAATTTCAACCCCCTCTTTGGTGACACGGATCGTATCATATTTAGTGTAAAGCACACTCGATCCCTCTTGTATCTTGACAAACTTCCGTTTGGTGTAGTCGACCTCATACTCCCCTGCGTTTTTGACTGAGAAGTCTACACAGAGTTTGGCAGCTGCTTCGATGACAGAGTTGGGGAGGTTCTGCTTATCGGTCTTGATAATGACATGACTTGAGGGGAGATCACGGATATGCATCCAGATATCATTGGATTTGGCAAGCCCAAGGAGCTTTTGGTTTTCGCTACTGTTGCGTCCGACCATCACCTTATAGTCCTCTATCCAGAAGAGTTCTCCCTCTCGTAGCTTCTCCTTTTTGCGGAGGGATTTGGCTCGTTTGGGGACAAGCAGTGCTAACGCATAGGGGGTGGTAGCCTCCCCGAGTGCCTGATAGATATTCTCATAAAACGCCTTTTTACTCTCAAGGTTCTCCTGCTCAATATGGACGCGTTTGGCTTTACTCTTGGCTCGTTTGGCGAGATTGAAGTAGTAGTCAGGCATACGGGTGACTTTGGTCTCTTTGGGTAGTGCTATAGTGATAGGCTTCCCCTCATAGTCATAGGTCTTAAGTCTGCTATCGTAGGGCTTAATCGCGTAGAGATTGGAGAGGAGGAGATTGGCGTGTTGGGTGTGGGTTTGGGCTTGGCTAAGGAGCTTGGCTTCATCAGGGAGACTACAGAGCAGTTGATCAAACTTTTTGATCTTTTTGCGGATGAGTGCTTGCTTTTGTCCTCGCATCTCATGGAGTCGTTTGGACTCTTTTGTCTGATAGATCGCCTCAAGGTAGCCATCGATATCCGCGATCTCCTCCTGAGACTCACGCAGACGCGTATAGGGAGGAAGAGGGAGTAGCTCCACAGCAGGACGCACCACCCGAAAGGAGCTTTGGGCATCGATATGACGGAGTGCCTCGATGACCACCGACCCCTCATCAAGCAAGATCGCATTGGTGTTTCGCCCCGTAAACTCTAGCTGAAGTGTGACAAGCTTATCCTTATAACTACTCTTAGGAGCCACTACAATCTGCAAGACACGATCCTCCGCCAACACCCCCACCGAGACAATCCGACTCGCACTAAGCAGACTATGAAGCAACTTGTCAAAGGGGGCATTGTAGCCCTGCATGGGGCGTTGAGAGGGGGCTTTGTAGATGAGACTATGCCCACGGGTCATACTAAAAAAGTAGCTCTGAGACTTATCAAACACCAACTCTAAGGTATTATCCTCCACCCGCCTAGCCCGACTGATAAAGGTAAACGCCCCAAGTCGCTTAGCCACCGCTTGTAGTTCATGATATTTCATCTCACACTCCTTCAAAAAATCGTGTGCCATTGTATCTAAAATTGTAGGAGGTGATATTACTTCTTCTCCTACCTATGGAGTATTGTTAATTCAAACCATATAAACTCATAAACAATATTGCTCTACAACACTTTTAAAACCATCCTTTTCTATGATATTTTTTATATCAAGAGTAGAGAGTCCTCCATTTTTAAAACTATCAATCATATCAATAATTTTTTTTCGTCTAGCTTTTAGATATTCATCATTCAGATTAAATACTTCAACAGTTTTTTTAACTCTACCTTCGTCTTCTCGAATCATTCCAAACTCATTATAATAAAAGTCGTTTTCCACATGATCTATAACTGGATTAAAAATTAAACCGTACTCATGAGGCTGTATTTTATAGATGTTATCTTTATACTTTGCTCCAAAATTAATATCATTTGTTGCAACAATTAAATTATCCCAATCAAAAGTTAAATCAGAAAAATCTTCTCTCTTTTTATAGTGGTCAATATGTGATTCTTCAAGCTTTTCAATATATAGTTCAGTATATCCACATTGTTGATTTTGTTCATCAACCAATATCTGCCATCTAGTTTCCTGATAAATATCAGGGTATTTACTATGAAAAGTAATATCAGTACATCTTTTACATGACCAAACTTCACAATCAACTTTATAATTACGTCCATTAAAATGAGGTAAGGGTGTTAACTTATTAATCTTACGCATTTTTATCTCGTTTGAATTTTTCCAATCTAAGTTTTAATACATCTATATCATCTCTTCCTACATCTTTTTCTAACTCTTCCAACTTAGAAAAAAATAACTCTTCGTTGTACTCATTAGAATATATAAGTTCTTGTAGTTCATTTATTTTTTTTGCTACTTTTGGGTATCTCAATGATTCTATCTCGAATGAACCTAGAAGTAATTCATCAATAGATTTACCATAAGTTCTTAAATAAGTTTTTTCAATTTTCCCATTTTTTAAAATGAATAATTTCTCTTTTTGAATAGATGATAAAATATGAACACTATGCGTAGTCACAATAAATTGAGCATTAGGAAAAGTTCGCCGTAAATCAGAGAGAATGGTTTGTTGCCATTTTGGATGTAAGTGTAAATCTAACTCATCTATTAAAATTATTGCTTCTGATTGATTGCCTAGATGGGGGTTAGCTTCGGACATTCGAGCAGAGATATCCATCACCATAGCCAAAACCGCTCTATATCCTGCACTGAGTTGTTCGATTTGAAGCTCAGTAGTTGAGCCATCCGTTTCAACTCTATCTATCATAAACCGTAAAGGTCTAGTTTCAATTCTAGGATTTTGAAATCCTTTTAGCATAGAAGAGATTACCTCTCGAACATTTTTTAGTGCAGGGAGTTGATACTCAAAATCTCGTCTATCTTGTATCTCTCTTCGCTCTAAATTTTCCATCGCATCAAACCACTGAAAGAGCCTACTAAAATTAGCCGCTCCTTTCAATACACCAGAGAGTGCTTCAAAACGACTAAACTCTTTTTGAAAGTTGACTTTTCGTAACGGTACATCAAAACAGTTTCGGCAAGTCCCATAGTACATAATAAGAGGCATAACATATGCTTTACCTTCATTTTCACTATCAATGAGCGTATCCATAAAAGTCTCTAGCTCTTTAAGCCCATACCCATTAGGAACTTGTTTAAGTGTTGTTTTTGACTTATCTCTTTTATCTATTCTATCCCATTTGAGATTTTGGGTAGAGGTCAATTCTATACGAAGATAGGGCTCTTTTTTATTGGTACTATTTATCCGTAACTCTTGCTTATCCTTAGTAAACCCAATACCACTAACATTGGGAAGGTGGGTCAACATAGAACCAAATCCTAAAGCAATCGCATCTAATAATGTTGTTTTACCTGCTCCATTATTTGCGATAATTACATTAATATCTTGATTGAAATTCATCTCTAACTCTTTGAAAAGCTTAAAGTTTTGAATGGTGATATTCGCTAATTTATACAATCCTAGATTCATTGCGTGTAACAACTCATCTATTTTATCTCTCTTCTTTATCATAACAACTGTTTTAATAAAATTTCCACCATTTAACGCATCAATGCTATGTGTTAACTTTTTCCACTTATCCACAACAATATCTATACCATTTTGTGGATTTTCTATACATCTAGCATAGTAATCTATCTTTTGATTATCATCAACCAAAAATAGTAACTCATTCTTATTTATACTATTGATTTGTTTTTCAAAGACTCTGCTCTCTTTATGTTTCTCATCCAATAACGCCCATCTATTTTCTTCGAGAAAAGTATCAATATGACTTTTATTATCTAACTTAGCTCTTACTTGCCAATATGCCATAGTATCTGTCCTTATTTAGTATCACTTGGTGTTATTATAACGGAAATAAAAAAAGAGTCTATACTCTCTATCTCGTATCAATAAACCACTTTAATCCACTACTGAGTGTCTCTATCATTTTTAAATTTTCTATCTCACTATCCTCCTTGTCCTCTAAAATAATTATGCTATACTGATGATAATTTAAACTGAATACTTTGATAAGGGATAATTATGTATAAACTTCTTCTCTCTCTTTGCTTGATGGGTGCTTCTAGCCTACTGAGTGCAGAGTCCAACCAGACCGCTACAGCTCCTCAGACCAAAGCCCAAAAACAGCTCCAAGCTCAGATGGAGCGGGAGAAGAAGTTTGCTCAGGAGCAACAGTTCTATCAAGGGGTCAACTATGATCTCTCCTATGCCGAGGTCGATCCCGACTCCCTAGAGAATATCAAAGTCCCAGAACCTGAGTATGACTTCGATATGGATGATGTCTACGACTAGCGATTTCGCCTAATCTTCTTTTGGTATAATTTCCCCATTAAAAGATAGCAAGGAATCAATACATGGGACAAACCATCACAGAAAAAATCTTCTCAGAGCATGCGGGTAGAGCCGTCAAAGCGGGGGAGATCGTCAGAGTAGATATCGATATGATTATCGGTAACGACATCACCACCCCGATCTCCATCCGTGCCTTTGAGCAGAGCGGTGCCAAGAAGTTAGCACGACCAGACAACTTCTGTATCGTCATGGATCACTACATCCCTGCCAAAGATATCGCCTCTGCCAACCAAGCCAAAATCTCCAGAGAGTTCGCCTATAAACATGACTTGAAGTACTTCTTTGATGAAAAAGATATGGGGATTGAGCATGCCTTACTCCCTGAGAAGGGGCTTGTAATCCCAGGAGATGTCATCATCGGAGCAGACTCACACACCTGTACCCATGGGGCATTGGGTGCCTTCTCTACAGGGATGGGGAGTACCGACCTCTCCTTTGGGATGATCACTGGGGGCAACTGGTTTAAGGTGCCTGAGACGATCAAAGTCGAACTCACAGGCAAGCCAGGTGAACACATCTACGGCAAAGATATCATCTTGGAGCTTATCCGTATGATTGGGGTCGATGGGGCGTTGTATAAAGCCATTGAGTTTACAGGTGAAGCGATACAGTATCTCGATATGGCAGACCGCTTCTCTATCTCCAATATGGTCATCGAAGCGGGAGCCAAAAACGGTATCTTTGCTGTCGATAGTATCACTGAGGCGTACCTCAAAGAGCGTGAAGCGATCAATGGTGGACTCAGAGCCAAGCCAAAGATCCACCACTCAGATAGTGACGCAACCTACTGCCAGACACTCACTATCGACACCGCAGCCCTCTCCCCCGTCATCGCCTATCCGTTCCTCCCCTCCAACGGGAAATCTGTAGAGCAAGCCGTAGCCGATGATCTCAAGATCGACCAAGTGATGATAGGTTCATGCACCAATGGACGCATCGAAGATCTCCGTGTCGCAGCAAAAATCATGAAGGGTAAACGCGTCGCCAAGCAGACTCGTATGATCGTCACTCCAGGGACACAACAGATCCTACTCCAAGCCCAAAGAGAGGGACTCATCGAGATACTCATTAACGCAGGAGCCGTTGTCTCCAACCCTACTTGTGGGGCGTGCCTTGGTGGGTATATGGGTATCCTTGGAGACAAAGAGCGATGTGTCGCCACCACCAACCGTAACTTCGTAGGGCGTATGGGTGCAAGAAGCTCAGAGATCTACCTCGCCAACTCCGCCGTCGCTGCTGCTTCAGCTATCGCAGGGAAGATCGTCGACCCACGAGAGGGATAATCCTCC
>JAMOSB010000027.1 GCA_027068485.1 Sulfurovum sp.
CCTATGAGCATAGCCAGATGCTCCGTGCCATTCGACGCGTCTGGAGTGAAGAGGGGGCGGGGACACGGGAGATTATCGTCTCCTATCTCACACAGTCACACAAAGCGATCCCTACCCGCTACACCCCCAGTAGCACACCAACTACCACACCAGCCCCACTCGATAAGGTGGAGAAGATCGTATCTCTTTTGGCAGAGATCCCCCACTCCAGAGCGGAAGAGCAGGCGATACTCAACGCCTTTATCGATAGCAAAAGTAGCAAACTCACCCAAGAGAAACTCCTCAACAAACTCCACTACTTTCGTATGCGAGCAGAGATTGAGCAGTGGGAGGTCGATCTTGATGTCACCTTCAATACCCTCCATGAGATGCTCTTCTATCACCCGTTTACCTTTGCCTTTGAGCAGGTGGAGTTTCACAAATCACTGCTCTGTCGCACCCTCCCTCTCCCTATGGAGCAGATACGCACCTTGAGCCAAGCGGATGCCATAGCACACCTTGGGCGTATCAAAGAGGAGCAGATAGCGCAGAAACAAGCAGAGATCACCCACTTTATCCAGCACTACATCACCTCAGCACACCCCTATCTCACCCCCCAAGAGATGCAGACCGCACTCAAAGCGATGGCACCTGATGAGGCACTCTACCATACCCCACTTGATCCGATGATCATCCAACGCATCATACACGCCACCCATCCAGACTACCACCACTTTATCACCACCGACCATATCATCATAGAGCAGGATGCCTCCTACCAACTCTTTGGTACTCCCATAGACTACCGACTCTCAGTATCCTATGAGAAACCCCTACTCTATCGTGAGATTTGGCATGGAGCGACACTCCCTATCGTAGCGGATATGCGTGCGGTAGAGGAGGAGAGTACGCGTCACTTTAGCCTTGCGATTGAGGCACTCTATGAGGAGATGGAGGAGATGGCAGATCAACTCTCTCTTGCCCCCACCATACTCCATGAGTTTATTATCCGTTTTGTAGTGCCTCAGCTACGCACCGCACAGACGCTTAAGCTCAAAGAGAAGATCAAACGGCGGGTACTCTTCCACTTTATGGAGTATATCCGACCCCTCCAAGAGCAACTCAAACGCGAAGCACTACTCGCTCAAAGTATCCGTGACTTCAAACAGCTCTTCCCTCTAGCTCGTACCCTCAAGCGAGAGATTATCTTCCATGTTGGGCCTACCAACTCAGGCAAGACCTACCACGCCCTCGAACACCTCAAAGAGGCAGATACAGGCTACTACCTTGCCCCCTTGCGTCTACTCGCCCTAGAGGGGTATGAGAACCTCCAGAGATCCTCTGTAGCGGTCTCTCTCATCACAGGTGAAGAGGAGATTATCGATGAGGAGTCAACCCATATCAGCTCAACCATTGAGATGATGAATGGGAGTATAGAGGTCGATGTCTGTGTAATCGATGAGATTCAGATGATTGCCGATAGAGATAGAGGGTGGGCGTGGGCCAATGCCCTAATCGGAGCCCCTGCCAAGCGGGTCATTCTCACAGGCTCTCATGATGCACGCGTCGCAGTCGAGGAGATCTGTGCCTACCTTGGTGAACCCCTAAAGGTGATAGAGTTCCAACGCAAAAGTAGCCTTACGGTGTGTTCGACCCCTATCCCCATCAAGCAGATAGCACCCCAGAGTGCCGTGGTAGCATTCTCCCGTAGAGAGGTACTCTCACTCAAACAACAGCTCAGCCAACACTACCGTGTCTCTGTCATCTATGGCAACCTCTCTCCTGAGGTACGACGCGAAGAGGCAAAACGCTTTCGAGAGGGAGAGAGTGAGATACTCGTCTCCACTGATGCGATCGCTATGGGACTCAACCTCCCCATCAAGACCCTTCTCTTTGCCAAAGACAATAAGTTTGATGGACTACGAAGACGAGAGCTTCTACCTGCGGAGGTACAACAGATTGCAGGACGGGCGGGGCGGTATGGTCTGGAGGAGGAGGGATTTGTCGGTGCCTTGGAGACGGACGCACTAGAGACGATTGGGCGTGCCTTCTACACCCCCCTACCCGATATCACCCTCCCCGTCTGCGTCATGGCAAACCTTGAACATGTCCTACTCATTGGGGAGATACTCCAGACAGATAATATCTTGGAGATCTTGACCTTCTTTGCGGACAATATGGAGTTTGAGGGTCCCTTTGTCGCGGCCAATATCGACTCGATGTTAGAGATTGCGACTATTGTGGATAGCTACACCTTAGACCTCAAGACCCGTTTTTTTCTCTCATGTGCCCCTGCGAGTATCTCCTCACCCTATATCGAATCGGTCTTCCACCGCTATATCCGACAGATAGAGGCAGGAGGGTGTGTCCTCTATATCCCCCCACGAGATCTTCCTGCCTTTGCCCAAACCAACGATATGCTACTCAACGCAGAGGATCGGGTACGGGAGATCTCTCTCTATCTCTGGCTGAGCTTTAAGTTCCCTGATCTCTTCCAAGACACCGCCAAAGCCCTAGAGGCACGCGTCCGACTCAATCAGTTTATCGAGAACTCCCTGCGTCAAGGACACTTCACCAAAAAGTGCCGTCGTTGTGGTAAGGTACTAGACTTCTCCTACCGCTTCTCGATCTGTGAGGGGTGTCACACACGCAACCAACGCCCAAGCAATGGCTCACGCCCCCCAAGACGCTCACGATATAGACGAAGGAGAGACTAATGGCAGAACACTTTACGATACAACAGGAGGCGACCCTCCTCCCCTACCTCTTTGAACACCTCAAAGGGTGGTCAAAAAAACGGGTCAAACAGCGTCTACAGGGTGGCTATGTCACCCTCAATGGCACCATCACCACCCAACACAATGCACGCCTCAATGCGGGGGATACCCTAGAGGTAGGGGATGAGAGTGGGCGTGTGGCTCCCACTTTACCCCAACAGCGTCAACACCTAGAGATCCTCTATCAAGACCGTGACCTCATCGCTATCAACAAACCCCATGGACTCCTCTCCGTAGGGACAACCCAAGAGAGACAACACCACGCCCTCGCACGCCTACGCACCCAACTCTCACGCAAAGATAGAGCCATCAAACTCTGGCCAGTCCATCGACTCGATCGGGAGACCTCAGGGGTTCTGCTCTTTGCCACCTCCAAAGCGATGCGTGAAGCGGTCATGGCAGAGTGGCATCGTGCGAGTAAGGTCTACTTTGCTGTGGTAGAGGGTACACCCAAGCCTCCACACGGCACCATAGACCAACCCCTCTACCAAGATGAGCAGAGCTACCATATACATGTAGGCAACCACCCCAACGCCAAAGAGGCGATCACCCACTACCAAGTCGAGCGTAGCACGGCGACACGCGCTTTACTACGCGTGACCCTAGAGACTGGACGACAACATCAGATACGCGTACACCTCGCATGGCTAGGGCATAGTGTCATTTCAGATGAACGCTACGGTACCAAGAGTAGCGTGCGTCTGGGGCTACACGCCCATCGTCTCACCTTTATCCACCCCAAAAGCCAAAAAGAGATCACGGTGAGTGTCCCACTCCCCGCTAGCCTCACTCAACTACTCAAGTACTAAAAATCTATCTTTACAAAGATACGCCCCTCTAGAAGCGGTATCCCCGCTTCACTCCGCCCAGACCATCGTGTATGCATATACTCATTGGAGTAGGCGATGAGTACCTTATCTCTCTGCCACCCAACAGAGAAGCTATAGTCAGGCTCTGCATACTCTTGGAGATCAGGATCACTATAGTAGAAGAGGTTCCCCTTACAGAAGAAGTGATTATCAAACTCTCGCTTCGCAGAGAGAGCAACTTTGTGCTGATTGTAGTTGAGGACGCGTTCATACTCCAATGAGAGTGTGGTATCTCCTATCTGCTTCTCCCCCAAGAGTGCTACTGCGTTGTAGTCATTGGAGGGGCGATACTTTAGCTTACTGATAAACTGTGTATCCCACGCATACCGACGGCAGTTGAGTTCCCATGTCCCATCTCGAAATCCTGAGACATTCTCTCCCGTATGGAACTGATTATTCTCATAATTGGCATATGAAAATCCACAACTATTAGGCTGATAGGAGGCGTAGCTAAAGGAGTAGTAGAAATCAGGCTGATAGTAGATATTTTCATATCCATTGGTATCGAGCATAAGCTGTGTGGAGAGGTGAAGATTAGTGATAGGTTCCACCTCTACAAAGAGACTAAGCATCTCTCGTGTGATATCACGCTGAGTGATATTGTTGAGGGAAGAGCTAAACTCCAACGAGAGCTTGAGCCACTTCTCCCATGGCTTCCACGCAAGAGCCACATGCTTCTCTTCCTTGCTCTTCCTTGCTCCTAGATGCTCTCTCTGGATAGGGGTACCCCCCGATAGACGAGGGGTCACGGGATTCACTTCTCTCGCATCAGATAGAGGTGTATCTGGTGGGGGAGTCAGAGCTACACTTGAGGGAGTAGCCTGCGTGGTCTCTAATGAAGCAGTCACTACAACACCACTAGAGTGAGAGTGAAGCGGTGTTTGCTCCGAAGGAGTGGGGAGTGGGAGAGACTCCTCTCCACTTACGCTTAGTGTGGTGTGGGTGGTGTTACCATCACTTCGGGGGCGTGAAGGGTTTTTTTTTTGACTTGTGTAGGATCATAGGTGACAGGCAGGCGTAACTGCTTATCTTCTATTATCCTATTGGTATAAGGGAGACGATAGTCATACTCATAGTAGCGATTTGCCCATAAGAAGTCTGCGGAGTCTATGCTCCCCTGCTCAACCCTAAAGGTGGTATCGTTTGTATCATTCAAAAAGGTACGATTAAAGGTCTTGGGGTGAAGCGTGGTATCAAGCTGTGTCAGCAGATAGCGTGCTTGGGTCTTGGTATCAAATGACCCTACCGCCACCACATAGTTCTCCCCTCTACGCTCGATACGCACCAATGGCTGATCTTCAAACCGCTTTACCAACATCTTGGCATAGACAAAGAGCTTGATTGGGGGAGAGACAACAAAGTAGCGATTGGAGTCATGAATAGGTTGATGCAGGCGTATCTTCTCTTGGCTTTTGGGGCTAAGATGGTAGTAGAAGTTTCCTACTTTTTTAAAGAATATCGACTCAAGCACCGCAGCATTGGTGTAGATACTCACAGAGGTATTGACCCGATCAAAATCTTTGTAGTAGCCTCCATACCACCCCACTCTTGGGCTATTGAATGAGGCAACACTCTCTTGGAGTACCTTAGCATAACTATCAGTATACCCATAGAGTGCATCATAGATAAAGGCGACTTTGGTACTGTAGGTAGAGAAGTCTAAGAGTGGTCTATTCTTCTCATCATAATCTCCCCAGTGGCTATTGTTGTTGTAGATATCATTAGAGACAAAGTAGGGTTCTTGACTGAGGTGCTCCTCACTTGAGGTGGTAATCTTCCCCGTGATCTCATAGCGTTGCTTCTGTGCCAGATAGATATTGGAGGAGAAGTGCTTATACTTCAGATAGTAGGGCAACTCAAGCATCGTCCACAAAAAGCTCTCCGCATTGGTCTTTTTGTACCAGTGTCCAGAGGGTACTTCATAGTCATAGATGCGTTGATAGGCGAGGTGTCTCTCATCGACAAGGTGGCTATAGCTCTCTTTGTTGATGAGTTTAAGTGCAGCATGGACATAGTACTCTTGGAGTGGGTCAGCGATCTGATAGAGCTTCTCATCTGTACCGTTATCGATCTGAGCATTAAACATCCCACCCGTAATCGCCCGATCAAACTTCATACTCGACAAGATCGCCAAGACCTCCTCTTTGTAGCGTGGATAGTAGCTCTGAAGGTGGTAGAGTCCACTCAAGAAGTGGGCGATATCGTAGATACTCCACCCCTCCTCATCGATAGGCTTGGCTTGGCTGGCTGAGTAGTATTTGTTGGGTAGCTCTTGGTGGTAGAGTGGTAGCTCCTTGAGAGTACGAAGGAGTCGACTCATACGCGTATGAAACTGCTCATCTGTGATGATATCGAGTGATCGAGCGGCAATCGTCCCCATGAGGGTTTTACCCACGGCACGCATCGAGACTCTATCGTAGTTCTCATACGCATTGACAATCCCCGTCTCGGGGTGGTAGTTATTCTCAAAGAACCTCCACGCGATCTTCGCTGCCTCTCTATCGGCATCGGTGAGGCGTTGAAGATTCATCATAGGGTTATAGGGTTCTAGTATGGTAGGTTTTGTCTCTTGAGGAAGACAGCGAAAATTATTGACATGGTTACGGTAGTAGTCATAGGTTCCCCGCTTCTTAATCTGATTGATCTTCTGAAGTGGCCCCATATTTTTAAAGAGTAGTGACTCCAAGATAATCGCATTGGTATTGAGTGTCAAGGCACGGTTTTTCCCTGCTTTGGTCTCATAGATCCCTGCGTAGTAACCTCGATCTTTGTTGTAGTTGTTGTCGATATAGTCAAAGAGCTTTTTGGTGTAGTTGGTATCAAAGAGTATCCGCATCCCGATGGCTGCCTTGGTACTCACCGACTTAAACTCACTGTAGTCTTGGGCGTGGTGGTTGATAATCTTCCACGGCTCAGAATCCTCATAGATGGTGTTGTAGAGGAAGTAGGGAGCCTCATCGATATGATCTTCGGTCACCGCCGTGAGCTGAGAGGTCGCCTTGTAGCGTGCCTCTTGTACCTCATAGATACGCTTAATATACTTACCTGACTCATTATCATCGACCCCATAATCAAACCCTGTATACCAAAACGACTCACTCCCCAAGAAGGCACTATAGAATTTTCGTGTCTCAGTAGGGACTTTGACCCCATAGATATCGACCTCTTTCATAAACTTATAGCTTCGTGCCTCTTGGAGATCAAAGCCCCAATTCTCATAACTTCGTGCCGCATACTCCTCATAGCCTGTTAGCGTCTCTTGGTTGATCTTGGTCTGTCCCTGCTCATAGGTCGCACCATACATCGTCCCCTCTACACTGATACTACGACAGTAGCGGTAGCGAAGCAGAAGCTTCTCAATGGTAGGGTTGAGTGAAGCTTCACACTGCTGTATGAGGTTGAGTGAGGCTAAGAGCCGTGCGATATCGTTGATAGACCACCCAATCCCAGAGGGTTTCTCATTGTTACCGTAGTCGGTCATCTTAGCTGTTTTGGTATTGTAGGTTTTATTTGGCAGTTCATTGTTGAAGATCTCCATCTCCTGCATCGTCTCCAAAAACGCATTCATCATCTCTTCAAAACGATCTTGTGTAATGATCCCAAACTTCTTAGCCGTATAGATCGCATAGACACCATTTGACCAATCCCACACCGACGCAGAGGGGTAGTTATCTGCTGCGTTGATTAACCCTGTCTGCTCATTGAAGTTATTCTCGATGTACTTCCATGCGATGCGTGCCATCTTGAGTTGCTCTTTGGTGGGTTTAGTACGCAGTTTACACGGATCATCAGAATCCTCTTGGATCGAAAGTGTTTTATTCTCCTCTTGACAGCAACACATCGTCACACGCTTAGCACAGCATGGAGTCACCTCACTTTTAGGAGGTGTTGTCGTTGTGGCTTGAAGTAGTGGCTCACCTACAGAGCGTTGAAACGAAGTAAATCCAAAGAGTGTGTAGAGTACCAAAAGTAAGAGGATAAACAGACCTACTACTATACCTATAAGTATTTTGCTGCGATTAGAGGTAGCCATACTATTTACCAATCCCCAAAAGTGGTCCTTTAGTGATATAGAGTAGAGAACTCAAGATAATCGCATTGGTATTACAAGTGACCGCACTATTGACACGATCCCCCTCCTCGTAGTAGCCTGCGTACCACCCTCGTTTACTCTGAAGGGCGGAGACTTTCTTGAGGAGTGTATGGGTATAGTCGGTACGATAGAGTGCGTACATCCCAAAAGAAGCTTTGGTACTCAGCAAGCGTTTGTGTGGATAGACTGTTCCATGCTCATCGACTGCCACCCACGCTTGGTCATTGACAAAGATCGAGTTGTAGAGGAAATAGGGAGCCTCATCGATATGATCTTCGGTCACTGCTGTCAAGATCCCCTCAGAGTTGTAGCGTGCCTCTTGGACTTGGTAGAGTCGGTAGCTAAACTCCCGAGAGATGGAGTCCCACCCAAACTCCAATCCATCAAGCATATAGGGTTCCATCAAGACATAGTTGTTGGCCTTGAGCATCGAGCTATCACGGATATCATAGGGGATCTCAATCCCATAGATATCGGTATACGCCAAGAAGCGGTTATACCGCATCGAACGCATCGCATCGACACCAAAGAGGGTGAAGACCTTCGCCGCATACTGTTCATAGCCGAGTCTACCCTCTTGGAGTAGTACCTCCTCCCCATCGCGTTGTACCACACCATAGAGTTCTCCATTTTTCTGCATTGCACTAAAGTCCCATCGATCCAAGAGTGAGAAGACCGCAGGGCTATGCTTTGGGTAGTGACGGAGGATATAGTTGAGTGGTGAGAGGATACGACCAATATCGATAACCGACCATCCGATCCCCCCCTCTACGACTTTATTGGTATAGTCTGTCATCTGTGCGGTTTGGGTGTTGTAGACCTTATTGGGGAGCTTTCCTTTGTAGAGTGGGACACGATTGAGTGTCGTAAGCAGGGTGGTGAGTCGTCTATCAAACGCCTCATGCCCAATCAACCCCAACTGCTCTGCTCCAATGAGTGCCACCATATAGTTTCCTGTATCCCACAGTGTGGTAGAGGGGAAGTTATCGACTGCATTGACCAAGCCTGTATCAGGATTGTAGTTGTGTTCAAAGTAGTGCCATGCCACCGTTGCCCACTGCTTCTCCTCTGAAGTCAAAGGGCGAGGAGCTACACGATCAAGCGGGGTATGACTCTGGACGATAGGGACACTACTGTAGCCCATCTTCTTGAGGTCAAGCTTGTTGAGGAAGTAGATCAGTACCGATCCTACAATCAATGCAAGTAGAAAGATCAGGTGGTGTCTTGCCTTATAGAGATAGTTTTTGTTCATACTTTATTATCCTTTAAATCTGTATCGTGCAGCGTTGACGATCGCCAAAAGTGCTAGTATATTATAGAGTGACCACAAGAGGTTGACACTAAATCCTGTCAAGTACTCCCGATAGTCAAAAAGCAACATCAGTGAAGCGTAGACAATCGCCACTAGATAGAGGAGTATCAGAGCGATCTGCACCCGTACAAGCGAGAGGAACTCTCCCTCTTTGGCGACCTTTGAGGTGACCACAAACTCAATGGGTCTTCCCCGTATCACATCCCAAAAGGCTTGGAGTACCATCGGGAAGATGGCGATAAAAAACTGTGAACCTCTATTGGACTCCACCCCCCATGTCGCGATCATTAAGGTGATCTGATTGAAGAACAAGAACGGCACAAGATGGATAAAAAATGTCATCGAGTAGCTCTCAACAGGAGCGATATTGGTAAACATATAGAGGATAGGAGAGAGGAGAAGTATCACCAACCAGATCGCTCCCGTGTAGGACCAGAAGGTACTAAAATACATCAACTTCTGCCCTAGTGAGAGTCCTGAGTTGATAAACTTTCCAAACTCTTTTTGCATCAAGTCAATCGTCCCTCCTGCGTAGCGAAAACGCTGGGCACTCCAAGTGAGCATATCCAGAGGAGAGAGCATCTTCGACTCCACATCGGGGTGGAGTACCGACTTATAGCTCTTATCTGCGTAGGCGTGTACCAAGAGGGAGGTGTAGATATCCTCTGAGGTGTGGTAGGCGATATACTCTACATCCAACTCCCCCATCACCTCTTGAGCGTTGTTGGCCTCTACCACCCGTTCTCCCCACCGCTTGAGTGCTACGGTACGCAGGGCATCCGTACGGTGAATAGAGGTCGCCCCACAACAAAATGATGCATTGTAGTTGTTGCGTCGTCGCTGAATAATATCAAAAAAGACCTGCGGGTCATTGGCAAAGAGATCACTCCCCGTCTCAAGCTTCCCAAAGAGCTTCTGTACCACCTTGGCACTCACCTCTCCAACCACACCCGCCTTCTCTCGCCATTTGGTGGTGAGACTCTCCCCTTGGGTAAGGTCACAAAACCACTGTGGAGTCTGCACCCATGCGACACTACTATCTTTGAAGTAGCCCATAGTGTTGAGTAGAATATCCTCAAAGAGACGGGTATCGGAGTCGATAATGACCATAAAATCCCCCCCCGTGATATCCATCGCATTAACCATCGCACCTGCCTTTCGTCCCTTTTTACCCTCACGGGTAATCTGCCGAACCCCCTCCTCTTGTGCCATCTGTGTCATCGCCTCATTACGGCTATCATCGAGTAAGAAGACTGCTACTTTCCAGTTGGGTAGACGCTTCACTTTTTTGGCTGCTTTGATCGTCTCACGAACCAAGGCAGGGTCTTCATTGAAGACAGGGACATAGATGTCTATCTGAATGGGTTGATCTAGGTAGTAGGGTTGTGCTGAGGGGGCTACCACCTCTGCCATCGTATGGGGAGCGGACTGCTTGGGGGTATCGTTTTGTCTCCAAAACCCAATCACCACCAAAATCGTCCCAATAAACATCATCGTCTCCGCAAACGCTAAAGGGATAGCAAACCAAAGAGCCTCCATATTGAGCGAGCTACTCCAACGGTAGTAGATATACCATGCCCCTAGTAGCAGAGTAATCACTCCAAAAAACTGGAATAACAGCTCTCGTAGGGTTGAGTGAGCTTGAGGGGTGTAGGGGGTGCGTTGCTCATACGCCTTATCTAAAAAATATAATGCACTCATCAGACAACACTACTCACGCGAATCACCAATCAAAAGCGTATGCCCCTCATCATCAAGGCTAATATACCCTCCCGCCTCATCAATGACATACTTGCTATTGATGATATTTTTAATAAAGTGCTGATGGGGACCTATCTTGGTATAGCGAAGCAGAATACTCTGCTCAAAAGTCACGCCCTCTTTGAGGATAGCACCCGACTCAATGACACACGGACCAATCACCTTGACCCCCTTCTCCATACGCACACTATTACCGATATAGAGTGGGGGGATAAGCTCTACACTATCCAAGTCAATATCACAGTTGATCCCCATCCATATCCCAGGACGCACCTCTTTGCCATAGAGTGGTAAAGAGGGGATCTCTCCTTGCATCAACTGCATATTTGCACGGTAGAAATCAGCAGTCGTTCCCACATCAATCCAGTGAAACACAGGGACAAACGCATAGAAGTCCACCCCTCTCTCAACCAGAGAAGGAAGAAGCTCTCCGCCAATATCATACGCTTGGTCTTGCGGGATAAGTTCAAGGATCTCAGGATTGAAGATATAGATACCTGTATTGATACAGTTACTCTTCGCCTCGGCTACAGTTGGTTTCTCTTGAAAGCTCTGGATTTTGTTCTCCTCGTCAGTCACCACAACACCATAGCGGTAGACCTCTGATTTGGGTACCTCTTTACAGACAACCGTTGCCATCCCACCATGGGCTTTGTGGTATGCCATCGCTTCAGCCAGATCCAAATCGGTAATCGCATCCCCACAGATCACCAAAAAAGGCTCATCAAAGAAGTTGGAGTACTCCTGTACACGCTTTAATCCACCCGCAGACCCCAACGCATCGGGTACCACCTCACCATTCTCCACACGCCCCTCTAGTGAATAGGCGATATACATCCCTCTTGAGCGTCCATTTTGGTAGTGATCTTTAAGCATATTGGCTTTGTAGCTCACTGTGACGATCACCTCATCAAACCCATGGGTTTTGAGTAGATCAAAGAGATACCCCATGATAGGTTTTTCTATCACAGGTACCATCGGTTTGGGGAGATCGTAGGTAAGTGGTCTCACCCGTGTCCCCTCTCCTCCACTCAATATCACTGCTTTCATTGCACATCCTCCTTTTTTACTGTTATACTTTGTCTATTGCTAGAATACGCATTAATCCTGCAGTAGTCATTATCTCACGCGGTTGTGTTGCCAAGTGGATAATCTCAAGACTTTTCTGGTGGCGTGTTGCCCACTGATGAAGTCGTACCAGTAGACTCACGCCACTCGCATCAACAAACTCAACCCCAGCCAAATCGACTATCACACACCTAGCACCTGACTCAAACGCTTCTATAGCGTGTTGTTCTAAGGCTTTGGCAAGCTCAAACCGTACTACAGGCTTCTCAAAACAGATCCGTACAGAGACGTTCTCTTCTGCTGATACCACGATAGACATTATGCTACTCCTAGCTGTTTAGTTTGAAAAGAGTGCATCAAAGATACTCCCTTTAAAGCTGATATCTCCCATCATATACTTATCGACTTCATCTCGTGCAGAGGTCTTGATAATCCCCAAATGATACTCATTATTCAGAAAATACTGATATCCATTAATATCATGTTGAGGATCATCAAAGAGTTTCATCACCGCAAACCCAAAGAGACCACTCTGATAGAGTTCCTCTTTACGATCCATCATAGCCAGATAGAAGTTCTCTGCTACATCCTCCCAACCACTCAAATCTAGCTCCGACTCCTCAATAGCACCATTGCTATTGTCATCACTCCATGTTGCGGTTGCAATCGTAATGTGAGAGAGGAAGACGGGCTTATGGTACTTCTCGTTCATATAGGTAGAGAGATTGATAATCCGTGTATCAAGATACTCAATCCCTAGCTCATCGTTGGTGTAACTACGAGGATTGGGACTCTCTTGGCTTCCAGGGTCATCATGGTCACGACTAAACTGCCCTACCATCTCACTAAATGAGAGAAAATCAAGCTTAGGAAGGAGTAGCGTATAGATCGGCTCAACACTATCCCACATCTTCTTATCTCCCAAGGCACACGGGCTATAGCCACATGAGACATGGCTATCGGTAGCACTACGAAGCCCAGCATCCATCATGGATAGAGAGAAGAGGGTATCTTCAGTTCCACCTCTTAGCGTATCGATCGCCTGAGCCAAAGTCTTGGCAAAAGTCTCTTGCTCCTCTTGGGTAGGGGTATGGACTACACTATTTTTATTGAACTCTGGTTCCATAATAACAATCTTCTTACCCTTGAGCTTCTGAAGAAACTTGAGAACCTTTTGGTTGTGTGTGTAGTACTCCTGCGTGGTATCGGCATCAGGAAGCCCCCCTGCGAGTTCATCAGCAAAGTACCAGTAGTTGAAGACAGGAACATAGCCTAGATCCATAGCCGATTGAATATCATCGACACTCACCCAGTTCTCTTCCCAATACTTGCTGATCCAATAGACCACATACTTGGTCTTTTTAAGCTTGGACTGTAGCTCCTTGAAGGCAGCCCCATCAAACTTCTCAATAGGCTGATAGCGAGAGACCTGATCTATCTTATCATTGAAGATCAAATCGGCACTACTGAGCCATATTGGTGTATCACTTCCATCACTAAAGGGGTAGGCACCATCCATTCCTATACCGACATTAAAACTCTCATAGAGCGTATCCCATTTTGTTGAGTCATTTGTCTCTGTATTGTCTATCATCTCTTTAGGTGAGGTATCTGATGAACCCCCTCCACCACTACATCCAACCATTATCAGTAATAGTATACTCCATACTATCACTCCTCCTATGCGTCTCATTGCGTATCTCCATTCTCTTAAGTGGTGCCATTCTAAACAAAACTACTTTATAGTCGCCTTTTTTTTAGCCCATAGTCTATTAAAAGGAGTAATCTATATGATTACTTTTTTATATTCAACGAAGAGAAACGAATCTTATACTAAAATAGTTACGAAATGATTACAAAATGACAATCAAGAAGTAGAAGGAGTCCAATCATGAGAAAAATAGTCCTTATCGATACAGGAGGCACCTTTAATAAATGTTACAATCGTGTTACGGGTAGACTAGAGATTGATACGAGTGGTCACGCACTCCAGATGATAGCCAAACAGTGGCTCTGTGCATTTGAGACGATTCAGATCATCGGAAAAGATAGTCTGCTGATAGAGGAGGAGGATAGAGCCCTTCTTGCACAGACGATTCTATCACACAATGCGAGTCACTATGTGATCATCCACGGTACCGATACCATTGATATCACCGCACACTATCTTCAGCAATACCTAGGCTCTCAACGGGTTGTCCTCACAGGAGCGATGGTACCCTTCTCTATTGACCCCATTGAGGCGACAGCCAATCTCGCCTTGGCGATAGGCTACCTCACCGCAGAGGACTCCCCCACCATCGCCATCGCACTCAATGGAGTCGTCGATCACTATAGACAAATCAAAAAAGATCGGATACGGGGTAAATTTATCTCCTATCCGTTACAATAGCACTTTAAGTTTGCCCAAAAGGAACCCTTATGAACCACTCAAGACTACTCCCCCTCCTCCTAGCACTAGGTCTAACCGCTTGTACTCCACCAACACCTACACCTACCAAACCCCATACCACCTATGAAGCCCCCACGCCACAGAAACAACAACGCTACCAAGCAACCATGATAAAGATCGCTTCAACCATCAAGGATGACAAACACTACAGACGCATCGCCCTTGATACACCAGAGAAAAAAGCGTGGTTTAAATCCCTCACTTACCGTCTATGGGATAGACAGATTACCCGCCATCAGTTTATCGCAGAGGGACTCGCGAAGTACCCTACACATCGCTATGAGTTTGCCTTTGTGGTCAAAGGCTTCTCACGCTACTAAGCCTCATAGACAATGGGGTCAACTACCCCCGCCTGCTCAAAGCCATGCAACCGCAATCGACAGCTATCACACACCCCGCACGCCCTCTCTTGGGACTGATAACAGCTCCAAGTATCCTCTAGGGGTACGCCAAGAGTGAGAGATTTGGCTACAATCTCAGACTTCTTAAGGTGTACCAGAGGCATCTCGATACTAAGATGTGTTGACTCCTTTGTCCCAAGATTGATCGCGGATTCCATCTGCTCGATATAGTGCTGACGACAATCAGGATAGCCACTACTATCCTCCTCCACCACACCGATATAGAGAGCCGTAGCCCCATGCTTCTCCGCAATAGCAGTCGCAATCGAGAGAAAGATACCATTACGAAACGGCACATAGGTCACAGGTACCCCCTCCTCTACTCCACCCGTAGGGACGGCAATACCCTTATCAATCAACGCCGATGCACCAATCTGTGCAAAGAAATCCAGATCGACCTCATAAGACGCTACTGCTCCTAGATAATCCCTCATCTTACGAAACGCCTCAAGCTCTTTGGCTTGGGTACGCTGTGCATAGTTAAAGTGTAACGCGATAATCTCATACCCCGCCTCCTGTGCGATCTTCGCACTCAAGGCACTATCCATACCCCCAGAGATAATACAGACTGCTTTTTTCTTCATTGGCGACTCTTTTTTACTGCCATTTTACCAAGATTTGGATAAACTTCGGCATGCTAATAGACTTAGAGAACCAAACCCATCTCACTGTAGATACGACCCTCCTTGAAGCGATTGCGTCGCGTTTGACGACTCAGGGTATTGAGCTTATCCTCACAGACAACACCACCATCGCCAAGCTCAATCAAACACATCGCAATAAGGCAACCCCTACAGATGTACTAAGCTTCCCCCTAGAGACTCCCTTTACACAAGAGTCACTCTGTGGTATGCCTCTAGGCTCTGTGGTGATCTCCGCAGACTTTGTCAAGTCAGGAGCTAAGGCGTTTGGGCATACTGAGCAAGAGGAGCTTACCCTCCTCTTTATCCATGGGCTACTCCATCTTTTGGGGTATGATCATGAGTGTGATAGTGGAGAGATGCGTCAAGAGGAGCAGGCTCTCATTGAAGCGTTTGGACTCCCCTCTAGTCTTATAGTCAGAACAGTTTAATAGATAGGATAGTAATGGATTTTGTTATATTTGTACTCGCCATGGGCGTATTGATATGGGGTGCGGATCTCCTCATCGACCAGAGTGAGCGTATTGCGTTGCAGTTTAAGATACCTGAGTTTATCATCGGGGCGACACTCATCGCACTGGGTACCTCCCTACCAGAGATGGCAGCAAGTATCGTTGCGAGTATTAATGGTCAAGCAGAGATTGCCATCGCCAATGTTATCGGAAGTAATGTACTCAATATCACCTTGGTACTCGCCACTGTCTTCCTTGTTGCTAAAAATATCAACCCCACACGCGACTTTTTTGCCAAAGATAGTACTTGGGCATTGGTACCTGTATTGGTCTTTGTCTTGATGATCATTGATGGGACGATCTCTCGTTTTGATGCCTCACTACTCCTGCTTTTGATGGGATCGTATATCCTCTTTTTACTCTATGATGCCAAGGATATTCCACTCGAAATAGATGACAAAGAGGAGGCAGCAAGTGACTTTAGCTGGGCAAAGGTGATACCAATACTCCTTGGGGGATTGGTACTAGTGATTATTGGGGCACACTTCACTGTCGAGAGTGCTTCTGAGATCGCTAGAGCCTTCGGGGTAAGTGAGTGGATTATTGGGATTATTATGATCTCTCTTGGTACCTCTCTTCCTGAGCTTGTTGTGAGTATCTCCGCAGCGATTAAAGGGAAAGTCGATATGGCAATAGGCAATATCATCGGCTCCAATATGGCAAATACCACCATCGTCCTTGGTGCGGCTGCGATGGTCAACCCTATGAGCTTCACAGTCTCATCCTATCTCTTCGATATTGCCACGATGGGGATAGCTACCCTTCTGCTTGTCTTCATCACCGCTAACAAACTCTACAACAAATCAGCGGGTATTAGTCTGATTATCATCTTGGGACTCTTCTTGGAGCATACACTCCAGAGCCTCTAATCCACCCCCTCTTGGGGGAGAGAGCCTCCCCCTACTTCGTCACAAAGTACCCCTTCCTATACAACCACTTATAGATATCTGCGGCTATAGGTCCAGCCGTACTCCCTCCATGCCCTCCATGCTCCACTAGTACAGTCACGACAATCTTAGGGTTGACAAATGGGGCATAGGTGGTAATCCACGCATGCGAACGACGATAGTATTTGAGCTCCTCCTCTTTGAGGCGTTTGATCGTTGATTGTGCGATAGAGACCACCTGAGAGGTTCCTGTCTTCCCTGCGATGAGGATAGGGAGCTTACTCATCGTCTTAAAGGCGGTTCCCTTTTTAGTATTACACACCTCGTACATCCCTTGGCGTATCTCATTGAGGACAGGGGCATCAAACTCCATCGCTTTGGCATAAGGTTTCTTCTCCTTACCATCAATCGCATGTGCCATCAAGGGGGTGACCAGCTCACTGGTCGCAAGCAGTACGGTATAGCGGGCGATCTGCAAGGGGGTGAAGAGGTCATACCCTTGCCCAATCGAGGCGATAACCGTCTCTCCGATATACCACGGCTGTTTATACCGCTTCATCTTCCATGCCTTATCTGGCATAATCCCTTGATACTCACGCGGGAGATCTACTCCACTCTTGACACCTAGCCCAAAGGATTTCAGGTAGCGTGCCATCTCATCGATGCCGACTTTGAGGCTCTTATTGTAGAAGTAGACATCACAACTCTCTCGTATCGCCTTACGCAAAGAGACATCACCATGCCCCCATGTCTTCCAACAGCGAAACTTATGCTTACGGTGTCCTAGTTTGATATGCCCATTACAGTACTCATTCTCCCAGACAATCCCCTTTTTGGATTTGGAAAATGCCAAGACCATTCCCATCTTAATGGTCGATCCTGGAGGGTAGGTTCCATGGATAAACTTATTGGTAAAGGGGTGGTCAATATCCTCTTGGAGTGCACGCCAATCCTTCTGACTAATCCCTCCAACAAAGAGATTGGGATCATAGCTTGGTGCACTCACCGCAGCGAGTACCTCTCCATTGGTACGCATCACCACCGCTACACCTGAGTCATCTCCAAACCGCTCATAAATCATCTTCTGTAGCTCAATATCGATATTGAGCTGGAGGTTTTTGTTGTCTTGTGGGGGGTGGTTCTCTAGTACCTCTATCTCTTTATTGGTTGCGGTGACCTTACTGATTTTGTAACCCAGATCCCCCTGTAAGACACGGTTGTAGTAGCGTTCGAGTCCACTTTTACCTATCTTGCCAACGATATCCACCACGGAGTCATTTTGATTCTCTTTGCTATTGGAACGACCTGTATAGCCCACGATATGTGCCCCATACTTTCCATATGGATAGTATCGTTTGGTCTCTGCTTCTATCTTCAGCTCAGGATAGAGACTCAGACGAGGATAGGCTCCCATCATCTTCGGGTAGTGGATAAAATCCACGACTTTGATGGGTTTATGGTTGTAGGGAGAGTTGTGTTTGCTATAGACCTTGAGCATCACTGTGGCATTGAGTTCAGGGAAGGTATCGACCAGTTTCTCAACAAGCTCAGTGAGTCGTGGCTCTTTACGCTTGAGGTGGGGTCTAATCGAGATTGAAAATCCGATCTGATTCATCGCAAGTAGCTTCCCGTTGCGGTCGGTGATCTCCCCTCGCACAGGCTTGATATACTGCTTGCGTTCGATATTCTCCTTAGCAAGCCCTTCGTAGTAAAAGTTGGATTTGATACTCACATGGTAGAGCCGTGCAATCATCAATCCCCAAAAAAGCATAAAGATCCCAATGACTATCTTATACTTCATAGTATCACCACAAGCAGAAGATCCACCACCAGTGAGTAGAGCAGGATATTGTCTAGTACCACGGTCGTCGTCCCAAAGATAAAGTCATAGGCGAGTAGATTACCTAGATAGATCGTATCGATAAAGAGTACACTCAAGATAGGCTTACAGATAAGACACTGATGAAAATAGGTGAGTGTATGGTAGAAGAAGAGATAGAAGAGCATCACCGAGAGTAGTGTCAGAAAAAAGGGCAATGAGAGATTGAGTTCAAGGTTGACAAAATAGAAAATCGCAATAATAATCGCAGAGTTTTTCTGCTTCTCCATCCCCTCAATAAAGAGGTACCCCATCGCACCAATCAGCAGAGGCAAAAATACATAGATAGAGATAAGCATCGGATAGAGTAGGACAAACCCCACCACCCATACCCACCCTATCATCCGCCAAACACTACTAGGAGATCGTCTCATCAATCTTAGAGCTTATAGACGAGTGCCGTCTCGTTACAGACAGGAAAGTGCATACACTTGATACAGTCTGCCCAGATCTTATGCTCAGGGATCACCTCTTTGGCGATCTCTTCAAATCCAAGCTTCTCAAAAAATGCAGGAAGATAGGTCAAGACCAATACATCCTCTTCCACACCTAATAGGGTCGCCTCTTTGAGGGTATACTCCACCATCATACGCCCGATACTTCGCCCCCGCTCTTGGGCATCAACGATCAAACTGCGTATCTCTGCAAGTCGTGGGGAGTGGATATGGAGTGCGGTGTAGCCGAGTAGTCTCCCCGCCTCTTTTGCCAAGACATAGGAACGGATATGGGTCGCAACCTCATCTTGGCTACGGTTGAGTATTACTCCCTCCTTGACCTCCTCTATCACCAACGCCTGCATCGCAGGGATATCTTGGAGTGTCGCCTTGACCAGTGTAATCACACACGCCCCCCAACCCCAAAGATCGTCTGTAGTATCTCACGATGTACCTGCTCATGACCATTTTTTTTGAGGTTGCTAATCGTAATCGCATCAGGAAACTCCCGCTTGAGCTTATTGCGTTCTTTTTGGTTGAGCTTATCAATCTTGGTAAAGACCGTCAAGTAACGCTGATCGGGACGAATCAGCTCAGAGATATACTGCTCTACATCATCATCGATCTTGGCATGGGGGTGACGGGCATCACGCAGGTGGATAAAGAGCCGTATCGAGATACGCTCCTTGATAAACTCCACAAGGTTCTTCTGCCACACCTCTTTGAGTGACTTAGAGACCTTGGCATACCCAAACCCAGGGAGGTCAACAAACCGCACAGGATACCCCACCTCATTGTAGAGATAACGGGTCTCAAAGAAGTTGATCAGCTGGGTCTTCCCTGGTGTAGCTGAACACTTCGCAAGGCTCTTGCGTTGGGTGAGTCCATTGAGTGTGGAGCTTTTGCCCACATTGGAGCGACCCAAAAAGACCACCTCACTCATATCTTCATTGAGTGCATCACTCATACTCTGTGCTGATTTTATAAAGTTCGCCTCTACGATGCGTGGTGGTATCATTGTTTCTGCTCCATCTCAAAAATAAATTTTACGGGTTTTTTACGGTTACCCTCTACTTGGGCATTGCCTGTGGTCATATCAAGGGTAATTAGATCTCCTTGTACATAACGCTTATTGATCAGATCATCAATCACTGCTTTGCCCTTGAGGACATATTTTGACTCCGCAGGGTAGTAGACCACCCGCTTGGCTGAGCCTGTGTAGGCACTCTTCTCCTCCTCAAAGGCAAAAGTCACGGAGCCTATCGCCTCATACATCTTCGTCTCATTCTTCTCATCAAAATAGACAATGACCTTATCTCCATGGAGTTGACTCTTCTGCTGTTTTATCGTCACATTCCCGATAAAATGCACCTCTTTTTCAAGGTTGACCGCACGCATAGAGTCTGAGGTGATCTCCACCTTATTGGCAAAGAGAAGGGTAGTGAGTATGATAAAAAATATCAGTTTTAGTGTATTCAATTCTATCCTTTACAAAAAAGTATTATAGCATCTATTAAGCCAAATCCCTCTAGGGTGTACTGTTGTGGTCAATAGGGTAGAGTGTGGCATTGACCTCATGTGCCAAGACCGCCTTAGAGCGTGTATCGTACCGCAATCTTGCTCCACGGATTAGATTCTCATTCATCTGAGCCACAAAGGAGGAGGTGAGGGTCAAGATCGCTTGCTTCTTCTCATAGACTGCATGCTCTGTATGGTAGTCAAACCCCTGCTTCTGATGGAGTGTCACATTGCCATCAAGGTAGAAACGACTCCCCTTAAGCCTCCCATGCCTCGCACTCAACTGCTCAATCGTATCGGTATGGTAGCGGATATGCTCAAGGGTAAAGAGCTCCGCATGCTTCACCCCATAGCGACTAAAAGTTCGACTTAGAAGCCGAGACTGATCCACCTCAATAAAGGTCGTCGCATTGAACTCTAGTAGCTTCCCTGAAGGGGTATAGGAGGGGATATCCCCCCCTAGCTTTAGGGTCAATGAAAATGCCACAATCGCTACAATACTAACCAGTAGTAGACTCTCCAACCTTATGCCCATAGTTGCAGATACTTCTCCTCAAGCTCCTCTTTGATGATGAGATACTCAATCATCTCCCGTACCGCACCATCTCCCCCTTTTTTAGTAAGAATGACATCTGCCTCACGCTCTACATAGCCACTCGCATCTCTAGGGACAAATGCGAGCTTCGCCTCTCGTAGCATCGAGAGGTCATTGAGGTCATCTCCTATCGCAGCGACTTGACTCATCTCCAGATCCAACCGCTCCAGTAGCTCAGTGAGTACCCGCTTCTTATCTGCGACCCCTTGGTAGAAGTGTTCTATATGAAGCTCCTTAGCACGACGCGCAACGATCTCCGACTTCCGCCCTGTGATAATCGCCACCTGCTTACCAAGCCGTCGCCAACTCACGATCGCCAATCCATCCTTGACATTAAAGGACTTAATCTCATCCCCTACTTGTGAGTAGGTGATACGGCTATCGGTCAAGGTTCCATCGACATCAAGGACGATTAGCTCAATACTCATAGTACCCCCTTGGTGCTAGGGATACCCGCGTTGGCATTGGGGGTGACTGCCCGTCGCAGGGCAACGGCTAACGCCTTGAATGCCCCCTCGATGATATGGTGTCGGTTTTTACCACGATTGCAGATGAGATGGAGAGTCAACGGAAGGTTGAAGGCAAACGCCCGAAAGAACTCCTCCACCAACTCCACATCAAATCGCCCCACCTGTCCCTCAAGCGGAAGCTCAAAGACCAAAAATGCACGATTGGAGAGGTCGATATCACAGCTGATACTCGCTTCATCCATCACCACTGTAGCATTACCAAACCGCTCTATCGCCTTGACAGGGTAGATTGCTTCTCGTAGTGTCTGCCCAATCACGATCGCTACATCCTCTACACTATGGTGATCATCGATATGGGTATCGCCCACACACTTCACCTCCATATCAAGGTGTGCATGCTTGGTAAAAGACTCTAGCATATGATCTAAAAACCCTACCCCTGTATCGATTGAGGCTTTCCCCTTACCATAGAGATTGAGCTTGACCTCAATCTTTGTCTCTTTTGTCTCTCGTTTGACTACTATCATCTTCTCTCCTCTACTCACTGACTATAAATGTACTGCCAAGGTCATGACGACTACGAAAGACCTCCGCCTCCTCTTGTGTCCTAAATCCACTCAACCAGACGCGATAGAGTACCCGACCATCTGCCTCTTGGGTGCGTTTGATACGCGGTTTGTAGCGAGGGTCTACGCTCCCATAGCGTCGCTGATAGACCTTCGCCCCCTCATAGTGACCAAATGCCCCAAGTTGTATCGCAAAGTGCGAAAGCTTGACACGCATCAGGTGGGGGCGTGGGACGCGTTGCGGTGGGGTGGAGGGGTATGGAGCCTTTGGGGTAGGACGCACACGGCGTGCAGGTTCAACCCGTCCACCAAATCCTATCACTTCTATCTCCACTTTGGCGATACCTCTCTTATCGAGTCCTATCCGTCGCCCTGCCTCATAACTACAGTCGATAATCCTCCCACGCACAAAAGGACCTCTATCATTAATGCGTACCACCACACTACGATGATTTTCGAGGTTGGTGACGCGTAGCATCGTATTCATCGGCCAAGTCTTGTGTGCGGCAGTCATTGCGTGCATATCGTAGCGTTCACCATTGCTCGTGCGTTTACCATGAAAGTTGGGACCATACCAGCTAGAGATACCACGCATCTTCTGCCCAAGGGTGACATAGGTCGGTCGGTAGTTGTGACCACGAATCGTATAGGGACGCATCGACCCCTTACCATAAGGTTTGTGTGTACATCCCGTCCCCAACACTAAAACAACGGCAACCCCAAGGAGCAACCAAAAAGAACCTCTCTCTCTCATCTTATCACACTATTGAGGGATAATGCGTGTAAACTTCGTCCCCTCAATGGTGAGATTATACATCAAGCCCTTCGCACCAAAGACAAACGCATAGATCGGTTTCTCAAAGCTCAAAGAGCTGATATCTTTACCTTTACCCCACTTGGCTACGGTAATAGCTCCATCGACACCCGCCTCCCATCCGTTGCTCTTGATGAAGTTCTCCATGGCGGTTTGGGAGATAAATGCGATGATATAGGAGGTCTTCTGTAACCCCATCTGGAACCCTACTGACGCAGAGGTGATAGAGAAGTAGTGTTGGGTCTCACCATTGACACGCAAGGCTCCCTCTCCATACTCACCCCCAACAACAAATCCACCCTTCATCACAGAGGGGAAAACCAGATACCCCTTGGTCTTTGCCAAAAATGCTTCCCCCCCTTCAACCTCTTTGGCAAACTCTTTAATCGCTTCATTGACTTTGGCTTCGATGATGGATGCAGGCTCTGCTACGGCTGTAGTATTGAGAAGTAAAAAAGCCGTTAGGATAAAGAGTAGTGGCGTTAAGATACGCTGTTTCATAAAATTCCTTCTAGGTAGTTTTTCAAATTATATCAAATAATATGTACAATATTGGTTACAATACCCAAGAAAGGATAAAAATGCAAAAGTTAACTCCCAAGGCATATGCCATCCAACAAAAGATGAGTCTCTTTCATGTCATCAAAGCGATTAAGTCAGGTAAACTAGAGAGTAAGGTGATCACAGAAGAGGGCAAAGAGGTCACCTATGTACTGCTCGATGAGAAGAGACCCCCACTCGCCCAAGAGCCTGTCCAAAAACAGACAAGCCCTGAGATAGCCACCATGAAGCGAGAGATAGCCACCCTCCAAAAGGAGCTACTCACCCTCAAAAGAGAGATGATAGAGATGAAAAAATCCCTCAAAATCAGTCAAGCTTAAGAGTAAAAAGAGTAAATTACAGAATCAGAAAAACTAAATGATAATTGTTTTCATTTTCTGAATTAAATAAATAGAAGGAACTTTTTCTATGAAACCCATCGTGATCGCCCTTGCGGGACAACCCAATGTAGGTAAATCCTCACTCATCAATGCCCTCTCCAATGCCACACTCAAAGTAGGGAACTTCTCAGGGGTCACTGTCGATAAGACTGAGATCATCTTCAACCTCTGCGATGTCATCTCTTCTACCGACTATGAGATCCATATCATCGACCTCCCAGGTGCCTACTCTTTGACCGAGTACACCATCGAGGAGAAGGTGACCAAGAGCTTTTTACAAAGTGATGAGTATGATATCATCGTCAATGTCGTCGACTCCACCAACCTCCAACGCAACCTCCTCTTCACCACACAGCTCCTAGAGACAGGCAAGAAGGTCGTCGTCGCACTCAATATGGACGATGAAGCACAAAAAGAGGGGATTGAGATCGATGCGGAGCAACTCTCTGCGATCTTGGGAGTCCCTTGTATCAAGACCTCCGCAGCCAATAAAGAGGGGATAGAGCCACTCAAAGAGGCGATTATTGAGGTCTTCAATAGACCCCAGACCTCTGCAAAGGTCATCTACTCAGATCCTATCGAAGAGGAGATTGCCCATATCGTCAACTTTATGGAGCAGAAACACTTCAAATCTCCCCTCCCCTACCGTCACCTCGCCGTCAAGCTCCTCCAAGAGGATGAGACAACCTACAAGCAGATGCACGATAAGCCTATCTGGATAGAGCTACTCCCTATCATACGCCAATCCCTCCAACACATCTACCTCCACACCACGACCAAAGATCTCGATGAGATATTTGCCGATGAGCATTTTGCGTTTGCCAAGGGTGCCAAAATGGAGGTGATGTCACTCAAGTCGATGCGTGCTAAGAACCTCACCCAGAAGATAGACAATCTCCTCATCAATAATGTCTTGGGGATTCCCCTCTTTCTGCTCTTTATGTGGGGGCTATTTCAGCTCACATTTGAGCTGGGCTCCTTACCTATGGATCTTATCGACAGTGCCTTTGGGTGGCTAGGAGATCAGACCAAAGTGCTACTAGGCGATGGGGGGCTTGGCTCCTTGGTCGCAGATGGGATGATTGGTGGGGTGGGAGCAGTGCTGATGTTCCTCCCCAATATCGTCATCCTCTTTCTAGGTATAGCCCTGCTGGAGACCACGGGTTATATGGCACGGGTGGCATTTTTGCTAGATGGATTTTTCCATAAGTTTGGACTCCACGGCAAGAGCTTTATCCCACTGGTGACAGGGTTTGGATGCTCAGTACCTGCCTATATGGCAGCCCGTACCCTCAAAAATGAAAAAGACCGTCTCATCACCCTCTTTATCATCGGCTTTATGAGTTGTGGAGCAAGGCTTCCGATCTATGTCCTCTTTGCGGGGGCATTCTTTAGCCAAGAGGATGCGGGTAATATCCTCTTTATTATCTATATAAGTGGGGCGATGCTTGGGCTTCTAATGGCAAAAGCCCTTAAGCTTTTTGTCTTCAAGGGAGAGGATGAGCCATTTGTGATGGAGATGCCAAAATACCGCCTCCCCTCACTCAAACTCATCTGGCACACCGTCTATGGACAAGCCAAGAGCTATATGAAAAAGGCGGGGACCTTTATCCTTTTTGCCTCTATCCTCATCTGGTTTGCTAGCAACTACCCCAAAGTCGATGCCCCAACCCACCTAGAGAGCAACCAAGTCAAACTCTATGAATTAGAGCATAGCTACCTTGGGATTATGGGACACGCCTCAGAGCCGTTTTTTGCTCCACTAGGGATGGATTGGCGTATGGCAGTCTCCCTAGAGGCGGGACTCGCGGCCAAAGAGGTCGTAGTCTCAACACTCGGTGTTCTCTACGCACTAGGGGATGATGTCGATGAGGGGAGTGAGGGGCTTATCGCACAGATTAGAGCCAATATCCCCTTCGCGTCAGCCATCGCCTTTATCGTCTTTGTGATGATCTATCTCCCGTGCCTTGCTGCTTCCATGGTCTTTGCCAAAGAGGCAGGGGGTTGGAAGTACCTCGTCTACCTCTTTGTTATGACCACTGCGAGTGCGTGGATACTTAGCTTTGTCGCCTATCGGGTGACGCAACTCATCATCTAAAAGGAGCTATAAATGCAACTCAACCAACTCAACAAAGGTGACCACGCCACCATCATCAAGATTAATGCTAACAAGATACTCAAAGACCGCTTCGCCTCCTTTGGCATTATGCGTGGGGAGGAGATCAGTGTCAAAGGATACTCGATAGGAAAACAGACGATGGAGATAGAAGCGGGAGCGACCCTCATCGCTCTGAGAGCTGATGAAGCGATGAAGATAGAGGTGGAGAAGAGAGCCTAACACAGAGGAGTAGACTACCCTTTCTCTTCGACAAACTCCCCTTTGACTAAGCCCGCTTCATGGAGGAACTGAGAGGGTTTATAGTCGATTTTCTTGACCTTGTCATACTTGGCTAGAGAGAGCGAGAGCCGATCTTTGGCTCTCGTGACAGCCACATAGAAGAGGCGACGCTCCTCCTCTACTGAGCTCATCATCTTACGATTGGGGAAGCGTCCATCGACAAGGTCTACCACATAGACCTCAGCAAACTCCAATCCCTTACTCGCATGGACAGTGAGGAGATTGACCCCCTCCCCTTCACTCAGCTCACCACCCCCTAGTACCATCGCATTGACAAAGCGTCTAAGCTCCTTATACTGCTTTGAGAGATCGAGTAGAAGGGTCGCTTTACGGTCGATACGCTCTTTGGCTTCTTTTCTCTTCTCCTCATCAACTTCACCAGACTTCAGTCGTCCTCTCTGAGAGGCAAGCATCTCAACAATCCCACGATAGAGTGTCGAGGTGATCGTCTTGCGAAGGAGACTTGCGGGGTTCTCTACCCCTTGGAGTTCTCGTAGCAACTGATAGAAGTCTTGAAAGAACTTCACCCCATCTTGGATCAATTTTGGGTGTTTGAGTAGTGGGTGACTATAGACCTCATGGGGAAGCTCAAGGTGTCTAAATCGTGCCGCCGAACCGATCTCATGATCATCATCAAAGAGTCCAAGTTGGATATTTTTATTGGGGTTGAGCTTGGGGAGGTCAAGTACCTGAGGGGAGAGAACCCCCTGCTTGAAGCTCCCATTACCAAAGTGTAAAAAGCACTGAAAAAACTCCTTGGAGAGAGCCGATCCAACTCCTGAAGCGTACTCAAAGATATGGATAAATGCCATCATATCTTTGGGGTTGACTAACAGTGCCAAGATATCGAGAAGAAACTTAATCTCCTTGGCATCAAAAAAGCTCGTCCCCCCTTTACGCTTACAGGGGATACCCACCTCTCGAAGACTCGCCTCGATCCCATCTGCTGAGGCGTTGTTACGAAAAATCACCGCAATAGCATCATTGGGGGTATGGGTCTGCTTGATACTCTGAGCGATCGCCTGATACTGCTCAAAGAGATCGGCATAGATAAGGAGTCGTGGGGGGTAGCTCTTGCCTACGCGTCCCACCTCTAGCTTCTTGGGGTAGATGCGTTCATTGCGTTGAATAACACGATTGGCAAGTGAGAGGATCGAAGCAGTGGAGCGGTAGTTGGTCTTCAGCGTAAAGACCCTCGCATCAGGGTAACGCTTCGCATAGGTAGCGATATTTTCGATATTGGCACCATTAAACGCATAGATACTCTGATCATAATCGCCAACACAGAAGAGTGAACGGGGCTTAAGGGTGTCTATCAAAGCTCCTTGGAGAGTGTTGGTATCTTGATACTCATCGACGAGTACCTCCTCAAAGAGAATCTGATGCTCCTCTAGGTGGCGTTTCATCCGTAACAGCAGGTCATTGAATGAGGCAAATCCATACTCTTGCTTCTCCCGCTCAAACTCCTCCGTGATATCCATATAAGTATCCATCACCACCTCATGCTCTGGATACTTCTCCAAAAACCAGCTATCAAAACACTCTAGTGAGGCATTTTGGTAGAGGCTATACATCTCATAGAGATAGGTAGCCGAAAAGGGAGCGATGGGGAGATTCATCCGCTCAAAGTTGCGTTTCTCATAGATACTACGAAAAAGTGTTTTGAGTTCGGCGGGCTGCTTGAGTGCGAGTGTAGGGTGAAGCTCCTTGAGCCAACGGTAACTCACCGCATGAAAAGTTCCTGACTCTATCTGTGAGACAATCTTCTTAGGAAAGTAGCGTTCAAGTCGTGCGATCATCTCGCCTGCGGCTTTATTGGTAAAGGTAAGGAGAAGAATCTTCGAGGGGTCAACCCCTTGATGGATAAGGTGTCCAATACGCCCTACGATGGTAGAGGTCTTACCCGTACCCGCAGAGGCGATAATGAGGTTGTGTCCTAGCGTAGCAGTCGCAGCACTAAGCTGTTCTGCGTTGAGGGAAGTGAGGGGCAACTACTCTTGACCCAAGATATAGTAGGTGTTTTTTTGATCTACTTTTTTCAGCGTGACTTTATACTTCTCAGCCCAGTGTGTCACGAGTGCTTCAAACGCTTCGAGATTGTGTGCTTGCGTATCTGCGTCACACTTGATTTTGAGATAGTTTTCAGAGTTTGACATCCCGATAAAGCCCTTCTCAACAGCAAGAGCATCTTGTAGTGAGAGTAGGTGTTGAGAAAATTTATCAAACCCTTTGGTGTTAGCGATAATTGCATTGATTTGAGCTAGTTCAGCCTCGCTCTTGGGGTAGCCAAGTTGTGCCAAAATAGCTTCAGGCGTTAGGTCTAGGTGCATGAGTATTCTCCAGTCATAAAATTAAAAAAATGATTGTAGCAGATTTTTAATTAGACTACTCTACCCTCGCAATCAAATCTTTGTAGTGTTCCACATTTTGAAATGCCTTCTCATAACGCCATCGTAAGACAAACTCAATAATCTCATTTTTGAGTCGTTCATCCAAAGACTCTGCCTTACCAAAGTAGCCAAGAGAGATATTTTTGGCTTTCTTCTTACCGTTTTTATCAGGTTCGTAGGTGATTGCAATAATCTGGATATACTTCCCCTCACGCACCTGACCAAAGTCCTCCTCTTTGAGTCCAATACCTGAGAGGTTCATCGCCTTATAGATAAAGATCCGATCAAAATCGGGTGACTTCTCAAAAATCTTCAACTTCTCATAGAGATAGGCGACACGCTCTGTATTGGCACGACGCAGAGGGTTCTCCTCAGACTTCTCCTGTAGGGGCTGACTCTCCCCCATATAGACTACCTCATCCACAGAGGGAATGACCCTATTCTCTATCCCTATCTTCTCTTCCAGACGATTATTGAGTGCTTTGAGTTTATCTAAACTGCTAGACATGGTTTCCCTCTTTTCTCTACCTATACACTTATACTTATGGGTTGGCGTAGTATTATATTAGAAAATATGATACACTAGATTTAATAACAGAATCTTTAAAATCATACTTAATAATATGAATTTTAACAATCTCCTCTAAAATACACGCTTTACTAACAAACCTTTTGCTAGAATATACAAATTTTTTCAAGGAAGAGCAGATGGATTATCTCCAGATAGAAGGCGGAAAACAACTCAGCGGTAGTGTGACAATTAGTGGGGCGAAGAATGCCGCACTCCCTATCATCGCAGCAACGCTCCTAAGCGATAAACCCATTACATTGACCAATCTTCCTAATGTGGTGGATATCCGTACACTCCTCAAGCTTCTCACGATGCTAGGGGGGAGTGTGGAGCATAACCAAACCACGGCTCAGATAGACAACAGTACCATCACCTCCACCAAAGCGGTCTACGAGATCGTCTCTCAGATGCGTGCCTCTATCTTAGTACTCGGGCCGCTACTTGCACGGTTTGGTGAGTGTGAGGTGAGTCTACCTGGTGGGTGTGCCATCGGTCAACGCCCTATCGATCTACACCTCAAAGCCCTAGAGTCTATGGGAGCGGTGATCGAGATCAAAGGAGGGTATGTCCATGCGATGGCTCCAAAGGGACTCAAAGGGGCGAAGATCATCTTCGATAAGATTACGGTAGGGGGTACGGAGAATATCCTTATGGCAGCAGCCCTCGCCCATGGTACGACCACTATCATCAACGCAGCTAAAGAGCCTGAGATTGTACAGTTGTGTGAGATGCTACAGAGTGCAGGTGTCACTATCAGTGGCGTGGGGACGAGTGAACTCACGATTGAGGGAACAGATCAAACTCCTCTCTCCTTTGAGGATATAGCGATTATCCCTGATCGTATCGAAGCGGGTACCTACCTCTGTGCTGCGGCGATTACCCACTCCTCTATCGATCTTGAGCGGGTCAACCCTGCCCATATTCGAGCAACGATTGATAAGTTGGAGTTTATGGGGTGTACCTTTGAGATAGAGGCAGAGCGTATGACGATTCATGCTCCCAAACGCCTCAAACCTGTCAACCTCACCACCACAGAGTACCCAGGCTTTCCTACCGATATGCAAGCCCAACTGATGGCTGTCTCGGTGATGACACATGGGGAGAGTATGATTGAGGAGCGACTCTTTGAGAACCGATTTATGCATGTGAGTGAACTCAACCGCCTAGGAGCAGATATCTGGCTCAAAGGTAATATCGCAGCGGTCAAAGGGGTCGAAGCACTCTATGGTGCTGATGTGATGGCGACTGACCTTAGAGCAAGCTCCGCACTGGTCTTGGCAGCACTGGTTGCCAAGGGTACAACCAATGTCCACCGTATCTACCATCTCGATAGAGGATATGATAACCTAGAGGGCAAACTTCTCGCCCTTGGAGCCTCTATCCAACGCAAACAAGAGGCACACTAAGCCTCCTGCCTCCTCCTTACTTCTCTATCACCTCAACAGCAGACATCACCTCTATACGCTCACCTGATGGGGTGGTGGTTGTAGGTGCGAGCTTAAGCTTGGCACTCCCCTCTCCTACCTGTACAGGGACAGAGAAGGCACGCACACCACGCCCCTCTATCTCAACTAAAAGCTTCACATAGTAGCGTCCCTCCTGTGTGGAGAGGAGCTGTAGGTGGAGAGGAAACTCCTTGGCACTCCCTAGTGTAAAACGATTACTCAACGCATCACCACCTGTCTGACGCAACCCCTCATCAAGACGCATCGCTACACGCATACTTCCCTCTTTTGCACGGGTCGTAAGCGTGATATCAACCATCGCAATCTCATCAGCTCCCACCTTACTACTCTTATAGGTGAGATCCACAGGAGCACCAGGCTTCTGATACGATCCAAGCGTTGTCCCCTCTAGTAGACTGACGGGCTTCTCTACTTTTGTACTCATCGCCATAAGGGAACTCCCCATAAGCAGTGATGCGATTATTAATTTTTTCATTCTTTTCTCCTTTTTTTTATGGCTTGACCGTTACATCAAAGCAGGCACTCGTGAGGTTGTTATAGTCTAAGATATCAAGAAGATACTCCCCTGCATCCAGTGTGATACGCTTACTCTCTAGCCCTGTAGAGCTTGCCGTATCTGAACCATTGATACGCTCTAGTGGTTGTTTACTATAGAGGTAGAAGTCAGGATCTGCATCACTTCCATTACTCTGTGCTATCTTAATCGTATAGCTATCTGCACTAGAGACGGTAAACTTCACATAACGACGATTACTCAGCTTATTGTAGTTTCCATCATCACTAGAGAGACAGACATTGACCGCACTCCCTCCAACAGTTACATTACTGTAGGGGGTACCACTGCGTCCATTACCATAGATATCAGTAATAGTGTCGATATTTTCATGGGCAACAATCTCATCAATCTTATCAGCATCTGCACTGTTTGCACGCTTAAGCTCCGTAATAAAACTAAAGAGACTTGTAAAGGCAGGGGTCTGCTTCTGCGCCCCGATAAAGAGGCGATGAAGTGGAGCAAACCCCATACTAAGGGTATCGCTACTCTCATCATCACTATCATAGAGATCATAGAGGATGCGTTGGATAGAGGCTTCACTAAACCACCCTGGGTTATTTTTGGATTCAGATTCGATATTCATACTCCAACCACCCGCTTGCCCACTCCCTGCGGTATCGTAGTAGAGAGGGTCTTGGAGTGCCATAGCAGAGACAGCATTACCAAAACCTTCACCAAAGGCAACACGGATATCAAGGGTGTCACCTCCACCATGAGATCCTCCGATACTATCAGAACGAGAGAACTTATCCTCGTAGTAGTGTCCCCACTCATGTGCGATGACATGGTTATCATACTCATCGGTATCGGAGTCCTTATCTCCCAAGATAAAGAGATTGCTATTGGAGTAGTAGGAGGTACCAATCTCCCCCTGATTGACATTACCACTTGTGGCTTTATTATAGGTCGACCAGTTGACAACCAGTGGAGGAAATACCACTGTACTCTCCGCACCAAGTACCATATTCATAGAGTGGTAGATATCATCCAAGATAGCAAAAGGAGCTGCTACGCGTGTCGAGGTGTAGTCACTACCTGACCACCCAGATGGAGCAAGAAGAGTTCGACGGCTATCACTACTTCCACTATTACTCAATGCCCCCTCCATAACATAGACCGCACCACTATTGGTATTGTCTACGACTTTAACATCCCAGCTTGGGCTACCATGCTGTAGCATCTTAGCCGAGATACGAAGCTTTACATCGGTCTGAGCAGGCACAGCGGTAAGCTGATAGGCACCACTACTATCCGTAGTCGTACTATCGACCACATTTCCAGTGCTATCGACTGCCTCTACGAGAACCCACTTTGCACCCTCTTGAGTGATACTGGTGTAGTCTAGCCCCTCTCCTGTACTCTTAACGGGAACCTTCTCATAGAGGATACTTCCTGCTATGGTTACCTTGGCTACCTGCTCTATAATTTGGAGTGATATCGTTTTGATTGAGGAGTTGACCGTACCATCATTGACACGAAAACTAAAGCTATCACTTCCTAGATAATCACTCGTAGGTGTATAGACGAGATTAGGAGCTGTCCCACTAATCTGACCATGTGTAGGCTGTGTTGTCACAGTATAGCTCAAGGTATCCCCATCGACATCACTTCCAGAGAGGGTGATGGAGAGATTGCTATTTTTCTCTACTGTAAGTGATTGTGCATTGGCGATAGGTGCGTGATTGCTAGAGGGGGTCTCATCATCACTCCCAGAAGTACTATCGACACACCCACTCAGTGTCAATGCTCCCAAGAGTAAAATAGCCGTTACTTGTGATAATTTCATATCTGTCCCTTTAAATTATAGATTGCACAACCCCAAAGAAATTGTACATAATTGAGGTAGATTATAGCTAAAAAGTGGCAAAAACTAAAGCACTCTCCTACTTCCTATCTAATTTTGAGTATAATCAAAACCCTAAATACTACTAAGGAGAAACCATGTCTTTTTATCGTGCCTCTAGCCATCTGCTAGCGACACTCCTGCTACTCACTAGCACCACACACGCCCTAGAGATCAACTTTGGAAAAGGGGATTTTCAGTGGGAAGTGGGCATCACAGGAGTCTATCGAACCGATGTCACACTCGATATCGATCTACTCAAGATCAATGAACAACACTTCACCCTCAATCACTCCCCCTACTACCTCTTTGGTAATCTCGATATCTATAGCTCCAAAAAAGTCGATCAGCTGACTGATATCGTCGATAGTATTATGCTTCAGTCACTCCCGATCACCCCCCTCCCTAGCCTCTTTGGCATTGAGACAGACTCCCTCAATGCGATCCTAGGTAATCTCGTTCCCGTACCCAGTAGCTATAAGATTAGTGGAGTGGATTTTGATATTGGGGTAGGATATGACCTCCTCACCAGCCCCAAAGGGTATCTAGGAGCAGGGCTAATGACGGGGATCTCTATGCCCTTTATGCGGATGGAGAATCCCCTTGAGGCGATGGAGTTTATCGATGACCTACTCACCAAAACCCACACTGATATCAAGACCTACAAAGCAGGGGTGACACTCCAAGCTGGCTACCAAGCCACCCCCGAACTCACACTCTACACCACCCTCCTCTACGCCTACCAGACAGGAAGTATCAAAAACTCGATCATCAAGAGTAGTATGGATGTCGATGGGAGCTACCGAGCGATAGATATCGGAATGACATTTGCCCCCAAGCATACCTATATCCCCAAAAAGCTCTACTTCAATGCAGGCTACAGTAAAAAGCAATGGACAATGGATAGTGTAGAGGTGGAGATAATAGGAGTCAATCTACCAGGCATCTCCTCATTTTTAAGTAATGCCTTTGAGTCAGACTACCTCTATCTGGGTGTGGGGTATCACTTTTAGGATTAGTTGACGATGGTGACCTTCGTCCCTTTTTTTACCTTGGCAAAAACCGTCTGAGCTACTTTATAGGGAAGACGGATACAACCATTGGTACCAGGGTATCGCTTGACATACTTACTTGCATGAAGCCCGATCCCTGAGCTAGTCAGACGCATCCAGTTTTTAAGTGATGCTCCGACATACTTCGCAGGAGGTCCTTTGTACTTGCGTCTATCCCCTTTGTAGACAAGTTTACCATTGCGGTAGTACTTTCCAAAGATTGTTGAGCGTTTATCGGCAATCTTCTCTTGGATACGGAAACTCCCCTTAGGGGTACGCTTATCGCGGATCGTACGGGTATTGGGTTCGAGCTTTCGTTTGGCTCCTGTCGTACAGGGAGAGCAGAGTGCCACCTTACCATTGACATAGAGTCTGAGGCGTTGCTCTGAGATATCGACCTTGAGAGAGGTATTGTGTCCATTGGCTTGACGCAACAGTGCCACATCCTTAAAGACCTTATAGCTTCGTCGCATATTGGTATGTTTCTTAAAGACCGCATAACAGCTACTCTTGGTACGAGGAGATTTCTTCTGTGTGATCTTAGGGAGCTTTAGATTGCCATAGCACTCTGTAAGCTTGCGTTTGGTTCGTCCTCCAACATAGCCCGCTACGGGAGTCACCCCATAGTGTGCTTGGAACTGCTCTACCGCCTCTTGAGTCCTCTTCCCCCACTTGCCATCTACCACAAGAGAGAGTCCAAGATCACTATCTGAGTTGAGTGCGAGTTGCAGATTACGCACCTCTTGTGTATAGTTAGGACACGATTGATCCTCCGCCTCACTACACATATCATCATAGTTACGAAACGAAGTAGAGGAGAAAGAGAGTGAGAAGAGTATCAGGGGAAGTAGTAGTAGTTTAGCTAGTTGCATTAAGACTCCAAAAGTAAGATAGGGGTATTCTACCCTATCAAGATAAATCAAAAATAAATACCTACTTAAACTTTGCTTAATTTTGAAGATTACAGGACAAAAATATCCCTAAATAGCCATTATTTCACTTCAAATACAATATCCCCCCTACCCACACATCACCTTGGCACTCGGGACAACACTTTGAGAGCGTTCGATCTGTATCCCTCCAGAAATGGCGTGTTAATGCTAAGCCAAAACCAGACATAGACTCTCCCTCAAAATCACCCTAACCAAACTTTGGCTATAATCACACTTATTTTCCACAAAGGTTACACCCTATGCAACTCTATGACAGTGTACAGAAAACTAAACGACCGTTTGAGCCAATCCAGCCCAAGCACGCCTCTATCTATGTCTGTGGTCCTACAGTCTATGATGATGCACACCTAGGACACGCACGCAGTGCCTTGGCATTTGATCTACTCTCTCGTACACTTCACGCCGTGGGCTACCATGTCACAATGGGTAAGAACTTCACCGATATTGATGACAAGATCATCAAAAAGGTCGAAGAGAGTGGTAAGCCTATGGATGAGATCACCGACTACTATATTGACCGCTACCTCCAAGAGATGGATGCCCTTGGGGTACGCAGAGCCGATATCGAGCCAAAAGCCACCGAGTCCCTCGATGCCATCGAGTCGATGATACAACGCCTTCTTGATCAAAATATCGCCTACACAACCCCTAGTGGGGATGTCTACTTTGACACCTCCAGAGATAGCCACTATGGGGAGCTATCGGGTCGCGTCGCCGAGGAGGAGGGGTCTCAAAGCCGTGTCGCACACACCCAATACAAACGCAACCCCAAGGATTTTGCCCTCTGGAAAGCCTGTAAAGGAGAGGAGGATATCTGCTTTGATATGCCATTTTCTCGGGGTCGACCAGGGTGGCATATCGAGTGTTCGGCGATGATTGAGAAGCACTTCCAAGGTGATGGGGAGTATAGTATCGATATCCACGGAGGGGGAGCTGATCTCCTCTTCCCTCACCATGAAAATGAAGCCGCACAGAGTCGCTGTAGTACAGGGCATGAGCTTGCCAAGTACTGGATGCACAACGGCTTTGTACAGATCGATGGGGAGAAGATGAGTAAATCCCTTGGCAATAGCTTCTTCCTCAAAGATGCCCTTGCCCTCTATGATGGTGAGGTACTTCGCTACTACCTCAACTCAGTCCACTACCGCAATGACTTTAACTTCTCAGAGGAGGAGCTAGCGATCGCCAAGCGACGACTCGACAAGCTCTACCGCCTCAAAAAACGCGTCACCCCCACCAAGCCCTCTAGTGTCAACCAAGGGTTCAAACACGCCCTACTCGAAGCGATGAAGGATGACCTCAATATCTCTGTGGCACTCTCTATTATTGATGAGATGATCGCTACTACCAATGAGCTACTCGATAGCAACCCCAAAGATAAAGCCCTCAAAAAAGAGACCCTTGCCAATATCGCATGGATCGATACCCTCCTTGGATTTGGAGGTAAAGAGCCCTTTAGCTACTTCCAGATAGGCGTTGATGAGGCACTCAAAGCCAAGATAGAAGTCCTCATTGAGCGTCGGACTCAGGCAAAAAAGGCTAAAGATTTTGCCACCTCAGATGCGATCCGAGAGGAGCTTGTCTCACTAGGGATTGCCATTATGGATACGGCTGAGGGGACGCTGTGGGAGCGAGCATAGACCAAGTCTTTTATAACCCTAAAAGTGCTATACTCCACCCAATTTTTCAGAAGGAATTGAATGCTCACTAGATTGATAGTTTTACTCTTTTTTACGGTTTCACTCTCCGCTATGGAGGCGGAGAAGTTCCCCTTTGTCGGGATTGGAGTATCGAACCAAAGTATCGATATCTTTGATCAAAGAGACCATGAGACGACCTTCTCCTTACGCTATGGACAGCAGACAGTCGATTGGCGGACGACACTCTTCTACGAATTTCACAAGAGTGAGTATCAGAGTCTCTCCATAGAGATCGACAAGATCCTACGCGACAGACTCTTTGGTACTCCCAAAATCAGACCCTACCTAGGACTTACCCTAGGGACACTCAAGTACAAAGAGGATCTCCTCCCCGATACGAGTGGCTACTACTATGGGGGGAGTGCGGGACTTATCCTCTATGTCACCGATACCATTGATGCTGATATCAGCTACCACCACCATATCATACAAGAGATAGAGTCCCTTGATACCATCAAGGGCTTTAGCCTCTCGTTTCACTATTTTTTCTAATCTATGGAGCCTACTATGTCACTACTCTCATACCAAACCCTCAAACCCCTACTCTTCAAACTCGATCCTGAGACTGCCCATAGCCTTGCGGGGCTTGGACTCAAATTTGCGACCAAGTGTCCCCCCCTCTCACGCTTTTTAACCAAGCGGTACTTTGTCTCTGACCCGTGCCTCACCCAACAACTCTTTGGGCGTACCTTCCAAAACCCCGTAGGATTAGGGGCAGGATTTGACAAAAATGGTGAGTATATCACCGCGATGCCGACCCTAGGCTTTGGGTTTACAGAGATCGGGACGATCACCCCCAAGCCCCAAGATGGCAACCCCAAACCTCGTCTCTTCCGCCTTATCGAAGACCGCTCAATCCAAAATGCGATGGGCTTCAACAACAAAGGGAGTGAGGCGATGCTCACCGCACTCCAGAAGATAGCGTTTTTTGACTACCCTATCGGTATCAATATCGGCAAAAACAAACTCACCTCAGAGGCTGACGCACTCGAAGACTACCGTATCCTCTTTGAGAAGTTTAAGGGGTATGGGGACTATGTCGTGATCAATATCTCCTCCCCCAACACCCCAGGGCTAAGAGATCTCCAAAATGAGCAGTTTATCAATGATATCTTTGCGATGGCAAAAGCGATCACCACTCAGCCTATCCTACTCAAGATAGCACCCGATATGCTCCCCCAAGATGCGATTACTCTGTGCAAGACTGCGGTAGAGGCGGGAGCCGATGGGATTATCGCGACCAATACCACCATCGACTATAGCCTCACCGATAGCCCACGCAAGCAGGACTTTGGGGGGATCTCTGGAGCGTTACTCACACAGAAGAGCTATGAGCTTTTTAGAGCAATCGCCAAAGAGCTCTATGGCAAGACCCTCCTCATCTCGGTGGGAGGGATCGACTCTGCCCAAGAGGCGTACCGACGCATCAAAGCAGGAGCCTCTCTCGTCCAGGTCTATAGTATGCTCGTCTATGAAGGGCCTCGACTCATCAAAGAGATCAATGAGGGACTCATTCAACTACTCAAAGCAGATGGCTATACCCATATCTCAGAAGCCATCGGAAGTGACTGGAAGTAGTCCAGTATGTCACTATCAATCATCAAAAAAGTAGCACTTACACTACTAACCACAGGAGTCTTAATGGGCAACTCACTACCCAAGCACTTTAGCCAAACACTCGATAATGGGATGCAAGTCGTTGTCATCCCTATGGCAAACCACTCAGGTGTTATCACCACGGATATCTACTACAAAGTCGGCTCTCGCAATGAGGTGATGGGCAAGAGTGGTATGGCACATATGCTCGAACACCTCAGCTTCAAATCCACCCATAAACTCAAAGAAGGGGAGTTTGATGAGATCGTCAAGAGCCGTGGAGGGGTCAACAACGCAGCTACAGGCTTCGATAAGACCCACTACTACATCAAGACCGCAAGCCAAAACCTCCCCATGACCCTCGAACTCTTCAGTGAGCTGATGGTCAATCTCAATCTCACCGATGAGGAGTTTCAAAAGGAGCGTGATGTCGTAGCTGAAGAGCGTCGTCTGCGTACCGACAACTCCCCCATGGGCTACCTCTACTTTAGGCTTTTTAACACCCACTTCACCTACCACCCCTACCACTGGCTCCCTATTGGGTTTATGCACGATATCCTCTCATGGAAGATAGAGGATATCCGTAGCTTCTACCACCGCTACTACCAACCCAACAACGCCATCCTCGTTGTCGCAGGAGATATCGACCCTGATACGGTCTTTGCAGAAGCAAAGAAGCAGTTTGGAACGATTAGCAACCCTAACAGTATCCCCAAAGTCACTGCCGTAGAACCCAAAACCGACGGAGCCAAACGGGCGATACTCCACAAGAAGAGCAACCAAGTCAACACCCTCGCTATCACCTACAGTATCCCCAACTATGCCCATGAAGATCAAGTGGCACTCTCTGCGATTAGCCATATCCTCAGTGCGGGGAAAAGCTCCCGTTTTGAGCGTGTCTTAGTCCATGAAAAACACCTCGTCAATCAGATCTATGGCTACAATATGGAGCTTAAAGACCCTGGAGTCTTCCTCATCATGGCACTCTGTGCAGAGGGAGTCACCCCCCAACAGGTCGAAGAGGCGATACTCATAGAGCTAGAGCGACTCAAAGCGGGTGATGTGACCCAAGCGGAGCTTGACAAAGTCAAACTCAACACCAAAGCGGAGTTTATCTACTCACTAGAGAGCTCTAGCTCAGTAGCGGGACTCTATGGAGACTACCTTGTCAAGGGGAGTCTTGATCCTTTACTTGAATATGAAGAGAAATTGGATAAAATAACGCTCAAAGAGATTAGTGAAGTGGCAAAACGCTATTTTGACCACGACTACTCCACAACCGTGATACTTAAAAAACAGGAAAAAAACCATGAGTAACTACATTACAGGTGCAACGACGGCACTGATTACGCCATTTAAAAATGGTACCCTCGATGAGGCGACCTTCGCGACCCTCATTCAAAGACAGATCAACAACGGTATCGATGCCGTCTGCCCTGTCGGCACAACTGGAGAGAGTGCAACACTCAGCCATGACGAACACAAACGCTGTATCGAGATCGCGGTAGAGGTCTGTAGAGATACTAGCACCAAAGTCCTTGCAGGAGCAGGAAGCAACGCAACCCATGAGGCAATCGATATCGCCAAACATGCTGAAGCGTGTGGAGTCGATGCCCTCTTCTCTGTGAGTCCCTACTACAACAAACCAAGCCAAGAGGGACTCTACCAACACTACAAAGCGATCGCTAGTGCCGTCAAAGTCCCCTTTATGCTCTACAATGTCCCAGGGCGTACAGGGGTCGATATCCTCCCTGACACCGTTAAGCGACTCTTTGATGATGTAGAGAATATTATGGGGATCAAAGAGGCGACAGGGTCGATTGAACGCACCGTAGAGCTTCTTGCCAAAGTCCCTGATCTCTACCTCTTTAGTGGGGATGATGCGATCGATTTTCCAATCCTTGCGAGTGGAGGCAAAGGGGTCACTTCTGTCACCTCCAACCTCCTCCCAGACAAGAAGAGTGCCTTGGTACACAAAGCCCTTGAGGGAGATCTCAAAGGCTCTAAGATGATCAATGATGAACTCTTTGCGATCAATAAGGTACTCTTCTGTGAGAGCAACCCTATCCCTATCAAGGCAGCGATGTATATCGCAGGGCTGATTGATACCCTAGAGTATCGTCTACCGCTTGTTGCACCCAGCACCCAAAACATGAAGAGGATCGAGTCTATCATGAAACAATACACTATAGTAGGAGCGTAAGATGTCAAGTATGAAAGGTAAAACCGTAGTCATCACGGGAGCCACCAAAGGGATAGGAAAAGCGTGTGCGGAGAAGTTTGCACAAGAGGGTGTCAATGTCGCCTTCACCTACAACTCCAACAAAGAGATTGCCGATAGTATCGCTTCAGAGTTAGAGAGCAAGTATGGTATCAAAGCCAAAGCCTATCCACTCAATATCCTAGAGCTTGATGAGTTTAAGCCACTCTTCTTAGCCATTGATGAGGATTTTGATCGTATCGACTTCTTTGTGAGCAATGCAATGATCTATGGTCGTCCTGTGGTTGGAGGCTATGGTAAGTTTATGCGTCTCAAACCCAAAAAGGGTCTCACCAATATCTACACCGCTACGGTCGGGGCATTTGTATGTGGTTCACAAGAGGCAGCCAAACGCATGGAGAAGGTCGGAGGGGGAGCGATCGTCACCCTCAGCTCCACGGGTAACCTCATCTATATCGACAACTACGCAGGGCATGGTACCAACAAAGCAGCCGTAGAGGCGATGAGTCGTTATGCGGCGGTAGAGCTTGGTGAGATGGGTATCCGTGTCAATGCTGTCTCAGGAGGTCCTATCGATACCGATGCCCTCAAAGCCTTCACCAACTACGAAGAGGTCAAAGCAGAGACGATCAAACGCTCCGCGGTCAACCGTATGGGTAGCCCAGAGGATTTAGCAGGCTCTGTCTACTTCCTCTGTACCGATGAAGCAAGCTGGATCACAGGTCAAACCCTCGTCGTCGATGGTGGGACGACTTTCCGTTAATCAAATCATAGCCATGGAGTCCAAAATGTCACAAGCACAGATTGTCAATATCCCCAATATCTTGGCGTTTATTCGCCTACTGCTTGCTCCTGTGATGTTCCTCTTTCTTGTCAACCAAGAGAGTAGCCTCTTTGAGGGAATAGACCCCTCATGGCTCAACTACTTTGCGGCATTTATCTTCGTTTTGGCTTCAGCAACGGACTTCTTCGATGGCTATATTGCCCGTACTTTTGACCAGATCACTATCCTAGGCTCTATCCTCGACCCCTTAGCGGACAAGATGCTCACCCTCGCGGGCTTTTTGGGATTGATGGTCTTAGGCAGTGCCTCGCCGTGGGCGATCTTCCTCATCCTCACTCGTGAACTCTTCATTACGGGACTGCGTGTCTCCGCAGTGAGTCAAGGTCTCGATATCTCTGCCTCATGGATGGGTAAGATCAAGACTGTCACACAGATGATTGCCATTGGGTTTTTACTCATGGGCTGGGAGGGTGGTAGCCTACTCTTGTGGATTGCCGTAGCATTAACACTCTACTCTGGCTATGAGTATGTACGAGATTTTTTCCGACACACACTCCCCTCCTCTTAGGCAATTGCCTAAAAATCAACCATACACGCTAGCTATCTTCAACCTAAACTATGGTATATTCAACTATGGTATATTCCCCTATACAGTTTACTATAAGGAATATAGATGAAATTTACAAAACTTAGCCTCGTGGCTATCTTGGCAGTTAGTTCAACATTTGCTGCTGGAGAGATCGATTGCAATAGCAGTACAACTATCAGCGGTAAAGCGGTAGGTTACTACTACACAGATGATACCGTTGATCTCTTTGATGAGAAGAGTTCAGAGCTTGGTACTGCAGTCACACTCGATGTCTCTCACAAACTACTCGATGGTATCACAGCCAACTTCTCAGCAGTAGGATATGCCAATCTTCTTGATGATGGTGGATATATGGAGAGTAGTGAGACAGGTGCGTTCTTCAATGTAGCCAATATCACAGCCACTTTTGGGGATACCACACTAATCGCAGGTCGCCAACTCATCGACTCTCCAATGTTTGGTTCACTTGATTGGCTTCTTGCTCAAAGCTCATTTGAAGCCTACACCGTGCTCAATAAATCAGTTGCTGACCTGACTTTGGTAGGGACTTATGTAAGACAACACAGAGCGTTTAATGCGGGTGATACTTGGACAGATCTTACAGATATCAATGATGGTAACAACTACGCAGTGGGTGCTGTCTATGGTGCAGGTGACATCACAGCCAACCTCTAGTACTACAATATCGATGCTGCGACCTATACACAAGTCTATGCCGATGCTGGATATGACTTTGGTGTAGCCAAACTAGAAACACAGGTCGCAGCGACAGACTATGATGCAGGAGATGACTCTACCGCATATGCTGTTAAAGCCTCTACAGAACTCTCAGGATTTAATCTCTCAGCAGCGGTGAGTATGGTGACAGATAGAGCAGCTGGTTATGTCGATAGAGATGGTTTCTATACCAGTTCATGGAATAGATTTGCCTCTGACGCGGCAGCTACCAATGATGATACACTCTCATGGAAAGTCGGTGCCTCTACAGAGCTTTCTGGTATCAGTACTGAAGCATCATTTGCAGGCTATGGGGATGAAGGATCAGAACTTGACCTTATCGTAGGATACAACCCTACCTCAAGTGTGAGCCTCAGTTCTGTCTATAGTATGACAGACTATGATACGGCGATATCTGCTACAGATGAAGTCAATGCCTTTGAACTTTTTGCTACTTACAGCTTCTAAGATAGACTTTCGTTAAACTCCCTACTGCCCCCTTCGTGGGGGTACCCTCTCCCTATAATACCCCAAGAAAACCCAACAATTTTTAAAAAAGTCTAATTCTCCAAATTCCAAATTTAGATAAAATTAGACAATAAAAAGAAGGGTAAAGTATGAGTAGAAACAAGACTACATACAGTAAAAGAGTACAATGATAATTATGAAAATTCTAATGAAATTACGGTGTAAGATGATTGATTTGGAAGGGAATTAGATTTTTTTAAATTGTCTTGACTTTTGGGGTAGGATACCGTCCCGATAATCCAATGCTACTCCCCTATCTTAGAAGCCCCTGCAAATACAATATTACCCCCCTCGACAACCCCTACCTCCCCTTGACACGCCAGTGAGGGGAGTGAGAGGTAGCGTCCTAGCACAACACCTTGATGAAAATGCCCCTCGATGACGCGTATATCAGAGGGGTAGTAGGAGAGGATCTTCTCTACTCGTTTCTCAAACCCCTCAAACTCCCGACAGATCGCTTTGTTCTGGAGTTTGGTACATTGCCACGCAATGAGCCACTGACCAAAGGGGTGAAGTAGACGCAGTATCCACGGGCTACGCACCAGTGCGGTATAGACCTCGTAGAGTATCCCCATCCCATAGCGATCTCCATGCGAAAGTGCGACATGCTCCCCTCCTAGTGATGCCATCAAAGGCTGTTTGGCTCTTGGGTAGAGATGGATAGTCTCAAATATCGGTGCGAGAGCGAAGTCGTGATTGCCCTCAAGGTAGTGTATCTCGATGCGTCTGGAGAGTCGTTGGAGGAGGCTGATAGCTCTTGGGTAGATCTGAAGTAGGGTCTCATTGTACCCAAAGAGTAGATCGAAGTTGTCACCCATCAAGAAGAGTTGAGGGGTGGAGAGGCTCCCCTCCTCTAGCCTCTCTAGGAGCGTAAGGAAAGCATCTCCATGGTGAGGATAGTGTGAATCCGCGACAAATATCGCCCCCTCTTCTATCGTGAGCATCGTATCACTAGGGCATACAGGGGATACGCGGTAGCCCTAGCCCCTCCTCATAGCCACACATCAAGTTGGCAGCGGCGAGGGCTTGGGAGCTAGCTCCTCGTAGGAGGTTGTCGATAGCAGAGGAGACAAACAGCCCCCGTTCGTTACGAGCAGCAAAGATATCACAAAAGTGCGTCCCCGCCGTCTGCTTGATCCCCACAGGTCTCTCACGGACACGCACAAAGGGGTCATTGGCGTAGTGTGCTTTGAGTATCGCTAGGGGGTCGATGTCCTCTTTGAGGGTGGCATAGACAGAGACCAGCTCCCCACGCGTCGCAGGGATGAGATGGGGGACGAAGTTAACACTCATCGTGACCCCATGGATCTTCTCTATCTTCTCTACGATCTCTGGAGCGTGACGGTGTTTGAGAGGATTGTAGGCGAAGATATTATCATTGACCGTGACAAAGTGTGTCGTCTCCGAGAGCTTCTTCCCTGCACCACTCACCCCAGACTTGGCATCCACAAAGAGGGGTGCGGTAGTATCGATATAGGAGATAAAGGGCAAGATACCCAATAGGGTCGCTGTGGGATAGCACCCGGGACTTGCGACAAGCTGTGTGGTTTTGAGTGCCTCTTTGTAGTACTCAGGGAGTCCATAGACCGCTTGGGATAGGTGGGCGATATCCTCATGGGGACAGTAGTGCTTTTCATAAGTCTCAAGCTCCAAGCGATAATCCGCAGAGAGGTCGACTACTTTGAGACCCGCTTCGAGTAGCCCCTTGGCAAACCCCATCGCTGTCTTGTGCGGTAGTGCCAAAAAGACCAACTCACACGCCTCAACTACAGAGCTAACTGTTGCCTTCTCCACGGGGTGACTCACCACCCCCTCTAGGGAGCTATGGAGTGCTTCTATCGTGGTGTCTCCTGAGGTCGTCGCTAGATAACTCAGCTCAAACTTGGGATGCGTCACCAACATCTTGACCAGCTCCAAGCCCGTGTATCCACTCGCGCCTACTACACCTACGCGTATCATTTGATTACAATCTCTTCATACAACACCTCTTCGATATCGTACTTCATGCGTCCTTTGGGGAGTACCAGTGCGACCTCATCCCCCTCCTCCTTGCCTAGCAACACTTTTGCCATAGGAGAGCCTATTGAGATAAGACCTTGTGCGGGATTGGACTCATACGCCCCGACGATGGTATACTTCACCTCCTCTTCACTCTCCTGATCACACAACACCACGGTAGATCCAAAACTGATGCGTTCATGGGCGAGGTTTTGAGGGTCTACCACCTGTGCCCGCCCGACTACATCGGTTAACTCTGCGATGCGTGCCTCCATAAGCCCCTGCTTATCTTTGGCTGCGTGGTACTCCGCATTCTCCTTGAGATCCCCCAACTCTCTCGCCTCATCAATCACCTTAGCGATAATCCCTCTCTCTTTGGTCTTGAGTTGCTCTAATTCTGCAGAGAGCTTCTCATAAGTTGCTCGTAACATCGGCTCTTTTTGCACTATGTGTCCTTTGGTTTCTTTGATTTAGAGTATTATACCAAAAAGGTTATAATAGCATTTAAAAAGAGCTTTGTATGAAAAAAATACTCATCACCAATGATGACGGCTATGACTCTGAGGGGCTTTTGGCTCTCGTTGAAGCCCTCCGACCCTTTGCCCATGTTATGGTAGTCGCTCCAACGACAGAGAAGTCTGCGTGCGGACACTCCTTGACACTCACGCGTCCCCTACACTTTATCGAAGTGGAACAAGACTTCTATAAGCTCGATGATGGCACCCCAACAGACTGTGTCTTCCTCTCCCTTACCAAGCTCTTCACCCATGAGCAACGCCCCGATCTGGTCATCTCAGGGATCAATATCGGAGCCAATATGGGAGAGGATATCACCTACTCAGGGACGGCAAGTGCTGCGATGGAAGCGGTACTCCAAGGGATCCCTGCTATCGCCATTAGCCAAGTCTACCACGATAGCGGTGCGACAATCAAGCAGTATGGCTACACCCTCGCCCAAGAGAGTATCGTCACACTCGTTAAGCGTATCTTCGCAGGCTCTTTCCCACTCCCTCCGCGGAAGTTTCTCAATGTCAATATCCCCCCTATCCCCGCTAGCCAATGCCGAGGCTTCAAGGTCACACGAGCAGGGAACAAAAAGTATGGCTTTGATGCAGCAGTACACTACAACCCACGAGGCAAAGAGTACTACTGGATCGGACTCCCTCGCCTAGAGTGGATGGAGACGCAGGGGCATACCACAGACTTCGAGGCAGTAGGAGCAGGGTATATCTCCCTCACCCCTATCATGCTCGATATGACGGCACACGATGAGATAAAAGCCCTTGAGGGGTGGTTATGAGGTTTGAGCGATGTCGTCACCTCTTTGGAGAGGAGGGGTTTGCCAAGATAGCTCAGAGCAAGATACTCATCTTGGGGGTGGGCGGGGTCGGTTCCTACGCCCTTGACTGCCTCTACCGCTCAGGTGTCCAAGATATCACTATCGTCGACTACGATACCTACGATGAGTCCAACCGCAACCGTCAGATAGGCTCTGATGCGGTAGGCAAAAGCAAGGTCGCCACCCTCGCCTCACACTACCCCACCATCACCCCCATCGAACAACAGATGGATATGGCATGGGTGGAGGCATTTGACTTTGAACCATATGATATCATCATCGACGCAGCAGACACCACCAGAGTCAAACTCGAAGTCGCCAAGAGGTGCTACAAGAAGCTCATCATGTCTGTAGGCTCTGCGAAGCGGTATGATACCAATAAGATAGAGGTCGCCTCGATCTGGAAGACCCACGGAGATGCCCTCGCCCGCAAGATACGCAACGAACTCAAAAAAGCCAAGTTTGACCGTAACTTCACCGTGGTCTTCTCTCCCGAAGAGGATCGCTGTCAGGGCAAAGGGTCATTTGTCGGGGTGACAGGAGCGTTTGGACTCACCATCTGCTCAGAAGCGATCAAGAGGATCACCCACACAAAGTAGTCCCCTACCCACCAAACATCTTCTGGGCTAGCAGTATCACGGCGAGTAGATAGAGGAGGAGGAGAGAGGTTTTGTGATGGGTGTCGGTGATATGATCTTTGAGCCAGATTCCAAAGCTCACACCAATCAACGAGGCAAACGCGACGATAAGCCCATGCTCAAAGTCGATCGTCCCCGAACCCAAACGGCTCATCATTCCTGCGATAGAGGAGAAGACCACAAAGAAGAGTCCTGCACTAACCGCTTTCTTGATGGGGTAGTGGAGGAGTCCTACGAGAAGAGGTGTGAGGATGATAGACCCCCCAATCCCTAGTGTGATAGAGAAGACCCCAATCCCCACTCCAATCACCAAGAGTAGCCACTTCTCAAGGCTCTTGGTCTGCGTCTCATCATCATGAGAGGCGGAGAAGAAGAGTCTAAAGAGTGCAAAGAGAAGCACTCCAAAGAAGATATACTGTAGCAGTACATCAGGGACAAACCGCGTCACATACCCCCCAACATAGCCTCCAAGAAACCCCCCAAATCCAACCCAAATCCCCTCACCAATAACCAGTGAGCCTTTTTTGTGGTTGAGATAGGAGCCAAAGATAGAGGAGAAGACCATCTGTATGATGGAGATACCAATAGCATCTTTGATATCAAACCCCAGTGCCAAGAGTAGCGGGACGAGGATCATCCCACCCCCAATACCAAAGAACCCTGACATACTTCCAATAAAAATCCCCACCATACCCAACTCGATCAACACCTTAAACTCCTCTTCGCTCTTTGGTCTGCATCTGAAGCTTCACTTGAAGCCTCTCCCGCTCTTGACGCAAGTTGTTGCGTTCTTGCTCCATACGCTCATAGCTCTCTAGGAGTCGTTTGTAGTAGTTTTGGAGTGATTCTAGCTCCTTTTGGGTGGTGCTGAGTGACTCTGTTGCACCCTTGGCACGCGCTTCAGACTCCAAGAGGCTCTTTTGTGCCATTTGAAGTCGCTGTTTGATCGTATCAAACGCCTCAACCCGCTGGCTATACTCCATCATATGCTCATGCAACACCGCATGCTCCTGCTCTAGGCGTGTGAGCTGTTGAGTGGCGAGTTTTTGGGAGACTTGGGCATTGAGGTAGCCCACTTTATAGTTACGGATACGGATACTTGCGATGACGACTACCAAGACGATAAAGAGTATCACCGCTAGCACAAGCACTACAAAAAAGAGTAGCGTCGGATCTCTAAAAAGCTCTTCTAACGCTTCCATCTAACCACGAATCCTATCGTAATCGCGTGGTGCCTCACACTGCATACTCTTGGGAGGAAGGTTCTTATGCCCATACTGCATCCCCCAGAAGAGTATCTGGACTTTGTTGTCAAGATCATCAAAGTACGCCACACTCTCCAACTGCTCCTTGGCATTGAGCTTGATGGTGTAGTGTCGGTTCTCATAATCTGCGATATAGATAGAGGGGGCGTGGCGTTTGGCGTGGCGGAGTATCTTCCCTAGATCAAATCCCTTGTCGATAAGATAGTTGGAGACCTGCTCTAGGTCATGGTCGACTACGATTAGCTCATAGCCATCACTACAAACCTCTTTTTGGGTGGGGGTGCGATAGAGCCACTTAAAGAGCATACTATCAGAGAAGCGTACCTTCCCTGTGTAACTAATCACCTTTTTTTTGGGATTGGTAATGGTCTGTTTGAAGTGAGCATGAAAGCTCTGAGGCAAGCGAATAGTAGCAGAAGCAAGTGTCAATGAGACGATCAATAGGATGAGGATTTTCATACGACTCCTTAAGGGTATAGAGTGTAAATATACCCAAAAGCCACTTGGATACCTATTAAGGGTGACCTTAATCTCTTTTTGGATAAAATAATCGGAATTTATAAAAGGGCAAGTAGAAGATGATAAAAAAGATACTCAATATTTTTGGCACACGAAACGATAAAATCGTAAAAAGCTACCTCAAAAAAATCAAACATATCAACGCACTTGAGGCGACCTATCAACCACTCAGTGATAGGGAACTCAAAGAGGCATTTAATACGCTTAGAGCCAGTGTAGTGGAGGGGGCTAAGTCTCTTGAGGAGGTCTGCTATGACTCTTTTGCTATCACCCGAGAGGCGAGTAAGCGTACCCTTGGACTTCGCCACTATGATGTACAGCTTGTGGGGGGCTTGGTACTCAACGATGGCAATATCGCAGAGATGAAAACAGGAGAGGGCAAGACACTGGTTGCAACCCTTGCGGTAATACTCAACGCGATGGAGGGCAAAGGGGTTCATGTCGTCACGGTCAATGACTACCTTGCTAAGCGGGATGCCAAAGAGATGGCACCACTCTATGAGTTTTTGGGCTACAGTGTAGGGAGTATCACCGCCGATATCCCCGATGAGATGAGTCGCAAGGCCCAGTATGAGGCGGATATCACCTATGGTACCAACAATGAGTATGGATTTGACTACCTGCGTGACAATATGAAAGTGCGTGCAGAGGAGAAGGTACAACGCCTCCACCACTTCGCGATCGTCGATGAGGTCGACTCTATCCTCATCGATGAAGCACGAACCCCACTTATCATCTCAGGACCAACCCAGAGAGATCATAACCACTACGCCAAAGCCAATGAGATCGCCATCGCTATGGAGCGTGGAGAGAAGAAAGAGACCCGACCAGGGGAGCCAGAGGAGACCACAGGGGACTTCATCGTCGATGAGAAGAACCGTACCATCATCATGACAGAAGATGGACTCCAAAAAGCCCAAGATCTCTTTGAGGTGGAGAACCTCTACAACCTTGAGAATGCTGCCCTCTCCCACCACCTCGACCAAGCCCTCAAAGCCCACTATATCTTCGAGAAAGATGTCGACTATGTAGTACAAAACGATGAGATTATCATTGTCGATGAGTTTACGGGTCGACTCTCTGAGGGGCGACGCTACTCTGAGGGACTCCACCAAGCACTCGAAGCCAAAGAGGGAGTTGCTATCCAAGAGGAATCACAAACCCTCGCAGAGATCACCTACCAAAACTACTTTAGACTCTACGAGAAGCTTGCGGGTATGACAGGGACGGCACAGACCGAGGCGACAGAGTTTGCACAGATCTATGACCTTGATGTCATCTCTATCCCGACCAATCTCCCTATCGCCCGTCTCGACAAAAATGACCTCATATACAACACCGAACGAGAGAAGCTCGATGCGGTAGTACGCCGTGTCAAAGAGCTCAATGCCAAGGGGCAACCTGTCCTCATCGGAACAGCATCCATCGAGAAGTCTGAACTCATCGATGAACGACTCAAAAAAGAGAAGATCGCCCACAATATGCTCAATGCCAAAAACCACTTCCAAGAGGCGGAGATCATCATGAACGCAGGGCAAAAAGGTGCTGTCACCGTCGCGACCAACATGGCGGGGCGTGGAGTCGATATCAAGATCGATGATGAGGTTAGAGCGTTGGGTGGATTGATGATCCTAGGGACAGAACGCCACGAGTCACGCCGTATCGACAACCAACTTAGAGGGCGTTCGGGTCGTCAAGGTGACCCAGGAGAGAGCCAGTTCTTCTTGAGTCTTGATGACAACCTCTTGCGTATCTTTGGTGGAGAGAAGATCCGCAATATCATGAGCCGTCTCGGGGTCGAAGAGGGGGAGTATATCGACTCCAAGATCGTCACCCGTTCGGTCGAAAAGGCACAGAAAAAGGTCGAAAATCAGCACTATGAGTCACGAAAACATATCTTAGAGTATGATGATGTCGCCAACCACCAACGAAAAGCGATCTATGGCTTTAGAAATCAGCTCCTCGATAGCACCTTTGATATCGGAGCAAAGATCAAAGAGAACCGTGAAGAGTATATCCTCCACCTCCTTGAACTCTCTGAGATCTTTGAGGGGATTGCCAAAGAGGACTTCAACTTAGAGAAGCTCATCGCACTCATCGAAGAGGAGCTCAATATCGTTGTCGATATCGAAGCCTTCAAAGAGAAAGAGGTCTCACAACTCACGGAGATGATCCGAGAGATGATGGAGAACCTCTACGAAGAGAAGATGGCACAACTCGCACCAGATCAGCGAGAGGAGATAGAGCGTATCCTCTACCTCCAAGTGCTTGACCCACAGTGGAGAGATCACCTCTATGAGATGGATGTCCTCAAGACAGGTATCGGACTGAGAGGCTATAACCAAAAAGACCCACTCACGGAGTATAAGCAAGATAGCTACAAACTCTTCACCGACTTGGTACAACGCATCAAATATGAGGCGGTCAAGACCCTTCAGCTTGTACAGTTTGACTTCCGCTCTCCCGATGAGGAGGAGGCAGCACTAGAGCAGATGCGTGAGAAGCTTGAGCATGATATCCAAGAGGCACAACTCAACCAATCGTTTGAGGAGGGGGAGATCGTCGATGAGGCGATTATGCAACCGATTACGGGTACCAAAAAACCCAAGCGAAACGACCCCTGCCCGTGTGGTTCGGGTGACAAATATAAAAACTGCTGCGGACAGAGCGGACCCAAAAAAGGGGTCTTCGCCTAATGTCCCACTCCACCACCTCTCTCCCACCCAACAAACACTTTGTTGGGCATATCATCCAACACTACCTCAAGTATGATAGAGAGAACCCCTTTATCTTCATCTCTGCACTCTTAGCCTTTTTGGGGATTGCTACGGGGGTGATGGTACTGATGATCGCTATGGGGATTATGAACGGAACCCAACAGGAGTTTACCAAAAAGCTCTTTGTGATGAACTACCCCCTTACCCTTCTACCTATCGAAGAGGGTGCCATCGATGATAGACTTATCACTCAACTCTCCCACGACTTTCCTACACTAAAGTTTAGCCCCTACTACACCACCCAAGTCATCACCAAAAACAGTGACGCAGTCCAAGGCTCCCTCCTCTATGGGGTAGACTATACCAAAGAGAGTGCCATCAACCCTATCTTTGCCAAGGGACAAGGAGAGGGAGAGAGTCGATTTCGTCTGGTGATGGGAGAGGGACTCTCCTTTGAGATGGACGCACCCATTGGAGAGAAGGTCACCCTCTACTTCTCAGAGCAACAAGCTGTGGGGTTTGGTACTATGCCCCTACAGAAACGCTTTGTCGTGGATGGAGTCTTCAAATCAGGACTCAAAGCCTATGATAAGGCGATCATGTACGCACCCTTAGAGGCGTTTGAGAAGCTCCTCAAACGCCCTCATGGGGTCTATGATGGACTTCATATCTACACCACTGAGCCGATGGAAGCGATCAAAGAGATCCAAGCACACCTCCCCTCCACGGTGATGATAGAGGGGTGGTGGGAGCAAAATGGCAACTTCTTCTCCGCAATGGAGATGGAGAAGAAAGCCCTCTTCTTGGTACTCCTGCTCATTATCCTCATCGCCTCACTCAATATCATCTCCTCACTACTGATGACGGTGATGAGTCGTCGTAGTGAGATCGCTTTGATGCGGACACTCGGAGCCACTCAGCAGGAGATACGCATGATCTTCTTCCGTTTAGGGGTGATCATCGGGAGTGCGGGTATCGTCACGGGTACCCTCCTTGGGGGGCTTGGCATCTGGGTGCTGACCACCTTTGATATCATCTCGATGCCAGCAGATGTCTATGGAACGAGCCGTCTCCCCGTGGACTTGACCCTCAGTGACTTTGGGTTGATACTCCTTGGTACGACTCTTATCATCCTACTCTCCTCACGCTACCCTGCCAAGAAAGCCTCTCAGACCGACCCCCTACTCGTCCTCAAAAACGAGTAGTCACCCGCTACTTATTGATGATATGCCGTGGGGCTTCGAGTGTACGCTTGAGTAGCTTAAGGGGTAGAGAGAGGATATCATCCATCGCACTGGTCTTGACCTTGGGTCGGTTCAGTGTACCCGTGACACGCAGTCCCACGGTCATACTCTTATCCTTGCCCATGATGATATAGCCTAGCAGTGGGATACTCCCGACAACCTTACCAAACTCCCGTGCGGTCTGTATGGCAAGGTTCATCTTGAGCCGTTTAGTTTTGAGATTGACCTCCCCTTTCCCTACGATGGTGGCGGATTTGCCCTTGATATAGATAGAGTCAAAAAAGACTTTATCTCCTATCATACGGTACTCTACCACCCCACTCTTGACCCGAAACCCCTTCTCAGAGAACCCTGGACTACTTAGTGTCGCAAGGGCAGGGAGGGTATTGATCAGGGCGAGGAGGTTGTTGTAGACTTTGAAGTTGCTAATCACCCCACCCTCTACGATAATGCGTCCTCGCATCACCCCGTTAGGATTGCCCGACTGTTTGAGGGAGTAGCGTCCCCGCTGTAGCCCCTTAAACCCGATGAGGGGCTGAAGGAGCTTATCTTTGATACGCAGGGCTTGCAGTGAGATCCTCTTCCCTTTTTGGGTAAACTTGACAATATCCCCACCAAGACTCCCCACCGCTTTGATATTGCCACAAGGAGAGATCTCGATATCGTAGCTGTCGGTAAGGAGCTTGTAGCGACCATAACGCAATTGACTATTGGTACCGATGACGACTAGCTTTTTACGCTTGGTGCTACGACGCTTCTCTTGAATGGAGAGGAGCTTCTTTAGATCGATATTGAGATGCGTTAGACGGATGCGTGACTTGTGTGCATTATAGTAGAGGCGTTTGCCAAAGGCGTAGAAGTAGAGGCCACGCGGTGTCACCTTTCCACGACACGGGATAGAGGTGTGGCAGAGGCTATCTTTTTCATAGAAGAAGCAGTCCCGACGCGTAATCGACCCGCTAAAGTGATAGGTCCTAAAGTCTTTGGTCTGGATAGAGAGCCGTCCATCATTGAGGGAGATACCGATATTTTTGAGGTAGGGTTTGAGCTTTTTGAGGCGTGTAGCGACAATCTCTACCCCCTTGGGCTGACTCTGGACTCTCAACCCCAAGCGAGGAATCACCACCTTCACACGGTCACGGTAGTCAAGGTAGAGTGGCAGATGCTTCTTTTGAATCACCAAAAACTTCTCTCTCCCCTGCCCTATGGCAATCTCTTTGGCATCAAAGAGCAGCGTCGCATTCTGCTCTTTGAGTGCGATATCCCCACTCACATTACCCTCATACCATGAGGATTTGAGCCAGACCCTCTCCACTCTCACATGCCCCTCACGATAGGAGATGCTTCCTGCTTTGACGGGGAGGGTTACACGACCGATCGAGAGGTTGCCCTCACCGAGTACCACATCGACTTTGACGGTGAGCTTAGAGGGGGCTTGGGTGAGAGGGATAGCGATCCAGATAGCCAACTCTGTGTTGGGGTTGTCATGAAGCACAGGGATAGTGAGATGGTAGGCGTTGAGTATCTTCTGCACCACCGCATCGACTTGACTCTTGATTTTGAGATCGAGTATCAAGCGGGGGGTCTCCTCATTGGTGAGATTGAGGATAGTGATCTTACTGCCATTGAGATCACGCCCCTCATAGCGTGGAGAGTCTAGATCAAAGTAGAGTCCCCCATGATGATAACGCAACAGAAAGCTATCGGCAAGGACGGGAGAGAGTCCCTCTTTGTAGGCGATGGTGACATGGTTGAAGCCTATCTTCCCCTCTAGGGAGTCCATATCCATCTCAAACCCCTCCTCACCCCAGACCCCCTTGCCCGATAGGGTGTAGAGTTCATAGGAGTCTGCGGTAATCTTATCGACAATCCACGCTTTGATTGTCTCACTCAAAGGAGTTTTGGCTATCAGTTTGCGTAGACTCTTAAAACGATCTGTATGTAGCGTGAAGTCTATCTTCTTGGCACGCTTATGTGCCTCTAACTCCCCCGTGATACCCAGTAGATCAAAGGAGGCATTGAGCCAGAGGTGATCCTCATTGGGCTGATAGTGTAGGGTAGCAGTGGCTCTGCTCTGCTCTGCTTTGGCATAGAGCAGTGGGATATCGATATGATAGCTATTATCCTCGAGGCGATGGATCGTCCCTGCGATCTCATAGCCATCTAGCACCCCATAGAAGATACCCTCTGCGTAGAAGAGGGTCATCGTCTGCTCTTGGATCTGAATGTGATTGAGTTCTATCGTCTCAAAAAAGCTCAAAAGATACTTCATCCTATCAAAAGTCTCATCAAGTTCAAGAGGGGAAGAGGAGGCTTCGCTAGGGGGGAGTGTGATATTCTTGGCTTTGAGTATCAGTTTTTTATCGAGTTTGATGTATAATCGTTCGACGGTGTACTCACCCAATGCGAGTCGATCGACTTCAATCCCTACCTTAAGCCAGACAAAAAGAGCCAACATCATGACGACTAAAAAAAGTAGACTATTTCGCAGTAGTGTATGGATTGAGAATACTATAATCCTTCTTATCATCGCATTTACCTTTTATATTACACTACCCATCAAAACAACACAGACACTCTTTGTACCACAAGGCTCTATTGGACACATTATAACACAGCTGACTAAAAAAGGGTATGCTTTAAGCCCCATCGATAAATATCTTCTTGCCCTTCTAGGCAAGCCACAGAGCGGATGGGTGCATATCGGTAAGACTTCACTCAATCGTATCGATTTTCTACACAAACTCGCCACGGCTAAAGCCAAGATAGAGGAGGTCACACTGATCCCAGGAGAGACCAAACCACTCTTCTTCGCCTCTCTAGCCCACGATCTCTCACTCGACCCCAAGAAACTCGACACCTACTATAGCCAATCTAGCCCCTACCCCGAGGCGGGTATCTATGCCGATACCTACTATGTACCCTATGGTATCACCGAGAAGCACCTCATCTACTTTCTACTCCATGAGTCACAAAAGAAGTATGAGAAGATCTCCAAGAAGATCTATGGTGTCTACAATCCCAAGCAGTGGTTGAGGATACTCACCATCGCCTCCATCATCCAAAAAGAGGCTGCCAACACCCAAGAGATGCCACTGGTCTCCTCTGTCATCTACAACCGTCTCAAAAAAGGGATGCCTCTACAGATGGATGGGACACTCAATTACGGACGCTACTCCCATACCAAAGTCACCCCCCAACGCATCAAGCGTGACACCACACGCTTCAACACCTACAAGTACAAAGGACTCCCCCCCTCTCCCATCGGATCGGTGAGTCTGGATGCCATTCTCGCAGCGACCAAACCAGCAAAGAGTAACTATCTCTACTTTATGAAAAACCGATCAGGGGTACATGACTTCACCCATAGCTACCGCTCTCATCGGCACAATATCCAAAAAGCTCGCTAACGCACCTACGCGTTATCACGCCTAAAACGACAGCTCCCAAGGGTGATCTGCTTCCCTTTGGCGATCTCAGACTCGATATAGGCGAGGGTTCCCTCAGCATCAGTCTCAGGCATCTCCTCTGCGATTATACGCAACGCCTCTTCACGACTCGTCTTCAGCCAGCGTTTCTCATGGGTGTACTGCGTATAGAGTGACACTACTTCCAGCCTAGCTCATCAAAGATCGGTTGCATCTCTAGCCACCAGTTCTCAAAACGAACGGCGATATCATTGATCGCATTATCCTCATTTTTCCACTCATTGAGCTTCTCCAGAATAAGGGGTTTACTCTCTACTTTGAGTTGCTCCGACTGCTCCACATGGTCAATGACCTCTTGAATTTTTGCTTTCATTATCTCTCCTTTTTTGATTAGTATAACACAGTTTTAGTTTAATGGGAGTTTCGTAGTGCAATCTCCAAACACTCCTAGGTTGGAGATCCTTTTTCTTAAGATTTCATGACCTGTTTAAGCACCATTGAGAGTCGTTCTTGACTCAGTGGTTTGGTGAGATACTCATCCATTCCTGCATTGAGAAACCGCTCTCGATCTCCCTTGAGGGCATTGGCAGTCAGGGCGATAATAGGTGTATGGGGGAGATTATTTTTGCGACTATAGGCAACAATCTGCCGTGTCGCCTCTATCCCATTCATATTGGGCATATTCTCATCCATCAAAATCGCATCATACTGGTTTGATTGAAACATCTCTACCGCTTCGACTCCATCATTGGCAATATCAAAGGAGAGATTGAGTTTTTTGAACACTACCTTCATAAACATCTGATTGGCTTTGTTGTCCTCTACGAGTAGCACCCGCTTAGAACTAAAATCAATCGATTTGAGTGGGAGGCTCTTCTGCTCAATCGCAGAACCGATGGTCGCAGGAATAGCAAAGTAGAACTCACTTCCAACCCCTACTTCACTCTTGAGCTTCAGCTCCCCACCAAGAAGTGTCACGAGTTCACGACTGATAGAGAGTCCCAACCCTGTTCCACCATACTTACGGGTGATACTGCTATCTTCTTGATTGAACGCTTCAAAGATATGCCCCTGCTTCTCAGGAGCGATACCGATCCCCTCATCGCGTACACTCACCTCTAACTGCCCCTCTGCGTAGCCAATCGTCACAAAGATATGCTTCCCCTCTGGGGTAAACTTAATCGCATTACCAATAAGATTGGAGATAATCTGTTTGATACGCAGTGGGTCGGTGTTGAGGATAGGAGGAAGATTCTCATCAATATCGAGGCAGAGTGAGATATTTTTATGACTCGCCTTTGCCTGAAAGAGATACATCACGACACTAAACTCATCGTTTGTATTGAAGTCGATCTTATCGATATCGAGTTTACCCGATTCGATTTTGGAGAAGTCAAGTATATCTTCTATAATCTGTAAGAGTACCATACTAGAGCTATCGATGATATTGACATACTCTAGTGCTTTACGCCCCCGACTCTCATTCTTGAGAATATCAATAAACCCCATAATTGCATTGAGTGGGGTGCGTATCTCATGACTCATATTGGCTAGAAACTCCGATTTGGCTTTGGTCGCCTGCTCTAGCTCTACGACTTTGACTTTGAGTTTTTCTTTATCCTGACGGTTCTCATGGGTTAGTTTCAGGCGTGAGATCACCTTGTAGACCGTATCTAAAAACTGCTTGATCTCAATGGGCTTGAGGATATAGTCATCGACTCCTAGCTTGATAGAGTCTAAAAAGTAGTTACTCTCATTGTGAGCAGAGAGGATAATACACGGGACTTCACTATCAGACTCCTTGACCTGCTTAATCATCTCAATCCCATTCATCAGTGGCATATTGATATCCGTAAAGAGTATCTCAAAGGGGTGCTGTTTCGCCTGAGCCTCCTTAAACTTCTCCAATCCATCCTCTCCATTGACTGCGACAGTGATATCCTCAAAGATATTACTCAAAAACCCAAGGGTTGCCTCTCTCGCCTCTTCATTATCCTCAACATAGAGTACTTTTAAGTGCTTTGAAAACTCAAGAATCTCTTTCATTATGCCCCTTTGGTAATTTTTCTTCTGCTAGAGGGATTTGGATACAAAAGCACGCCCCCTCTGGGGTATTGGATACAGATAAGATACCACCACAATGCTCTTCAATAATCGTCTTGGACATATAGAGTCCTAGCCCCATACCATCCTTCTTACTTTTGGTTGAGAAGTATGGATCAAATATTCTATCAAGTATCTCCTTAGGTACACCCCCACCATTATCATACACCTCGAGGGTGGCATACTCCGCTTCATCATAGGTCACAACCCTAATGTAGGGATCTGCCACCCTCTTCTCAATCAGAATATCTTCCGCATTTTTCAGAAGGTTTAGTATCACCTGTCGCAGCTCATTGGGGTAGGTACTCACCCGCTTATGAGAGTGGCACTCTACTTTGAGGGTGATGTTACAGTTGGCTATCGAAGTAGCGATGATATCCATCGCCCCTTTGACGACAGTAGCATACTCCACTTCAACACACGCCTTATCCTCTTTGTAGAACTCTCGAAAATCATCAATCGTGGTACTAAGATACTGAGAAAAGCTCCCTATCTTCTCTAGCTTCTGTGTAAAATAACTCGGCTCATACTTCTCTAACATCACCTTCAAACTTAAATCACTCGCAGTAGCAGAGATCGCGGTGAGCGGTTGTCGCCACTGATGGGCTATCATACTAATCATCTCTCCCATCTGAGCGAGCTTTGTTTGATGAAACATCGCCTTATCTTTCTCACGGTTCTTTACCACCTCCTCTTTGATCTTTCGTTTGAGGTGGGTATTGAGTGATCGTAGCTCATTTTGAGTCTTCTTAAGTTTGCTTAGATCAATGGTCGTTGAGATACGGATGCGTTTGGCACGATCGATATAGATCCCCTTGATGAGTGCGGGGAATGTCGTCCCATCTTTGCGTCGCATCTGAGCACGATAGGGTTGAGCATCCCCTTGTATCTTCTCTTTGACCAGTGATCTTGAGTGGCTAGAGACAAACTCCAATATCCCAACCCCACGCATCTCCTCATGTGAATGATAGCCAAAGAGCTTAAGGGCTTGAGGGTTAGCATCTTGTACCCGTCCATCCTTAAAGACAATCACCCCCTCAATGGTGGAGTTGATGAGTTTTTGTAGCTTTTTATTATTCTCTCGTAGCAAGACAACAAACCCCAAAATCACAATCAGAAGAAGTAAGAATCCCCCTACAATCTGCCAAATCAACTGGTAGTTACGATGCTCTTCTATCGTGACACTATACCAGTGGTTTAAGATCGCCTCTCTCTCTTTGATGGAGGTCATCTCTAGTGCTTTATCAAGGATAGAGAGGAGCAGAGGTTCACGGTTGCTCACCCCAAAGCTCCCCTCTATAGGATGTGCTATCGCCTTACCCATAATCTTCAAACAACCACTATACTCCTTGGCTATTTTCGAACTTGCCGTATAGGCAAACGACACATAGGCGAAGATCTCCCCACTCTCTACCTTTTGATAGGGGTGATCGGCTATTGAGACTATCTGAAGTGAGGGATAGAGTGTCTGAAGATGCTTTCTGAGATTTTCAAACCCATACTTGATCCCTATCTTCTGATTTTTGAGTGCCTCTAATCCTACGATATAGGGCTGATCGATCTTGGTCACAAAGACTAAGTTATCTTCTATATAGGAGGAGGTAGGGGTCAAAAAGGTGTAGTAGTTGGGTTTACGCATCGCTAGAAGATTCATATCACAGATACTATTTTTGAGCGATTTGAGTTGGAGTATCCAGTTATCAGTCTCCACAAACTCCGCGTCTAACTCTACGGTACGAAGTATCAACTGGCTCATCTCCACCGCAGAGCCTGAGGCATTCCCCTTCTCACTATAGGAGAAGGGGTAGAAGGTTTTATCATAACAGATTCGTACCGTTTTTTTCTCACGGATATAGGCTTGCTCTTGGGCTGTCAAGAGACGCATCACCCCTTTGTTGGGGTGATAGATAAATCTATCAAGGGTTGAAAGTGGATAGTAGACCCCTTTGATAAGATTGATAATCTGAGCAATACTCTTAACCTTCTCTCGATCAAACTGACCAAAGTTTATCCCAAATCCACTAAGCTCTTGAAGGGTGTTGGCTTCATAGATCAGTGCCTCTTTGGTCTTGGAGAGGGTGTTGTAGTCTTGGTAGATACGATCGATACTCTCTTGCTTATGGTGCCACACATACTCCCACCCCCGTTTGGTTGCTTCATAGAACCGCTTGACTCTATCGGGGTGTGCTTTGAGCATCGCTTGAGAGGTGAAGAGGATATCGCCATACGCTTCAAAACCGTAGTTTTTAGGGACAAAGTAGTCTACCTCTAGATTTTGCATCTTGGCAAGGTAGGGTTCATTGGAGATATAGGCGATCATCATATCCACCTTTCCCTCTTTGAGTTGTTTGAGGTCAAATATCGGGGGGGTCGCCTCATAGACAATCCCATTACTCTTAAGCATCGTCTGAATCGCAATCCCCTCCAACCCTTTGGAGAGAGAGAGTCTCCTTCCATTGATATCTTTGAGTGTTTTGATACCTGCGGAGCGAAGCCCCATCAAGATAAAGGGGCTGTTTTGGAAGATAGGCATCAATCCCACAACCGCCTTACCTTGAAGGGCATCATAGATCAACGCAGAGTCACTGATACCAAAATCACTCTTGGCATGGAGTACCTCATCGGTGATATTGATCCCCTCTTCAAACTCCTTAAAGGTGACATCTAACCCCGCCTCACGATAGAAGCCCTTCTCTTTTGCCATGATAAATCCCGCAAACTGAAACTGATATTTCCATTTTAGCTGTAGGGAGACTGGCTCTAGTACCTCTGCGTGTAGTAGCATACTAAGCATAAGAAGTAGTATTAGCTTACCCATTAGATACCCTTTGGAAGCCGTACTTTAAAGATCGCTCCCTCATCACTATTGGTCACACTCAGCTCACCACCACAATGCTCCTCAATAATTGTCTTGGACATATAGAGTCCCAACCCTGTACCATTTTTGTCTAGCTTGGTAGAGAAGTAGGGGTGAAAGATCTTCTCCATAATCTCAAGAGGGATTCCTCCACCATTGTCGGATACTTCTAGTGTCACAAAGCCAAACTCCTCATAGGTCTTGATAAGAATATAGGGTGCGATAACCTGCTTCTCTAATAGGATATCTTCCGCATTTTTGAGTAGATTGAGTACCACTTGCCGTAACTCATTGGGGTAGGTTGAGATCATCACATGACACTGGAAGTCGACTTTGAGGGTGATATTGCGGTTGCTAATCGCCGTGGAGATGATATCTAATGCCCCCTTGACGACCGTCGAGTAGTCTATCGCAATACGCTCCTTATCCTCCTTGTAAAACTCCCGAAAATCATCAATTGTTGTACTGAGATGCTGAGAGAACTCCACTATCTTCTCTAACTTTTGGGTAAAGTACCCCACTTCATACTTCTCAAGCATCACCTTAAAGATCAGATCATTGGCACTAGCCGATATCGCAGCAAGAGGCTGTCGCCACTGGTGGGCGATCATACTAATCATCTCTCCCATCTGAGCGAGTTTCGTCTGCTGAAGCATCGCCTTGTCCTTCTCTCGGTTTTTGGCAACCTCTACTTGTACCTTCTGAGCCAAGCGTTCATTAAAAGTCAAAAGCTCTCTAGAGCGTTTACTATCGATATAAGCAACCACAATAATCGCAAAGAAGACCACAATCCCCAAGAGGATAATCATCGCCAAGACACGATCAAGCTCCTCTAGGGAGTCGTTGATAAGGGTATGCCCTTGCATCGAGAAATCCACCACTAGCAGGGCTTGAGTCTGATTCTCCTTGACAATAGGCTTGATAAAAGTCATCCAAACCCCTTTGGCATCCTTCTGGGTGAAGTAGACCTCTTTTTGGGTCTGATAGGCTTCGATAAACTTACTTGGATTGAGCGGTTCGTAGAGCTCTTCAAACTCACTCCGCTCCTCCTCATCAATCGCCCCATCAAGTAGAAAGCGAAACCCTTTCCCCTCTTCGGGTCTATCAACTACATAGATATAGCGGTAGCGATCAGAGATAAAGAGCTGTAGACTCTTCTCTAGCTCATCACGGAGTATACTATCGTGCTTGAGGGTACTGTAGAGGTCGGAGAGGAGCGGTGTCTCAATCATACTAGAGATATTTTTGGTGATATCATAGATATAGTTGATATAGATATCCTCCGTCGTCTCCTCGACAAAATCCCTCGTCTGCTTAAACGAGATATAGGTCGTCAAGTAGCCCAAGAGTACCAAAAATGCCAAACCATTAAAGAGATAATTAAATCTAAAAAACTTCAACTCTTTGATCATTTGGCATACCGTTTGAGTGCGTTAGGGAGGGTGAGGTGATAGCGACGCATCACCTCTTCTCTAAATCGAATCTGAGGACGACCCTTCCGCCAATAGAACGCCCCAAAGCTATTGGGATTATCCTTGAATGCCTTATAGCTTGTTACAAAGAGTGGCTTCTCTTGACAGTTGACTTGAGGAAGATCCAACACTTTAGCTACGATGAGGATATGGGCTTTATGACACTGCTTCACCATCACAAACTTACGGCTATGCCTCAAGAGCTTAGAGACCTCACTATCTCCATATACCTTAATGGGTCGATGCTTGAAAATGGCAGGGATCACCTTCTCATAGAGTTTGAGTTCATAGTTGTCCCCTGCCCTCAATACCATACCAAAGAGGAGTAAAATCAAAAATATCTTATACATTAGAAGGTGTACTCGATACTTAAGAGTAGCTTTCTATCGATAGGAGAGATACGCAAAGAACGCTCCTGTACGAGTGTCTCAGGGCTGATACGCAGATACTCTGAGACTTTAGCATTATCAAAAAGGTTGGTACCTTTAAGCGAGAGAGTCAGATCATCACTTTGATGATAGAGTACTCCCAAAGAGTAGTCATAACGATTTTCCTCCTCATAATCATCACGATAGAAGATCACTTCATTAAAGAACTCAAAATTATCCAGTGTGGTAAAGTTTCTCAAAGTCATCGCATACTGAGTGAGAACATCCAAGACGGGTAGGTTATTGATGGTATTGACACCAATAGAGAGTTCGAGCTTATCATAGGCTCCATAGGAGTTGGTGTAGCGTGTGAGTAGACTGGTGATATCAACCCCTTTACTACAGACAGCAAGATGTCCCGTCTCATCTGGAAGAAGCTGATTGCGTAGTGCCATATAGCTCAAGATCACATCATACGCTTCTGCTCCATTGGTATATTTGAAGTTTTGGATATAGTTAGTCTGTTGAGACTTCTTGACATGCTTGGTAGGCTCACTAAGGTAGCCACTATTGACCAGATAGGGATCGATACTAAACTCGATATGGGAGATCGTCGTCTTGGAGACAAACTGCTCCTCCGTATAGGTGTACCCTACACGATAACTCAGAAGGTCATCATCTTGATTGGAGTAGTTGTTGCGTACCTGAGCAAAAGAGACTCCCATGGTGATGATCTGATTATCCGCTAGGGCGTATTGGTTCTCTACAAAGAGTGTCGCGGTGGTCTGCTGATCGTGTCCCGAACGGGTACACTCTTGATCATTGATACGAATCGTATCATACTTAAAGTGCTTAAATCGGTACTTCGCCCCCAAAGAGAGCTTATTGTAGCGTGTATTGTGATGATAGTTTGCCCCTACGGTATAGACCTCAGAGGTGGAGTCTGACTCTAGCTTATAGATCAGCTTCTGATCTGCAAAGGCATTGATGCGTTGGAGCAACCGCTTATTGAGATCTTCAAAGTAGCTCTTGGAGTCGAAGCTATCAAAAGTAAAGAGCCAAGAGAAGTTCTTCACCTTTGTATCATACCCAAAGTGAAAGAAACGGTTATCAACACGCGACTCTTTAGGGGTAGCAAAGAGGCTCGCATCGACAAACCCATCACCCTTTTTCTGAATCATATCAAGGAGGATATGGTGATTCTCTTTGGTGAGTGTCCCCATAATATGCTGTGTTTGACTATCTCGTGAGAGGGTTGATCCTCGGTTGTAGTAGGTGGTTCGCTTATCATCAATCACATTACCATAGGCGAAGTAGGACCAGTCACTATCGAGGGTACTCGTCGTATAGCCCGTAAGACTTTTTGTCCCATAGCTCCCATACCCTAACCGTACTTTACTCCCCTCATCTTTGGATGCCTCTTTGGTGTAGAGTTTGATAATCGTAAAGGCGGGTTCGGTAGAGAACTCATAGGTAGGACTCCCCGCATAGACCTCGATATGGTCGACAAAGTCAATATCCATATTGCCATAGACAATCAATCCACTCCCATAGAGTCCTGTACAGATCTCTTGGTTATCGATATAGATCTTGAGGTTGCTACTCATATAGGGGATGACTGTTTGAAGACTATAGGGGTCGCTGATACCATAGTTGTTTTCATTGTAGCCAAAGGGGTAGGTCGATTTGAGCAGGTCTTTGAGGTTGTGGGCTTGCATACGGATGATATCTTCACGGGTATAGATATAGGAGATACCGCTATTTTCAAGCTTTGTCTTCTCACTCAAATCTGTTTTGCGTTCGATATCACTTAGGAGCATATCGATCCCCAACTCATCTGCGTGTAGTAGCCCAACACACAGCACCCCCCCTAACAGAAGCTTTTTACCTATGCTCATCTCTTCTCCTCTTTGCACCCTATGCTACCCACACAGACAACAACTTCTTTGAAGTTATTATACTTGAATGTGGTTAAAGATAACCCCGCGATACAAAAGCATAAAAAATTTTAAGAGAAATAACAATACCATAATAATTTTATGATAGAATAAATACTTATACAATAAAGCATCAGAGACGCAGACGGTGCAAATACTAAAGGTGATTTATATGCAAAGACCTACCCCAAAAGATCGACCCGTTATCCTCGACCCCAAGCAGTATATCGTAAGTAAAACCGATGCCAAAGGTATCATTACCTACGGTAATGAGTACTTTGTAGAGATCTCTGGCTACTCTGAAGCGGAGCTGATTGGCAAGCCTCATAACCTTATCCGCCACCCTGATATGCCTAAAGTGATCTTCAAACTTATGTGGGAACGCATCCAAAATGACCAACCCATCATGGCACTGGTCAAAAATATGGCAAAAGATGGACGCTACTACTGGGTCGTCTCGGAGTTTGAAGCCAAGCGAAATAAACAGACCCAAGAGGTGATCAACTACACCGCCTTTCGTAAAGCCGCACCCAAAAAAGCCCTTCCCGAGATCGAATCTCTCTACGCCAAACTACGAGAGATTGAGAAGCAGTCTGGAGTAGAGGGTTCCCAAAACTACCTTGAGGGGTACCTCGAAGACAAAGGGGTCTCGTATGATCAATATATCAATAAACTCGTAGGCAATAAAGGACTCTTTAAGATCTTCTTTGGGGCGATGAAAAAACTCTTTGGATAAGCCTCTACACTAGCACACTAAAAATCTTTACGAAAGACGATGTCGTAGGATTGAGAGGGTTCACTCACACTCATAATACTCTGGGTATTACGGTTGTGGTCATACTTGAGCTTGACACTAGAGATGGTATCATTGACATAGATAATCGTAATCTTCGAGGTGAGTCGCTTCCCCACCTCGATACTGTTCCCCTCACCCAACACAAGGTGGTCAAGCTTGACTCCGATATTGGAGAGTGCTGATTTTGCCATCGCTCCCCCCATCATACGCATCATCTCTTCACTACTATTGGTACCTGCTCCTGCGGTGGAGTCAAAAAGTATCATTGAGAGTATCTCCTCTTTGCTCAGGTAGGGTTGGGCAGAGAAGCGTATCATCGGAGCAGTCGCACTTCCTGTCACTGTGATAGTAATCACATGCTCCACCGTACGATAATCTACACTCGCCTCGATTAGAGCATTGGCTGGTTTCCCTGTAAAGAATAGATGACTACTATTGAGTAGAAATCGCTTCTGCTCAAAGCTATAGTAGCCCCCTTTGAGTAGCTCAATAGAGCCCAGAAGCATCAGCTCTGCCCCCTCACTCTTGTGTAGACTCAAATCAGGCTTTAGCCTCACCTTCACCTCCCCCTCTTTGTAGAGTAGTGGGGTTTGACTCTTGATCGTAACCGCGACACTCAACCCCTCCATCAAGCTACTTTTGGGTTTGGTTGACATCTCCTGCACAATGAGGATATCACTATCAGAGGCGTAACTCTTCTTCTCCAAATCATAAAAGAGTCGCCCCTCTAGCAGGGTGATATCCCCACGGATGGCGGTTTTGTTGCCATCTAGCACTGCGGTGAGATCGATGGCACTTTTGAGCTTGACAAGCTCATGTTCGATAGGCAGACGATCCGCGACCAGAGCAAAACGCCCTTTGGCTCGCTTGGGGGCGTAGCTCCCTGTGATCGTAAGGGCATCATTGACCCAGAAGGGGGCGATGGTGAGGTTATCCTCTCCTAGTTGCACCACAGAGGGTTTGGTCGCAAAAAGTGTCTGCTTCTGTGTGGTGAGGGTGTAGTGTGGGAGGGTGAGGGTTGAGCCATTGATCTCGAGGGCGATATCGACTGCCTCCACCACCTGTGTGCTTTTGCGTCCTGATTGATAGGTGATCTTTGGGGTGCGTAGTGCGACCAAAAGCTTCTCTTTGGCTATCAACTCGGTATCGAGTGTTACAGCACCCTCGACTTTGAGAGGCTCTTTGAGTGGGTAGAGTGCTTGAATTGATTGCATCAGTTCAGAGAGACTTCCCGTTGTGGTTGTCATACGCAGACGCTTTGCAACACTCCCCGATAGACGACTACGCAAGCTCCCAAACGCTATCTCTCCAACCAGTTGTGTGGTATTGAGCTCATACTGACTTGCCACCCTAAGCATATCACTCTGAAGCGTTAGATTGACCTCTTGGTCCTGTAGGGTAACCCGACTCTCAATAGGGTTGAGCCTCTCCCATTTGAGCTTAGGGCTATAGGCTTTGAGCAGTGAGTTAGGGGGAATACGAGTCGTGGCAGTAAGGGTGAGATCCTTCGCATAGCTCACATTGATATCCATCATCACAAGATTGGAACGAAGAGCTATAGTCGCCTGATGAGAGCTATTCTCCTCTAGGCAGATAGGTGCATCGACTACCACCATCACACGGGAGCTATTGAGCTCTGGGGGGAGTACGAGTAGCTCATGGAGTGACAACGGCTCTTTAGTAGCAAGATGGAGCTGACCATTGGGGAGCCTATCAGCATCAAATGATCCAACCAAGCCTTGGCTCTTTAGCGTGGTAGCGATCCCCTCCCCTCGACTCTGATAGGTAAGGGTGAGTCCATCAAGCAGACGAGTGAAATTACTATCGATACCTCTTAGCCTATCGAGCGTGATACGCCCCTCATAGGAGAGATTCTCATCCAAAGAGAGGTGGTTATTGATGACTACACCTTGGGTATAGGGGGTCGTGAGACGAAGGGTTGTATCGGCACGCAAGAGCGTCTGATTGATATCATAAGTAAGGTGGCTATGGAGCTGATCCATATCGATACTCAACGGGGTATCAGGTGTGCTATTGGCAAGAGAGAGTACCCCCATGACCTGCTTATCGAGTGTGGCAGAGAGTAGTGACTTAGAGGCGTTGAGTTCGATCATCACCTCCCCTATACGCGCAGCATGGATAGGCAGTGCATACTGCTCAAAGAGTGACTCTTTTGGTCGGAGATACAGCTGACCGATAAGCTGATTGCTTCGCACCCTCCCCTGATAATGCAGATCCGTCAGGTTACTCTCTACGCCTAGGGTGAGCTGTGCTACATCCAACTGCTCCTTGGCGTACGCCACCCCCTTGATCTCTACACGCACCCCCTCCAGAGCCACCCCAGAGTGGACAAAGGGGGCAAGTGAGATGCTCCCCTCCTCTAGCACAATCGCTATCGCAAGGGAGCTATTGCTCTCGCTTGATGCGTGAGATTCCTCCGTAGCACCCCCCAAATGCTCCACCAGAGAGGTGACCCCTTCGAGATTGATAGACTCTAGTGCGAGTTTACGGATATGAAGCTCTTGGTCTATCAGGCTTAGGAGATTCCACTCTACTGTGATCTTCTCACCAATCAACTGATCTCTATAGCGAAGATCATAGATCGTCACACCATGCCATACTCTCCCCTCTATTTTCGTGTAACTGATATTATAATCTGGTGCAAAATGGTTGGCAACCTCACCTAGCCACAGTGGGGTATTGGCAAGACTATAGAGGAGTATCAGCGTTCCACCAATCAAAACGAGAAGATTGATTAGTAGTGTGCGTATCCACAGTAGGGGAAGAAGTAAGCGTCTCAAAATGATTGTCCTATCTGAAATTGGATACCATAGTGTGAGGTATCATCGACATTGAAGCCCACATCGAGCTTAAATGGTCCAATGGGTGTCATATAGCGAACCCCAACCCCCGCAGAGGTGATCATCTCTCCTGAGAAGTCCGCACTCGCTTCATTGAGCAGGGTCTTATCCATAAAGACGGCTCCGTAGAGTTCTCCCACGATAGGGTAGTCCGCCTCCACCGAGAGGTTGAGCATACTAGAGGCACCATAGTTACTATCGTCTGTAGAGGAGCGTAACACCCCTAGTTCATTGTAGCCATAGGCACGGTTGGAGTAGGAGCCTCCCCCAAAGAAGTACTTCGACTCGGGGAGTCCCATCGCAGACTCATTGGCGATACTCCCCATCTTGCCCACCACCGCAAAGGTGAGATCTGCTAAGGTATAGATGACACGCCCCTCTAGGATACTCTTCGTATAGAGACTCGACTCCTCATCATGAGAGAGTCCCATCTCATGGTAGAGTGAGAGGTAGTAGCCCTTTTTGGGGTTGAGCTTGGAGTCTCGTGCATCATAGGTGAGTGTGAGGTAGGGGTAGAAGAGCGAGAAGATCCCCTCACTCACCGCCTGCTTGAGGATCACCCCCTCTTCGATATTGTCCACGCCATTGATGACGATATGCTCTAGTGCTACCCCACCCTCCACGCGTAGCTTACCATCGGTATAGGCTCCATAGAGACGGCTGAAGCTCTTCTCCTCTCTAAACCCCTCAAACTCTAGGTTGGAGTACCCCACCTTGGCACCCAAATCAAGATAATACCCCCTCAGGGTAAAAAATGTGGGCTGATAGTAGGAGAGCATAAAGTGTTGCTCCTTTTGAGACCATCCCCCCTCTACCCCTAAACGGCGTGCATCCCCCCAAAAGTTATACTTGGTGAGTTTGGCATGGATACGCTTTCCTACATAAGTATCATACCCCACCCCTATCTCAAAGTGGTAGGGTTTGGCACGCTCTCGAAAGGTGATATCGACAGGGATAACATTGTAAAACTTCCTATCAACATTGATAATCACACTATCAAAGGCTTTGAGCTGATAGAGACTGTTGGAGGTCTCTTGGACGCGTTCTTGACTAAACGGCTCCCCCTCCAAGGCTCTCACCCGTGAGCGAATCACCGCTCTGTCAATAGAGGTGAGTCCTGAGAGGGTAAGTTTGCCAAAGGTACAGATCCCATCTTTGCGTAGGGTGTAGCGAAGATCCACGCGGTGTTTGACAAGATCGACAAAGGCTTTGGTATCAAGCTCATAACTACAGTACCCTCTCTTGAGCAGTGCAGAGATAATCTGATTTTTGATAGCGATAAAACGACGCGCCTGAAAGATCTCCCCCCGCTTAAAAGTCACCAAGCCAGAGAGATTGAAATCGGTGGTGATATTGATATCTCCAACCAAAACAGGGAGCTTCTCATCGATAGTAACCGCTACAGTGGTGTTGCTCTCCTCGATATGAAACGAGGCATCATAGAACCCCTCTGAATCATAGAAGCTTCCCAACGACTCCTCTAGTGTTGGGAGGAGTTTATCCTTGATACGAGGCGTATCCTCCTTCCAAAACTCAAAAAACTGCTTGGTATCAACCCCCATCGCCTCTTGAAGTTGTGACTCATCAAACGCTTGTTGTCCATGAAATGCGATGATATGAGTGGGTAGGTCAACACTTTTGGCACAGAGTGTCACCCCAAAGAGAAGTAGTGTCGCAACTAGATAGTATCGAAGGAGTAAGAGCATTAGTGTAGAAGATCCTTGACACTCTCAAGGGGATCTTTTCCCTCCTCTATCATCGCATAGACCTCATGGGCGATAGGGAGATAGATACCTTGCTCTTGGGCTATGGTGTGGAGTGCTTTAGCTGTAGGGACTCCCTCAGCGACCTCTCCTAGCTCAGTAAGTATCTCTGCCATACTCTCTCCACGAGCCAGTCCAAGCCCCACGCGATAGTTTCGTGAGAGGGTAGAGCTAGCCGTCAAGAAGAGATCCCCTGCTCCTCCCAAGGAGAGAAAGGTCTCCCCTTTGGCACCAAACGCTTCTCCAAAACGGGTCATCTCTACAAGCCCTCGGGAGATGAGTGCAGCTCTAGCATTGTTACCCAACCCTAGACCATCACAGACACCCCCCGCAATCGCGATGACATTTTTGTAGGCACCTGCCACCTCCGCTCCCACCACATCATCACTCACATACCCTTTGATAAAATCGGGCAGTGCCTCAGCATAACAGTGAGCCAAAGAGAGATTGGTCGAGCTGATTTTGAGTGCGGTAGGAAGTGACTGCTGTACCTCCGTAGCAAAAGAGGGACCCGAGATAAAGGCCAAGCGATCTGTCGAGATAAAGGCTCCATAGACCTCATTGAGAAAAGCCCCTGTCATGGTCTCTATCCCCTTAGCCGCGACCAAAATCTTCTGCCCTTTATCGACAAAGTACTGCTCCAACCACCCCCGCACAGACTGTGCAGGGATCGTGACCACAAGGTACTCATAGCTCAGTGCCTCCTCCATCGTGACAAAATTCTCTATCGCTTTAGGGGTACGGGAGGTGATGACCACCTCATTTGTTTGACTGTAGGCATGGTAGAGTGCCTGCCCCCATTTACCCGCTCCAATAATTGCTAATTTCATCGACATGCTCCCTCTTAGAAAAAAGTACCCGATAGTAACATAAAACCCTTAGGTCTAGTAAATTTTAGTATAAAACAACTTAAAACGATACCTTATTTAAGAACGCTTACAAGCCTCTTTTTCGCGTGATTGAGGATTGAACCGCTCTTTATAACTACAGTGCTGGCAGAGTGGTTCGATGGCTTTGCCACACTGGAATCCTTCGATGATGGCGGTGGTACGGGGGGTGGTGAGTATCGTATGGAGTGGGGTATCATGAAGTGACCCTAGTGCCATGACCCCCTCACCATCTAAGCAACACGGCACCACACGACCACTCGCCAAGATCGCAATATGTGACTGGAGTCCTTGACAACTCCCATCACCATAGAACGCATTATCCAAAGAGGGCCACTCAAAGTAGTAATCAAAGTGCATTAAGATTTTGGGGGCTAGGCGTAGGGATTTTGGGTAGTTTTGGAGGAGTTTTTCGATATCCATAGATTCCCCAAACACCCCACCAAGGTATCTAAAGAGACGGTGATTAAACGCTGATTCACTCCTCTGCTCATCAAAATTCCATAGACGCAGATTGATAAAGACCCCCTCCCTCCCGTGGCGTAGCTTCTCTTGACACAACGCTACAATAGGCTCCATATATTGCTCAAATCGCAATGCCGTATTGTTTTTATTGAAGCTATTAAGGGAGATATTGATCTGTTTGACTGCGGGGTGGAAGAGTGTCTCATAGGAGTGTTTTTTGAGAAAGTAGCCAGAGGTGGTAAGGAGTGCCTTGAGTCCGTGTTTGGCGATGATATCTAAGTAGCAGGAGAGATTAGAGAGGGTGAGAGGATCCCCCATCACATGACAAGCGATCTCTTTGGTGTAGGGCTTGACCTGCTCTATCACCGACTCAAAAAATCCTAACTCCATTGTAGTAGTCGGGAGTGTTTTGGTCGGGCAGAAGCTACAGCTTAGCCCACAGCCACTTGTTAGCTCGATATAGACACGATAGAACTTCACACGACTACTTCATACAACTAGCAAGATCAGTGATCGTTTTGGCACTACGAAGACACTTCATCTTCGACTGGTAGCGAAATATCTCTGCGTCAAATGCCTCTAACAGATGCTCTCGCTCCTCACCTCGCCACTGTTCGATATTGGGGTATCGCTCTTTGGTAAGTTTGGCTTTGAAGTCCACAAATGGCTCCAAGCACTCATTGGCGGCGATCCACTCCTGTGCTTGGACTAGACATATACGAGTCTTTTGCATTGTTTCTAGGTAGGCAGGGAGGAGCTTTTTACTCTCCTCAAAGAGGTGTTCGCCTTGTCTATTGAGCCAGAGATTTCGCTCCTCTTGAGTGAGGTTTGCCTCGGTGAGGTGGTGTTGCTTAAGGCTTTGATGGTACGCGACTGCGAGTTTAGCAAGACGCTCAGGAAAAGACTTAGGGAGTGCCATCCCCCCCTTTTTGAGAGAACTCTTCAGCAGAGCTATCTTCTCTAGAGGATAGGCTGGTAGCTCAAAATCTATCGCTTCAGGCTTGATATCGAGTGTGACGCTAGTTGCTTGCTTGCGGTAGTAGAGTCCAAAGGCACGATACTCTACAAGGAGGGGAACGCCTTGATAGAGACACTTCTTAACCCCATCAGCCTCCCAAAGCTCACACGAGAGGTTGGCGATCGTCATTGCTCCATGCGGTAGGAGATGGGAGGTGTCTGCTTCGTTTAATGCCCCCTCAGGGATCTTATAGCGTGTTATCTTCTTACTCTTAAAGTTGACCTTACTACACCCCTGCTCTTCACACTTCTGCTCTTTTTTGATGCGTTGGACATGGTGAAAAGCCCCTGTGACCACCTCATCACTCTCCTCATGGTAGCGTGTCACAGCTCCATAGAGTTTGAAGTTTAGTCTAGCCGTACCATTGATAGAGAGATTGAGGTCATCGGCTAACGCTCCTCCTCCACTAATACTGTAGTTGATCCTAGCAGACCAGACACCATAGGGCTTGGGTGTGGAGGCGTGGGTAGTGAGTGTAGAGAGGGCAAACCCCAAAGAGAGGATAACCCCATAGCGTCTTAGGCAAGATAACATAGCTATATCCTTGTTTGATTTGATATATTGTAACATAAGATACCCCCCAATCAAAGCACCCCTTGATGAAAAAAGCAACACCCTAGAGCGGTGCCTAATACTTCTCTAGTGAATTGTAGTAGATCGTCTGAGGCTCAGAGAAGTTGGGGACATCATCATAGGTAAAGACCGCATAGTACTTCTCTTTACTAAAGGTGGCGAAGTTATCATAGGTATAGGTATCCTTTCCTCCATAGATCTTCACCCCATCCATAAAGTGACGCGGTGGGTGGAAACTGTTGCGTACGACATAGTAGCCCTTGAGTGCCTCATCCTCAACCTTATCCCAAGTGAGTTTAATCATCTTATGCTCTTTGGTGAGTTGAAGGTTGCTCACTTTATCAACAGGTTTACGGCGTTTTTTGATCGATTTGACTATCAACTCCGCATCAACCCCCCAATCTACAATACGATTTTGGGCTCCTGAAGCGGAGGTAGGCTTGATGACAAGCTTAAGCTTTTTACCCTGCTGATACATCGTATCAAGTACACTCTTAGAGAGGGTATCAAACTTAAAGTACTGACACGCCTTGGCGGAGAGGTCAGACTCTGCGACCTCATAGCCGATATACTCAATCTTCTCACGGTTCTTGATATCCTCATAGGTACCCACCTCATCGACCTCAACCAACTCGACATAGTATCGCACATCTGAACGCTTCTTAAAGCTGTTTTTATTGCGTATACGCAACGCACACTGTGTAAGGATCGTCTCTTCATGAGAAGGCAGAGAGGAGAGATCAAACTCAAGGTAACCATAGACACGATTACCTGCTTTATCAAATCCACTCTTCAAGCCCGATTCAACACAATCACTAGAGATCGTAGAGAGTCGTGTCGCAGGAAGGTTAATCTTCGTATCTTTCACCGTATACTTGATATCAAGAATGGGACGGTAGTGAATCCCACCTCCAAACTTCCCATACCCAATATCAAACTGCATCATCTGAGAGTCTTCACCCGCAGGCAACTCTTTGGGACCATCGACACGGAAGATAGCGGTTTTATTTTGGATCTCCTCTTGGAGTAACTCACACTCATGACTCGAAAACTCCCAAAAGTTCCAGATCCCCTGTGTGAGTTTACTGGAGACGATCGCTTGTCCTATCACCCCTTTGGCACGGGCATTTTCTATCTGAGTGAAGTCCGTCACATCACTCACACTCCCATGCTCTAACAACGAGAGATTCCACTCTCCAAACTTCTCAATCTTCGCAGCGACACGGTTCATCGGATAGAGATAGAAACGAGCCGATTTGATAATCGCATTGTGAGGCAACGCATCAAAATCAAAGCTCATCACCGCATTACAGATCCCCTTAGATTGGTTGATCCCTACAAAGAGTGAGTTCTCCCCAAAGTGTGAACGGTTCTGCTCTTGGGTGTACTCTCCCACATAGCCTGTCCCACTCTTATTGGCAAAGATAAGCTTAAAAAACTCATCATCCTCTAGCCATGTACGCACCTTGACTACAGGAGCAAAAGGGGACTTATAGCCACTCTTTTTATTGACCGCACGGATAGAGTAGTGGTAGTTGGTTGAGCTAGCTAGATCGGTATCTAAGAAGTGGTTCTCCCCTACGATACCCACTTTGGTGCGTTCATTACACGCATCTTTATCCTCTGTACTTCGGTAGATCTCAAAGAAGATATCCTCTCGCTTCTCATACTTCCATACCAGCTTCACAGAGGTCGCATCACGATACTCTAGGGTAAACTCCTCTACACGACGCGGTGCAAACGCAGAGTAGTTGACCACCTCACCAAAGACCTTCTTAAGTGCAGGGATATTCTCATGGATACTTCCACTCATACTCTTCATATAGTCAGGAATGTTTTTCGTCCCCACCTCAACCACGATAGCTAAGGCTCCCTTGGAGTAGTAGTACTCTCGCCCACTCCCAGAGATGAGGGCTGCGGGTGGCTTTCCTCGGTGGATACCATACTTGCGTCCTGTCACCTTAGAGATCTCATCATTCATATTGGCACACAAGACATTCATATCTGTCCCATCGATCTCCGCCTCATGCATAAAGCGGTGAGCAGGAAAGAAGACATTCCCCTGAGAGTGGTAGTCTAAGGCAATGGTGATATTGTCTCGTGCATCGACAAACTCTTTGATCGCACGGGTCTCTGCTTCTGAGAAGGGAGCCTCTCCGCCATAGACATTGGAGGCGGTATTGGGGTTTTTGACAAACCCTATCGAGAAGTTACGGTTGAGATCGACCCCAATGGTTCCATCATGGTTGACCCGACGGTTTTTCCGCCAAAAAGAGAAGTGTTCTCGTGAGTACTCATATCCATCAGGGTTGAGACATGGGACGATATAGAGTGTCGACTCAGCCAAAGACTTCTCTAGCTCAGGATCGACCCGCTGATTGTGAGCAACATACTCGATAAACTTCAATGCCAACTCATGCCCAATCCACTCGCGTGCGTGAATACTCCCCGTATAGAGCATCGCAGGCTTCTCATCGGCTCTCTGCACATCTTGAGAGATCTTAGCAAGGACAATATCCCGCCCCTCATAGGTGGTACCTATCTTCACAACCTCGATCAGATCAGGGTGTTGTTTTTCTATCGTTTTGAGAAAGTCTAAACTCTCACTATAAGACATATATTGGTTTTTCATTCTATCGTATTCTCTTTAGTTAGTATTTTTTGATCTAGTAGCACACCCCCGTGGTGGGGTAGCGTGCTATGGGGTAGGAGGGGTGTTAGAGTGTCTCTTTAAAAGCATCCCACTGCTTCATAAGCTTTTTGAGCATTTTGGATTTCAACCATGAGAACGCTTCACTCAGTCTCTCTGGTTCGGTCTCTAGGGCATGTACTAGTGCGAGGGTATCAAACTTCTTTAGGATCTTCGCAGACTTCTTCTTACCAATCCCATCGACAGAGGTGAGGAGTCTCTCTAGGTTCTCTTCACTTAGGAGTATCGTCTCCTCTACCTCTTCACTCTGAGCCGTCTCATCTGAAGCGATTGCCTCTAGGGGGCGTGGATTACTCTTGGCGTGGACTTTACGAATCGTACGCCCATAGTTGTCTTGGAAGTTCCACACTTCACTAGGCCACTCCTCAGAGGTTCTATCTTCTGTACATAGGATAGGGTAGAGGGCATCTAGCTCATGAAGGTAGATCTCACCCTCCTCTGTCTGCTTACTCTTCTTATCCAAGAAGTAGGCACCATCATAGCTAGGGGTATAGCGTCCAAAGGTGATATAACGCAAGGTTCGTAGAACAGAAGCGTCCATCTTACCAAGCTCCTCCCAGTTATATAGAGGTATATGAGGAAGTGGGAAGCGTCCATCAGAGAACTTCCACATCAAGTACTGCCCAATCCAATCTCTAATATACGGGAACGCAGCAAATGCTGTCGCACACTCCAAGATACGGTACTTACCATCTTCACCTACTGCAATATCACACGCCCAATACTCTGCATTGGCATTTTTGGAGACCTGTACGGCTAAGTCAAGAAGCTCTTTAGGGACATCCATATAGTCCATACTTCCTCCTTGAGAGGTGTTGGTGAGCCACTCACCCTCAGGTGGTCGTCGCCAGAAAGCACACACAGGCTTATGCCCAATCAGCATCACCCGTACATCCGCAGACATCGGTACAAAGTCTTGGAAGTAGGCAGGGTGATACTTCTTCTGAGCGAGAAGGTTATGTGCCTCTTGAGCAGAGTCTACCTTATGGACAAAGTATCCCCCATAGTTAGAAGGACCGTAAGATTTTTTGATAATCTTAGGGAACTCTGTCTTATCGATAAACTTCTCCGCTTTTTGCTTATCATAATAGATGTAAGTCTTAGGAATAGGGATATCATACTTCCACGCAAAACGGGTCACATTCTCTTTGGATTTGTTGGAGAACTGTGTATCCATCGAAGGGATAAACTGCACATGAGGCAACTCTCGTGCAATCTCTCTAAAGGTCTCATAGGCTGTCGCAGGGATATTACCAATAAGGATATCAATCTTCTTGCGTCGCACCTCTTTGACAAAACGATCTTTATCATTTTTCCAGTGGTAGACTACTGTCTCAATCTTATCTGGCCACCCTCTAAAGTTGGATTTATCAAAAAATCTCAATACATGATCGAGATAGAGCATACCAAGTCGTGGTAACTTTGCGTGTTTTGTTTTCTTTGCCATTTTCACTCCCTATTGTTTAGTTTTTCTATCAATCATCTCTACGATAAGATCTATTTTGCGTTGATTGAAGTCTAGTCCCATCTTCTCTTGCTCTGGAGTTGCAAAAGCAGGAATACCATTGACCTCAAGGACGACATACTCCTCTCGCTCTTGGTCATAGATGATATCTACCCCTGCGATATCTGTGCCACACACCTTGGCTGCTTTTTTGGCTAGCTCAACGATAGCATCATCAGGCTCCCGAAGGAAAATACTTCCACCACTGGTGACATTGGTACGCCAGTCTGTCCCACTCGCCTTACGCCCGTAGCAAGAGACAAACTCTCCATCGACAATATCAATACGGAAATCGGTATTGTCATACTTCAAGAACTTCTCTACATAAAAGAAGCGAAGATCCATCTGATTGAGGAACGGAAGGAGGGTATCGAGTGTCGCTTCACTCTCAATCTTGGTGAGTCCTACCCCACCCCATCCATCGGTTGGCTTATAGACCATCTTACTCCACTTCTTCATAATACTTTTGAGTTGCTCTCCATCATCTCGGTGACAGAGCTTAAAGCTTGGTGTCGCCACCCCATGTTGACGCAAAAGAAAAGAGGTCTGAAACTTATCCTCTGTTAGAGCAAACGACTCATAACTATTGATCATGGGGATGACACGGTTGAGGGCTTGGTAGAGAAATATCTGATACTGAGTCTGCTCACCTGCATTATAGGAGAAGAAGAGGTCAAGCTTATCGACTTTGAGCTTATCGTGTAGAATATGCCCATTTTTAGCCACAGCATGACGCAAGTTGATACCTGTCACCGTTTCTATATTTCTCTCGTTGAGGGCTTTGACAATTTTCTTCTGTATCTTATCACCACCGCTATTGCTATAGAGCCACATTCCTATTTTTCTCGACATTCACACTCCTCCTATATTGATATTTAATCTATGATTTTACTATATTTTACTAAAATATCCTATTAAAATTTTCTATCTTTAGGAGAGCCGATGCATCAGCCAAATTTTGAAGAGTTAAAAGAGATTATAGAGATCAACTCATGGACCAACAATAAAACAGGGGTCGATAGACATGGAGATAGGTTTGCTCAGTGGATGGAGCCACTAGGCTTTAGCCTGACGCGTCACCGTAGAGAGGAGATTGGTGATCATCTACTCTTTCAAAGCCCCCACAGAGCAGGCAAAAAACTCCTCCTACTGGGACACCTCGATACGGTCTTCCCTCCCGATACCTTTGAGGGGTTTCGTGAGGATGAGGCGTGGATCTATGGTGCGGGTGTGTGTGATATGAAAGGGGGCAACTATGTCGCCCTCCAAGCCCTCCGTAACCTCAAGCAGAGCCAAGGAGCGATCTACAATATCGACTTTTTGCTTGTGAGTGATGAGGAGACGGGCAGTGATGACTCCAAGATGCTCTCTAGCCAACTCGCCTTAGACTATGACTACTGTATGGTCTTTGAAGCTGCGGGAGTCAATAATGAAGTGGTCATAGGACGCAAAGGGGTGGGGACATTCTTCCTCGACATTGAAGGGGTCGCAGCCCACGCAGGCAACCACTACGCCCAAGGGGCTGATGCCAATCTCGAAGCTGCCCACAAGCTGATCCAACTCGTCGCTCTGACCGACCTAGCACAAGGGACGACTGTCAATGTAGGCAAACTCAGTGGTGGGATAGGTGCCAACACCATCTCCCCCAAAGCCCAACTCACCTTTGAGATACGCTACACCACGACCCAAGAGCGTGATCGTCTACTCAGTGCTATTAGGCAGATCGTTGCACAGAGCCATATCCAAGGTACTACATCTACCCTCTCAGGGGGTATCCAACGCGATGTGATGCAACCCTCCCCCCAACAACAACAGCTCATTGAGCGTATCAATACTGCCTGTGGCATCACGCTCCCTACCGAACAACGAGGAGGGGTGAGTGATGCCAATATCATCGCCTCCCAAGGTATCCCTACCCTTGATGGATGGGGTCCCTATGGCGATGGCGATCACACCATTCATGAGCGTGCCTCCAAACAGAGTTTTGTAGAGCGTATCGCTCTGGTCTCAGAGATCTTCACACACTTCACCCAAGGTGAGATCTAGCGATTCGCATCCGCTAAGGTCAAAGCAAACAGCACATTGACCCCCTCTTGGGTGAGAAGCTGATGGGCTTCACGCAGGGTACTCCCCGTCGTGATGATATCATCGACAAGTATCACATCGATCCCCCGCTTCCCATGATAGCTAAAGTCACGCGGATTCTCCATACGGTACGCTAGACTCTTCCCTGCGTAGGTGAGAGGATTTTGAGCCAATAGTGTAGCGTGTAGTGGAGGGGTCGCAGGGGTCTTCATCGCACGGGTGAGAAGTGCCACATGGGCATACCCCCCTTTGACCACCTCATCAATACCGATAAGATAGACCCGTCCCTCATCCACCTCCACAAACTCCAAGATAAACGGACGAAGCACCATACGCCCCAACGCACGATAGATACGATACCCCTCTGGTGTATGCTTGGTATGTAGAAGTGGAGCAAGTGTCGTATAGGCAAAGAAGCTAATCACATCAAGCTCCCCTAACTGGCGTGTTGCGATTGTTGGGACAAAGAGCATCGACCGACAGGCCAAACAGATCACCGACCAACTCCACCGACCACAACTAAAACAACGCATACGCTAGGCTCCTTTAAGTAAAATGAATTCTATAGAAGTGTAAAATACCACATATACTATCCCCCATAAGGAGTCTACTATCCCCTCTATAGAAAAATCCCTGCCCTATCTGGCTATTGGTGTCGTACTGCTCTATGCACTCTATAATGCCAATCACACCCCAACACAGAGACCTGTAGAGAGTCCCTCTAGCAGAGAGACCCCACACACCACGCTCCATAAGCGTCCATCTACTCCCTATAGCCCCCAAGCAATCGAAGCCTATATCATCCATGTCATCAACCATGGCTCCTCACAGTTTGACTTCAGGGGTGGGGTGATGGAGGGGGGATTTTCCTCAGAGGAGGATGCCCCCAAAATCGCCTGCTATACCCTCACTCTGGCAGGCTACACACCAACCACGCCCTGCCCTACAGAGGCATCTATGCTCTATACAGGTATCTGTGGAGGGTGTCATGGGGATGATGGCAAAGGGTTAGGAGGTACCTACCCTGATCTTACGCAGAAGCATCTCTTGGGTATCCAAAAACAGATTGATGCCTCTTTGGCTCACTAGGCGTACTACTCCACACTAATCGTACAGGTGAGTTGATTGCTTTGGGTGGTGCTGTCCCAGAGATTGCTATTGGAGAGCCTCATAGCAGCGTCACCCTCTCCTATCTCAAGGTAGAGGCAGTAGCTCCCTTTGGCTATCCCCTTCAACGAGAGATCTGCTCTAATCTCTTGGCTCTCTTGGGGCTGAAACTGGCGGATATCAATATCCTGCTCAAAACGATACCGCTCTGTCGTTCCTTGCAGTACCAGTGCGACAGGGGGCTTAACATAGGGAGCAGCGTAGCCCTTATTGATCAGTGTGAGTGAGACACCAAGCTGTTGGGGTGTGGGATCAAGTAGAAGTTTCTGGGCTACCAAACGATACCCTAAGTTATCGCGTATCTCGCTATAGCACCCCCCATCCTTCCACTTCTGTAGGACATCTGGATGATAGGCATCATTGAGATAGGAGTAGTGCATACGCTTAAACTCTGCTAGAGCACTGCTACAATCAGAGAGTGTTGCATCACTCCCAGAGCCTATCCCACAAGTCTCTCCACCAACGGGAGCATACTTCGCATCATTGATCACATACGATTTCCAAAACGCAATACTATCTGATGGGTAGGTACCCATATCGGTACTACTTGCCAAGACACAGTCATTGTGATGTCCTACTTTGGCTCGGATATCCTCTGTATAGGCGATAGCCTCTGTGATCTTCCCCTCTTCTCCTGCCTCGCGGTAGGTAGTAGCTGTACCAAAGAGTAGCTCTTTGTGCATGGGGGTGCGTATCTGTATATACTTATCGGGAAAGAGCTCTACAAGCTTCTCAATAATCGCTTTACGGTTGGCTTTGTAGTTAGGGTCACTTGCTTCAAACTCCCCTGTGAAGCTATGCCACTCCCCCCATGCGCCAATACATCCCGCTTGTACGACTGAGATCGTTGAGCTGTAGCGTTGAAGTAGTGATTTGAGCTGATCGAGATGCCCTAAGATAATCGCTTTGGTCGGGTCATCACCTGAGCTATCATTACGATACTTGACCCGAAAGATTAGCTTCACACCGCTGGCATTGGCATCAGAGAGGTTCTGTGTGATAGTCGCAATCAGGCTACTGGGTAGCTGTGTCGTCGTCTGATACGCCTCAAGATCCAGTGGGGCATAGACCAGTGTGTAGCCATCCTCTCGTACCTCTTCAAACATATTATAGGACTTCTGAGCTGTAAGGGGGTAATCTGCATCATAAAACCCTCTATGAGGATTGAGTCGATTGGCCAAGAGATCCTCTTGATAGGTAATACCCTCTGTGTCACCCTGCTCAGTGGTAGTACCCCCACACCCAATCAAAACACCTAGAGCCAAAATCCCACTCATTATCTTTAAACGCATATCTATCCTTTGGTTATCAAGTTACATAGTATAGCTAAAGCCTCTTGCTCCTTAAGGATACCCCACCACAAAAGAGGATAAAACCAAAGAGCGTGCAAAGTTGTGTTACGAGAGGTAATGGAGAGGTAATGGAGTTATATTATAATTCGGACATAAAGCTTGAGAGAGCGGGCAGAAAGCCTTGTTCACTCAGAAGTAAAAGCTCGTTATAATCTAAAATAGTTTTAGTTATAATTTTAGCAATAAGAATATTAGGCCAAACCTACTGTGAAGTGGGGACGGAAAGCCTCAGGTCTTCGAGAGAAGATAGCTGGGTTGCATCCGTCTGTTTAACGGCAGATGGAACGCTTATTTTTATAAGTTTTACTCCTATAAGATCTTATCTCTATCTTTATTATCTAACATATTTATAGATTATTTTAAAAATCTAAATCATTTTTAAGGATAATCAAATGTGTACAACGACTCAAATCAAAAATAGTTTAATCATGCTCTCATTTGCAGCAATCGTTGCGGGATGTAGTACAGCTCCAGAGGGAACAACCGCTACAATCGAAACCACACCAACCAATACAACACATACGATAGAGATCATCGTCTCTGGTACCACACCAACAACGACACCAACAACCGTGACACCTAGTACCCTATCAACACAAACTATCGTCACAACACCGCCTACACAGACACTCGTCTCAGCACCTGTCACACAACCTACGGCGACACCAACAACCACACCTATAGCACCTGCGGTCATCACACCAACGACACAACCTGTAGTAACACAACAACCTACTACAACCCCTACACCAACACAAACAATAAGTGTCGCACCTGCAACACACCCTAGCGTCGTAGCACCCCTTACAAATATTACACACCAAGGGATCGTCAAAGATAGCCATACAGGTCGAGGCTTAGCCAATGTAACCGTAACCTTAGGGGATGTAACTACCACAACCGATGCACAAGGAGCCTACACGCTCAATCAGGTAACGGCTAGTGATGAAGCGGTTGTACGCTTTGAGAAAGAGGGGTACCTCATCGGTGCAACAACCATTAAAATCAAGGCATTGACAGAGAACAATGAGTCTACACCAAACTATGTATCCTATACACTGACTCCCAACAACTATCATTGGGACTATGCAAGTAGTGATGAGATTCAGGGTGCACATATTATCATCGATGCTTCTGTAGCCTATAATGACCGTCAAGGAAACCTCTACACGGGGACAAATAGAGCCGAACTCACCTACCTTGATATCACTTCTATCGAGGGGAAAAACGCTTTTACTGGTGACTTTTCAGGAATCAATAGCAATGGAGTAGCCGTACAGTTTAGTAGCTATGGGTTAATCTCTCTTCTACTCAAAGATAGCAGTGGAGAGGCATTGACACTTGCACCAAATGAAACAATAACCCTTCGATTTGATGCAACACCCTCTTTGGAGCAACAAACCACTCTCCCTTTATGGTATTATGACTATGAGCAGGGGTTGTGGTTTGAAGAGGGGACAGCAGAGTTACAACAGGATGGTACCTACGAAGGAGAGGTTTCACACCTTGGGACTTGGAGTATCAACCTTCCCCTTGAAGAGGAGAGCGGAATCTACCGTGGTCGTATGGTTGATGGCAATGGAGAAGCCAAAAGTCATGTAAGAGTCCAAGCAATCGGAACCAACTGGATCAGTAGAGACCTTACTACCGATGAAGATGGTTTCTTTGAACTAGAAGTCGTACCAAATAGTAGCTTTACACTTGCAGCGTATGATTATGAAAATCGATACGGAGCAAACTACACAGGTACTATTGCACCTATCGCTTCTGGTGATAGTGTAGAAGATTAAGCATTAGTTAAGCAAAAGGATAACATTATGAAAAAGATATTTTTACCACTCTTATTTCCACTCACTGTATCAATGGCAATTGATTTCACCATGACTCCATCAGGGATTACCGCTCCGATAGAGACAAACCCAACCACTGAAGAGACCACTGGTTCAACACCCATAGCCACCTCTACCAAAACAAACCCTTATCTTGAAGAGGTCACTCTTCCTAGCTGTGACGCAAGCAATCCCGAAGTACAGTTTATTCGAAGTAACGCAGACTGGAGTACGATTAACCGTAGTGATAAACGAATCTTCTGTGTCTCTCCTGGAGATTATCGATCACTTAGACATATTAGTCTAACATCGAGTGGAACAGCAGAAAAACGACGCTATATTATCTTGAATAATGGCAATGATACACATCCTGGAAAACTCGATAAGAGTCAACTAGCAAATTATGGTTTACGCCTTGAGCATGCTAGCTATTGGGTCATTGATAGATGGAGTAATTTTGATGATAACCTACCCAAGGCACTTGAACTCTCTAATGGTTCTTCATATAATATAATCAATCGAGCATTTACCGATAATATTGCTCAATCCATACTTATTACCGATCGATCGAATAATAATACTATTCAAAATAGTCGTTTTCAAAATATGGCACATCCTTATCGAGTAGCGGATGGAGTTTGTATCTCCATTATGCAATGGGGTGCAGATTCATACGAAACAAAAAATATCAAGATTATTAATAATGAGATTGTTAATCAAGGAGATGGCTTTCAATCCGTACGGGGACCACGATATTCCGATGGTCTTCTACAAGACGGAAATTGTGAAGGATTAATTATTGATAGTAACGATATTTACATCGATGAGCGTATCTATACAGATGGTCGAGGACACTATACTCCTACAGGAAAATATGCTTATGCTGAAGATGCTATTGATCTCAAAGTAGGATCTGAAAATCCTAATAATCCAATTATTATTACTAATAATCATATGTGGGGTTCAAGAGAATCAGACCGTACCAACTCACTATTAAGTTCACATGGTGGATTAATTGTTATCCACTATGGTGTTAAGTACCTTAAAATTAAACAAAATCTATTCTTTGATTCCCTGGCTGGAATTGGTTCAGGTGACAATAATCGTTTCCCCTATTCTTTATCGGAAAGTGAAATTACAGATAATCTATTTGTTGACATTGGTTTATCTAATGGTGTTGGTGGTATATCAGGAAAAGTCTTCTACTTTGCAGATCAAAATAGTCAAGTTATGATAAAAGATAATCTTCTAAAAGATTGTAGAGATCAACAAGCTCTATTTTGGACAACGTCTAATTTCTCTTATTTAAACAATACGACTATTAATCAAGAAAAGAGTAATATTAATACGAGTTCACTTTGGAAAAACTCTTCCTCTTCTGTACTGATACCAGAGGAGAACTACACAACAGAAGAGGCATTAAACCTAGGTTATACCAATGCCTATACATTTACAACTAATACTTTTACAACAAGCCCAAAAGTCATTAGTCTTGAGAATACACTTAAGTAGTAGGTTGGCTCCTATACATTCGTAGCATATAGGAGCTAATGTAAACTTTAATTGGAGAGTAGCTATAATTAAGGAGATAAGATTTAAGGGGGTTGTATGCCAGTACCACACTGTGACATTACTGTATTTGGTTCAAAAGGGCATACACAACAAATCTTAACAGGGTACTTTTTACTTCAAAAACAGGGTTTTATTACTCTAAAGTCTCATATACATAATTTAAAAAATCATGAAAGAGATCCTGACAACCCTTTTAAAGATGCCCAAGAGTACCATATTCAAGTTCTAGTCAATCAATCACTTACACTCTACTATGATATGCATGATAGCTATGAGATCAATCTCAAAGCACTTAAAAATTCCGATATCTATTTTAAACGTAGTTATCTCTCTTCTTATATTGAAAAAATCAAAAAAACATTATCTACACCTATTATACCTTTAGGGTTTAACTATTGGGTCTATCCTAACAGTATAGATAAAGAGAATATTAAACGCACTCTTTTTATCTCTAATATCACACTCAAAGAGCGTGCAGGAATGCTCCTAAGAGCGTTAAGTTTTCCAAGCTCTATTAGTAATGCTCCTAAACTTAAAGAGATAGAGTGTACCCTACCTACAGAGGAATATAAAAATAGAAAAATTCTCTTCATGGTTCGAGCATGGGATCCTGCCCTCTTTCCAAATATTTCACAAGAAGCAACAGAACAGCTTGAAGAGATTAATCAGACACGTGCTTCCTGTATCAGAGTCTTGAAAAAGGAGTTCAAAAAAGATTTTTATGGTGGGTTTTCTTCTACTCCTTATACCCAAAAGTACTATAAAGATGCGATTGTTCCGAATCCTGCTAGCACAACAAAAAGTAATTATCTTAAACAACTGCAATCCTATCCAATATGTATTGCAACAACAGGACTTCATAATTCTATTGGATGGAAATTTGGAGAGTATGTTGCTATGTCTAAAGCAATTATTTCTGAAAAACTTATCTATACACCTCCTAAAGCATTTCAAATTAATCAAAATTTTTTGGAATTTCAATCACCTGATGAGTGTATTGAAAAAACACTTTTACTCTATCAGAATGAGGATATACGCTATCAAATGAGACTCAATAATGCATACTACTATCATCACTATCTTAAACCTGATAACTTAGTCTATAATACACTTATGAACGCACTATCTCTCAATATAGGAAGTTATCTATGAGTAAAGTTGTTCTATTTTTTTATAAAATTGCATTTTTTCTTATGCAAAAAAAGATACCACTACTTCCAAACATTTTTAATAAACTCTTTGTTCGTATTCTTTTTGGATGTTATATAGGACTTGGAGCTAGAATCGGAAAAGGAACTCGTATCGGTTACGGTGGAATTGGTGTTGTAATTCATCATCGAGCAATTATAGGTAACAATGTTATTATTCATACAGGTGTCACAATTGGTGGAACAACAAAGCACTATAAAGTACCCATCATCGGAGACAATTCTATTATCGCATCTGGTGCAAAGATTATTGGTCCCATTTCAATTGGAAACAACTGTATAATTGGTGCTAATGCTGTTGTCCTAGAGAGTATTCCTGATAACTGTGTTGCAGTTGGAGTCCCTGCAAAAATTATTAAACGAAATATTAATATCTTTCATTATAGAGACTAATACATTTAACAATAAAGTTTATCAAAAATAACAGAAATCTCCTGAGCTCTATCAGCATGTGTTCTATCTTCAAAGCCTGACCTAAACACAGCGTTTTCCTTTTTATTAAAATAGAGATATGCTCTAACCTCTTCTCGAGCTTCATTCAGTTGATTAAGTCCAAAAAGACGAAAAGAACTATATTTTAAAAGATCTGGCATTCCACCTACCGCACTTCCAACAATAGGAAGAGAAGTGTTTATTGCCTCTATCAATACCAGACCAAATGCTTCATGTCGTGCAAAGTGTAATAGAAGGTTAACCTCTCTCATAAGAGAAGTAATACTCTTTTGAAATCCTATGAACTGTACCTGCTTCTCTATTTGATACTCTTTTAATTTTTCAATTAACATCGCATAATAGTTGGGATTAAGTTCTGTATCACCTGCAATCAAATAATATAAATTGGGATCTTCTTTTAATAGAGGTGCAACTATATCAATATTAAGTTCTATTCCTTTATTAGGTACAATCCTTGCCACAGTTAAGATTACACGAGCTCCCTTTGGTAATTGAAATCTACTTTGTAATGGAAATGATTCTCTTCTCTCTTCTCTCTTCTCTAATACATTCAGAACAACAGAACTTTTATCTTTATCCAGCTGAAAAGTCTCTCTATTTGTTACTAAGGAGTGTTGTGTTATATGATAACTATAATCAAAAGATTGTATTATCCAAGACCAGACATAATCTTTTGGGCTAGAAAGATCTATTGGTTCATAATATTCATGAAATGCTTTAATCTTTTTAGTTTTTGTTCCCAATGCTAACAAAAATGTTACAAAATCTGTACCTCTATTATGAGAAATAATAATATCTAAATGCATCTTCCGAATATGTAAAAGATTAGAGAACAACCTTAAAGGCTTTGATTTCAAATCATACTCTACTCTACTAATAGCAGAGACATACCGTAACAAGTTTTCTTCTATCTCTCTATCCTGAAAACGATCTACAGAATAGAGTGGAATAATACAAACATAGTAACCCAACTTTACCAATTCTTGGGCTAAATGTACCTCTAAAAGTTCAGCAGCTCCTCGATCAATTCGATTTACAACAATACCAATTCTTTTCATACTCTCTCCCTATTTATCATTAAGCTATATATATAAAAGTCAAGATATAATAAAAAAATCATACATTAGGATAGAAGATTGCAGAACTTTATGTTTACTAACATTCAAGCAAATGAAAGATAATATCAATAATTCAATACACTTAAATCTCTTAGCTACAACTACTTTTTTACTCTCTTTTTTATCTCTTAACCTCTTCTCTTTTAATCTCTACCTCTCACCAATTATTATCTATTCTCTGATGATACTACTTGGTAGTATAGCCATTATCAGCTTGTCAAATGAAGATAAACTAATCAAAATAAAACTCTTTATTTCTATTTTTTCTCTATTGCTTATCTATATTTTACTACATGATTCTATTCTTCTTACTTTCTATCCAAATAAACTGCCATTTGACTATCCAGATGATAAGACTTTTTATCACTTTTCTGATCTTTCTCTTCCCTATCTTACGGGTGAAAAACATTTTTTAACTCTCTTTAGCTTTGCTTCGTATCCAATGCATGATCTTCCATTACATGTTATGTTCTCAGGAACTATTAATCTTCTATCCCATATTATTGATGGAGAAAATAATATCCTTGTACAGAAACTATTATCACCTTTTTTTGCTTCACTTTTCTCTGTTATTCTCTATTCAACACTGAAATTCCAGTTCAAAAATGCACACTTTGCACTTCGTGCAACCCTTGTCTATTCGCTACTCTCTGCTATGTTTATCTACTCTACCTCACTTATGAGAGATACCGATATTGCCTTAGCCTATATGCTTGTTATTTACCTTTTTTTTCAACCCAACAGTAAGCTTAATTTTTTCTTTATTTTTATAATTGCCTCTATTACACTCTACCTTAGAACTGAATCGGGACTTGTACTCTTTGGGATTTTACTACTTTACAGTTATTTTTATATTCAGACGATTCGTTCCAAAAATTTACGATTTATTTTATATCTTTTTTTTATAACGCTTTTTATTTTTATTGTATTATTAATATCAGGAAAATTGATGGCTATGATCAATATGAGAAGTGAAATTAATACAACAAAGGCCTTAACACACGCGTCAAGTAGTTCTATCGGTCTTCTTCTCAATAAACTCCCTTTTCCGCTTAATACTATCACTAAACTTCTTTTTGGACAGATACAACCTTTTCCATTTTTTAATGCTATAGATAGATTTCCAGAAGCATTAAGTGGTATTTTCTGGCCTCTTATCTTTATCTCTATGCTCTATACAATCATTCAAAAAAATTTACAAAGACATCTTAATCAAAAAACTATTACACTACTTCTTCTTGCATTATTAGTCTTACTTCTTATGTCTTCAGAGCCTATGGCAAGAAGGATGATGAGTGTTTACCCTATTATCTATATTGTAAGCTTATACTTTTTTCTCTATAGCCCTAGAGACAAAATCAAATATACTATACTCTATTATCTATTTGGTATTATGACACTTAATACTCTATATTATATTATTAAGTTATAATACAAGAGCCTAAGGGAGGAGTTTATTATGAAATTACTTTTAATTGGACCAAGACTCAATCAAGATAATCTCTCTGTAGTAGGAGGGGCTATTACACTATTTGAAAACCTCATTTATCAACTTGATTCTCATAATATCTCCTATTCTGTTATCGATACGAACAAACATAACTATCCCAATCGATGGCATGCATATTTTTCAATTTTTTTACAAATTATTCTAAAACAGAAATCATCTACACATCTCTCTTTACATAGTTCTAGAGACTATCTTATTTTTGGACCACTACTTATCCTTATAGGAAAAATCTTCTCTAAACATGTCAGTCTTAGAAAATTTGGAGGAGAAGCCTCACGCATATATCAAGAAAGCCACTATTTCAAAAAAAAGTTTATTCATATGATTTATAAGCATGTTGATACACTCTTTTTTGAGCTACACTCTCTTGTCAACTTTTTTCAACCACTAAACCCGTATATTTTTTGGTTTCCAAATGTAAGAGAACAGACTATTACTCCTCTACTACCCAGAAGCTATCATAAGAAGTTTGTATTTATTAGTTCAGTGAAACATCAAAAAGGTATAAATGAGATTATACAAGCTTCTAAACTTTTACCTGATACTTATAGTATTGATATCTATGGTCCTATTGATGATAATAACTACTCTAAGGAGTACTTTAGACAAGAACAGATCTCCTATAAAGATATACTCTCTCCTCAAGAGGTACTCGCGACCTTAAACACCTATGATGTTCTACTCCTACCCACCTATTACAAAGGAGAGGGATACCCTGGTATTATTATTGAAGCCTATTCACTTGGTATTCCCGTTATCTCCACAAATCTTCAAGGTATTATGGAGATTGTAGACCATACTCAAACGGGTTTTTTAATTGAACCAAAATCTGTTGATCAACTACTTGAAAAAATCTATGCCTTTACATCTCAAAATTATCCTATAATGTCTCAATATGCTTATCGAAAATTTAATGATTTTAATGCTGAAACACAAACAAAACAGTTTTTAATACATATAGACTATGCATAACTTTTTTAGATTTCTAGAGACAATTAAATATCTTCGGGGTATACAGATTTATTTTAGACTCTTCTATTGGTTACGACGACAGTTTAAAAATAACTTTTTCCAGCACAACGACTATAGTAAAACTTCTTCTCTAAAAAGTCACCCCCTTATACTCTCTTCTTTCCCTCATAATTACCATACCTATACGCCTTCTCAAACATTTACATTTCTCAATCAACGCTATAAATTTTCATCTAAAATCAACTGGAACTATTCTAATTATGGTAAGCTCTGGACTTATAATCTAAACTACTTTGACTACCTACACCAGGAGAATATAACTAAAGAGGAGGGGCTATCTTTAATCTATGATTTTATCAATCAGTTTCATACACTTAAAGATGCTATAGAGCCTTTTCCTTCCTCCCTTAGAACAGTGAACTGGATTAAATTCATAAGCTACTACCATATTGAAGATCTAAAAATTTCTCTATCTCTTTATCAACAATATAGGATACTTTTAAATAACCTAGAGTATCACCTTCTTGGAAATCATCTTCTTGAAAATGCTTTTTCACTACTCTTTGGAGCATACTATTTTCAGGATCACTCTCTCTATGAGAAAGCTAATAAACTATTAAGCGAAGAACTTAAAGAACAAATTATGCAAGATGGTGGACACTTTGAACTGAGTCCTATGTATCATCAACTCATACTATTTAGAGTGCTAGAAGCTATTAACCTCATTCAGCATAATCATTGGCAAAGAGATGAACTACTAATACTCCTAAAAAATACCGCTACCAAGATGATGGCTTGGCTTAATCAGATTAGCTATAAAGATGGTTCAATCCCACTATTGAATGATAGTGCTAACACTATTGCACCTACGACAAAACAACTCAATAGCTATAGCTCTAGCCTTGGTATCACCCCCTTAGCTACTATCAAACTTAACGAGAGTGGGTATCGAAAAATCAGACAAAACAATTATGAAATGATTATAGATATTGGTTCAATAGAAGCACACTATATCCCAGGTCATACACATAGTGATATATTCAATTTCGAACTTCATATTAACCATACTCCTTTTATTGTTGATACAGGGACATCAACCTATGAGAATAATACTCGTCGCCATATTGAGCGTTCAACATATGCTCACAATACTGTGGTCTTAGAATCACATAATCAAAGTGATGTATGGAGTAGTTTCAGAGTTGGTAGTCGTGCCTCTGTTCAAGAAATTATAGAAACACCACACTCTATCCAAGCAATCCATAATGGGTATCAAAAACACTTCAATGCACTCCATAGAAGAACCTTTTTCTTTGAAAAGAGAACAATTAAGATTATTGATGAAATTTTAAGTTCCAAATCTTATCATGCCATTGCTAGACTTCATTTTCATCCAGAGATTAAACTTCAACAGACTCATCATACTATCCTTGCAAATGGCATACAACTAAACATTAAAAATGATGAGAGTGTAAACTTCAATATTAAGGAGTATAATTATGCTTCAGAGTTTAATAAACTTATAACTGCGAAGGTTATTGAGATACCCTTTAGTAAATACTTAGAAGTTGAGATACTATTATGAAGATTCTTTTTATTACAGATAATTTTCCACCTGAAGTTAATGCTCCTGCAACACGTACATATGAACACTGTAGAGAGTGGATTCAATCTGGTGCTGAGATTACTATCATTACTTGTACACCAAATTTTCCAAATGGTAAAGTCTATCAAGGGTATAAAAACAAACTCTACCAAAAAGAGATACATGAGGGGATAACCATTATCCGAGTTTGGAGTTATATCGCACCAAATAATGGTTTTATCAAAAGAGTTTTAGATTATTTTAGCTTCTCTATCATGGCATTTTTAGTTGGTGTTTTTCAAAAGCATGATATTATCATCGCGACATCTCCACAATTTTTTACAACATGGTCCGCATGGGGCATCTCTAAAATACGATCTAAACCATGGATTTTTGAACTAAGAGATCTTTGGCCAGAATCAATACGCACAGTTGGTGCAATGAAAGAGGGCATTGCCCTACGATTATTAGAGAAGATTGAACTAGCCCTCTATCACGATGCAAACTACATCATTCCTGTAACCAATGCCTTTAAAGAAAATCTCATAAAACGAGGAGTGGATGCAGAAAAGATTAAAGTCATCACCAATGGAGCAAATATTAAATATTTTTTTATGCGTAAAAAAGAACAACAGCTACTAAAGGAACTCAATCTCACTAATAAGTTTGTTTTTGGCTATATTGGTACACATGGTATGGCTCATAGTCTAGATTTTATTGTTCAATCTATTGCAAAAATAGACTCAGACTCTATTCATTTTCTCTTTATTGGAGATGGTTCTATGAAATCAACCATCATTGAACTCGCATCAAAACTATCATTAAAAAATATTACATTTTTAGATTCAATTCCAAAAGAAGAGGTGCCTAGATACCTCTCGATTATTGATGTTTCACTTGCCCCATTAATAAAATCTGATACCTTTAAAACCGTTATACCTTCTAAAATATTTGAAGCATCTGCTATGCAAAAACCCACCCTACTGGGTGTAGAAGGAGAAGCTCAAAAGATTCTTGAACACTATCATGCAGGACTCTGTTTTAAACCCGAAGAGGAAGATGACTTTATATCAAAAGTCTACCGCTTAGCTAAAGATAAGGAAGCTTATAGTAGATATCAAAAAGGATGTTCAGCCTTAGCTCAAGCCTACAATCGTCAATTATTAGCAAAACAGATGCTTCAACATATTGAAACACTCTATCAAGAGAAAACAAACCTAACTTAATATGTTTTTGATACGCTGTTTGATCTCTCTTGCCCTCTTTCGTCCAACTAACATAACAAGTATATGATTATACCACTTATCTCTATAGAGAGGTTTTTGATAACCTAATGTATACAACATATATTCGGCTTCCTTTTTTAATATATCATACCCTAACTCCTCATCCTCAATAAATAGAATATACCTAGAGTAAATAAGTGCTAAGCTCTCCCTTACTTTATCCTTACCTAAACTTTTTTCCATCAATTTCATATAGGTTGTATAGGAGTCCAATACAGAAGCTAATGCACGATACGAAACCTTTTTAGAGAGACTATCTTGATTATCTTTACGATAATAGCCTATACTCTCTTCAACAAAAATAAGCTTTGTCGCACGCATTACAATCCGTGCAGAGAACTCTCCATCATCATTACTAGAGAGAGCTTCATTCCATCCCAAACTCTCTTCAATCAAACTACGAGGAATCAACCAAGTATAAATCACCATAGCCATACCACTATACCATAACTCAATCAAAAACTCTTCAGTCTTGTCATAATTATGATTAACTGGAGGGCTTTTCCACAAAACATTTTCAATACTCTCATAAAATATACCCCAGCGTCCAAAAGCAACGCTTCGACTATTTTGACTTTTAAGTGCTTTAACTTGTAGACGAATCTTGTCTGGATCTAAAAGGTCATCTGCATCTAAATATTGGATATAACTTCCCGTAGCATAGCTAAATGCCCTATTGCGTGCTACGGATGCTCCACTATTGGGTTGTGTATAGAGAGAGATATGCTGATATTTTTGCTCATACACTCGTACAATAGATACACTCTCATCGGTTGAACCATCATCTACAATAATAATCTCAATATTAGAATAACTCTGATTAAGACAAGACTCTATCGTCTCACCAATATAGTGCTGTGCATTATAAAGTGGTATCAAAATTGAAACTTTTGGGCTATTCAACATGGTTCAACCTTATTTTTGTCTATTTTACGACAAAAGCACTTTTAGCTCTCTAAAAGAGTAGAGGCTAAGCCTGAAAGCTTAGGAATAATGCTATGATTTAATACAGTTTTTTTAATAAAAAATAGAAGAAGGAAAGGAATGAACTATGAAAATACTAATGTACGCTCGTTCTATTGGTAGTGTGACCGAGACCTTTATCCATCAAGATGCTCTCTACCTCTCCAAAAACCATGACCTACTCTTTATCTGTGACACTATTACTGACTCAGGAAACTACCCACTCTATGATAGGATTAAAGTCGTGGAGGAGTCCCCCTTTAGACTCTCTATCCTTCAGCGATTAGCCTTAAAACTTGATATCAAGATGGACTACTACAATCAATCCTTTGCTCAAACCATCAAGGAGACAATTGAGACATTCAAACCCGATATTATCCATTGTCAATTTGGTATTCAAGCACTCAAGCTTATCGATAATCTAGAAGATCATAGCATACCACTCGTAATACAGTTTCGTGGACATGATGCGAGTAATCTACTCCACAAAAAAGCCTATGTCAAACGCCTCAAAGAGGTGTTAAGTAGACCAAACTACCACGCTATCTTTGTGGCAAATTCTCTGAGAAAAAACCTTAAAGCCAAGGGGATTGGTGTAGAAGGGAGTATGATTCTTCATAGTGGTATCGATTTGACTAAATTTGCTCTAAGCCCATCGAAGCCCAAAGACTCCTCTGCCCCCTTCACCTTTCTTCAAGTCTCCTCACTTGAAGAGCGAAAAGGGATAGAGTATACCCTCCACGCCTTTGCCATATTGCTTCAAAGTCATCCCTCCAAAGCATTTAAACTCATCTTAACAGGTGATGGTGAACGCAAAGCCTCCTTGGTCACACTGGTAGAGCAGTTGGGGTTGAGTGAGTTAGTAGAGTTTGTTGGGTTTGTCTCTCCTCTGGAGGCCAAGGCACTCATGCAACAAGCCGATGCCTTTGTCCATCATAGTATCACCACAGAGGATGGCAACCAAGAGGGGATCCCCAATGCACTGATGGAGGCGATGGCGATGGAGTTGCCTGTCATTAGTACCTACCACTCAGGTATCCCTGAGCTTGTCACCGATGGGGTCAATGGCTACCTTGTCAAAGAGCGGGATATCCAACACTATGCTACGCGTATGGCAGATATACTCAGCTGGAAGCGAATGCCACTCAACCGAGAGGTGATTGCCAAAGAGTTTGAGATCAATTTTCATATCAAAAAACTCGAAGATTTTTATCATCGTGTGAGCCAAAAGAGTGTAAAATAGAGGTATAACTCAAAGGAGAGGAGTGCGGTAATGCTATTTAATTCCTATGAATTTATTTTTCTTTTTCTCCCTATCACCTTTTTTATCTACTTCTATCTCAATAAACAACACCTCACAGAGCTAAGCAAAGGCTTTTTAGTCTTCGCCTCACTCTTCTTCTATAGCTGGTGGAATGTCGCCTATCTTCCGTTGATTCTTGTCTCTATGCTCTTCAACTATAGCCTCGGGGGACAACTGGCTCGCTATGAGCAGAAGCGACGCTGTTGTAGTAAAAGAAATCTACTCAGCGTTGGGATTGTTGCCAACCTTGCTCTGCTTGGGTACTTTAAATACTCAGACTTTTTTATCGAGAACTTCAATCTTCTCACAGGGGGGAGTCTCTCACTGCTTCACCTTGCCCTCCCCTTGGCGATCTCTTTTTATACCTTTCAACAGATCGCCTATCTAGTCGATAGCTACCGTAGTGAGACCAAAGAGTATGATTTTCTCAACTACGCGGTCTTTGTTACCTTCTTTCCTCAACTCATCGCTGGTCCTATCGTCCACCACAAAGAGATGATGCCTCAGTTTGCCACACTACGCAACAAGGTTATCAACTACCACAATATCGCTCTAGGACTCTTTATCTTCTCTATGGGACTCTTCAAGAAAGTTGCTATAGCAGACACCTTTGCTATCTGGGCGACTGAGGGGTTTGATGTGGCGACCAAGCTGGAGATGATTGAAGCGTGGGCAACTTCACTGAGCTATACCTTTCAGCTCTACTTTGACTTTAGTGGCTATACCGATATGGCGATTGGGTTGGCACTCCTGTTTAATATCACCCTTCCTATCAACTTCAACTCTCCCTATAAGGCTCTCTCGATTCAATCATTTTGGAGACGCTGGCATATCACCCTCTCACGCTTTCTCAAGGACTATCTCTATATCCCACTAGGGGGCAACCGCAAAGGGGAGCTTCGTACCTATCTCAATCTCTTTGCCACCTTCCTACTGGGGGGGATTTGGCATGGAGCGGGATGGACTTTTGTCTTTTGGGGTGCCCTACACGGTATCGCCTTGATGGTCCATCGAGCGTGGCAAAAACTTGGGATCACACTCCCTGCCCTGCTGGCATGGTTTATCACTTTCAACTTTGTCAATATCGCATGGGTCTTCTTCCGTGCCAAGGAGTGGAGTGATGCGATCAAAGTACTTCATGGTATGTTCGCAGGTGCTTTGATCTTCCCTGCTGCTCTGGAGAGTAGACTCGATTTCCTTAAACCACTTGGGATCACTTTTGGCGGGTGGATCAATGGTATTCATGGGGATTTCTATACGATACTATGGCTCATCTGTGGATTTGTCGTGGTCGTGGGTATGAAAAACTCTATGCAGTGGCGTGACCAGTTCAAACCCACGATGCTTCATATGCTTGCAACCGTTCTTTTTTTACTTTCGATTTTTATCCTCTATCGCAAAAGTGAATTTATCTATTTTAATTTTTAGGAGCATTGGCTATGTTAAAGTATAAAACCTATGTAAAAAGACTTATGTTAATTCTCCTTCTGCTTTTTGGGGGATCCTTTCTCTATGTCTATCACTATGCCAAAAGTTACCCTATCCCTCTGTTTCATCGTATCTCTCTTGATGCGAAGATGAAGTTTATTCGAGATATGGAGCGTAGAGAGGCGATTGATACCATCATTGTCGGCTCCTCCATCGGACTCAATAACCTCCAAGGGCTAGAGCTAGAGCGTAGTGCTAAAACCATCCATCATCTACTCAACTTCTCCGCACTTGGACTTCAAGCGCCACAGATAGAACAGCTCTCAAAACTCTTCTCGCTCTTTCCCAATCTCAAACGGGTCATCTACTCCGCACAGTATGAGGATTGGTCGGGTGCCAATACTTTTGAGTCATCAGAGATAGATGCCGCACGAACCTATCTCCTACTCGGTCGGGAGAAGATCGATCTACACTACACCATCTACACCTACAAGCACCTACTAGAATTTGCTAAAAACCACTGGCAGTGGGAGAAGAAGTATCGCCCCAATACCACCAACCATGGACTCTCCTTTGATGCTTCGGGGAGTGTACCTCTTGAGATGTATGGTGACAAGATCAACCACAAGATGTATGCTACCCCTCCCCTTGACACCCTGCTCTTCCAAGAGGATTATCAGGCACTCCAACGAGTAGCTAAGGCACTGCACAAACAAGGGATAGCCTTTTACTTTATCGCTGAACCCTATCGTGCCTATATGCTAAAGCATTATAAAGAGATTGCACAAGCACGCCGTAGCTTTATCCAAGAGACACAGCGTATTGTTACCGATGCGGGTGGGGTGTTTCTCGACCTCCATCCACAGCTACATCTTGGCGATGCGTACTTTGCTGACCGTGAACACCTCAACAGCAAGGGGAGTCTCATGACAGCCAAAGCCGTTGCGACGCTAATTGATCGTACTGAATCTAAGATTATACAAAAGGAAAACGATGAGTGACCTACTATTTAGCATTACCATACCCGTCTACAACAATGAGAAGACTATAGAGAAGACCATCAACTCCTGTTTGAAGCAGAAGGGGGATATCCCCTATGAGATACTTATCCTCGATGATGCGAGTACCGATAGTGTCCCCAAGATCCTCTCACGCTATCAGGAGAACCCAAAGATTCGTGTCATCACCCTAGAACAACGCATCTCCCTCATGGAGAACCACAACGCCTGCCTCCAGCATGCCTTAGGAGACTATGTCATCTTTTGTCATGCAGATGATACCCTAGAGGAGCATGCGATTGAGACACTCTACTACCAACTCAAAAAAAGACGATTCCCCCAAAAGTATATCGTCTGGGGTCATACCATCTTTAAAGACTTTGCAGAGAAAGCGATCTATGAAGCGGGCTTTAACTACAATGAGATAGTCGTAGGGGAGTTTGCCCCGTTGATGTTCCTCTATGGTGGGCTTCAACCCACGGGGACTTGCTACAGCAGAGCCTCTCTGATTGAGTATGGTAGTTTCCTCCCCGTCGATCACAACTCCTCTCCTTCGGATATGACAACGATGATCTATCTTGCGATGCAGGGGTTTAGGTTTGAGATGATAGATGAGATGATTCTCAATCGAGAACAAGCCACCACCTCAATCCAAAATGCAGGCACAGAGGATCTCTATCTGCGTGATCTAGATGATGCGTTTGCCTACTTTATCCCCACTCTCTCTCCTGAGAGTATCGATAAACTTATCTATATGTCAGGCAAACAGAAGACAAAACCCTTCTACTTCTACCATGCCATTCTCCAAGATAGTCGGTACAAAGGTGCCGTTAAAGCCGTCATCCTCCATACGCTCCTTAAAAAACCGTGGCTCTTACGAAGCAAACTTATCCATAAAATCCTTAAACGCATCTATCTCTAAGATGCGTTAAGGGAGGGTTTCTTATACTGATTGGTGTGGTACTCATGCCACTTTACTAGGGTAAAAAGCCCCCAAATTGCCCAAGGGTCCAATGCTCTTTGCTCATAAAACTTATGGAGGAAGTGGGTAATCTTCTCCTCTTTGAGATAGGGACGCAGTGCTTGAGGCATCTGTTGTAGGGTCTTATAGACCTCTTCTTTTAATACTCCATGTAACCACGCATCCAAGGGAATCGTAAACCCTTTTTTTGACATAAAAGGAACCGTCGAGGCGGAGAGTTTACTCAGTAACGCCTTTAGCGGGTATTTCCCTTGTGCCTTACCATCACGCGTGACAATACACTCAGAGAAACGATACGATTCAGAGAGGCTTAAGAGCCGTTTAGAGAGGAGTGGTACACGCACCTCAAGACTATGATACATCGAAGCACGATCCACCTTGAGTAGGATACGCGGTAACTGTAACTCCATATCAATCTTGCGTGCAGCATCCATGGCATCCTCAAGCGTATTGATCTTATCACCTACCTCATCGAGGTACTTCTCTAGTGTCTTAGGCAGATAGACCGTTGTATCAATCAAGTAGTCTGCCATCTGTTTTCCATCGGTGACAGAGTTCTCTGCGATATAGTACGCCTCCAGTGAGGGAAACTTGAGAAGCCGTTTAGGAAGCACCTTCCCCTTGTCCAAACGACTCTTAACAATAGCATAGAGTAGTGAAACTCTATTGACCTTGCCAAACTTATTGAGTCGTTTGAGTAGCTCAAAGTAGTTTTTATCACGATCATAGCCATAAAACAGCTCATCTCCTCCATCCCCTGAGAGGCAGACAGTCACCTGCTCTTTTGCCATACGAGAGACCATAAGGGTAGGGAGTGAGGAGAAGTCATTAAAGGGTTCACTATAGGCTTGAATATTCTCCTCAATCAACCCCAAGAGATCCTCCGCTTCAATCCGCTTTACATAGGCAGAGACCTCAAACTTCTTCGCATACGCTAGGGCAATCTCCCCCTCTGAAAAGCGTTTATCCTCTACATCAATGGTAAAACCTGAGATGCTATCTTGTTGCTGTGACGCAGCTTGTGCAACTAAGGGAGAGTCAACCCCACCAGACAAAAACACCCCTACAGGGACATCACTCACCAACTGATTTGAGACCTCATCTGCGATAGTCTGCTCTAATCCTACGATAGGCTCCTCCTCTTTTCCATACTCATAATAGAAGAGAGGGTGGGAGGGATTATCTCTATCAAAGCGTTGATAACTCCCATTGGGTAGAGAGTAGGTATCTTTGTATAAGGCATATCCATTAGGGATATAGCCAAACTGTAGATAGCTTTTGAGTGCCGAGGGATCGATCTCTTGAGCGTTCCATTCATGATTGGTGATGTGGTCATATTGAGAGGAGATGACCACCCCCTCTTCACTACGCAAGATATAGAGTGGCTTAATCCCACTTCTATCTCTTGCTACCACCAAGGAGTTTTCTGATTTATCATAAAATGCAAAGGCGAAGATCCCATCTATCATCTGAAGTGTCTTCTCTACCCCTTGATGGATCAGAGCATAGAGCAACACCTCGGTATCTGAGGTCGTTGTAAAGGTGACTTGATAGCTCTCTCTTAGCCTATCACGCAGTGACTCAATCGCATAGAGTTCTCCATTGAAGACGAGGACATAGCGTTGACATACCGAGTGCATCGGCTGATCTGCTTCACGCTTCAAATCCCTAATCGCCAGTCGTCTAAACCCAAGAACCATATCCTCACTACTCCAAATCCCCTCTGAATCAGGTCCTCTTCGAGCCATAGTTTGATTAGCCCATAGGACAAAATCTCTCTGCTCTTTGGCTTTTTTATGATGGGAGAATACCCCTACAAAACCACACATCTCACCCCTCCTCTTCTCTCTTAATTTTTTCCTATCTCACTAGCCTAGAGAGTCTTGCTCTCAGCCACTTTAACCCCTCTTGGTAGAGGAGTGTTGCATAATACCTTCGGCGATGCACGATCAAACCATACGCCATCATCTTATCATAAAAATAGCCACTCAACGCCTCCTCACCGATACGGCGGTAGTAGCTGTAGAGTGCAAAGTAGTTCTGCTCATACATCACTGCTTTTTGGTAGAGACTCTTACTACTATAATCACTTGCTCCGTGGTGTCGGTAGATTGCGGGCTTGATCTCACGGAGAAACTTCCCTGCTCCATAAGCACCAAGAAGTGAAGCCAAGAAGTTATCATCGATAGGGGCACAGTGATGCTCAAAAGGATAGGCATGCAAAATCTCCACATTTCTAAAACACACTGCACAGATACCTGTCCCCAAAAACTCTCTTTGGATCTCCTCTCCTGTTCTATCTGCCTCACTCCAGACAAACTCCTGCTCCATTGCGGGATCTTCAAAGCGTGTCTGCATAGGAGAGTAGCTGACAACATAGTCATGATTATGTTCTAAAAATGCTATATGTTTTTGGAGATTGAGAGGATCTTGCCAGTAGTCATCCCCATCACATGGTGCAATATACTTCCCTCTTGCCCGTTGGATATTGCGTATAAAGTTCTCTCGTACACCGATATTTTTATCTAAAAAATTGGCTCGGATAATCGTAGGAAATTTGGCTTCGTAGCGTCTCAGTATCGCTACAGTTCCATCCGTTGAGCAGTCATCATCTATCACAATCTCAAAAGGAAACGCCGTCTCCTGCATCAAAAAGCTATCGAGTGCCTCTTCGACATAGGCTTCAAGGTTATAGGTACGCATACAGATACTTACCAATGGAATACTAGCCTCCCCCTGCCATCGTGCCATAATCTCCTCTTGGGTTTTGGCTATCATGGTAGACTCCGTGGAGAGAGTACCTGCTTGACACGCGTCTTAGAGAGATTGGCGATATCAATCACAAAGAAGAGTTCATTGGCTCGCACCCCCCGCCTAAAGTAGGAGTCATCTATCCCTTTTGCCTGCTCTCTCAACTGCTTCCAACCCAAACGGTAGTTCTCTAGGGGGGATCGCCACTGGGTATCGAGTCGTAGATCATGCATCGCTTCAAGGGCGAGGAGTTTACTCTTCTGCGTCACGCTAGAGAGAGGGTAGGAGTAGAGTGCATCAAAGTAGGTATCCGCCTCAAGAGCAGGTGGTAGAGAGAGACTCCCTCCCTCATCACCATACGGATAGTACTCAGTATAGCGAAAGTGGTTGGTATAGAGATAGAGGCTCCCCTCTACCAATCCCACCTTTTTGATCGCTTCAAGCAGTGCCACAGTGGTCAACTGATGGTCAGGGTGATTATCGATCAGTGGATAGGGAGTGACGATAATATCAGGTCGAATCTCTTGAAGTAGATAGCTTAGATTATCGACCAAGCCTCTCCAGTTTGCCTCCCCGACCAACCCCTTGGATAAGAGGGAACTATTTTGCTTACGATAGGTAGAGATATCCCCTATCTTGGTGTAGCGTCCCACCACCGTATGGTTTTGATCTTGATACATCTGTGCCAAAGTCCCATCAAAAAACCCAAGATTGACAATCTGCTCACCACTCACACCACCCAAACGAGGTACCATCAAGCTATCCCAAGTCCGAAGCTCCCCTTTTTTGAGGTAGTGGCGTACAGGATCCCGATAGAGTTCATCATACATAAAAGCTCCTGCATCCCCTGCGGTGATGGTGACCACATAGGAGCGGTTACTCTCACTATAGAGACCAAATGCTGCGATCTCGGCATCATCAGGGTGGGGTGCTAGCACCATAATCGTAGGATTTTTCTGTTTTGGCTTCTCAAAGCAGATCACAGAGACCTGCTGGTCTTTGATCGTTACATACTCCCCTTGAAGCTTGATGGTTTTGCGCTTATTACTCCCTAGATGAGAGAGGTTAAGGTAGCGTATCCCCTTGGCTCCACGCTCCAGATAGGCGATACGCTGATCCTCTTGCGAGGAGAGTGTGATAGAGGGTTGTAGATACTCCCCCTTCCATGTGGTATCGATATGGAGCTTAAGTAGGGTTGTCTTGGCTAGAGAGACCCCATCAGGCAGTGTCACCACCCCACCCTTTAGAGAGCAGGTGAAGATCGAAGCACGACTCTGATTAAACTCATAGTGATAATCCGTGGCTACATCATAGTGGTAACTCATTGCCCTACTCTTGAGGATTGTCATGGTTTTCATCCCAACAACACCCATCCCCATCACGACAATACCCAATACTCCCCAGAGTAAAACCATTCGTTTTTTCATCACAAATCTCCTCCTCTTTTTTTAGCTAATAGTGGTCGCACCTGTACCATAAAGAGCTCAAATGAGTCACTCTTTAGTAGATAATTAAGTCCGATATAGAGGATCGTAAAGAGCGACCCCTTAAGTACCAACAGTACAAACAACGCCTGATCGACTCCCCCAAGCAACCACTCTGTCATCACTACGGCTACGATACCAATCGCATACTGCACCACAAAGGGTTTGATGAAATAGTGCATAGGAAGCACTATCTCTTTAGAGGCGAAATAGATATTGATTCCAATATCCCAGATACCAACAACAATCAATCCATAGAGAAACGCATCCATCCCCCAAAGATAGAGTACCACGAAGTTTAGTAGTGCAATGGTCACTTTATAGAGTGCCATCTTTAAGACCACTTTTGACCTTCCACGACTCAATAAAATATTCATCATCAACGCCCCCATAGGACGCACAAAGCCACTCAGTACGAGTATCTCAAAAAAGTGTACAGAGGGGAGCCATTTGGGACCAAAGAGTAGCACAATCAACTCCTCAGAGATGACAAACATCCCTCCAAGAAGAAGAAAGGTTACAAACGAGATGATTCCATAACTCTTCATCACGATACTTTGAAAACGGGGTAGATTGTTTTGGACGAGGCTAAGTGCAGGAAAGAGGATGCTCATTAGACTCTCAGAGGAGTACTGTATCACAAAGAGATTGAGGGCTTTCCCGCGTTGATAAAATCCCAATGAGGTCGCATCAAAGAGTTTACCAATCACCATATAGTCCAGACGCGTAAAGATATTGTCGATCAACCCCGTCAAGAACATCCTAAACCCAAATGCCCAGAGCTGTAGCAGTGCTTTGAGTGAAAACTGTAGTGTAGGTTTCCACTTAGCTCGATTCCAGATAATCAGATTATACCCAATCCCCTGAACAAACCCTTGCACCACAAGACTCCAGACCCCTGCTCCATAAAATGCCAAGGAGACCCCCACCACACCCCCAATCAAAGAGGCTACAAGTGTTATCTTGGTGATGAGTTTATGCCCCAACTCTTTACGCAGTTTGATTGTTTGAAGGCTAGAGAATGCCGAGATGATAAAGGTAAATGCCAGTACTTTAGTCAGGAGTACCAACTGCTCATTGTGATAAAACAGAGCTATCTTCTCCGCTGAGAAGTAGACTATCATCGTGAGGAGAGATGCAACGAGTAGATTGAAGTAGAAGACAGAGCTATAGTGTACAGGCAACACCCTACGACGCTGTATCAACGCCCCACCTAGACCAATATCTGTGAAGATATCTGCCATCGCAATAAGGACGGTCACCATCGCAATAAGTCCAAACTCCGAAGGCTCAAGGAGTCTAGCTAGAAAGATTGAGACGATAAATCCCATACCACTTCGGGCTAGCTTACCCATAAAGTCCCAGATAAAGGCGGTTTTGGCTCTACTTTTGAGGTTATCCATGTAGGTACTTCTTGAGATACCACTCAATCGTCTTAACGATCCCACTCTCAAAATTCTCTTGGGCTACCCAGCCCAACTGCTCCTCTAGCTTGGTCGCATCGATTGCGTATCGGCGATCATGCCCTGCACGATCTTGGACATAGACAATCTGGTCAGCATACTGCTTCATCGAAGCTTTGGGGTGGAGTCTATCGAGTATCTCACAGATCGTATGGGCGATGGTGTTGTTGTCTCGCTCATTGCGTCCACCGATATTGTAGACCTCTCCTGCTACCCCATCGTGATAGACCAGATCGATCCCTCGACAGTGGTCAAGGACATAGAGCCAGTCACGGATATTTTTGCCATCGCCATAGATAGGGATAGACTCCCCACGCAGTGCCTTACGGATAATCGTAGGGATGAGCTTCTCATCGTGCTGTTTGGGTCCATAGTTATTGGAGCAGTTGGTAATGGTACTATTCATCCCGTAGGTGTGGTAGTAGCTTCGTACGATCATATCACTACTCGCTTTACTTGCAGAGTAGGGAGAGTTGGGAGCATAGGGTGTCTGCTCATTAAAAAGCCCCTCCTCCCCAAGCGTACCATAGACCTCATCTGTAGAGATATGGTGAAATCGACACCCCGCATACCCCTCCCGATAGACAAATGGTTTCTCCATCCAGTAGCCATAGGCAACATCCAATAGGGTAAATGTCCCCGTAATATTGGTCTGGATGAAGACCGAAGGGTTGGCAATAGAGTTATCGACATGACTCTCAGCCGCAAAGTGTATCACCCCACGGATATCATACTGCTCAAAGAGAGAACGCACCAACACTCGATCACAGATATCCCCCTCCACAAAACAGTAGCGAGGATCACTGGATACCTCAACGAGGTTTGCTACCTCCCCTGCATAGGTAAGAAGATCCAGATTGATCAGACGATAGGCTGGATACTTCCCCAAAAAATAGGGGATAAAGTTCGATCCGATAAACCCCGCTCCCCCCGTCACCAAAATAGATTGTCGTTTCATACTCCCCTCCTCTATCTGCTAGGGTAGAGCGACATATCATAGGAGAAGAGTGTCGCGTCTTCTAAGTATGGCTGGCTCTGGTCTTTGTCTGAGAGTAGAAGCTCCCCCTCCCCCCATCTAATCCCAATCGTCGGGTCATTATAGACAATCCCACGATCAGCTTGAGGGGCGTAGTAGTTGTCCACCTTGTAGGTAAAACGAGCCGTCTCAGAGAGGACAAGAAACCCATGTGCAAACCCACGCGGGACAAAGAGCTGTTTTTGGTTTTCGCAGGAGAGTTCTACCGCGACAGACCTCCCAAAAGTGGGAGAACCTCGACGGATATCAACTGCTACATCGAGTACACGCCCCTCAATCACCCGACAGAGCTTACTCTGTGTATAGGGTGGGAGCTGATAGTGAAGTCCACGCAGAACACCCCTAGAGGATTTGGACTCATTCTCTTGGACAAACTCCACCCTATGCCCCAACGCCTTCTCTAAAAGATCGAGACGAAAAGTCTCCATAAAGTAGCCTCTATCATCTCCAAATACTCTAGGCTCAATCACCATCACACCTGCTAGAGCTGTCTTCGTTATCTTCATCTGCTACTCCTTTGGATTATGCATTGAGGACGCGGTCACAGATATCGTGCCACACCGATACCGCTAGCGTCTTAGGCAAAATGACATCATCAAAGGTGATCATCTCCCCCTTGGCTACGGCACGCTTCATCACCGCATGGTGCATCAGACCAATAGGGAGATGGTTGGGGTGAGCGGTGATCTCTACTGCGATACCACGCACCGCAAAACTCCCAATCCCCTTGGCTATCTCTTCACCCTCTTGGAGATCTCGTTTGGCAATCGTTGCCACACTGATGCGTGGGGTCGCACTGTTGTCAAGGAGGATGCCACCCCCCTCCAAGATACGACTCACCGTCTTCATAATCTCCATATGGCAGAGGTGATAGGTACGATCAAGTACATAGTAGGGTCCCTCTCCCATCTTATAGTAGCGTAACCCCGCCTGCTGTGTTGCGGTATGCTTGGCGACGATAAAGACCCCTGCAGGGAGCTTAGGTGAGAGCAGGTAGTCACTGATAGGATACCCCAACGCCTCCGCCTCTTTGGCGAGGAGATCCCCCCCTGCTTGCATCGTATCACGCTCAAGCCCTAGTAGCCCCTCTTTGGCGATCCCTGCACCCAACCCGTTGGCAACCAAGGTCTGCTCTATCTGCACCTTTGTCCCATCGGTAAAAGAGGTCACCATCGGGAGGCTAATCCCTGACTTTTTAGACCAATACGCCATCTCCTCAGGGGTTGGCGTATGGTTGAGGAAGCCTTTGATATTGCTATAGACAAGTGGGGTAAAGCCCATCGCGATTGCCTCCTCATGGAGCTTCGCTAGTACCCCTGGCTGATCCCCCTCCGCCTCACTGATAACCCCTTTACCAACAAAGAACGACCCCACTGTCACATGAAACTCCGAGTTCATCGTCACCACGGGGATCTTCGCCTCGACTAGTTGGCTAATGGTATCACACGCATAGATAGCATCTCCCGTACACTCTACGACCAGATCGGAGTGGGCTATCACCTCATCGAGTGAATTGGTCATAAACGCCACATAGGGGAGATCATCACGCGATGCGATCGTCGTGCGTGTCAAAATCTTTGAGAGTTGATAGTGGGGGTGGGCATGGAGTAGATCGATAAACCCCTTTGCGATAAATCCTGATCCTATTACACTAATTCGTGACATCACTGCTCCTTTTGTCTGTGTTGTTTCTCACTTGCCATGGCGATCATATACTCTCCATACTCGGTCTTCTCAAGTGGCTTGGCAAGGGCGATAAGCTCCTCAGAGCTAATCCACCCCTTATAGTGTGCCACCTCTTCGATACAGGCGACCTTATAACCCTGTCGCTGTTCGATATTTTGGATATAGAGTCCCGCTTGGGCAAGGCTCTCATGGGTACCCGTATCGAGCCACGCATAGCCTCGTCCAAGGAGTTCGACACGCAAGCTCTTTCGCTCAAGGTAGACTTGGTTGATTGAGGTGATCTCTAGCTCTCCTCGCTCAGAGGGGGTCACGGACTTGGCGATCTCTACAACATCATTGTCATAGAAGTAGAGTCCTGTCACGGCGTAATTACTCTTTGGGTGGGTGGGTTTCTCTTCGATAGAGATCGCATGATTTGCCTCATCAAACTCCACCACCCCAAAGCGTTCGGGATCCTTGACATAGTAGCCAAAGATCGTCGCACCATGGGGCTGTTGTGCAGCGAGTTCGAGTCGGGGAGTCAACCCTGGTCCATAGAAGATATTGTCCCCTAGTACCAAGCAGACACTCTCCTCACCAATAAACGATTCACCAAGGATAAACGCCTCAGCCAATCCCCGTGGAGACTCCTGTACCTTATACTCAAGCCTCATCCCCAGTGTTGAACCATCTCCAAGGAGTGCTTCAAATCGTGGTAAGTCTTGTGCGGTAGAGATGATGAGTACCTCGCGTATCCCTGCAAGCATCAAGATAGAGAGTGGGTAGTAGATCATAGGCTTGTCGTAGACGGGGAGCAACTGTTTGGAGATGACCTGTGTGATGGGGTAGAGTCGTGTGCCACTCCCCCCTGCTAAGATAATACCTTTCATCGCAACTCCTTTGGTAGTTCATACCTAACTGTAGCAATCCTCTGCTGAAACTCCCCTTGAAGAGACTAGCCACAGAGCCTACGCCACCCTATACCCCATCACATGTTACCGAGATGATCTCTTCATGCTCACTATCGATGCGTGCTGCTGTGAGGCTCCCTCCCCAGAGACACCCTGTATCCAGAGCCAGTACCCCATCTGCTTGATGAAGCCCCAATGTCGACCAGTGTCCAAAGATCACTTTGAGATGAAGAGGCTTACGCTCCTGACTCTCAAACCACGGCTTGAGTCCCTTCTCACGCAGGGCTTGGGTGGGAGCTCCTTTTTGGTCAAAGTCGAGTCGGCTATCGTTGTAGCAGTATCGCATACGAGTAAAAGCACTGACAATATAGCGGTCGATATCGATCTTGCTTGCGTCACGGTTGAAGCGGGTAATTCCCTGCTTAAACATCTTTTTGAGCCACACTTTGGCGTGGTCACTCTGGAGCTTCTCCTCCACACGCCTCGCATAACGAATCGCCATGCCCAGATCAAACTCAGGAGAGATCCCCGCGTGTGCCATACAGTACCCTAGCTGATAATCCACCTGCAAAAAGGGCTGAGAGCGAAGCCAATCGATCAGTAACCCCCCATCCTCTGCCTCCAAAATAGGATCAAGCGTAGGGTTAGACTTCTTGAGTCCATAGTAGATGGCGATGAGGGTGATATCATGATTGCCCAAGACGATCTTGACTGCATGGCGTATACTATAGAGGTAGCGTAGGGTTGCAAGAGAGTCACTTCCACGATTGACTAGATCCCCTGCGACCCAGAGGGTATCGTGCGTGGGGTCAAAGTCGATCTTGCATAGGAGTGCTTGGAGAGATGTGTAACACCCTTGGATATCCCCTATCGCCCAGACCGCCATTAGGCTACTCCTAGTGCCGTTTTGTAGGCGATGACCTTGGCTTCAAAGCTCATCTTGGCGTAAGCGGGTGAGGGAGAGGGGAGGTAGAGACGCTCGATCTCCAGATGCCCTAGCTGTGCCTCAAAGAGATGTTGGGCTTTACGCCCTGTAAAGGCTATCCGCTCAATCTGAGGATGTGCCTCTAGTACTCCTTGGATATCATTGAGTGAGGCATCTTCTATCTGACTATCCAACGCATTCTCACGGTAACACGAAGCGACCATATCCCATAAGCCTAGCTTGGACTCTTTGAGAAGCCAGAGTTTCTGATCACGGTTGCGTATAGGGTACCCCGTCACCTCCTCCAAAATCCTCCAAAACTGATTGCGGGGATGGGCGTAGTAGAAGTTATGCTTCATAGCGTCGATACTAGGAAAGGAGCCTAGTATCAAGGTCTGCGTATCGTGGAAGAGTATCGGATCAAAAGGGTGTTTAATCGCTCTGCTATCTTCAGACATCACGCCCCCTCTACCGACACGCTTTACGCATATTTTGTACCAGTAGCACCAGCAGTGCCACCGCAAAGATCTTGAAGTTGATCTCACTCCCTTTATGGGTGTTGACAAAGGCATCACTCTGCGTCATCGCCTCCCCTGCCATCTGCATCGTAAGGATATCAGGTAGGTAGTAGTGACCAAACATCAACCCCGTAGCGATCGCAAAAAAGAGGGCGATATGCGTAAGGGGATCTCGCTCAAACTTCTTATACTTATACCCCTCATAGAGGGCGATTACAACAACCGTAAAGGTGACAAGATAGGAGAGCCGTACAAAGTTTTGGGTCATAATCAGCCCCTCTTGGTAGTGACTCAGCACCCCATCCCCTAGCCAGTTTTGGGTGTGGAAAGTCACAGGTGCGACCACCGCCCCTGCAAAGATACCTGCTCCGAGTGTCATACCCAAGAGGATCAGATAGAAGATGGTAAAGGCTCTAAAGTATCGATTCATTAGCTATACTCCTTGATGCAAAAAAGTCTATCACAAAGCCTCGATCGAAGCCTGATAGATCGTGATAAAAGTGGATGGATTGTACTCCAAGTTCCTTAACAAACGCCTCGATGGGGGCTTTTTGGTCATACCCCATCTCACACGCAAGGTAGCGTACCCCCTTGGCGTGACTATCAAGGATAATCTGTTTGAGTAGCTCATCTCCTACCCGCCCCCCAAAGAGTGCCTCTTTGGGTTCGTAGTCGACCACATTGGGTTTGAGTAGAAAATCCTCCGCGATATAAGGGGGATTGGAGACGACTAGAGAGACTGCCTCACTCACCTCATCCATCAGATTGGATTTGCGTAGGGTTATCTGCTCTGCCACCCCTAGCCGTCTAACATTCTCCTTGGCTACACGCAGAGGGGTATCACAGATATCTGTTGCGATAATCTGAAGCTGAGGAAAGTGGCGGGCAAGCACGATACTAATCGCACCCGACCCCACCCCAATCTCCACTATCTGCTCTATCTTCTCCCTACGGATTATCGTTGCGACCAGATCAATCAAAATCTCCGTCTCAGGACGAGGGATCAAGACCCCCGCCTCCACCGCTAGGGTGATATCATAAAAACTCGCCTCCCCTACGATATACTCATAGGGTTCATGGGCTTTGCGTCGTGCCACCAAGCTACGATACCCCGCTACTGCTACTACCTGCTTCGTATCATGCGTAAAGAGATAGAGTCGCTCCTGTTTGAGATAGTAGGCAAGGAGAAGCTCCGCTTCAAAGCGGGGGCGTTCACACGCATCGACTAGCTCCCAACTCGCCTCCTCCAACAGCTCCCTAATCGTCATGGTGGGTACTATCCATATAGGCGAAGATTCCCTCTTTTTTTAGCGGTTGTTCCTCGGCTACCACGACCCCTGTGGCATCATACCCAAGCTCTTTGAGTCGCTCGATAACAGGAGGATGTGTATGGTAGAAGAAGATCACTAGAGGATGAGACTTTGGAAAGGATTTGTTCTCTGTGACCAGTTTAAGGAGTGCCGAGGTGAGGTTTTCTCTCCCTCCCATCTCTGAACCATAGGCATCCGCCGCATACTCATTGTGACGACTCACATAGGAGAGCAACGGTGTAAAGAGGAAGCTTAGTAGAGGCATAAGAAGCAGGAGCATCGCGATCTCTACCCCTGCATAGGGGCTTACACCCATCTGCAAAAAGAGGCTATCGGGTAGATGCCCAAAGAGATAAAATGCCACAAAGAGCAATACCCCCATCAAGCCGATATTTTTCCAGATATCCCCATGGGAGAAATGCCCTAGCTCATGCCCAAGGACAGCAAGAAGCTCCTCTTTGTTGAGCTTGGCGATGAGGGTATCAAACAGCACCACCCGCTTACTCTTTCCAAGCCCTCCAAAGAAGGCATTGAGACGGCTATCTCGTCTGCTCGCGTCCATCACAAAGATCCCCTCACTCTGAAGCCCTGCACGCGTCATCAACCCAAGGATTGCCTCTTTGAGCTCCCCCTCCTCTAGGGGGGTAAAGGTGTTGAAGAGGCTCATAAAAAACGGCATAAGGATATTGGCAACTACTGCGATACCAAACATCACCACAAAGCCCCAAAACCACCAACTCTCAATACTTGAGACAATCCACGCCAAAAGCCCAAAGATCCCTCCGCCAATCACCACAAAAAGGAGTGCTGATTTAAGGGCATCAAGAAGGAACATCTTTGGAGTCATCTTATTGAACCCAAATGCCTCATCGATCTTAAAGGTCTGATAGAGTGCAAAGGGGAGTCCTACGAGGTAGTTGATCGCGATAAACCCAAAGAGAAACAGCACCGATTCCATCACACCATCTAGGGAGGGGATCATCGAGGCGAGGAGCTTAAACCCTGCGAGTACCCACCACAAAAAGAGCAGATAGTCCACAAAACTCTCAATCAAGGAGAGCTTCTCTTTGGCGACGGCATAGTTCCCCGCTACGAGGTATTTACCCGTAGGCATCAACACCGCATCCCCTCGCTTCTCTTGGTTGATATAGCCTATCTGCATAATGGAGATATAGAGTCTCATAAAAGTGTAGAGGGAGTAGAGTGCAATCACGACTTCAAGCATCTGATGTATCCTTTTTTTGTTGTGGAATATACCTTATAAAGGCTTAATTTTGATATAATTTTGCCAATATCACCCCAAGGAGTCCCTAT
>JAMOSB010000028.1 GCA_027068485.1 Sulfurovum sp.
TGGGTTCAGAGTGCCTTGATTGTGGGGATCTTGCTCTATATCTTCAAAGAGGGGTATATCAGACGCTACGCCTTTCCGCTTGGACTCTTGATTGGTGGAGCGGTGGGAAATCTTTATGATCGTTTTATCCATGGCGGGGTAGTCGATTATATTGCGTGGCACTGTGGGTTTGATTTTGCGGTCTTCAACTACGCCGATGTCGTGATTGATATGGCTGTGGTGTGGATTTTGATTTTGGGCTATGTGGACTCCAAGGAGTCTAAGGCGTGAGACGACTTGTAGGGGTACTGCTTGGGTGTTTGGGTCTGCTCTATGGGGGGATTAGTCGTGTCGATATCACCCCTCCTTCTGTAGGCAAACATTTTATGGGGATAGAGATTCTCGATCAGAGGATGCTCTCTTATAGCCATCTCAATGGGATGAAGTTCTCTGAGATCTCCGATCTCGCCTACCATGCCAAGACCCACCATCTCTACCTTGTGAGTGATGAGGGGAGGCTCTTTACCTTCCGGGCAGTGTTTGGAGAGACGATTAGTACCCTAGAGCCTATCGATGCGGTTGAGCTGAAGAAAAAAAATGCCAAACCATTCAAGCGGTGGCGACGCGATAGTGAGGGGATGACCCTCGATGGAGAGGGACGACTGCTGATCTCCTTTGAGGGGAAGCCCAAGGTGGGGTGGTTTCACAAAAACTTATCCAAGGCGGGGGTGATGATACGCAAGTACCCCCTCCCCAAGAAGCTTCGCTCCCCCAAAGCCTACCGCACCAAAAACAAATCACTCGAAGCCTTGGCGTGGCATCCTCAGTATGGTATCTTGACGGTTGCGGAGTGGCCACTCAAACAAGATCATAAGAAGCGACAGACACTCTACGCTCTGCTTGGACGAGAGTGGCACTTCCAAGCAGAGCCTGAGGCACGCTCCGCTGTCTCTGCGATTGAGGTGATGGATGATGGCAACCTACTCGTACTCGAACGCTCCTATACGGGGATGATGAACCCCTTTGTTATTACCCTCAAAAAGGTCTATATTCAACAGTGCTATGGGAGAGGGAACTGTCCTACTGAGATAGTCGCAAAGATGAGTAGTCATAAGGGGTGGGATGTGGATAATTTTGAGGGTCTTGCCCGTGTAGGCAAAGACCGCTATGTGATGATTAGTGATGACAATGACAACTTCTTTCAGAAGACGCTACTGCTCTACTTTGAGGTGAAGTAGTTAGAGTACCATCTCGACATCATCATGATCTTGGAAGTATTTGAAGATACGGTTGCGTTCCGCTTCACTCTCCACCTCACAGCGTGCATTGTAGCTATGATACTTCCCTGTCTTGGAGCGATTGCCCAAGGCACAGTGATGATCCTTCTCTCCCATCACCTCTTTGATACACTTCAGTAGTGCCTCTTTGTCGCGTCCGATCAGTTTAAATCCCCAACTTGTCGGGTAGCTGATATCGGGTCTGTTTTTTGTATTAGCGTCTAAAGTCACCGCTTTTTCCTCCTGATTTTGTTTCGAGTTGTACCGTTCTGATCACCATCCCTTTGTCGATGGCTTTGAGCATATCATAGATAGTGAGTAGTCCTACACTCACCCCTGTGAGTGCCTCCATCTCTACACCTGTCTGTCCGCAGAGTTTTGCGGTGACGGTGAGCTTAAAGGCGGGGATCTCAGGAAGCTCCTCGATATCTGTTTTGAGAGAGGTGAGCATGAGAGGATGGCACATCGGGATGAGTGTGCTGGTCTGCTTGGCTCCCTGTATCGCTGCGATAACCGCTGTTTGGAGTACAGGCCCTTTCTTGGTACTGTTGGAGGTGACCGCTTCAAATGCCTCTTTGCCTACTTCGATGATACCACTGGCTACTGCGATACGGGTGGTTGCTTCTTTGTCCGAGACATCGACCATTTTGGGTTTGTTCTGTTCGTCAAGATGTGTTAAGTTCACCAGAGACTCCTTCTATAGATAATGGCGTAGTTTAACATAACTCTTGTAAATATGACGAAAAAACTCTAAGATTGACGAATTTATTATAAGGATAAGATATTTTTAACATCATTTTTGATACTATTTTCGAGGTTATAAAGGAGTAGAATGATATATGCGTATTTAAGACAGATGCCTGAGGGAAATACCATCTCAGATCAACAGGGTCATATCCTCTCGTTTCTATTAGCAAAAGGGTTGATAGTTGATAAAGAGGTCGTAGAGTACTCAGGTAAAACCCACCGCATAGAGGATAGAAAAAAGTTTCAGGCATTTATGCACTCGCTCCAAGAGGGGGATAGTCTGATTATTGATGCACTCTTTGTGCTAAGTCACCATGTGGAGGAGTTGATCAAGATCATCACTTGTATGTTGAGTCGTAAGATAGATCTCTTTGTCGCAAGTAGTAAGATCTGTATCGATAAGGATACAAAGATTGTAGAGGTCTTTCCACTACTCAATGATTTGCGTGAAGCACAAAAAGCCAAATCCAATCAGATCGGTCGTCCTAAAGGGAGTCGCTCCTCCTCAAAGTTTGATGTATACCATCCGCGTATCATTGCACTGTTACGAGAGGGGCTGAGTGTGAGTGCAATCGCTAGAGAGCTTGAGGTGAGTCGAAGTTCACTCAAAGACTATATTGAGTCACGAGGGATTAGGGCATTGGTAGATGGGTCATGGATGGAGATCAGTCAGTCTGAGGATATCTCAGAGGTCGATACGACACTCCTCATCTGCCCATTTGAACAAGAACAAGAACAAAAACTAAAAGGAGAGCAACCATGAGTGAAACCGTAGAGACGGTAGAGAAACCGAAAAAAAATCAAGCCAAAGAGTATCTGAAAGGGTGGGTACCCTATAGTGTCAAACGCTACTGGGTCTATCTGATTGCCACGGTGATCGCACTGGTGATGCCGTGGATTACTATCGGGGGAAATCACCTCTTTTTGTTGAGCTTTGATCAGAAGAAGCTTCACCTAGCAGGGATAGCATTTGATATGCAAGAACTCTACTTGATGCCGTTTTTATTGATGCTCCTCTTCTTGGGGATTTTTGCTGTGACTGCCGTGGGTGGTAGAGCATGGTGTGGTTGGGCGTGTCCTCAGACGATCTTCCGTGTCATCTATCGTGATGGGATTGAGACCAAGCTCTTAGGTTTGCGTAAACGCATCAAAAACAAGCAAAAAGAGCCCGATATGTCCAAGTCTGAAAATCAGATGAAGAAGGTCATCGCTATCTTGCTCTGGTCGGTACTTGCTCTGGTCGCCTCTGCGGACTTCTTGTGGTTCTTTGTCCCTCCTGAAGATTTCTTTAGCTACCTTCAAAACCCCTCTGAGCATATGGTGATGGTAGGGATGCTACTAGGAACTGCTGCGTTTATTATCGTCGATGTGGTCTTTATCCAAGAGGATTTCTGTATCTATATCTGTCCCTATAGCCGTGTTCAGTCGGTACTCTATGATGATGAGACCGTGATGGCGGTCTATGACCCTAAACGAGGGGGAGATATCTATCAAGGACACGGATACGATAGAGAGAAGAAGTTTGATAAGAAAAAAGAGCTTCTCGCTGTCGACCCAACGGCTGAGTGTACCACATGTGAGAGTTGTGTGACGGTCTGTCCTACCCATATCGATATCCGTAAAGGGCTACAGCTTGAGTGCATCAACTGTCTTGAGTGTGTGGATGCCTGTACGACTGTGATGGGAGCCTTGGGCAAACCAAGTCTTGTACGCTGGTCAAGTGAGAAAGAAGCGGTGCGTCATGAGGGGAAAACCAACTTCTTTAGACCAAAGATTGTAGCATACTTTACGGTACTTGTGATGGTACTCATCGCCCTTTTTGCGATGGGAAGCACCAAGGAGAATATGCTCCTCAATGTCAATAAAAATACCAGACTCTATAAGACCCTAGAGGGTGGTGTGGTACAAAATGACTACCTCTTCTTGTTTCAAAATACCGATAGCAAGAAGCACACCTACTACTTTGAGATTGTAGACAATGATAAGATTAAGATTATCCGTCCGAAAGAGTCCTTTAGTATCGCAGGGGGTAAAAAGCGTAAAAAAGTGGTCATCCTACAGACCAAAGAACAGCTTGCCAATGATGCACGGAAAGATGTCCCAATCCCTGTGACGATTCGAGCATACGCGGTAGATGACAAAGAGAATATCGTGGTGGATCGACAGACTGTCTTTGTCTATCCTCGTATCGATTTATTGAAAAAGTAAGGAGTAAGAGATGACAAAGGTATTGGTACTAGGGGGTGGATTTGCAGGGGTGGAAGCTGCAATCTATCTGCGTAAGCATGATTTGGATGTGACACTGGTAAGTGATAGAGACTACTTCTATATCTACCCAATCTCTATCTGGATCCCCACAGGTGGAGAGACTCGTGAGAGTGTCTCTGTCCCACTAGATGAGCTAGCCATCGCACATGGGTTCAAGGTGATTGTCGATCCTATCACTGCATTTGATGCGGCTGCTAAGCAGGTGAGCTTAGAGAGTGGGCGTGTGTTAGAGGGGTATGACTATATCGTCGTTGCCCTAGGACAAGATAAGATACAGCACAAAGGGATGGAGCATACCCTCTCTATCTGTGGTAAGCCCGAAGAGGCAACTGAGCTACACCACCGCCTTGAAGCACTCATTGCTAAAGGCTCAGGCAAGATTGCGATGGGCTTTGGGGGTAATCCACACGACCACTCAGCGGTGCGTGGCGGACCTGCATTTGAAGTCCTCTTCAACTTCGACACCTACCTCAAACGCAAAGGGGTACGGGAGAATTTTGAGTTGACCTTCTTTGCTCCGATGGAGAAGCCTGGGATGAAGATGGGACATAGTGCTGTTGAGATGATGGATAAGATGTTTGAGATGACCAATATCCATAAGAAAGTAGGCTCTAAGATTATCGATTTTGAAGCGGATGGTGTTCTCTTTGAGGATGGGACGAAGTTGGAGTCTGACTTGACGATGTTTATCTCCGCAGGGAAAGGGCATCATATCCTTGAGGCTTCAGGATTGCCACTGAGTGATGCAGGTTTTGTTGTGACTAATGACTACAATGAGGTGGAGGGCTTTGAGCGGATCTATGTCATTGGGGACTCCGCAGCACTCATCGGTCCAGACTGGAAAGCCAAGCAGGGGCATGTCGCAGAGGTGATGGCAAAAGATGTCGCCTACAACCTCTTCAACCATAGCCAAAATATCGACTCCAAACGGAGCTATGTCGGACACCTCAATATCTTGTGTATGATGGATACAGGAAATGGTGCAGCTTTTGTCTTCCGTAATGAGACCAAAGGGAAGCTCATCCCAATGCCTCTGATAGGACACTGGATGAAAAAGGGGTGGGGGTGGTACTGCCGTAACTCTAAACTCGACAAAATCCCTAGATTTCTTGGGACATAAACGACACAAATTTAACACAAAGGATACCAATGAAACAGATAACCGTAATGGAGAAATACCCTGTCTATACGATAGAGATAGCTAAGAGTGAGACGACCTATAGCAGTGTTGATGAGGTACTAGCCTACTTCAAAGAGAAGATAGATGCACACCCTATTGCTGTCTATATCGGTGAGTTTGACCACTATACCCATACCAAAAACCTTGAGGTGGGTAAGATCGCTGAGGAGATCAAAGATGCCAAAAACATCATCTGCTGTTTTGGTAAGATGCTCCCTAAGCCTGAAGTGATGGCGGTAAGACCGCGTGCGATTGGTGTTGCGATGATGGCAGAGAGCTTTGTCATTAGCTTCCTTGAAGCACCCAACCCTGATGCCAATAACGCTATGGAGTCATGGGCAAAAGGTGTTGCCAACTGCTAGACCCCCCATAGATGTTAGGTGATGAGCGATAGGCTCATCACCACTTCTCTCTCTTTTCCCCTCTCTCTTCTTTGTTTTTTGTTACTTACACGCATAACTCAGAGGCTTTTTGGTGTAATTTTTTTGAATTAAGACTAATTTTATCCTATTTAGGTCATAATACCCCTATCAAAATAATTTAAAGGATATTAAATGGCAACAGTAACATTTAAAAACGATATCGTATGTAATCTCACAGGAACAGAAATCAATGTAGGAGATACCGCTCCAGTGGTAACCGTAGTCAACTGTGATCCAATGCTTCAAGATGAGCAGATTGGTGGAGAGGGTAAAGTACAATTGGTTGTAGCCGTTCCTTCACTCGATACAGGTGTCTGTGATGCAGAGACAAGAAGATTTAACCAAGAAGCAGCAAACCTTGAGGGTGTAGAGGTGATTACAGTCTCTATGGATCTCCCTTTTGCAGCAGCAAGATGGTGTGGAGCAGCAGGTATCGAAAACCTCAAAGTATGTTCTGACTTTAGAAACAAAGATTTCGCTAACGCGTATGGTGTACTTTTGGCAGATGGTCCTTTGGCAGGTATTACAGCAAGAGTTATCTTCGTCATCGGTAAAGATGGTAAAGTAGCTTATAAGCAAGTGGTTCCAGAGATTACAACTGAGCCAAACTACGAAGAGGCACTCGAAGCAGCAAAAGCAGCAAAGTAGTCCTCCCTTAGCCTCCTACGGGGGGTTACCTTCCCGTGTCAAATAGTACCCCACCCCATAAAATCAGACAATTCTCCTCCAATTCGCGTCAAATACCCAAAACTTTCGCTATAATTTTTGATGGCATTTACACAAAAACAGATTGATAAATTTAACCGTCAAAAGAGTATTAGCGAACTAGAGAAGATTAGTAAAAATCTCTTTCGTATGTTTCGAGATGAGACTATCTCTGCATCACTTTTTCTCGAACGGTTTGATACCCTCAAGAAGAAGTTTGATGCACGAGAGGTGATCCACCTTGAATCGGAGTATCACCAACATCTCAAGAGTTATATTGAGCGACTTCATCGTGATACTTGTGGTAAAGCAGTATTTGATGAGGTAGAGTTTAAGGAGATTCGAGAGCCTGAGATGAGTAATCTCAACCGCCTTCAGAAGCTCAAAAATGGTGCTTCATACAAAAAAGATAAACATAAATCCAAACATAAAAATGAAGATTGGGGAGAGTAGCGATGAGAACAATAGCATGGGGTGTGATGGCACTAGGAGCGGTATGGATATTGAGTGGGTGTAGTGATGAAGCGAAGGTGAGTTATGGCAAAGGAGATAAGACCCCCTATGCCACCGCATCGTGTATCAAAGCACTCGCCACAGGCTCTGAGATCGTAGCCTCAGAGAAGATCGATAAGATCGTCGTCTACAAAGGCAAACGCAAACTCTACACCTACCGTAATGGTAAAGAGGTCGATGTCTTCTCTCTCTCCCTTGGCAAAAATGGTGACAAAGGGAATAAGATCCAAGCAGGTGACTACCGTACTCCTGAGGGGAGCTACACCATCATACGCAAGAAGTGTGATCCAAGACTCTATAAGTCTCTCCTTATCTCCTACCCGAATGCTTCGGATAGAGCCAGAGCCAACGCCCGAGGGGTACGCCCTGGAGGCTATATTACGATCCATGGACAGCCCAAGTGGAATGCTGATGGGCATGGAGATAGCTATACCCTCTCCCACGACTGGACAGAGGGGTGTATGGCGGTGCCAAACCGTGCGATGGATACCCTCTGGCGTGCAGTTGAGAACGGGGTACCCATCACGATTCATCCCTAATTTTAGCTAACTGTGAGTAAGGTTATATTATCATATTGAATAATATTGAAGATTAAAGGAGACAGAATGGTAAAGGGTATCGTCGTAGCATCACTACTAGCATCAACATCACTACTCATGGCAGGAGGCAGTGTTGCTCCTGCACTCCCAGAGGTGGTTGAAGTCCCTGTACAGAGTGCTGAGGGACTCTATATTGAGAAAGATGTGAAGTTGATGTGGCAAGATCAAGCCTACACCGATGCAGAGGATAGTGCCTACAAGCGAAGAGGCTCCTTTGGTAAAGCAGGGAAGTGGCGATACGCTCAGCAGTACTGTAGTACCCTCTCTTATGCAGGCTATATCGACTGGCGACTCCCCACCTCTGATGAGCTACAGCATCTCCACCGCAAGGCAGGACAGCTCTTTAAGTACTTTAGAGGGTCAGACTTTTGGAGTTCTACCCCCGCCTCAAGCAAAAAAGCTTTTGTCGTCTACCCTGTCGATGCCTACCGCTATGAGCGTAAGGTGACACAGAGCTACTTTATCCGTTGTGTACGGGGGATGAAGTAGCATCAAGGAGGATAATCTCCTCTTCCAGTACGATACCAAACTCCTCGAAGACCCGCTCTTTTGCCAAGCGCAGAAGAGCAGTCGCCTCCTCGAAGTTCCCGCCACCTAGATTGACCAAGAAGTTGGCATGGAGATTACTCCACGCCATACCACCTCTTCGTACCCCTTTGAGTCCTACCGCTTCGATAAGCCGACCCGCATAGTCCCCTGATGGATTTTTAAACGCAGACCCTGCACTAGGGTGTGGAGGTTGGTTTTGACGCAGGGCGTGAAGTCTCTCTTTGAGTGGCTCATCAAACCCCCTACGAAGCCCAAACCGCCCCGCCGTAGCGATACCATTGAGCTGGGCAAAGCGGTAGCCGTGGGGTATCTGCTCCTTCTCTACCCACACCCCATCGATCTGGACACTCTGTAAGATAGTAAAGATCTCATAGGACTTCACCCCTGCATTCATCGCGAGGAGTCCCCCTAGCGTCCCAGGGAGCTTCGCACAAAACTCAAACCCCGCAATATCATGCCGTTTGGCATATGACACAATCCGCCCCGTAGGCATCGATGCCCCAATCGTCAGGGTCTCCTCTGTTTGTTCTATCGTCGCAAAATCCTTGGAGAGCATCATCAGTGGGGGTGGTGTAGGGGAGAGGAGGAGATTGTTTGCCCCTCCGATAAGATAGCGATCCGTAGGGATACTATCCCCCCGCTCTATCATCAGCACCTCAGTAGGTTGCCCCACTTTGATACTCGCATAGTGACTAAAGTCAATGGTCTTAGTGTACATAACTGTGCCTCATATTTTTCACCATTGTACTATAGCCTAGATGTGAATAAGGAGACGATGCGTTAAGGCGTTAACCCTTAAAAGCTAAAAATATCCATAGCTATTTTGACTTTGAAAATAGAAGGGGCTAGTAAACTTTAGGGTAGTTTCCCCTACTAACTATACCGCAACGCCTCATACTCTTTGGGGATGAGGTACTCTTCGGTCTTGAGGGGACTCTCCCAGAGTCCGTGTTGGAAGCCTAGTGTGTAGAGGGTGTCGAGGGCTTTGAGTTGGAGGGGGCTTAGCTCTACGGACTCGCTAGAGGCGTACATATCGAGGTATTTGGTGAGCATCGCATCAGAGATGCGTACGAGGTTGTCCGCTTCGAGTTTGGCACAGAGTTCCTCTTTCTTTTCATTGGCGACTTTGACCCCATCGATGAGGATGTTTTCGATGTCGATAGCTCTGGTGAGGGGGAGGCTACGGCGGAGTGCCATTCCACCAAGGGGGAGGGGGAGTCCCTCTCCTGCGAGTTCTACCCAGATATCCCATAGCTCCTTCTCCACTTCCAAGCTCTCATCAAAGTCGAGAATCGACTCATGGATCAGTACTCCCGCATCGACGCGACCACTCACCACCGCCTCCTCTATCTCCAAGAAGTCCATATAGACAGGGCGTGCCTCAGGGTAGTAGATCCTAAAGAGCATCGCATTGGTGGTGTATTTGCCAGAGAGGGCGACTTTGAAGTTGCGTTTGAGGCGTTTCTCCTTGCGACGGATGAGCTTGGGACCATACCCCTCTCCAAAACTCACAGCCGTACGCAAGAGGGCATACTCCTCTTTGATGAGTGGGTAGATCCCAAAGCTAATCGCACTCACATCATAAGTCCCTTTGAGGGCTTCAACATTGAGCGTCTCGATATCTAGACCGATATTCTCAAAGGTCAACCCTTTGGTATCGACCCATCCAAACTTAATGGCATAGTACATAAAGATATCATCAGCATCAGGAGAGTGGGCTAGTTTGATTGTATTGGGCATAGGGACTCACTTAAATTTAGTAGCGATATTTTAGCATAAGGGGGCAAAGAGTCCAATGAGTGAAGTGTAGGAGGGAAGGTGCTATCATCACTAAAAGTAAAGGAGTTGTGATGGCAGTGGACTCACTCCAAGGCGATTGAGGCGTCTTTAGACCACCCCTAGGAGCGGTGCTAGCGGAGTCGTTAGAAGTCGTAGGTGACTCCTACTGTGATGATATTGGTATCGGTGTGTTTGGCACCGCTATTGTTGAGGAGGTGCTGGACATCACACCAGATACCCCACCCTTGCTCTTGATCCCCTTGACCATCAAAGTCACGCAGATAATGCCCTTGGCTCTCATCTGCTCCCAAGTCATACTCAAATCCCACACCGTAGTTGAAGTCATCACTGGTGTGGTGGCTACTCAAGATCCCATTGGTGTAGTCGATGATGGTATGCCCATACCCAAGGAGTCCGTAGATATTGACACGCTCAAAGAGATGGTATTGGGGCTTGAGGTAGAGACCGTAGTGTTCGGTTGTCGAGAAGGTATCCTCTCCGAGTGTCTTGAAGTAGCGTCCCTCTAGACCTAGGTAGTGATTGTAGTCAGCCCCCACACGCACGATTACACCCGTACGGTGGTCTTGGATATCTGGGGCTGTGGGGGTACAGTCACAGGGGTCACGCTGGATAAAGGTCGTCACCGCACCTAGACCGATATACCAAGGGGTAGCGGAGATGAGTGCAGGGATAGGGAGTACTTTTGCCTCGATGGGTGCGACATACTTCCCCCCTGCAAACGCAGAGGTACCCATAGCAACAAGCATCATAGTAGTGTAGAGTGTCTGTTTCATTCTTGTCCTTTGTTAGTGCGTCTGCTCTTCTTCTTTTCTGACGAAGAAGAGAGCCGTTAGTAGTGTCATAAGCATCATAGAGAGCATGCTGATAAGCCCTAGTGCATCCGCACCATTGGATTTGATCGGAGCATCTTCACATCCACAGTTGATCCCCGCATCGAGTGTGAGGCTCTTGGTGTTCTCGTGTCCTCGTCCGACGGTGACTGTCTGGGTGAAGCCTTTGCTGTTGGTGGTATTGATGTTTTGTGCATCATCACTGTTTTGGTTTGGTGTATCAAAAACATACCCCGCATACTTCTTGTTATTGGGGATATTAAATCGCACCTGATAGGTTCCTGCGGGTACATTGAAGTGGTAGGCACCATCTGCATCGGTGTAGGTCTCTGCGACCCACTGCGTTGGGGTGGTGGTGAGTGCGGTGTGTGCGGCATCACTCCAGTAGAGCTTCTGCCCATTGGCATCAAAGAGTTCGATCAACGCCCCTTCGATACTCTCCTCTCCCGCATCAAACTGACCATTTTTATCGCTATCTATCCAGAAGTGTGTTCCGATGAGATAGGGGGTATTGGGAGTCGCTTCCTCATGGTGGATACCCATATCCCAACGCATATCTGCATCTCCCGCATGGAGGGTGATACGAGGGGTTCTTCCCGTCGTAGGCTCTGCATCGGAGTCGACTGTTGCACTGCTTCCTTGTTGGAGTGAGGTGATAGTGTATCCCTCAGGGAGGGTCGCCGTATCAAACGCCACAGTGTAGAGACCTGAAGAGAGCATATCAAAGTGGTAGAGTCCTGAGCTATCGGTGGTGGTAGTCGCGATCGTCTGATCGTTGGCATCAAGGAGTGTGACTGTGATACCCTCTACCCCGATCTCATCACTCTCTTGAAGCCCATTGGCATCATCATCATACCAGACTCTATCACCGAGTGAAGCAGGTGCCTCTTCGATGAAGTCATTGCCACTATCGGTCTCTCCCGCATCGATATAGGCGAGGATAGAGTTGACTCGGGTATCATCCCCATTATCGTTGTCATCTCCCCCTTCATTCTCAAAGAGGTCGATGAGTCTTGTGGGTTGTGTCTCGACGACACGGTAGAGTGCAGGACTGAGATTGCTAAAGCAGTAGTCCCCTTGGGTATCGGTCTGTGTGGTTGCGATGATGGCATCGGAGGCATCATAGAGTGTGAGGGCTACTTGACTGAGCATCACATCACCTACCCCATCACCCGTACGATCCTCTGAGACATTTCCACAGAGTTTCCCTACCGAGGCAAACCCAAAGTCCAGTGTCAAGTTGTCCTGCTCTCCCACCTCGATGGTTGTTCCGCTATGGTCGTGAGTGAGGTCGTTTTCACTGAAGGTATCAGTGACACGGTCGTCATCTGAGCCTGTTGAGGGAGAGGTCTGAGCAGGTACCTCTGTGGTGAGCGTACACGCTCCCATATTGATCGGGAGGGTGAAGAGGTAGTAGCCATGCTCCCCTGTGATGGTGTTGTCACGGTAGCCATTGGCACAGCTTAGTGCTACGGGGATGTAGCGTGCAGGGGTGATAGTGCCTGTTGAGGCGTTACCGTCGTTGTCATCTTCGATCCAGAGACGGTTTCCTAGGGAGATTGTCGGAGTGATAGCGAAGTTGATCTCTAGGAGATTCTCCTCCTCCACACTCACCGCAATCGTTCCATCGCTCTGAGCATCATGTCCCGCAGTCGTGCCAATATGCTCCCCATCGCCGTGGATACAGCCTGCAGGGAGTTGGGTAGAGGGTGCGTCGTCACCCTTGGCTCCTTGGATAGTAGAGAGGCGGAGGGTGTAGTCTTGGTTATCAGCTACCCCATCCGCAGAGAAGAACGCATAGCCCCCCTCCTCATCGAGTGCTTTAGAGGCGAGGACTTTATCGTCACTGTCGAGTAGGTTGATATAGAGTGGGGTACTCCCATCACAACTATAGGGAGTCCCTCTCCCGTCGACTGTGTCGTTACGGCTCTTATCCAAGAAGAGATTCCCTGCGATATAGAGTGTGGTAAAGCGTGCGGTGAAGCGTGCTTCATTGGAGAGACGACACGCACTATCGACGACGCTGTAGGTGAGGGTGACTTTGACATCTCCCTCATCAGGGTCGATGGTGAGTTGGGTGAGATCGGGGTTGGAGAGGGTATCCTCGCGTGAGAGTTTGGTACCATTATAGTAGACACTCCCCCCTGCGATGCGTACGATCTTGATGGTGACATCACTCCCCTGTTCAAAGTCATCGATAAACTCTTCACTCTGGCTTCCATCGACAACAAAGTCGACTTGATTGCTCCCTTTGGGGTTGAGTGCGATGGTGCGGGTGTAGTCTTGGGTGAGGGGTGCTTTGTTGATCGCAAAATCGATCTGCATCTCACTGCTCTCTTCGAGTCGGACATCGACATAGCCATCGAGTGTCCCATCAGGTGAAGTGGTATAGGTCTCCCCCTCGTAGTGCCACCCCTCTGCAAGTCTCCCCGAGGAGGCACTGTTACCGATAGTGCAGGGGGTGGTGGTGAGGATGACACCATAGGTGGTGTTGGGGTGGAGGTAGTGATTGAAGTCATATTTCCCCTCTTGGATAGGCTCTACAGCTAGTACCACACTATCCTCATCGACAAGACAAGCATGGAGTGGTTGCCCCTCTATCTGACTGATAGGCTCTCCATCGATGGTATCATTGTTGCTACAGCTGGCTTGGTCGGTTCCGTCGGCATCATCGTAGATGGTTCCTGCGATATGGAGTGGTTTACACACCGCAAACCCTGTCAATGCCAAGGCAGAACGAGTCTGACACGGTACATCAGGTCCCGCACTGTGTGTGATGACAAGCTGTTTGATCGGTACGAAGTTGGAGGTGAGGACGATATGCCCATTGGTCTCCCCTGGTGAGGTACCCTCTCCCGTGATAAAGTCCCCTTCACCCGCATCGTAGAGATCTTTGTCGGTGTGGACGATACCTTCAGCATCTTGGAGGAGTCCTCTCCCACTATCTCCGATCTTGGACTCGATGGTCACCTCATTGCCTTGGCTATCGTAGGCTACGGTGTGGATACCATCTTGCCACTCCCACTGCGAATCACCCTGACGCACATCTCCTGAGTCGACATCACGGATACGCCAGTTGTCTAAGACCACTGACTCATTGAAGTCGACGATGAGTTTGAGTGATTCTCCCGATTGGAGTGCGTAGCCATGTGCATCACATGCCCCTGCATCACTCCATGTGCCATCTCCTGCGTCCTCTTGGTTCCCTAGATAGAGGGTGAGGTAGGGTTCACTAAAGGCGGCAGCAGTTCCAGAGCCTGAAGAGTTATCGGTATCGGTGTCATAGAGTTTACCATCGGTATCTTCGATGTGCATCGAGACGGTGACGGGGTTGCCACTTGCGGTGGTGATAGCGTTGAGGTCGTGGGTGAGGAGGTCTTGCCAGTGGGTGGCAGTACTCTTATGTGACCCCTCCCATGTGAGAGAGGTGGGGTTGGCACAGACTGCGACATCTTTGGGATCACGCTCTTTCTCTTCGGGGAGCGTATAGGGGAAGTCATTTTGACTACAAGTACCCGCACTGCTATTGCCCTCGGTGAGGATCAGCGTGACACTTGAGCCTGGATCACTCCAGACACTCCCATCAGGGATATCGGTATCAGCGGTATCGATACTGAGTGTCACCTCTCCTGCCAAGATCCCCTCTAGACTAAAGATCCCATCCTCATTGGTCTGGGTCGTATAGTGGGTGCCATAGGCATCTTTGAGGTTGAGGGTGATGTTGCTAGGAGCCTCTTTGTCTGTACCATTGAAGGTCGTATCATCATTGGTATCTTCAAAGAGTTGCCCTGAGACACAACCGCGTGCAGGGAGGATACCAAAGTCAAAGGAGTGGTCACTCGAAGCGGTAGTGGTGAAGCTTAGGAGATTGTAGTCTCCATCCGCATGTGCATCGTTGTCGATAGTATCGTTGCGGTCACTGTTTGGATTGTGGAGTGAGGCATCTTTGTCATTGACATCAGCTTTTTTGAGGCTTAGCTCACACGGAAGCTCTGCGGTGATGACTTTGCCTGCATTGAGGTTAATATCATGCTTTCCTCCGAAGTAGTAGTGTCCATTTTTGTCAGTCGTTGCAACCCCATAGGTGGTCTTGGGATCTCCACACGAGAGGGTGACATTGACATCTTGGAGTGGTGGTTCATTGGGATCTTGGATACCATCTTCATCCAGATCCATCCAGACATAGTTTCCGATCTCAATGGGAGCAGGGTCACACAGAAGCTCCACATCGCCCATCCCTCCTGCTTTGGCAGCAAAAGGCTCTTGCTCTCCACCATCGGTGGTGAGACGGTTGTCTATGACCGCTTGGGCTGCGATCTTGTCCCCATCGATATGGCTATAGAGACCGATAGAACCAGGTTGGTACCAGTCGGTGCCATCGACCATTCCGACGATGATATTCTCTTGACCAGGTGCTTGTGCCAACGCTCCTGAAGCGGTCTCTGGGTGTCCATCCTCTCCTAGGTAGCCGTTGAAGTAGTCCCCAACATAGAACTCATAGTACTCTTCACTGTTGTCTTTGTACTCTAGCTTGGTGGAGCTACAGTTGGTCGGGACACGGTTGGTTGACTCATCGGTATAGGTGCCATCTTCATTGAGACACATCTTACGGATATCTCCATGTGATCCCCCCCTCTCCCGAATCATAATCGAGCGGTCAGTATAGCCTAGTACCAAGTCCCCATTGTTGGCAAACTCGATATCGGTAAGCATCGGTTGAGGTAGCCACTCATAGCGTCCATGTGACCAGTCGGTATTTTGATAATCCATATTGGTCGACTCTTTAGGGTTGTAGCCCTTAGAACGCAAGTAGCGTAGGGTATTGGTCTGAGCAAAGGTACTAAAGTGTGTGCCATCATACTTCTGTATCATTGCACCTAACCCTCCTGCGGAGGCATCTGTAGGGTCATCTCCTTCAAGTATCTCATCTTCACAGACCGACCCGATAAAGACCCCATCTCCTCGGACTTTGAGGGCCCACGGGCGTACCATCGCATCACTACACGCCCCACCATAGGGGTTGGGGATAGCCGTCGTTGCCAAGATATCCCCTGTGATTGCATCGATCTTGATGAGGGTTTTGTTTTTGAGGTTGATGGTGTAGAGGAAGCGGTTGTCCTCACTGATATCAAGATCCCCTAGCCCTTTGGTTCCTACAAGCTCTTTGATATCAGTATCTTCATTCTCATCGTAGTTACGATGCTTGATAATTGCCTCATCATCGCTTGTGATGACATCTTCGACCACCGCAAAACGGCTGAGTGAACCATCGAGTAGGACTTTGTAGATACTCCCCGCAGCGGTGGCAGGGTCACTACTCTCCTCATGGAGTGGTACATAGCGTCGAATGACCGATGAGACAAACAGCTCTTGGGTACTCTTCTTCCACGCTGCACCCCAGACCGCTCCTGTATCCTCTGCATTGGTGAGGACGGTGCGTTTGGTACCGATGGTATCGTTTTTGTTGAAATCCCCGATGGTTGGGGTGGGTATCTTGAAGATCGTACCATACCCCTCAGGACTTGTACGCTGTTTATCATCATCGGTAAACCACCCTGGTGTGGCAGCGAGAATGACATCAGGATTCTCTTGACAGTAGGTAGCAGGTGAGCCTGTCGAGATGTTGTGGGTGGTCCCATCGACGACACGATCTACAAGTGGAGCAGAGCCGTGTGCATTGGCACCCGATCCGACACCTGCGTTGCTTGGGTCTGCCTCAACACGGCAGGTACTCCCTTTGGCAAAGCCACTGAGGGTGTACTCCCCTTTGGTATTGGTCGTGGTGGAGAGATGGGTACCATCATCACAGACTGCGGAGATCTTGACATTGGAGATGACGGTATCCCCCCCGTTTTGTTCTCCATTGATATCAAAATCTTTATAGACGACCCCTGTGATATCTGCAAGTGCAGTCATCGAGGTCAGTGCGACGAATAGGGGCAAAGAGAGATAGTGTATTCTTGTGCCTTGAGTTGCTTTCATTGATTTTCCTCCTCAGAAAAAAATGATGCAACCCGGCTATCTTCTTCTAAAGTAGAGTTAAGACCCGTGGCTTTCCGTCCTAGGCTTTCACCTAGTTTGGCTTTAAACACAATAGCTTAACATAACTATTCTTACGCCAGACAACCTCTCAAGAGAAAGTGAGATTTTTAAGTATAAATTAATCTTAGTGTGTATTTTGGGGATGAATTGCCCACTTGTTGAGGTGGGGATCCCACTGGGCATGGTAGTAGGCACGATCTGATTGTGCCGTTTGAGTGATGAGGCTATACCCAAAAGGAATCGTCTGAAGCTCTAGGGTGCTATCACTGAGGATACGGATCTTGCGGATATGCTCAGAGGCACGAGGAAGTGTAAGGAGCGGTATGGCAGGGGGGTGTGCCTCTCCTTGTCGTAGGGGGTAGGCGTAGAGGTGGTTGTCGCGTGCAGAGCCTACAAGGAGGAACCGCCCCCGCGTACTCTGGAGGAGTTGCAGACTCAACGCATCGATCCCCTCGATGTGTTGGAGGATAGTCTGAGTGGCGATGTCGATGTGGTAGAGGATCCCCTTTTGGGTCTGGTAATCTGAGCGGTCGATGCGTGCCACCCAGAGGCTATGGTCACTACAGTCATAGGTGATGGCGGAGAGTCCATAGGGGTTGTTAGCTGTTGGGAGGATAGAGTCAAATGCCATAAAGGGGGCGAGTCTTCCCGTCTTGGTATCGAGACGGTAGAGTTGGCGTTGCCATGCAAAGGTGCTAGGCTCGATGGAGATAAAGGGCATAGGAATGAGATAGAGGTCACCTGATCTATCAAGGGCATAGGTACTAAAGTGTCCATACTGCTCCCACTGCTTGGGGTGTAGTACTTGAGTAAACCCCTTGCCAAAGCGTAAGGCAACCCCACGGTACTGCTTCTGTGAGAGGTCGATGATGACAGGTTGGGGGATCTTCAATGCCTTGAGAAACGCGGGAGGCTTGGCACACGAGGGGGTCGGGGCAAAGTGACCGAGTAGATTGGTCGGTAGTGGGGTTGGGGTGGTGTAGTGGGGGGTGGCTTGGGCGTGTTTGTACTGGACAAGCCACCACGCACCCCCTGTGACAACCATCACAGAGAGAAGGATAGGAAGATAGCGACGCATAGATTACCTTTGTCCAATGGGGATAAATTTGGGGCCTACGGTGCAGGGCCAGACTTGGACTTGGAGGTTACCATCTGAGCCGATGGTGGTATCTGCCCAGCAGTACTCCTGCCCCTTGCGGGTGTCGTTGTAGATACGAGGGACATACCACAGCACCAGTTGACTCTCTGCGAGTGACTCAGGAGGCTCAAGGTAGCGTTCGACCCCATCATCGAGGAGGTCACAGCAGGAGCCAAGGGTGAGGAGGTCTTGATCCCCCTCTTGGGGTTTGAACCGACTCACGAAGAGTGTGGCGTGATCCCCTCGGCTCTGATCGCCAAACTGCCCATAGTTTGGCTCGATATAGAAGCCTTGGGTGGGGTGTGAAGCGGAGGTGATCTTGTAGGGATAGTGGGTAGTGTGGGGTGGGACACGCTCCTGATACTCCTTCTCCATACGCTGCCACCCCTTGGCGTAGCGGTAGAAGGACTCCGTCGCCCCTAGAGCCATATCGATACGCATCACGGGGCGGTAGAGGGCATGATCTCCACACCCTCTGCCTTTGTTGACCCCTACGATCCGAAACGACCCATCACGATAGAACTCAAAGCGGTTTTCATAGCGGTAGTTACACGCCATAGGCCACTTGGGATTGCGGAAGTCTTGGGTGAGCATAAAGCCATCGTTGTGAGGGAGTGGCTTGACTTGGGGGGCATTGAATGCGAGGACAACCGAGGTAGAGAAGAGTGGACACCCCATCGCATCGTTGTAGCCAAAGCGGTAGTTGCCGTTTTGCTCCTTGACAAACTCCACCCGTCGCCCCTCGATATAGGTTGGGGTGGTGGTGTCGAGTTGCTCCGCTCCTTTTTGTTGGTAGCTCACATGCCAGTCGACGATCTTGGCACTCTGGATGACGCGTTCTCCCTTGAAGGAGATGTCGCGTACCTCTAGCCCATCGGAGCCTGTCAGACGGTAGGTGATCTGCCACCCCTCTCGCTCTAGGAGGGTATCTTTTTGACAGAAGTTCTCCATGATATAGCGGTTTTGGAGGCTTCGCTCAGCGATACACGCAGGGGTGGTGGTCTTGCCTAGCCCTGCCCACTTGGCTGCGGCGAGTGTGAGATCGGTCAGATCCACCACCGCCCAGAGTGCTTGGGCTTTGTGGTGATCAGCAAAGGTTGGGGCGACACAGAGGTGTTGGGTGTTTTCACACGGTGACTCCTTCATCGTCCCGCGTACATTGGCCATGGTGATATCGGTACGACTTGGGGTGAAGCCTAACGCCTCTTTGACCTCAGGTGCATGGAGGGCGATGGCTTGGGCGACATGGGTCAGACGCACAGAGATGTCTGGTTGCATCTGTGGGTAGCGTTGGAGCATCAGCAGTGTGAGTCTATCGGCATCGACAATGGCACGGGTGGTGGTGTTGGTGACGAAGTTGTACTTTTGGGCTTGGTAGCAGTGGTGGGTCTGGCAGATGCGTTGACTTGTGCTATCAAGCATACTACTGATAGCAGGGGTGATCTGCATCATATCGTTGTGGAGTGGGTGGGTGCCATCGGTGGTATCAGCAAGGAAGTCACGGTTGTGGAGGAGAAACTGCTGTACGGCTTTGGCACGGCTGTCGAGTTCTTGCTCCTCTAGTGGCAAGAAGCCTTGCTCAAGGGTGATAGACTCTCGCAGTGCCTCCACATAGGCTCTCACCTCGGGGATCGTGCGGTAGATCTCTGGTGCGTAGTGGGGCAAGATAATCTGCTCTTTGGGGGTGAGTGGGGGTGTGGGGGAGGGGGTAGGGAGTTGCCAGTAGCCAAGGAGTGCGACCATGCCAACACCCAAAATCATCAACGATAGTTTGGTTTCTCTATTCACGCGTTATCCATCCATTTCAAAGTAGTAAGGGGGGTGGTTCTGAAGGTAGATTATAGCACTAGCAACTAAAAGAAGCACCCCACCCATCCAGACCCACTCCTGCCATGAGGTAGGCAGAGAGGTGAGGAGTCGTGTCAGTGGGGTGAGTGCGAAGAGTACCACAAAGAGGTGTTGCACCCGAAACCCATAGTGATAGTCTAGTAGGGTCGCACCCAGTGCGATAGCCACCCCAAAGAGTGCTTGGGTGTAGGGGTGAGTGGGGGTGGTACGCGGATCGGTAAGCATAAAGAGCATAAAGAGTAGAAAGGAGACCGAGTAGAAGCGATCGCTAACCGACTCAAAGAGCAATAGTGGGTCGTGTGCGACGATACCCCAGTACTGAGATCCAAGGTAGCTTAGTAGAAAGGCTAGCGGGATAATCCACCGCTTAGCTCTCCAGAGTACCACCACCCCACTCCCGATCACCCCCCATGCGAAGTAGCGGTTGTCCCCAAGCTGTCCGAGGACGATATGGGCATCGTGATAGAAGAGTAGCAGAGCCATGATGAGCGCGAAGTTGGAGGGGTTGAAGAGGTGTCTGCCGTGGTAGTGTAGGAGTTGTTTTTGGAGCAGAGCAAGGGCGATGACAACCCCATAGATCCAAAAGTGTGGGGTGACCATCATCAAGACGACCCCCAGAGTAGTGGTGAGGGTGGCAAAGTGGTAGGTGCGTTGGAGGGTGTAGGTAAGCAGTCCACTCCCCAACAGCAGTAACCCAATCTGTCCCAACGAGAGGTAGAGGTGTCCCACCCTCGCCCCAAGGAGCGTAAGGGTGAGGAGGTTGAGAAGCTGAAGTAGTTGTAGTGTATGGGTCACAGATAAGACTTTTTAGGCATAGTCTACCATACCTTTCATAAACGCCTAAATTCAACTAGTGTTTTATCTCTCAACGCTTTAAATTGCTCTTCTTCATTTTCAAATTTTAATAGGGGCTAGATTAGTTTAGACTATCTAGTACGCCCCTCTCCTCACTCCTTCACCTCATAGTGTAGCTTCAACCCCTCTTGTGTCATCATAAACCCCAAGATCGTAATCCTCCCTTCGTGTACCATGGTGTGGTGTGTTTTACATAGGGGGATGAGATTGTATTTGTGGTTTTTGTGGAAGTGGTCGATATATCCTGTGGGGTTGGCATCTTTTTGGGCTTTGATGTGGTGGACATCCTCTACGGGGTTATCGCAGAGTGCACAGTGGGTCAACAAGAGCTTGGCATTGTACTTGCTCTGTTTGTGTTTTTGGAGGGTTTTGACTTCGCTTTGGGAGTGGCTGAGTCCTTCGCGTATCTCTTGGGCGACTTTGAGAAACTCCTGATCCATATGGAGGGATTTGGCAAACTCCAGACCGTAGCGTGAGTCCCCCTGTCCTAGCTGTAGGATACGGTTGTAGATGAGGGTATCACTCTGGCTGTCGTACTGTATCCCAAGGTGTAGAAAGATAAGTGATTTGAGATGCTGGAGTGGGGGGATCTCTCCGAGTTGATGGAGGTGGGTCGCGAAGATGAAGGTGGAGCGGAGTGAGAGGAGCTTGAGAATGGCAGAGGAGACGATGGCGAGGGCAGACTCGGTCTCTGTCCCTTGGCTGATCTCATCGCCTAGTACCAAGGAGCGTGAGGTGGCACGGTTGAAGATGTTTTTGAGCTCTAGCATCTCCACGGCAAAGGTGGAGAGTCCTTTGTAGAGGTTGTCTCGTGAGACGATACGGGTGAAGAGCTTCTCATAGAGTCCAAATCGTAGCTCCACCGCAGGGACAAAAAACCCCGCCTGAGCCAAGATGATGGAGAGACCGACACTCTTCATAAGGGAGGATTTGCCCGAGGCGTTGATCCCGTAGAGCAGTACCCCTTGTACCGCCTCTCCATCGGTGGCATTGAGGGTGATGTGGTTGTGTTGGGTCTGGTTGTTCTCCCCCAAGAAGAGGTCATTGGGGACATAGATCCCCCGTTCATCGTTGGCTTCGATGATGGGGTGTCGTAGGGCGATGGCCTCATAGAAGTTGCCCGCTTCGATGAGGGGGCGGGTGAGATTCATCTTCTGAGCTGATTTGGCATTGGAGAGGGCGACATCGATAGTGGCGATAAAGCTGATGAGTCGCTCGAGGAGAGAGGAGAAGCGTCGATCGAGTAGCTCAAGGCTCTCTTCGTAGCGTTGTTTGACCAGTGCGATGAGCTTGACTTGATCTCGCTCATAGTGACGGGTGATCTCCTCAAAGAGTGGGGCGTGAACCTTGACACTGTTTTTGAGATGCTTGTAGTGAAAGGTGTTGCAGAAGTGGTGTTGGTCATCGAGGGTGACAAAGGAGTCTTTGAGCTGTTTCTCGATGAGGCTGAAGCGGTTTTTGGTGAGGCTGAGAAAGTACCCCTCACTCTCTAGGTAGGTGAGGGTGGTGTAGCGTGTATCCTCTCGCTTCTCAAAGAGGGATTCGATATGCTCTGCGACCCGCTCGATCTTCGCTATCTCTTGGTGCTGTCGGGTGAGGATAGTATCGATGGCGGGGTAGACCCCCTCTTGGAAGAGGTTCTCTCCTATCTGATCGATACGAAACTTCGCACATACCTCCAATGCAAAGGTCTCGTTGAGGAGGCTGAGCATCTCTTGGGTCTCTTCATAGAGTTGGCTCTCGATGGTGAGTCCTGAGTCTTTGGCATCAGTGAGGAGCTTGCATATCGCTTCAAGGGAGATGGTGATATAGGTAAGCTCTACGGGGTGGAGTTTGTGAAGCTTGATACGACGGCTGATCCGTTCCAAGTCGTAGATCTGCTTGAGATGGGTCTCAAAACGGTTGATCTGGGGTAGGAGGTGTTGGGTGAGGTCATACCGCTCCTCCAAGATCTCCTTATCGCAGATGGGGTTGAGGAGTCGCTCCTTGAGGAGGCGTTTGCCAAAGGCGGTGGAGGTCTTGTCTATGAGGTCGAGTAGGGTGATATCGGTGGGGTCACGGGAGATGACAGAGAGCTGTTCGAGGGCGTTGTTGCCGATATACATATAGCGATTGTTGCCAAGGAATTGGGGGCGATTCATCTTACTAATGATACTCTCATCATGCTCAATGATAAAGTCGATCAGTACCGCTAAGGCTTCGGTGGTGTAGGGGTGACGCTCCAGATCCAAAAACTCAATCGCACTCAAGAAGGAGTTGATACCAAAGATGCGTTCAAAGAGAGCATTTTGGAAGCCTATCTTGAAGCGTTTGGTGTTGAGGGTGGTGTGGAGTGACTCTAGCTCTAGGTAGTGGATGAGCCATGTCGCATCGATCTGCTTGTTCTCTACGGTGAGGATAATCTCGGAGGTGCTATAGGTCTGAAGCAGGGTAAACGCCTCATCGAGGGCATAGGTCTTGTCATCGCGGGTGGAGTGTATCTCATTGCAGATGCTCTTGCCTGTGGTCACATCGATCGCAGCGTAGCCTACGGAGTAGATTCCCGCATTCTCATCGATGAGGAGTGAGACGATATTGTTCTCGGTGGGTTCGGAGAGGTACTCAAAGTTGGTACCAGGGGAGATGATATTGGCGACATAGCGTTTGATATGTGGGGGTTGCCCTTTTTGTTTGATGATGACAATGGTGTATTTCTTGAGGGCAATTAGACGCGAGAGGTAGCGTTCGAGTGAGATAGAGGGTACCCCTGCGAGGAGGGGGTTGTGGATGGAGTTTTCAAGGATGGTTTTATTTTTGCGGGTGAGCTGGATATTAAGTAGCTGGGCGATCTCTTTGGCTTTGCCGATCTTGAGGGTGTCGTTGTTGACCTCATAGAGTTCAAAGAAGCTCCCAATCTCCATCAAGATGAGGGTGTCCTCCCCATATTTTGTCTCAAAGTGGCGTTGGAGGTCAAAGTAGATTTCGGAGAGGAGCTTTTTGGGGTTTGAGAGTAGTTGGGTGACGGTATCCACGAGTTGAAGCCTCTGTTTTTGTTGAGCGATTTTAACATAAGTGGGGTTAGAGGGTGTTATGTCTAAGAGGAGATTCAAAGTTTAGTCTAACGACATGGCTCTTTTTAGATAATTTGGGTATAATACCGTCCCATTTTCTGTGAAACACTATAGAAAAAATTCGATAGGGAGTAAGCATATGCCTAAAATGAAAAGCGTAAAAGGCGCTGTAAAGCGTTTTAAAGTGAAAAAAAGCGGTAAAATCAAACGAGGGACGGCGTATAGAAGCCACATCCTTTCCAAAGTAGATGGTAAGCATCACAGAGGAATGAAGAGTCCTAAACACATTGATGCTGTTGACGCAAAAAACATCAAAGAGATGATTAACTAAGTTAATCCCACGAAGAGAGTATTCCCTCATTTATGAGGCAAGTTCAAGTCTAGCGACTTGACACCTACTCACAGACAAAAGTAAGGTAAAGGAAAACCATGAGAGTAAAAACTGGTGTTGTACGATCAAGAAGACACAAAAGATTATTAAAACAAGCAAGAGGATTCTACAGTGGTAGAAGAAAACACTTCAGAAAAGCGAAAGAGCAACTTGAGCGTTCACTAGTCTATGCTTACAGAGACAGAAGACAAAAAAAGAGAGATTTCAGAAGATTATGGATTGTCCGTATCAATGCGGCAACAAGACTCAATGGTATGAACTACTCTACCTTTATGCATGGTTTGAAGCTTGCTAATATTGAACTTGACAGAAAAATTCTTGCTGATATGGCGATGAATGCTCCTGAGTCATTTACAAAAATTGCAGACGCTTCTAAAGCAGCACTTGCAAAATAATCTTTCATAGATTTTTTGAGGGGATTACTCCCCTCACCCTCCACATAACTTCCCCCATATCATTTCTAATATGCGTTTGCTTTATGCAGAGCAGGTGATCCCACTCTGAGTTAGGTGATTACCCTTTTTGTACTTCACCTGCATAGGAGATGATACCTGGTCTGAGGTTGCAGACATGCTCAAATCCGAGTGACTTCATCGCGTGTTGGACTTGGAAACTGCGGCTTCCTGTATGACAGTAGACGATAACTGCTCGCTTCTTCTTGTCATTATGCTCCTCTATCTTCGCGTAGAACTGTGAAGTAGGTACGAGTGCATCTGTACCGACGATATGTCCCATCTGGAACTCCATAAACTCACGCACATCAAGGAGGGTGAACTCTATCATACCGAGTGTTCGTGCCTCAAGTAGTGCCTCAAGTTCATCGCCATCGAGTTGCTCCTCTTGGAGTAGGGTGATCGCTTGCTCTTTGGTGAGTCCTTTGGAGTGTTCGTGGACAATCTCCTCTATCGTATCGTGTTGAGTCTGTGATGCAGCATACTCAGGAGTACAGAAGATACCACAGTGACAGAGTCCATTTTCGGGGATCTCTTTTTCGATAGCAGGTTTACATGGACAGATACGGTTGTCTGCTTTTTTCTGCTCCTCTTTGGTCTCACCGATGACCATAAAGCAGGGACAAAAACGCTTACCATAGATGAGTTTGTTGCGTGCGAGTCCCATCGTGACTCCTTCGTTGACCTCTTCATTGGGGTTTTGTACCCATCCAAATTGTTTGTTGACCTTCTCTACAAATTTCGTTGTTTTTTCCATCTCTGCTTGAAATTCATCAGAGTTCATATCGATATGTTGCATTATAATCCTTTCATAATCATTTGCGTCATTGTATCAATATCTTCTAAAACCAAACCTTTATTTTTAAATTTGAAATAAAAGTTTTTGTTATAGCTCTCTGCCTTCATTATCTATTTTGCTTCTGATCTCTATGAGTATTTTAGTCACGCTTCAGTTTATGAGAATGAATATTTTGATAATCTTTACCCCAATGGTCTAGGGTATCGCTCTATGGCTGAGCTTTGGCGTAGTAGCCTGATGGAGTAGGATGTGAAACGACGACGATTTATCTGGACGGGGGTGGTTTGTGGTGTGGTATCACTCCTTCCTGCCCGTGCTACTCATACGGGGAGCGTGCGTAGCCTTGAGGGGGTAGCTAAGACAATAGGCAAGGTACAGGCACACCTCTTCCCTGAGGGGAGTCCTCTGCCGTCCGCCTCCTCTAGTGATGCGGTGGGGTTTGTGATGGAGACGATCCATCATCCACGGTATGATAGAGATATTCGGGCATTTGTGATTGAGGGGGCGAGGGAGCTTGTGAGGCGTGAGAGGGGACTCGTAGCCTATACCCCTTCTCAGATGGAGCAGGCACTCAGAGCCTATGAGCAGACGAGCAGGGGGAGGGCATGGCTTCATCGTATTATGATCTTGAGCCTTGAAGCACTGCTGAGTGATCCACTCTATGGGGGCAACAAAGGGGCGTTGGGATGGTGTGCATTGGGGACATGGGGTGGTGTACCACGCCCTACGGAGCAGTATGGTGGTCTATGATGCGGTGATTGTTGGATCGGGAGCGAGTGGGGGAGCCGTGGCGTATCGGCTCTCTCAAGCAGGACTCAAGGTCGCACTGCTAGAGAAGGGGCGTATCGTCAAGCGTGAGGCGTTCTCCAAAGATGAACTCGCCTACACCCGAAGAGAGATTTTCACCCCTGATCCCTTTGAGGAGTATCATATCATCGAGGAGCGAGTGGGCGAGAAGTGGGTTGCTACCCCGACCTACACCTCTGGACGAAGCTTTTGGAATGGCAATATCGTGGGGGGTTCCTCTACCTTTATGAGTGGGATGTTTCACCGTATGCACCCCGATGACTTTAGACTCAAGCGTAAGTATGGTGCGATAGCAGGAGCCAATATCGTCGATTGGCCTATCTCTTATGAGGAGTTGGAGCCTTACTATACACTGGCTGAGTCGTTGGTGGGGATCACGGGAGAGGGGAGACCACACCCCTTCTCTCCACCACGCAGTCGCACGGCATTTGCACAGCACCCCACCCAAGAGAATGGGGTGACACGCCTTATCGAAGCGGGGTGTCGTCAGCTAGGTATCCACTCAGTGGTGACTGCCCGTGCGATACTCTCTGAGGATAGAGGGATGCGTCAGGGGTGCTACTACTCCAACTTCTGTGGAAGCTATGGGTGTAGCTCTGGAGCAAAAGGGAGTGCGATGGAGGCGTTTATCCTCCCTGCACTTGCTACGGGCAATCTTACGCTGATGAGTCATACGCATGTCAAGCGGTTGTCTATGGGGGGTACTTCAGAGATCTCTGGGGTGGAGGTGGTCGATACGCGTACCCATAAGGAGCGAACCATCCATGCCAAACAGGTCATACTCGCAGCTCAAGCCCATGAGAGTGTACGGCTACTACTTAACTCTGCGACTCCCACCTACCCCGATGGACTCGCCAATAGCTCAGGGGAGTTGGGCAAAAACCTGATCTTCTCTGGGGGTGGCTCAGTGGAGGGGGATCTCTGTCGGGAGAGTCTACCCCCTAAGCTCTTTGCGGAGGTGATGCAAAGAGGTTACTTTGTCAACCGCTCTTTGTTGGAGTGGTACTTTGTGGATGATTGGTGGGATGGACGCTTTAAGGGGGGACTCATAGAGGTGATGTTTGAGCATCAAAATATTATCTCTCGGGCAGTGAATGTTATCGAGGAGTCAGGTCAACTACTCTGGGGTGATGCGTTTGGCAAGAGGGTAGTAGGACGCTTTAAGGATACGAAGCGTATCCGTCTGGAGATCTTCAATGATTGGCTTCCTACCGATGGGTGTCATATCTCTGTAGATGATAGACATAAAGATATCTATGGGATGCCTGTGGGCAAATTGCGTATCGCCTCTCACCCTCATGATCTGCGTGTAGGGAAGTATCTCGCCAAGAAGGCTAAAGCACTTCTTAAGGAGATGGGTGCTAAGCGAATTACCTCCTCTATCACTTCGACCCCACCACCCAATCTCATTGCAGGGGGGTGTCGATTTGGGGAGAACCCCCACCACTCGGTACTCAACCGCTATTGTCAGTCACACGATATTCGCAATCTGTTTGTGGTGGATGGGAGCTTTATGCCTACGGGAGGGTCGGTACCCTACACTTGGACACTTTATGCCAATGCACTCAGGGTGGCGGATTATATTGTCAAAAATCATACAAAATGACAAGATAGTGACAAAAGTTTAAGATAGTTTTCAACTAAGGTTTATGCTTTATTAATCGAATATAGTTAAAATGGTCTTATATACTAATACTATGCTTTTAGAAGCTGAATAATTTTTAATAGGAGAGGAGAGCGAATGAAAAAACGATTTTATGCTTTACTACTTACACTACCACTTGTAACGATGAGTGCCAAAGCATCGGCTAAAACTGTGCAACATACGATTAAAAGAGGTGAGACACTCTATACCATTGCCCATATGAACCATACCACTATCTCAGAGGTGAGAGAGCTCAATGGGCTCAAAAAAGGGGAGATGCTCAAGCCTGGGCAGGTGCTAACTGTACCCCAAGATACTTATGTCCTTCCCAAGGATGCACACCTCACCCCCAAAGAGCCAGTGGAGTATACAATCGCGAGTGGAGATACCCTCTACAGTGTAGCCCACCGCTACCATACGACGATTGCTGAGGTAGAGAAGCTCAATGGACTCAAGAGAGGGGAGCAACTCAGTATCGGTCGTGTGTTGCGTGTACCACGCGATACTTATATCCCACAGAGTGACGCTCACTCCAAGCATGTCAAGCTTGCCAAAAAACGGGTCAAAAAAGCGACTAAGATTGCACTCCATACGGTCAAGCGTGGGGATACGATCTCTGAGATCGCTCAGAAATACCATCTAAGTATAGCCGAGGTACGAACCCTCAACAAGATGCAAAAGGGGCAACTGATCAAAGTGGGAGAGAAGCTCAAAGTCATCGCCCATGCCCCAGCCAAGGTCAAACGCCAGCGTGTTGCGAGTAAATCGGTCAAGCGTATCGTCAAGAAATCTCCTGCCCACGCCAAAAAGCGTATCGTGCGGAGTACCAAGCGCGTCAAGAGACCAGCACGCTACGCACTTGATGATCTCCTCTTTGGGCATCATAGCAGTAGCAAAGGCAAAAGAATCACGCGTCTTGCAAAGAAAAAGTTAGGTAAACGCTATGTATGGGGAGCAGAAGGAAATAATGTCTTTGACTGCTCTGGACTCACACAGTATGTCTGTAAGAAGAATGGTATCAAACTACCAAGACGGGCGATACAGCAGTCCAAGGTGGGGAAACGCGTCAGTAGAAAAGATCTCAAAACAGGAGATTTGGTCTTCTTCGACACCTCTCGTAGACGCAAAGGGTATGTCAACCATGTAGGAATCTACATCGGTAACAATAAGTTCATCCACGCCTCTTCCGCTAAGAAAAAAGTGGTTATTACAAGTTTAAGCAAGAACTTCTACTCACAACGCTTCAAGGGTGCTAGACGCGTCGCAATGTAGGCGTGTTTCTCCCCCTCTCCCTAGAGAGAGGAGGGAGTGGATTACTCTGCTTCGAGTACGGCACCATTGCTTGCATTGGTGACGAGAGCTCTATATTGGCGTAGCCATTTACTTTTGAGTGGTTTGATAAGTGGTTTGAAGTTGGCTCTTCGTTGGGCGATGACTTCATCAGAGAGGTTGGCTTGGAGGATATAGGCATCGACATCGATGTGTATCTCATCACCATCTTCAAGTAATCCAATCAGTCCACCCTCCGCAGCCTCTGGACTCACATGACCGATACTCGCACCTCTAGTCGCTCCTGAAAATCTCCCATCGGTAATCAACGCAACATCATCACCAAGCCCCATCCCCATAATCAAACTTGTTGGAGAGAGCATCTCTTGCATTCCTGGTCCACCGCGTGGTCCTTCATAGCGAATGACGACGACATTACCCGCTTTGACCTTGCCATTGATGATTCCTTTGATCGCATCATCTTGTGAGTCGAAACAGACAGCACTCCCTGTAAAGACGCGTTCACCTGTGATCCCCGCGGTCTTGATGACGGCACCTTGTTCTGCGAGGTTACCATAGAGGATGGCGAGTCCACCTACCTCTGAGTAGGGGTTGTCGATGGTATGGATGATACTTGTGTCAAGGATTTTGGCATCTTTGACCTTCTCATAGAGTGTCTCGCCACTGATACTGAGGTTGTCTAGCAAGATATCCTCTCCGCGTTTCATCATCTCGTGCATTACCGCATTGACCCCGCCTGCTTTGTTGATATCCTCCATGTGTACGGTGGTGAGTGAGGGGGAGATTTTGGCGATGTGAGAGACGCGTTTGGAGATGGCATTGATATCTTTGAGGTTGAAGTCTACCTCCGCCTCTTTGGCGATAGCGAGCATATGGAGTACGGTATTGGAGCTTCCACCCATCGCCATATCAACCGCAAAGGCGTTGCGTATGGCATTTTCATTGAGGATATTTCTCACACGGTACTTCTCTCGCTCACTTGCGTCTGCCTTGGCGATCTCACAGATACGACGGGCTGCTTGTTTGTAGAGTTCGGTTCGTTCAGGGGTGAGTGCCAAGATCGTACCATTACCTGGTAGTGCAATCCCCATCGCCTCCATGAGGGTATTCATCGAGTTTGCGGTAAACATCCCTGAGCAAGAACCACCACTTGGGCAGGCGTTGCACTCCATCTCTGTGAGAGTCTCTTGGGTGATATTGCCCGCTTCATACTCTCCTACCCCCTCAAAGACTGTCGCGAGGTCGATGGGTGTCCCATCATTCATATGTCCCGCAGCCATCGGTCCACCACTGACAAATACTGTAGGTACATCGACACGCAATGCCCCCATAATCATCCCTGGGACGATCTTGTCACAGTTGGGGATAGCGATCATCGCATCGAGCTTGTGTGCGTTCATCACCGTCTCTATGGAGTTGGCGATCACCTCACGGCTAGGGAGTGAGTAGAGCATCCCATCGTGTCCCATGGCGATCCCATCATCGACTCCAATGGTGTTGAACTCAAACGGTACACAGCCATTGGCACGGATCTCTGCTTTGATGACCTCTGAGACTTTGTTGAGGAAGAAGTGTCCAGGAATAATCTCTATAAAAGAGTTGGCCACACCGATAAATGGCTTAGCAAAATCCTCATCTTTGACACCCGTTGCACGCAGAAGGCTTCTGTGTGGGGCTCTGCTAAACCCCTCTTTTATTTCATTACTTCTCATCAATTAACCTTTATAGTGGATATTTTGGTAGATTATAACAAAAAAGCGTTATTTTCTCTTTACAAGTGAAGATTTTTTAGTTATAATCGCATTCCAATTTCAGGTTAACCCCTGTGATTATATGGATATGCGGGCGTAGCTCAGCGGTAGAGCATAACCTTGCCAAGGTTGGGGTCGACGGTTCGAACCCGTTCGCCCGCTCCATAAGAAACTTAAAAGATTAATAATTTGGTATCCAAGCCCGGGTGGTGGAATGGTAGACACAGGGGACTTAAAATCCCCCGGTCATTGCGACCGTGCCGGTTCAAGTCCGGCTCCGGGTACCACCAACAGTATGGAGCCATCGCCAAGTGGTAAGGCCGCAGCCTGCAAAGCTGCTATCCCCGGTTCAAATCCGGGTGGCTCCTCCAGTTATAATCTTACTTTTATCTTTTTTAGATAAAATTACACTCTACAAAATGTCGGGAGATGTCGGAGCGGTTGAACGTGCCGGTCTTGAAAACCGGTGTGGGTAAAACCACCGGGGGTTCGAATCCCCCTCTCCCGGCCATCTATTTTTAAACAATCCAAACTAACTCCTAATACAGCATAACCTGAGAGTATTTAAGCTGTTTTACTAGTCTCGTTCTCCCTATATATTCCCCACACCAAAGTACAATCCAGAGCATCGAGCGAAATTTGAAGAGCACTTGAACCCTATGGAAAAGTATAGGGCTTAAAATAGCTAGTTGAATTCAGGTAGTCTAAACTACAGACCAAGAAAAATCCTCAGCTACAAAACACCTGTAGAGGTTTTTTATGGTAGTATTTTAGAACTTGAAAGTTCAGCTTAGGTGGGTTGAATTCAGGGGTTCATTAATAAATATTTTTTAAAGGTTCTGTTATTAAAGCTATTCAATTACTTCCAAAGGCAGCATCTCTGATTGAATCCCTGAGAGATATAGGGTATTCTTTTGAAAGTGCAATAGCAGATATTATCGATAATAGTATTACTGCCAATTCAAAAAATATAAAAATTTATTTTGATATGTTCGAGAACAGA
>JAMOSB010000029.1 GCA_027068485.1 Sulfurovum sp.
CCCTCTCCCCCAAGGGGGTGTTGGGTAGATTAGCGTTCGATAGGGGTGAGCAACCCTTTTGCCCATGCTTTGATTGCGTGACGCTCTTTTGAGGAGAGTTTTGCTTCGTCGTGGAGGGTGAGGTAGAGGGGCATAGGCATACGGAAGTTGATGGTATCGACGATCCCTTGGTAGATCTTCTGTTGGCGTTGGGGGGTGTAGTCTGCCCATGTTTGAAAGTTGAGAGCGGAGCGTCCGTTTTTGATATGGCTCTTGACCTCGAAGGAGATGGGGGCGATCTCTCCATACCACGGCATCTTGGTCTGGTAGGAGTGGCAGTCGTAGCAGGAGCGTTTGAGGAGGCTGAGGATAGCAGGAGGTGCCTTGATCTCTTGGGTGGGATCGATAGACTCTGGGGGTGTAGGGATCTCGATCTGGATCGCTTGGAGGAGGAAGCCCCCGAGTATCCAGAGTAGAAGCTGTTTAAACATCGGTTATCTCGCTTTGTAGTAGAGTGGTGGCATTATAGTAGTCTAAAGTAAATAGTGCGTAGGGTGCTTAAGGCTATTGTCCTATAATAACCGCTTGATAAAGTAGATAGACAAGGATACCCCACCATGCAACACCACCCCAACTTTAAGCCCCTCTTAGCCTACTCCGCCTCCGCAGGGAGTGGCAAGACCTTTGCTCTCGCGGTACGCTACATCTCACTACTCTTTATGGGGGAGTCCCCTAGTACCATCCTCGCCGCTACCTTCACCAAAAAAGCCGCCGCAGAGATGCGTCAGCGTGTGTTGGACTCCTTGCGAAATCTTGAGTGCAATCAGGCGTTTTTAGAGGCGATTATGGTGGAGACCTCGTTGAGTCGTGAGGTGCTGTTGTCGCGTCAAGCGGAGGTTTTGCGTAGATTTCTTACCAGTAGTAGCTATATCGTGACACTCGATAGCTTCTTTACGACGATTTTGCGTTCGGCATCCTTGGAGCTAGGGTTGGAGCCAGACTTTGTCACCAAAGAGCAGGGCAATGAGCGACTAGAGGCGTACTTCTTGGAGGAGGTGGAGCGTCACCACCTCCTTGCTCCGCTTATCCGACTTGCGATGGCTATCGAAGATCGGCGTTTTGGAAAGATATTTGATCTGATGCAACACTTTTACAAGATCGACCCACTCCTCCCCCCCTCTCCTCAGCCCCATATCGATCTCAAAGCCCAAGAGCATCTCTGTGAGACAACGCGTCACGCCCTTATCCAAGCCCTCCAAAAAGCCAGTGCCAATCCGCGTGAGATCGACCTCTTTGCCAAACCCTCCCTCAAGGCACTCCTGACCAAGTCGGTCTTGGCAAAGGAGTCTTTAGGGGAGCATAGTTGGTTTAAGAAGGTCGCCAATGCGGAGAGTGAAGCCTACTTTGATCAGCTCAAAGAGGCGTTGCGTCTCTGGGCAGAAGCCAAAGAAGCGATCGTCTTGGAGCATCTCTTTAGACTCTATGCCTACTACCGTAATGCCATCATCATGACCGCCAAAGTCTCACGGGTCTTGAGCTTTGATGATCTCTCTTACTTTACCTACCGACTGCTCTATGAGAGTATCAGTCGGGAGTTTCTCTACTTCAAAATCGATTCGAAGTTTCAGCATATCTTGCTTGATGAGTTTCAAGACACCTCGACCCTACAGTTTCGACTCCTCAAACCTCTCATCGATGAGATTGTATCGGGGCATGGGCAGAGTAGCTTTAAGAGCTTCTTCTATGTAGGTGATACTAAGCAGTCGCTCTACCGCTTCCGTGGTGGGGTGGAGGAGCTGTTTGATAAGGTCGCCTCCTCCTATGGTATCGAGGTGAAGCAGATGGATACCAACTACCGTAGTGCCTCCCATATCGTCGACGCGGTCAACCACTGGTTTAGAGATCCTGTGATGCCTGCCTATCTCCCCCAAAAGAGTCACCAAGGAGCCTCCGAGGGGTTTGTGGAGGTGCTGGAGTCTGAGGCGTTGATAGCTGATGCGATTATGCAGGTGAAGCGACTCTTGGCAGTGGGGATCGATGTCGATGATATCGCCCTGCTTGTTAGTACCAACAAAGAGGGGCAGAGCCTCCAAGAGGCGTGTGAACGCGAGGGGATCGCCGTCTTGCTCAAGACTTCTAGCTCTCTTAAGCATATCCCCAAGATCGCCTCACTTGTTGCGATGATCTCCTATCTCTTCTATGGTGAGCCGATTGATGCCCATGCGATGTTTCAGCAGATTGGTGACTCTTTAGGCTCGATCGAACTCTCTTGGTTCTCCCCCTTTAGCACCCCTCTAGAAGTCATCGATAGACTCGTACGGGAGTTTGGCTACTTTGATAACGATCTCAATATTCTCAAGCTCTTGGCATTTGCCTCCAACTACCACGATATCCCCACCTTTTTAGAGGAGTTTGCCGACTCGAGTATCTCGGTGGCTTCCAACACCCTCCACGGAGCGAAGATTATGACGATTCACAGCTCCAAGGGGTTGGAGTTTGAGTATGTGATACTCCTCGACAAGCTCACCAAAAAGAGTCCAGACCGCTCACTCCTGCTCTATGAGTATGATGAGCATCTCTTTGTTGATCGTATTTTCTACCGTACTGCAGGACGCGAAGCTATCGACCCCACCTATGCTAGAGTACTCCAATCACGCAAAATCGCCTCAGACAAAGACAGCCTCAACCTCCTCTATGTCGCCTTGACTCGTGCAGTGGAGGGGTTGATCGTCCTCAAAAAATCCAAAGATTCGATCTTTGATCGGCTAGGGATGGATCTGATGGTGCGTGGTAGACCCCAATCCCGTAGCACCACCCCCACCACCCCCCACGCCACCCCTCCCGCACCTATCACCCTGACACACTACGGTACCCAAGAGACACCTAGCCATGAGGAGGATGAGAGAGACTATGACGCGATACTCTTTGGGACAGCACTCCACTACACCCTAGAGATGCTAGAGCAGTTTACCCCAGAGAGCCTCCCTCACGCGATCACCGCCCTCCAAAACCGCTACGGCTCACGGCTCACTTCTGAGTCTATCACACAGATCCAACAGCGTATCGAAGTACTCCTCTCCCACGATGCCTTTATCGCCCTACTAGCAGGTGCCTCCATTCGCAAAGAGCAAGCCCTCGCATTTGATGGAGAACTCAAACAGGTAGACCTCCTCCTAGAGTACCGCGACCACACCCTCGTTATCGACTACAAAAGCTCAAAAAAGTACGCCATCAAACACCAAAACCAAGTCGCCTACTACAAAAAAGCGATCCAATCTATCACCACCAAACCCACCCAAGGTATCGTTCTCTATCTGCTTGAGGAGGGTGTGGAGATGGTGGCGGTGTAGATAGATAATATTTTAAGATAAAGGTAGCATAATGGAAAAAGATAAACTTGCCACACGATTGGGGTTAATATTGACCAAATTTAATGAGGGTGAAACACTCACTATTGAGGCATTAGCCAAAGAGTTCTCTGTTGTGACTCGTACAATCCAAAGGGATTTTGAACGGTTAAAGTATCTTCCTATAGAGAGGAATGGTAAAGAGTATAAATTGGCCGCTTATGCACTAGGGAAGTTGAGTTATAGGGATATAGAGCAGTTTGCTACTTTCTCTGGGATACAGTCACTCTACCCTGAGTTAAATCATTCCCTTATTGTCGATATTCTCAATCAAAAAATCAATAAAACGATTGAGGTGCGTGGATATACTTATGAGGACTTGAGTACTAAAGTAGAGCTTTTTAATACAATTGCAGTAGAGATTTTAAATCACCAGTATCTGACTTTTGAGTATAAGGAGAAGTCCCGCTATGTCGCTCCCTATAAGCTTATCAATACCAATGGTCTTTGGTACCTTGTGGGAGTAGAAAAGGATATTATTAAACATTTTGCTTTGACTAAGATTCTCCATATGAAGTCTTCTGCTACGACTTTTATACCTGATAGGAGTGTCTTGGAGAAGCTCCAAGAGCATCGGGGGGTATGGGTAACACAAACACATATTGAGATAGTGGTGAAGGTAGATTCTCCTGTTAAAGAGTATTTTTTGCGTCGAGATCTACTCCCTGAACAGAAGGTACTAGAGGAGAGGGAAGATGGGTTGATACTCTCTGCTAAAGTGTCGTATGAAGGGGAGATACTGCGAACAGTACGCTACTGGATCCCTCATCTTCATATCCTCTCTCCTCTCTCACTACAGCAGAATCTTGAAGCAGAGTTGAGGGGATACTTAGAATACTCCCTAGAGAAGTAGTCAACTCCTCCCAAAAGTGACAAACCTTGTCACAAATTTTTGTTAGACTTCTCTGAGTTTTAAGTTGGTTTTGCTGTGTTGTATATGCGTATACAACTCACCCTAAATGATACTATCCAAGGGAGTTTATCATGTCTGATCATATTTTACAATCTTCTACTATCTCAACATCTATCGCACATAACCTTACCACTACAACACACTATAGCTATCCTATCTTAACACGCGTAGAGAAGCAGGTCTATCACTATAGTGTATCAAAAGAGGTAAGAGATCAGCGAAAAGAACCCATCGCAGAGGTGTATGATATCCCTTATGACTTTATGGTGGCAACGCTTAAGTATCTCGTACATAAAAGCGTGCTAAATCCTCAAGCCGTCGCACGAGGTGAGTATCCTCAAACACTTCTTTTAGCTAAGAGTCAGGAGCATGGGTTTGCTATTGCTCTATTGGTAGATATGCAGGAGTATCTACTTACAATACACTCTGCGATAAGAGTTCCTGTTGAAGAGTTTGATACAAAAAGGTTACAGGGGTATCCCATGCAGAGAAAGCACTTCTTTAAAGCATTGGATTTGGATGCTTATGTTCAGGAAAAAGAGGCGAAAAGAAGGGAAAAACGGCAAAAGATAGCACAAAAGTATCCCGCTTTTTGGAAAGATGAAACGCGTAATCTACACTATCGGTATAGTTGTACCAAACATCTAAAAAAAGCACGAAATGGTACTTCAACACAAAGACTTACTATCCCAGTAGATGCGGTAAGAGATATTTTACGCTATGCGATGGAGAGTTCAATACTCATACTCGAACACTACCTTCACAACTCTGAAAAAGAGAAGCAGTTAGTATTGATCTTCCCAAGTATAGATAAGAGTTACAACATCGGGTTACTAATCTCAATAGATGATATTTTGGTAACAGTGATCTCTATGTATGATGTACCACCCAAGGATAAAGGATTTCCTTCATTGATCTTTCCCAATGTCAAACGGCTGATGTTGTTAGAGTATGATCTAGCTAGATTTATGGAGAGATACCATGAAAAACAGCAACAGTCTAGTGTGAAAAAAGGAAAAATGGTAGGAAGTATCACTATTGTAAGCTCAAAAGAAGAATATAGAGTACTAAAAACAGAGACTAAGAACAACACATTAGGGAGAAAACCTCTACGAATTATCCACTCTAAAGAGCGTGTAGAGCAGTGTAACAAAGAGGAAGAGAAGAGAGAGAAACTGTCGGTACTCCTTGGCATAGGGATGAAGCTGATGCAGACCAAGAGAGCTAAACAGAAACAGAAATCTCCTAAACGAAAAAAGCGGTAATTGAATACTTTTACGACATTCGATGTCGTAGGAGTATGTTAGACTACCTTTGTGTTTAAGGGAAGGCTTATTAGAGAGATGTGTTTTTGACTTTTAAATTAGTCTATCTCCTTTTTTAGTAGAAAAAGGGTTAAGTTGAAGAAAATCTTAGAAATAAGTTTTTTTAAAGTTTTTTAAAAGTAATATCTTTTTCTTTTAAGAAAAGGTTGAGTTAAGAAAAGGTTAAAAAAAATGAGATTTTTATTAGAAATAAAAAAAAGGATAAAAGAAATAATAGACTTCTTGCATAACCTATCATTTAACCGCAAAACCTCTATCAAAGTTTACTAAAGCACAGATTAGATTAAATCTCAAGCCAAATCTTTTTCTTCTATTTC
>JAMOSB010000030.1 GCA_027068485.1 Sulfurovum sp.
AGAAGGGCAAGCATGTCAAACTTCGTGTCTTTTTACGAGGACGCGAGATGGCAAACCCAGAGTGGGGGATCGATGTCCTCAACCGTGTCTGGCCGATGCTAGAAGATATAGGGACACTAGAGAAGTCCGCCCACCAAGAGGGACGATATATTAATATGTATGTCACCCCCTCCAAAAAGTAACTTTCGCCCCCAAAACCTATAGGGTGTTGTCTCTGGACAATACCCTGTTGGCAGTTAAACCTCTATAGCTAGTACAAGTTTCACTTGTTTATCTATTTCTAACCTCTCTTTGTAAGAAAGTTTTGTTGGTAAACCCTCTAAACTAGTCTAGCCCCTAAAAGTATAACACAATGACCAATTTTTAACTCCCGTGCTAAATAGCGTGTAAAATACCCCAATGACTAAACAATCTCTGTTTATTTAGATAAAATTACTCTACTAACAAAGGTGAAGGATATGACAATGGCAATGGATGCAAACAAACAAAAAGCACTGGATATGGCGATTAAGCAGATCGATAAGACATTTGGTAAAGGGACACTTATGCGTCTTGGAGATAAAGAGTTTGAGCCGATTGAGTCGATCTCTACAGGATCACTAGGGCTTGATATGGCTCTAGGGATTGGGGGGATTCCTCAGGGGCGTATCGTGGAGGTCTATGGTCCTGAGTCTTCAGGTAAGACCACTTTGGCACTCCAGACAATCGCCTCTGCTCAGAAAAAAGAGATGGTGTGTGCCTTTATCGATGCGGAGCATGCCCTCGATGTCGTCTACGCAAAAAACCTAGGGGTTGATACGGACAACCTCCTCGTCTCTCAGCCTGACTTTGGAGAGCAAGCCCTTGATGTGCTTGAGACACTCGCACGCTCAGGAGCAGTCGATCTGATCGTGGTCGACTCAGTGGCTGCATTGACCCCTAAGACGGAGATAGAGGGGGATATGGGAGATACTCATGTGGGGCTTCAAGCTCGTCTAATGTCCCAAGCCTTGCGTAAACTCACTGCCGTCCTCCACAAGACCAACACCACCGTTATCTTCATCAACCAGATTCGTATGAAGATTGGTACGATGGGGTATGGCTCACCTGAGACGACGACAGGGGGGAATGCGTTGAAGTTCTACTGCTCTGTGCGTATCGATGTGCGACGCATCGCCACGCTGAAGCAGGGAGAGGCACAGATAGGAAACCGTGTCAAGGTCAAAGTCGTCAAGAACAAAGTTGCCCCTCCCTTTAGACAAGCGGAATTTGATATTATGTTTGGAGAGGGGATCTCCTATATTGGTGAGTTGATCGATTATGGTATCAAGATGGATATCGTCGATAAGTCTGGGGCGTGGTTTAGCTACGGGGCGACCAAGCTAGGGCAAGGTAAAGAGAATGCCAAGATCACCATCAAAGAGAACCCTGAGCTTCAAGCGGAGATTGAGCAGAAGGTCAAAGAGGCGTTGGGCTTTGGAGATGGGTTGACGATGGATCAAGCGGAGATTGATAAGAGCGACGCATAACCACCATCTCTCAAAAGTGTAGAGTGACACTCTACACTCTAAGCCAAACTATCCTATAGTGTCATATTAAGACACTATAGGATAGATGATGGTACTCAAGATGAAAGAGCCAAAGCACTCGTGACCCTAGAGAATCGTGTCGGCTCTGAGCTGTTGGCTTCAGTGGAGCATACACACAACGCCCGCTACGAACTCCTCTTTGATGTAATCCTCAAGCTCAAACCCTATCTCTTCAATATGCACACCGTCACCACACACCACCACTCTATCCAACAAGGAGTATCCTCATGAAAGCACTCTTTAAGATCGCAGGGTTTACCCCCTATATCCTCATCATCCTGCTCAATGCGATGACCGATTTGGGGCATAAGATCATCCTCCAAAACACCATCTTCAAATCCTATGATGGTGCGGAGCTTATCGTCCTCACCGCACTGGTCAATGCCCTTATCTTGCTACCGTTTATCTTCCTCTTCTCCCCTGCGGGCTTTATCGCCGATCGCTACCCTAAGACCAAGGTGATTGAGTATGCCTCTCTCGTGGCAGTGGGGATCACTACACTGATACTGCTCTGCTACACGATGGGGTGGTTCTGGGGGGCGTTTGGGCTGACGCTTCTACTCGCAGGACAGAGTGCTATCTACTCCCCTGCGAAGTATGGACTCATCAAAGAGATGACAGGGAGTGAAAACCTCGCCCCTGCCAACGCCTTGGTGCAGTCTGTCACCATCGTGGCGATCTTGATAGGGGCGGTACTCTACTCTCTGCTCTTTGAGTCGCTTCTTGGTGGAGTGATACTCGAACCCTCGGCTATTTTGGAGCAGACCGCTCCTGTGGGGTATCTGCTGATTGGGGCGAGTGGGGTGGAGTATCTCTTGGCACGCCAGTTGGTGCGTCGATTCCGTGCGGTCTCTCTGGATGAGTCGAGCTGTTTTGATCCTCAAGAGTACAATAACCTTCACTACCTCCACTCCAACCTCCGCCTACTCAAGGAGCATCAGGCGGTCTGGCTGAGTATCGTTGGGTTGAGTATCTTGTGGGGAGTCTCTCAGGTGGTCTTGGCGATCTTTGGGGAGCATCTCAAGACGACACTTGAGATCACAAACACTGTCACCGCCCAAGGGCTACTAGCACTGACGGGTGTGGGGGTGATTGTAGGGTCTGTGGTCGCAGGGCGTGTGAGTCGTCACTATATCGAGACAGGGATTATCCCCCTTGGGGCATTGGGGGTGACGGTGTCACTCTTTGTGCTTCCCTCACTGGAGTCGCTGGAGATGATGGGGGCGATGCTCCTGCTCTTTGGCTTCTTTGCGGGACTCTTTATCGTTCCACTCAATGCGATAATACAGTTTGCCACCCCCTCAGTAGTCTTGGGGCGGGTGCTTGCGGGGAGCAACTTTATCCAGAACCTCACGATGTTTAGCTTCTTGATACTCACTGTACTCTTTGGGTACTTTGAGCTAGGCTCTGTGGGACTCTTCTATACGATTGCGACGATTGCTTTGGTGGGGATGGGTTACACCTTTGTAAAGCTCCCGCAGTCACTCGTACGCTATATGGTGCGTTTGGTGATTGGGTTTAAGTACCGTCTACGCGTCGATGGACTAGAGCATATCCCCGCAGACAAAGGGGTACTGCTTCTGGGTAATCACCTCTCCTTTTTGGATTGGGCGATACTCCAAATGGCGTACCCTAAGCAGATCCGTTTTGTGATGGAGCGAGGCTACTATGAGAAGTGGTATTTCAAGCCCTTTTTGGATTTTTTCAAGGTGATTCCCCTCTCTAGCCGTGGGAGCAAAGGGGCATTAGCCTTGGTGACAGAGGCTCTCAACCGTGGAGAGACGGTGGCACTCTTCCCTGAGGGGCATCTCTCTCGCAATGGACACCTTGGGGTCTTTCAGCGGGGGTTTGAGCGGGCGACTGTAGGGGTAGAGAATGGGGTGATTGTCCCCTTCTATCTGCGTGGATTGTGGGAGGATAACTTCTCCTACGCCTCACAGAAGATGAAACGCAAACGCACCAAAGATATCTCCGTGACCTTTGGGAAACCCCTCCCGATACAGAGCGTGGCACCTGAGGTAAAACAAGCGGTCTTTGACCTCTCCATGCAGAGTTGGCAAGCCTATGCGACGACACTCCCCCCACTCGCCTCAGCGTGGCTTAGCTCTGCCAAGGAGGTGGGTAGTGGACTCTGTATGGCAGACTCCACAGGGGTAGAGGTGAGTGGCTATCGCTTTATGACGGGGGTCTTTATGATCGCCTCTGCTCTCAAACCTCGCCTCGCTCATAGCCAAAATGTCGGGCTACTGCTTCCTACCTCAGTGGGAGGGTCGATGGGCAATATCGCACTCCTCACACTAGGCAAAACCGTGGTCAATCTCAACTACTCTAGTGGAGAGGGGTCGTTGCGTCACGCTCTACAGATCGCAGAGATTACGCAGATTGTCGCCTCTAGGCAGTTTGTGAGTAAGCTCAAAGCTAAGGGGTTTGACCTTACCACACTCCTTGAGGAGGTGGAGGTGATCTACCTAGAGGATATCAAAGCAGGATTGAGCCGTAGTCGCGGACTCCTCACCCTGCTGATGGTCACACTGTTGCCCACGGCTCTTTTGAGTCTGCTGATGCTTAGACGGGTAGCGATAGAGGATACCGCGGCGATACTCTTCTCTAGTGGGAGTGAGGGGCGACCCAAGGGGATTGAACTGAGCCACAAAAACCTTATGGGCAATATCAAGCAGTCTACGACTCTTATCAACCCCAGTGATAGCGATGTGATTCTCGGAACCCTTCCGATCTTCCACTCCTTTGGGCTAACGGTGACAACGCTTCTCCCGCTCATAGAGGGGATACCTGTGGTGTGTCACCCTGACCCCACCGATGGGGTAGGGATCGGGAAGATGGCAGCGAAGTATGAGGCGACGATGCTCTTTGCAACGGCGACCTTCTTTAGGCTCTACATCCGCAATGCCAAGCTCACCCCACTGATGTTTCAGAGTCTGCGTATGGTGGTTGCAGGGGCGGAGAAGCTCCCGCGTGAGATACGCGATGCCTTTCGGGCGAAGTTTGGGTATGAGATCTATGAGGGGTATGGGGCGACGGAGATGACCCCTGTTGCGTCGATCAATGTCGCTGATGTCTTGATGACCGATAGTTGGCGACCACAGATAGGACACAAGGCGGGGAGTGTCGGATTGCCCGTACCAGGGAGTAGCATTCGCATCGTAGATCCTGAGAGCTTTGAGGAGCTTGCCACGGGAGAGGAGGGGATGGTACTCATCGGTGGGACACAGATCATGAAGGGGTATATCGGTGAGCCTGAGAAGACCGCTTCGGTGATCTACGAACGCGATGGGGTACGGTGGTATATCACGGGTGATAAGGGGCGACTTGATGAGGATGGCTTCTTGACCATCGTCGATCGCTACAGTCGCTTTGCCAAGATCGCAGGGGAGATGGTGAGTCTTGGCTTAGTAGAGCGTGAGATCTCTCGTGTGCTAGCAGAGGAGAATCAGATCGCCCTTACTGCCCTTCCTGATCCCAAGAAGGGGGAGCGGTTGGTGGTGTTGCTTGAGGGGGAGATGAGCCTAGACCAACTCAAAGATGCTATCAAGTCACTCGGACTCAATCCGCTCTTTGTCCCTAGTGCGTACTATCGGGTCGAAGCCCTCCCTAGACTCGGGACAGGAAAAGCGGATTTTAGTGGAGTAAAGCGGTTGGCTCGGGAGCTTTCAGAGGGAGCCTAAGGGCAATCGCTACGAATTATCAGAAGATTTTAGATAAAATAGTACTAACTACAACCAAAGGAAAGAGATGATTTATATTGATGAGATTGTGGCAACAGAGGTGATGGATAGTAGAGGAAATCCTACTGTCAAAGCAACTGTAAGTCTAAGTGATGGTACCGTAGCCAGTGCGATTGTTCCTAGTGGTGCAAGTACAGGTAAACGCGAAGCCTTAGAGCTTCGTGATGGTGGAGATCGCTATATGGGTAAAGGGGTACTTCAAGCGTGTGAAAATGTTAACACCGCAATCAATGATGCTCTTGTGGGATTGAGTCCGTTTAACCAAGCAGAGATCGACCTCACCATGAAAGAGATCGACGGGACAAACAACTATGGTAACTTGGGTGCCAATGCGGTACTTGGTGTCTCTATGGCTGTAGCACGCGCAGCGGCTAGCTCTATGAAGATGCCCCTCTACCGCTACTTGGGTGGAGCTAATGGGGTGACGATGCCTGTACCGATGCTCAATATCATCAATGGTGGAGAGCATGCAAACAACTCGGTAGATTTCCAAGAGTATATGGTGATGCCTGTAGGGTTTGATCGCTTCTCTGAGGGGCTTAGAGCGTGTGCTGAGGTCTATCACAACCTCAAGAAGATTATCGATGAGATGGGTGAGAGTACCGCCGTTGGAGATGAGGGTGGATTTGCTCCAAACCTAAGCTCCAATGAAGAGCCTCTCCAAGTGATCATGAAAGCGATCGAAAAAGCGGGCTACAAAGCGGGTGAGCAGATCGCGATTGCACTTGATGTTGCAGCCTCTGAGCTGATCAATGACAAAGGACTCTATGTCTTGAAATCAGAAGATAGAGAGATCACCTCTGAGGAGTTGACGGCATACTACGCGGATATGTGTGAGAAGTACCCTATTGTCTCGATCGAAGATGGATTGAGTGAAGATGACTGGGAGGGGTGGAAACACCTCACTGAGGTACTGGGGCATAAGGTACAGTTGGTAGGAGATGATCTCTTTGTAACCAATGTTGCGATCTTGACAGAGGGGATTGAGAAGAGTATCGCCAACTCTATCCTCATCAAGCCAAACCAGATAGGCTCTGTCTCTGAGACCATGCAGACTATCAGACTCGCACAACGCAGTGGATACAACTGTGTGATGAGTCACCGCTCAGGAGAGAGTGAAGATACCTTTATTGCAGACTTCGCTGTTGCACTCAATACAGGACAGATCAAGACAGGGTCAACCGCACGAAGTGATAGAATCGCGAAGTACAACAGACTCTTGGAGATCGAAGCGGAGTTGGGACAGTTTGAGTACCTTGGTGCTGAACCGTTTGCCAAGTAGTACCCTACGAGCATAGATATGTTTGAACAGATAGAGCAGATTGTTGGGTTGTCACTCAAGACTTTTTTAGTGACACTGATTGGTATCTTACTGTTTGGTATCTATGTGGGTATTTTGATCTATGGAGAGAACTCACTGAAGGCACTCACCACGCTACAGAAGCGTAAGGTGGTGCTTCAGCTTGAGGTCAAATCCTTAAAAGCGGAGAACCAAGAGCTTCAAAAAGCCTATTTTGAGCTCAAACAGCTAGGGGCATAAGTTAAACAATGGAGCCATTGTCTAACTGATCCCCCGTAGCATTTAGAATCCAAAGGAGTAGCGTAGTGAAACAGTATATATGGTCGGTGATGGTCGTGGCGGTTGTGGGGGCGAATGCCTCAGGGAACCCCTTTGATGTCGATAGAGAGTTACAACAGATCGATCAAGAGGAGAGTTCTCTCTTCTTGGCACTCGACCGTGTCGTAGAGACTCCCACATCCAAAAAACCCGCCGTAGCCACCCCACACCCTACACAACCCCACACCAAGAAAAAGCCCGCCTTGGATCCTGCTCAGATCGAAGCCCTGCAGCAAGAGCAAGCCAAAGCCCGAGCGGAGGCACAACGACTCCTCAAAGCCGAACGAGAAGCCGCACGCAAAAAGCGTGAAGCGTTAGCAAAGCAAGAGGCAGAAGCCAAAAAACTAGCCCAAGCCAAAGCCAAACGCAAAGAAGAGGCGGAAGCGAAGGCAAAGCGGGAGGCAGCGGCAAAAGCCAAAGCCCAACAAGAGGCTCAAGCCAAGCAGGAAGCCGAAGCCAAAAAGCAAGCCGAAGCCAAAGCGGAAGCTAAACGAAAAGCAGAGGCAGAAGCCAAAAAACTAGCCCAAGCCAAAGCCAAACGCAAAGAAGAGGTAGAAGCGAAGGCAAAGCGGGAGGCAGCGGCAAAAGCCAAAGCCCAACAAGAGGTAGAGGCAAAGCCCGAAGCCCACGCCAAAGAGGAGCCAACCACCCTACCAGAGACCACCACCCCGCATGCCGAGGCACCCGACTCACTCAGCAAAGCACAGATCGAAGCACAGATCAAAGGGGCAGGGCAGATCTCCCTCTCAGACGCTGAGAAAGCCGAAGAGAAAGCTGCCGCTGATAGAGCCTATGAGCAGGCGGTTAAAGAGGTGATGTAGGGGAGGATAGCTTCTCCTTGTTCTGGCTAAGAAACTTGATCGTTACCATCGAGAAGAGTACCTCAAAGACTGTGGCTAAGATCAGCTGATAGTAGCTGAGTAGATCGAGTAGTTGTGTCTCATGCCCAATCGTCGCAACGGCGATCAGGAGTGTGAGAGGCATTGAGAGAGAGAGGGCGACGAGTAGGGCATCTTTGGAGCCACTAATCTCCTTGAGTACGATCGCCGCGAGGATACGAGAGAGTATCATCAGCACGGTAATAAGCAACGCCCCCGAGACCACCCCACCAATCAAGAGTGACTCTAGGTTGAGTGATGCCCCTACATGGATAAAGAAGAGTGGCACCAAAAACCCAAACCCCAGACTCGACATCTTCTCTTCGAGCTTCTTCTCATGGTGAAAAAAGACAGAGATCGCCATCCCCGCAATAAATGCCCCCAGTGCCAACTCTAGCTCTAGTGAGAGCATCACCGCGATGAGAATAAAGAAGAGTGCCATCGCGAGACGGATATCTTGATCGGAGGTGTCTAGCTTGGGGACAAGGATCCGCTTAAACTCAGGAAACCACCAAAAGAGCAGGTGGAGAATACGGTAGAGCAGATAGACCGAGGCGATAAAGAGGCTTAGATAACCCACCTTGACAAAAAGCTCCATCCCAATCCCCGTCATACTCGCCGCATCAAAGAGGGTCAGAGCGGTGATGCTCAGTACCTCTCCAAGTATCCCCGCGATAAAGGTGAGCTGTATCCAAGATGCCTCTTTGCCGTAGGTCTTGGAGAGGGAGGCGAGGAGTCCGATGGAGATGAGGGGCATCGAGATGATGATAATGGTATTGAGTCCAAAGAGGAGTCCAAATACAATGGAGAAGATCGACATCAAGAGCAGAAAGAGGATCGATTTTTGGATAATCTCCCGTGAGCTTCGTGCAAGCTGTTTGAGGTCTGCCTCCATTCCTGCTAAGAACATTAGATACAAAAACCCCACCTCTGCGATGAGATCAAAGTAGGGACTCTCTTCGATAAAGCTAAAGTAGGCAAAGAGTGACCCAAGGATAATCTCAACGGGAGGGGTGGGGATACGCAGTATTTTCGCAACAAAGGGACTCCCCCAGATGAGAAGGGAGAGGGTGAGGATGAGGGTGATGTTAGTGTGTATCACAGCTTTGGGCTACCGTATAGCCTAGTGTCTTGAGCATGGTGGTATCTTTTTGGGGGGCAAGCCCCGCAGTGGTGAGGTAGTCACCTATGACAATGGCATTGGCTCCCGCTTCAAACATCGCCTGCTCATACCCCGTAAAGAGGAGTTCGCGTCCTCCCGCTACCATCAAAAGTTTCTGCTCCCCTAGCCCCTTACGGGCTTGGGTGATAATGGTGAGTGCCTCTTCGCGTGTGAGGTTGCGTGTCTTGATAGGGAGTGCAGGATTGGGGTGGTAGAAGTTGAGTGGGATAGCGTCGGGGTTGAGTGAGGCGATTGAGTGGAGGAGTGCCTCTCTATCGGCTTGGCTCTCTCCCATCCCAAAGATCCCCCCACTACACAAGGAGAGTCCTACGGATTTGACCGCTTCGCAGGTGGCGTACCGTTCTGCCCAAGTGTGTGTTTGGCAGATTGTGGGGTAGTAGGACTCTGAGGTCTCTAGGTTGTGGTTGTAGCTATCGACCCCGTGGGCTTTGAGGTGGGTGAGTTGCTCTGGGGTGGCGGTGCCGTTGCAGGCGATGAGATGGAGTCCCTCCACCTCCGCTTTGATTGCCCTAGCGGTGCGTGCGACAAACTCGGTCTTCTTCTCATCGAGTCCTTTGCCCGCAGTGACCAGACAGTAGCCCAATGCCCCGTGTGCCTTGGCTTGCTTGGCTTCGGCTACGATCTGATCGATCGCTTTGTAGCTGTAGCGTTGGATATCGGCATGGTAGCGGACACTTTGGGTACAGAACTTACAATCCTCCTTGCAAGTCCCACTGAGGATATTGTTGATCGCACAGAGAAATATCGTTTTCATCGGCTACTTCACCTCCTCTTTGTGTTTGCACTTGAAGCACTCATAGACCTCTTTGCCTCGTAGGGTTTTCTGTCCCATGGTGTAGTCACACTCAGGGCATTTTTTGTCGACGGGTTCAAAGTTGGCGATAAATTTACACTTGGGGTAGTGTTCACACCCAAAGAACTTCCCGCGTCGCCCCTCTCGCTCTTGGAGTTTGCCTCCACACTCAGGGCAGGGGACACTGATCTCTTTTGGAGGGGTGAGGGGTTTGGCGTTTTTGCACTTGGGGTAGCCAGAGCAGGCGATAAACTTCCCTCGTTTGGAGTTTTTGATCACCATTACAGAGCCACACTTCTCACACTTCTGATCGGTCTCTTCTGGGCCTTCTATCTCCGTGCCATCGGCATTTTTGGTGTATTTGCACTTGGGGAAGTTGGAGCAGGCGATAAACTCCCCATAGCGTCCCTTACGCAAGAGTAGCTCAGAGTCACACTTGGGGCAGTTCTCCCCTGTTGGGATGGCGACTTTGAGTGACTTGATACTCTTCTTGCCCTCTTCGATCTTCTGCATAAAGGGGGTGTAGAAGGCTTTGAGGATGGTCTGCCAGTCGGTACTCCCCTCAGCGACTTGGTCAAGCTCCTCCTCCATATTGGCCGTAAAGCCACTGTTGACGATCTCAGGGAAGTGAGCCTCTAGCATCTCAATCACCGTAAAGGCGATCTCGGTTGGCTCGATACGCTTCTTCTCGATGGTGATATACTTACGCGTCTGGAGTATGGTGACGGTTGGGGCGTAGGTACTTGGACGACCAATCCCGAGTGATTCAAGCTTCTTGATGAGGCTTGCTTCATTGTAGCGTGCGGGGGGTTCGGTGAAGTGTTGTGCCTGCTTGATATCATCGAGGCTGACTGCTTGCCCTTGGGTGAGGTCGGGGAGGAGCTTATCTTTGTCGGTGTGTCCTGTGACTCTGTAGAACCCATCAAAGAGTAGTTTTCGTCCACTCGCCTTGAAGGTACACTTGGCTCCCTTGAAGAGGATACTCTGTGACTCTAGCTCCGCTTCGGTCATCTGACACGCCAAGAAGCGGTTGTAGATGAGGCGGTAGAGCTTGAGTTCATCACCTGAGAGGTACTCTGAGGCGACCTTGGGGCTAAACTCCACCATCGTGGGACGGATCGCTTCGTGTGCCTCTTGAGCCCCTTTGGATTTGGTGACATAGTTTTTGGGTTTGCTTGGGAGGTAGTTGTCTCCATACTCTGTTTGGATATACTCACGCACCGCAGTGACCGCCTCTTTGGCAAGGTTCATCGAGTCGGTACGCATATAGGTGATGACCCCCATAGAGCCTTGATCGGTCTTGACCCCCTCATAGAGCTTCTGTGCGACCATCATCGTCTTTTTGGGTGAGAAGCCTAGCTGAGAGGAGGCGGCTTGCTGTAGGGTGGAGGTCATAAAGGGAGGAGGGGTCTTGGTCTTGCGTTTGGTCTTGGAGATCGACTCCACCACAAAGGACTCGCCCTTGGCAGTGGTGGTGATCTCTGTGGCATCAGCCTCATTCTTGATGGTGAGTTTCTCCATCTTTAGCCCATTGTACTGGTAGATAGAGGCATCGATGTTTTTCTCAAAGAGGGCATCAATCGTCCAGAACTCTTCGGGCTTAAAGGCTTTGATCTCTCGCTCTCGCTCGATGACGATTTTGAGTGTGGAACTCTGTACCCGTCCTGCACTCAGTCCCTTTTGGATCTTGCTTGCAAGGAGAGGGGAGAGCTTGTAGCCCACGATACGGTCAAGCATCCGCCGTGTCTGCTGGGCATCTACGGAGTCCATATCGATACTACGAGGGTTCTCAAGGGCGTGCTGGATGGCACTCTTGGTGATCTCATGGAAGACGATACGCGGAAGCTCTGTTGGCTCCTTGCCGATGGCTTTGGCGATATGGTACCCGATCGCCTCCCCCTCACGATCCTCATCGGTCGCGATAAAGATCGTCTCGGCTTGTTTGGCAAGCTTCTTGAGCTCTTTGACAGTAGGATTGACATCTCTTGGGATGGTATATTTGGGAACCAAGTCACCCGTCTCATCATCAAGAGTAATCCCAAAGGTACTCTTGGGGAGGTCACGGATATGCCCTTTGGAGGCGATGACTTTGTACTCCTTACCAAGGAAGTTGGTGATGGTGCGTGCTTTAGCAGGTGACTCTACGATAATTAAATTTTTCATAATTGGCATACTTTAAGGTTCGAAATTTTTGGCATTGTATCACATTTGTATGGAAAAGTGATAGAGGAGGGGTGTGGTAGAGGCGTGTAGAGAGGCTACACTCGGAGGAAAAACGGGAGGAGTGTAAGAAGCGTCCCAACAAGAAGTGTCGTCCCTCTCCCCTCTACAAGATAGGGAAAGAGCATCAACCCCAACCCGCTATAGAGAAAGAGCGTCTTCTCCTCTTGCTTCTTGCCATAGGAGAAGTAGAACATCCCCACCACCCCAAAGATGATACTGAGCATCAAGGTACTGCTATCGCCTTGACTCATCTCTCCAACCATCTGTTGCATAGAGCCTAGATGCTCCAAATCGACATCATTCATCTGCTACGCTCCTACTTGCTCTGTGCTTTGAGGATACGGGGGAGGGTGATACCCCGTTGGCTCTGGTATTTGCCTTTGCGGTCTGCGTAGGTGGTCTCACACGCCTCATCCCCTTGCAAGAAGAGGACTTGGGCGATCCCCTCATTGGCGTAGATCTTGGCGGGGAGGGGGGTGGTGTTGGAGATCTCTATGGTGATATGCCCCTCAAACCCTGGCTCAAAAGGAGTGACATTGACGATGATACCACACCGTGCGTAGGTACTTTTGCCTAGGCAGATCGCAAGGGTATCTGAGGGCATTTTGAAGTACTCGATGGTACGAGCAAGGGCGAAGGAGTTAGGCGGGACGATACAGATCTCCCCCTTGAAGTCCACCACATTGTTCTGGTTGAAGTCTTTGGGGTCGACCACCTCGGCGTTGATATTGGTAAAGATCTTAAACTCATCGGAGACACGGATATCATACCCATAAGAGCTAAGCCCATAGCTGACCACACCCTCTCCCACTAGCCCCTCACAAAAGGGGGTGATCATCGCATGCTCTTGGGATTGTTGGCGTATCCACTTATCTGATTTGAGTCCCATCTATTGTCTCACTTTTTGGATTTGTGCATCGGTACGCATCTTCTCAAAGTACTCTTTGAGTGCGACGGTCTGCTGTTGTTGTTTCCACTTACTTGCGACAATCCCTTTGGCGGACTCAAAGGGCAAGATGCGTTGTCCCTGCTTGGAGAGGACTTTGTAGCTGACATACTTGCTCCCTGTATTAAACGAGGTGGTGAAGCCTCCATTGGGGGTAGCGAGCAGGGTGGCAAGCATCGCAGGGTTGAGCTTGCTTGTGGATTTGGTGAGGGTGCGTTTGGTAATCCCTTTGAGATTTTTGCTCTTGAGAAACTGCTTCATGCGTGACTGGGAGGGGGTTGTGTACTCATGGACTTTGATGGTCTTGGGGACGGTGAAGGCTTTTTTGTGCTTGTTGTAGAAGAGTTCAAGCTCATACTCACTAGGCTCTGTAATAGAAGCGAGGACTTTGGTCTTGAAAAACTGCTCCTTTTTCATCGCAAGCTTAATCTTGCTACGGTAGCTACTCCATGAGGTGTGCTGTTTTTTGAGGATTTTTTGCATCTGCTTGATGGTGAGGTTGTTCTGCTTGGCAATCTGTGCGACCTTCTCATCGATGGCATCTTCGGAGATGGTGATATCCTTCATCGCAATCTGCTGGAGTCGATCCCCAATGAGCATCTCAATCGCCTGCTCCTTGGAGACGCGTGCACGCTTCTGTACCGCGCGTATCTCAGCGGTGGTAATTGACTCTCCATTGACAATGAGTGCAATCCCATTGAGCATTTTGGCATGAGATAGTGTCATCAAGGTCAAGAACCCGAGTAGAATAAGTTTCTTCATGTGTTGTTTCCAGTATAATTGAAGTTTTATAAAGCGTCTATTATAGCATAATCCAAAGTAAATAATAGAGCGGTTTTGGACTCTGAAGTATCGGTAAAAATAGCGAATGAAAGAAGCAGTGATGAATGATAAAATAGCCATTATTGGGTTAGGGTATGTGGGACTACCACTGGCACACGCCTTTGCCAAGCAGTATGAGGTGATAGGGTTTGATATCAACCAGAGTCGTATCGATGAATTAAGTAGAGGGGTTGATAGAACCTTGGAGCTGAGTAGTACACAGCTAGCAGAGGTGAGTGATAGACTACACTTCACCGCTAGCCTAGAGGCGATCGCCTCTGCTACGATCTATATCGTCACCGTCCCTACCCCTATCGATGAAAGTAACCAACCTGACTTAACCCCACTCATTGGTGCTTCACAAGCGATTGCCAAAGTCCTCAAGAGAGAAGATATCGTCATCTATGAGTCCACCGTCTACCCTGGTGTAACCGAAGAGGTGTGTGTCCCTGAGCTTGAGGCGGGGTCTGGACTCCGCTTCAACCACGACTTCTATGCGGGCTACTCCCCTGAACGCATCAACCCAGGGGATAAGGAGCATACGGTCACAAAGATACTCAAAGTCACCTCAGGCTCCACCCCTGCCATCGCCAAAAGAGTCGATGCCCTCTACGCCTCTATCATTGAGGCGGGAACCCATCTAGCACCTAGTATCAAGGTTGCCGAGGCCTCTAAGGTGATAGAGAATACCCAACGAGATGTCAATATTGCTCTGATGAATGAGTTGGCGATGATCTTTGATGTGATGGGGATTAATACACAGGAGGTACTCGAAGCGGCTGGTACCAAGTGGAACTTTATCCCTTTTGCCCCTGGGCTGGTAGGAGGACACTGTATCGGGGTCGATCCCTACTACCTCACCTACAAAGCCAAAGCGTTGGGCTATACGCCTAGTTTGATTTTGGGTGCTAGACAGATCAATGATAGTATGAGTCAACTCATCGCAAGCAAGACCGTCAAGTACCTCATCAAAGCACGCAAAAATCTCCATGAGAGTCGGGTCTTGGTATTGGGTGTGACCTTCAAAGAGAACTGTCCTGATATGCGTAATACCAAAGTGATTGATATCATTCGAGAGCTTCAGGAGTTTGAGTGTCAGGTCGAAGTCTATGACTACTGGCTCGATCAAGCCAGTGATGAGAGTAGGCATCTCCCGATGATTGAGTCGATCCCATTTGACTCTCACGCCTATGATGCGATTATCGTGGCGGTGGCACATGAGGAGTTTAGGGCAATTACGATGGAGCAGTATCGTGGACTCTCGGTACAGGAGCCTATCTTGATTGATGTCAAGGGGGTACTTCCCACCTCGACATGGAGACTCTAATGGATCAGAGCATAAAAGATATCACTGTAGAGAAGATCGCTACGATTGCCAGAGAGGCGGGCGAGGCGATTATGCCGATCTATGAGGGGGCATTTGAGGTCACCTACAAATCCGATAGCTCCCCACTCACAGAGGCAGATCTCAAAGCCCATACCCTCATCTCTGAGGCACTTCAGCGTGTCACCCCTGCTATCCCTATCCTCTCAGAGGAGGGGCAGCAGGTAGCCTATGCGACTCGCAAGGCGTGGGAGTACTACTGGTGTATCGATCCGATTGATGGGACCAAAGAGTTTGTGAAACGAAATGGGGAGTTTACCATCAATATCGCACTCATCCACCGCGATACCCCGATCTTGGGTGTCGTCTATGTGCCTGTGGCTAAGGTACTCTACGCTGCTAAGCAGGGGGAGGGGGCATTCAAAGATGGTCAACGCCTCCCGCTTACCACGAATACAACACCTGAGAAAAAGCTCCGTGTCGTCGCCTCCAAGTCACACCTCTCTCCAGAAACACAAGCCTTTATCGATGCCCTAGAGACCCAAGAGGTTCAACAGCGAAGCTATGGTAGCTCACTAAAGCTCTGTATGGTTGCCACAGGAGAGGCCGATATCTACCCCCGTATGGCACCCACGATGGAGTGGGATACCGCAGCAGCCGATGCGATTGTTAGAGAGGCGGGTAAGATGACCTATCGATTTGAGGATAATCAGCCCATGCGCTATAACAAAGAGGATCTCTTGAATCCTTGGTTTGTGGTGAGGTAGACGCAGATGGATATCTTAGTGGTGATTCCCGCACGAGGAGGGAGTAAGGGGATTCCTCGTAAAAACTTACGGCTACTCAATGGCAAACCCCTACTCTCCTATGCGATAGAGACGGCAAAGGCATCAGCCTACTCACTAGATATCTATGTCTCAAGTGATGATGATGAGATATTGAGTACCGCAGGGCAGTTTGGAGCAACACAACATAAGCGTGACAAAGCGATTGCGTGTGATGAGACGACCCTTGATCCTGTCATCTACGCAACCTACCGTTATGCTCAAGAGAGAGAGGGGAGAGAGTACGACTATATCATCACTATGCAACCCACCTCTCCACTCCTCTCCACAGACTCTTTGGATCGTGCGATTGCGATGGTAGTGGATGATCGTACGATTGAGACGGTGATTGCTGCCAAGGAGGATACCCATCTCTCGTGGAGACGGGAGGGTAAAGGGTTTGTCCCCAACTATCATAAGCGAGTCAATCGACAGTATCTCCCTGCTACCTTTAGAGAGACAGGGGCGTTTTTTATTACTAGAGCCGATATCATCACCCCCTCTAATCGTATCGGTAAGCGAGTAGAACTCTTTTTACTTTCACAGGGAGAGGAGATTGATATCGATACCTATGAGGATTGGAATCTTTGTGAATATCACCTCAAGCGAAAGCATATCTGTTTTGTTGTGACAGGTAACCATAGCGTTGGGCTAGGGCATGTCTACAATACCCTCTTGATCGCCAATGATATCCTCAATCACCAGATCACCTTCTTGGTGGATCGAAAGAGTCAGTTGGCGTATGATAAGATAGCCTCAAAGAACTACCCTGTGGTGATGCAGTCACAGGAGGAGATTATAGAGGATATTAAACGGTTGGCTCCTGATTTGGTGATTAATGATCGATTGGATAGCACCCGTCATGCGATCGAATCGTTGAAAGCGGAGGGGTTTGGTGTGATTAATTTTGAGGATTTGGGAGAGGGGGCTAAGTATGCCGATATGGTCGTCAATGCTATCTACCCTGAACAGCATGTCCTGCCTAACCACTACTTTGGACACCCCTATTTTATCTTGAGGGATGAGTTTATCTATGCCCCAACCAAAACGATCACTTCACGGGTCTCTCAGGTCTTAATTACCTTTGGAGGGGTAGACCCCAATAACTATACACGCAAGGTGATCGCAGCTATTGAGCCGTTTTGTCAAGCACATCAGATTAAGATTACGGTGATTGCTGGATTTGGCTATACTCAGTACGCCTCCTTGGAGGCATACCCCTCTGTCGAGGTGTTGAAGAATGTTACCAATATCTCACACTATATGTTAGAGGCGGATATCGTCTTCACCTCCGCGGGTAGAACCACTTATGAGATTGCGAGTATTGGTACCCCTGCTATTGTATTGGCTCAAAATGAACGAGAGATGACACACTTTTTTGCATCGAGTCAATTTGGATTTTTGAATTTGGGTTTGGGCTATCATCTCTCTGAATCGAGTATCGCTCAACACTTTAGCGAACTGGTAGCCAATCCAACACAACGCAACCAGATGCATAGGCTTATGTTAGAAGTTGATCTAAAGCATGGTAGAGAGCGTGTCAATCAATTGATTCAAAATATATTGGAGAAGCGATGAAATTAGTAGAACTATTTGAGCAGATAAACCCCTGTGAGCCAAGACTCTACCCCCCCTATATTATTGCAGAGATTGGGGTGAACCATGAGGGGAGTATGGCGATAGCCAAACGGTTGATAGCAGAGGCCAAAGAGGGGGGTGCTGATGCGGTCAAGTTCCAAAGCTACCGAGCGGAAACCCTAGCAAGCAAAGACTCCCCCTCCTATTGGGATACCGCTAAAGAGCCTACAACTTCCCAATATGAACTCTTTAAGAAGCATGATGGCTTTTGGATTGAGGAGATGCAGACACTTAAGGCGTACTGTGATGAGATAGATATTGAGTTTATGAGTACGCCATTTGATATCGAATCGGCGAACTTTTTAAATGAGCTGATGAGTGTCTATAAAATCTCCTCCTCAGATATCACCAATAAGCCGTTTATTGAGTATCTCTGTCAGTTTAATAAACCTATTATCCTCTCAACAGGGGCGAGTAGTCTTCATGAGATACAAGAGGCAGTGAGTTGGATCGAGTCCTATGGTAACCCCTTGGCACTGCTCCACTGTGTACTCAACTACCCTACTCCAGATAAGAACGCAAACCTAGGGATGATCCTAGATCTCAAAGCAAGATTTCCTGATAAGTTGATAGGGTATAGTGACCATACACTACCTAACGATATGAAGGTCTGTGAGATGGCTACACTGTTAGGTAGTGTCATCATCGAAAAGCACTTTACCCATGACAAGACCCTCACAGGCAATGATCACTACCATGCAATGGATAGAGAGGATCTAAAACAGTTTAGAAAAAATTTAGAGAGAACTTTCGAGATACTTGGTGGTTTTAAAGTAGAGGCGTTAGAGGATGAAGCCTTAGCACGATCCAATGCAAGACGAAGCCTTGTCGCCCAAAGGGAGATCAAGCAAGGAGAGGTGATCCAAAGAGAGGACTTGACCTTCAAAAGACCTGCTCATGGGATAAGTCCTAAGTTTGTAGCAGAAGTTATCGGTCAAGAAGCACGCGTAACCATAGCAGAAGATAGTGTGATGCAGTGGAATATGTTTCTATAGGCTGTATAGTCTTATAGCGTGTAGAGTGTTAAAAGGAATCTAAAATGGGATATAAAATACTAGAGATTGCCGATATTATTATTCATGTGGCAATGAAGTATCCATTGGGAAGATTGATTGTCCAAGATTTGGACTCCTCTCTTTTTAAGGATAGAGAGGTTATGGCTGATATAACCATAGATATTACAGAGAAGTTAGAGAATCAGTTCTCTATTTACTCTGGAAATAATTTTAAATATAATAGAGATCTATTTAGATTTAATGCCCTATCGGGACGGGTGGATTATACGCTTTCTAATCCTTTTTCCCAAAAACCTAGTATGTTACAGGTTGCACTAAAGAGAAAAACACTTAAAACACGGTTGCGTTCACTTCTTTATGGTAAAGAGGTTTTTGAAAAAAATATTGTGTTGTCCTATAGTCTCTTTTGGTATATATTTCAGTTGAAGCTGATGCATAAGCAGAAGACTTTTTTGCATGCGGCTATTTTTAGTAATCATAAGGGTGAGGCTATTGCCATTACGGGTACAGGGGGAAGTGGTAAGACAAGTACACTGTTTAAAATTCTTGAGGAGGGGGATTATCACTACTTGGCAGAAGACTTTGGTATTGTAGATGCAGAGGGGAGGAGTTATTATAATCCAAAGCCTATTTCGATCTATGCGACTGATATGGACTATAACCCCAAGATTTTAGGTCGATACTATCATACATTTTCACTGTTTGAAAAGCTGTTTTGGCGTATACAAGTAGGGATATTGAAGCGGGATCCTGTTGTAAAGTCTAGCCCCTATCGTATCTTAGATGGAAAGATTCAAAAGCGTGCCAAACTCAAAAAAGTTCTCTATTTTGTACGGGAAGATCGAGAAATGTTTGATATCAGAAAGCTTCAAGTAGATGAGTTGGTAGCACGATGTAGAAGTGTTGCTATACGAGAGTTGAAGAGTATGGTAGAGGTACTTTCTCTATTTCAAGCAAATGCACCCAACTCTTATCCTCAGTATACTTTAGAAGCGTTTCATACCGATCTCTCTACAATCTATCATAGTTGTTTTAATCAGACTGAAAACTATCTGGTCTCGATCCCTATTAAGGCAACACCTAGTGAGATTGTTCATTACCTAAAGCAGGAGAGTATAGTATAGTGTGTCACAATATCCCAATGAATATTATGGAGTTTATTCAGAGACATGACTATCAAGTGGTCTCTCTTCTACATGTGAATCTACGAAAAAAGAGTTATATTATCAAGCTTCTAAGGGAGAATCAGTTTTTTGTCTTAAAGGCATGTGATCTACACGCTACAGGAGATACAAAAAAGAGACTTGATAAAGAGAGAAAATTTTATCTGGAGCATAACGATATAGAGATTTTCCCTCAACTGATCACTTATGAGGAGAACGCTTTGGTGTTAGAGTTTATTGAATCTCAAACACTAAGAGAGGTTATTGTAGAGAGAGAAAATGTTCTTTTACCTCTGTTAGAGAACCTAAAAGTATTACATAGAACATTTCAACATACCTATCATACACAAGAGATTGACTATTATGATACGCTTAATAGGTATCTAACTTCCCTATGCTGTAGTCGTCCAATACAAGCAAAAAATATAAAAGTAGGGGTGATTGATAGACTCTTTAACCGAATTATTAGAAAATTAGTGATAGCTAAAATGAGATATATAATGAAAGATTTTGATGATAAAAATTTAACGAGTGGAGTTTCTCATATGGATTTTCACTACAATAATATTTTAGTCGACCCCTCCAATACTATCAAGTTTATAGATTTTGAGAATATTCAATATCGGGGATATTTTGAATTTGATATTTTGTATTTATTGGTTATGATAGAGGTCTATATCTCTGATGAACAGCTCAGTAGTGCATTACAACAGTACAAGCAGACACTTTTTAACTCCAATAGACATCTAGAAAAAATAGATAATCTCTATCGGCTTATGATTACGCTTAACCCACAGTTTTTTCTTCATAGTAAAAAACATGCGATAGGTAACTATAAAAAATTAGTGTTAATGCTAAAACTATTATTTGATTTGATAAGGAAAAAATAGCGATGTTTAAAGATAAAATATTGTTAATAACAGGTGGAACAGGAAGTTTTGGAAATGCAGTTTTAAGACGATTTTTGGAGACAGATATCAAAGAGATACGCATCTTCTCTCGTGATGAGCTCAAACAAGATGATATGCGTAAAAAGTATAACAATAGTAAATTGAAGTTTTATCTAGGCGATGTAAGAGATCTCAACTCGGTGAAAGATGCGGTAAAGAATGTAGACTTTATTTTCCATGCGGCAGCACTTAAGCAAGTACCTGTGTGTGAATTTTACCCTATGCAAGCAGTTAAGACAAATATTGAGGGTACGGAAAATGTCTTAAATGCTGCGATTGAAGCAAAGGTAGCAAAGGTGATTGTCTTGAGTACGGATAAGGCAGTTTATCCTATCAATGCGATGGGGATGAGTAAGGCGATGATGGAACGAGTTGCCTTGTCTAAAAGCAGAAATCTAAATCCAGAGGAAACGATTATCTCATGTACTAGATATGGTAATGTTATGGCGAGTCGAGGTTCTGTTATCCCTATATTTATAGAACAGATAAAAAATGATAAACCATTAACCATTACTAACCCAGAAATGACGAGATTTATGATGAGTTTAGATGAAGCGGTTGATTTAGTGTTGTTTGCATTTAAAAACGGTAAAAATGGAGATATATTTGTTCAAAAAGCACCTGCGGCAACGGTAAAGCTATTAGCTGAGACATTAAAAAACATGTTAAAAAAACCAGAAATATCAGTAAATATTATAGGAACACGCCATGGAGAAAAGCTCTATGAAACACTATTGACAAAAGAGGAGATGCTCAAGGCAGAAGATATGGTAAACTATTATAGAATACCTATTGATAGTAGAGATTTGAACTATGAGATATATGAGGATCAAGGGGAAGAGAGTATTACCAATGCGATAGAGTATCACTCTCATAATACACATAGATTAAATGAGCAAGAGCTGACTAAGATGTTACAAAATCTTTATGAGATACAAAACGATTTAAACTAGATGGATTGTAATGAAAATATTAATAACAGGGAGTAACGGGTTTATCGCTCAAAACTTAATAGAAAGATTATCTAGAGAAGAGAGTCTTAAACTCTATCTGTTTTCAAAGGATGACTCGCTTGATATGTTAGAAGCCTATGTTAAAGAGGTTGATTTTATTTATCATTTAGCAGGAGTAAATCGTCCTAAAAATAGTAGTGAATTTTATAAAAAAAATGTAGATTTAACGCAATTTTTAGTAGATATACTTAGAAAGTTAAAAAAACAAACTCCCATCGTATTCTCCTCTTCTACACAAGCACTCCTAGCAAATGAGTATGGCAACAGTAAGTTATCTGCAGAGGGTGTGGTGTTAGCATATGCTAAAGCGTTAAGTGTTCCCTGTTACATCTATCGATTGCCCAATGTGTTTGGCAAATGGTCTAAGCCCAACTACAATAGTGTGATTGCGACTTGGTGCTATAATATCTCCCGTGATATACCTATAGAGGTAAATGATAGAGACTATAAGATGACGCTAGTCTATATTGATGAGGTGGTAAGTAGTTTTTTTGAGTGCCTATCTGAGCAAAAAAGTACTTATATTACAGTAGAGAATGTATATTATAAAACATTAGGAGAGATTAGAGATCTTCTATTTTCTTTTAAAGAAAATCGTAATTCGTTAATCATACCAAATGTAGGATTTGGATTTGAGAGAGCTTTATATGCGACCTATTTGAGTTTTTTAGATAAAAATGATTTTTCATACAAGTTAAATGGACATGAAGATGCACGAGGTACATTCTACGAGATACTAAAAACAGAAGCGTCGGGGCAGTTTTCACTCTCAACCACCAAAGCGGGAATCACACGAGGAAACCATTATCATAATACAAAAAATGAGAAGTTCTTGGTGGTTAAAGGGAGAGCAAGAATCGAATTTAGACACATTTTCACTGAGGAGATCATCACCTATGAGGTGAGTGATAGATCTATGGAGATAGTAGAGATGATACCCGGGTATACCCATAATATTACCAATATAGGAAGTGAAGAGTTGTTACTGTTTTTATGGGCAAATGAACAATTTGATATAAAAAATCCTGATACCTATTTCTTAAAGGTTTAGTATGACAAGATTAAAAGTGATGACCGTTGTTGGTACGCGTCCTGAGATAATACGCTTAGCGTGTGTATTGCAAAAACTTGAAGATTCAGAAGCGATAGAACACACGATAGTCCATACAGGACAAAACTATGACTATGAACTCAATGAGGTATTTTTTAGAGATTTCAACTTGCGAAAGCCCGACTATTTTTTAGATGCGGCACTCGGAAGTGCTACAGAGACGATAGGCAATATCTTAATCAAAATAGACCCTATTTTGGAAAAAGTTCAACCCGATGCACTTTTGATATTGGGCGATACCAATAGTTGTCTCTGTGCGATACCTGCGAAGAAGCGACAGATCCCTATCTTTCATATGGAAGCGGGAAATCGCTGTTTTGATCAACGCGTCCCAGAAGAGACAAATAGAAAGATTGTAGACCATATATCTGATATCAATATGACCTATAGTGATATCGCAAGAGAGTATCTTTTAAGAGAGGGGTTACCCGCAGATAGGATTATCAAGACAGGTAGTCCCATCTATGAAGTGGTATACTCTAAGATAGACGCGATTGAGCAATCAACGATCCTAGAGAGATTAGAGTTAGAAAAAGAGAGATATTTTGTTGTCTCTGCTCACAGAGAAGAGAATATAGGCAGTGATAAAAATTTTAATCATTTAGTCGAGACATTAAATGAAATCGCAACAGAGTATGATATGCCCATTATCGTCTCTACACATCCACGAACAAGAAAAAAGATAGAGAGGGAGGAAGTAGCATTTCATCCGCACATTGTACTCATGACCCCTATGGGATATGATGATTACAATAAACTTCAGCTTGACTCGTTTGCTGTTTTAAGTGATAGTGGAACGATTAGTGAGGAGTCCTCTATATTGAAGTTTCGTGCGTTAAATATCCGTCAAGCACATGAGCGACCCGAAGCGATGGAGGAGGCGAGTGTGATGATGGTAGGGCTTGAAAAAAGACGCGTAATGCAGGGGCTAAAGGTATTAGAGACTCAGAAAAAAGATACCTTAAGAGAGGTCGTAGACTATAGTATGCCTAATGTTTCAGATAAAGTACTACGCATTTTGTTAAGTTATACCGATTATGTTAATAGTGTGGTATGGAAAAAGGATACAAATGTTTAAAAAAATCTTGGTCATAGGGGCACACTATGATGATGCAGAGCTTGGTGCTGGTGGGAGCATGGCAAAGTGGATTAAAGAGGGTAAAGAGGTCTATAAACTCACACTCACCAACAACAAAACCGTATTTGAGAAAAAAGGTATCGTTGTTGATGATGAGAGTAGTAAACAAGATAGTGCCAAGGCGTGTCAAGTTTTAGGGGTTACAGAGATTACAAATTTTCAGCTAGAAGAGTGTACAAATTTGTATTTTAATAAGACTCAAATGCAACAGATAGAGGGTTTTGTCATAGACAATAAGATAGATACTATCGTGATGCACTATACCAGTGATATACAACAAGACCATGTCCATGCGTCTACTATCTCCTATGTTGGGGGTCGCTATTGTGATACTATTTTGATGTACCAAAGTAATAAATATCTACTACCACAAGATTTTTATCCACGATATTTTGTAGATATTACCGATACGATTGAGTTGAAGAAGCGTGCGTTAGCCTGTTATGGAGAGGGGCATAATAGGTTTAGTTCGCTCTTTGATATCACAACAACACACAATAGAGTCGATGGCTATAGAGTCAATATGAGTGAAAAAGAGAGCTATGCAGAGGCGTTTGTCGTCTTAAAAATGGTGGAGCGATAGCATGGCGATACCGTGTCCAGTCTGTGAGAGTACCCAGAGCCAAGCGTTAGTACTGCTGAAAGATTTTCCTATCTCAAACCTAGAACTCACTGAGAATAGAGCAGAAGCCCTCAACGCAAAAGTATATGATATGACTATATGTATGTGTCAACGATGTACCCATATCTACAATAAGACGCCAATACACATAGAGTATAAAAGTGAAAACACCACATACTTTACCAATACACTTCAAAAGCTCTATATTGAAACCTTGACCTCAACGCTGATTGAAAAGTATGATATTAAGGGGAAAGATATCGTTGAGATAGGGTGTGGAGATGGCGAGTTTTTAAAGCAACTCACCAAGCATAATAATCAGTGTGTAGGGTATGAACCATCCTATAAAGAACCCTACACCGATCAAAATCTAACAATACGCAATGAGTATTTCACTCCCCATAAACATCTCAATCACCCTGTTGACTGGGTTGTGATACGGCATGTCTTAGAGCATTTTGAAGATCCATTTGAGTTTATGGAAAGAGGAATGCCCTATTATAGACAGATCAATCCTCATGTTAAGTTTTTGATAGAGGTTCCCAATGTGGATCCCACTCTAGAGAGTTATCGAGTCAATGATTTTATACATGAACACATTTCTCACTTTTCATTCTCTTCTATACGATACCTTTTACAGAGGCTCAATTTAGAGATTATTGAGATCTATCTCACAGATAACCGTGAAAATATCGTCGTCATTTGTGAGATAGATCAAGACTATTTAGCAAACCTACATAAGATCCCTACAATCAGTGAGGGGTTTAACCATAGCATCATCAATCTACAAGAAGATTATCAACATATCGTCTCAGAGAGTGAGGTGATAGCGATATGGGGTGCAGAGGGGAGAGGGGCAGGGTTTATCAAAACAATCAAACACTATTTGAGAGGGGATGAGATAGTGGTGGATTCAGATGAGAAAAAATTTGATAAGTTTATCCCCTCCATAGGGTTAAAAATATCGAGTTATCATGCTTTGATTGGTCAACAGGTCGATACCATCATCATCACAACGGCTCTTGGAAAAAATAATATCTTAAAAGAGATAGCAGAGAATAATATAAATGTAAAAAATATCTATGTCATTGCTAAAACAGGGTTAGAGAAGGTCATGTAGTGAAAAAAATAAATCTTTTCTTTATCTTAGCCTTTAAGGAGCAGACCTATACCTATGAGGCTAAAGTAAAACAGATTACTGCCCAGCTACACAAGGGGCTAAAACCTATAGATACTACTTTAACATGGCACTATGTTATGTTAAGTCACTATTGCAATCTCTATAACTTTTTTGAGTATGAGGAGAAGATAGCGGAGTTTGAAAATGCAGTAATTTACCATCTACCCTATGGTAAAGATGATAGGGGTGATGAGGTGGATCAGAAGTTAGAGCAGTTCAAAGGTAGAGTCCCCATTGTGATGAGAAGCTATGACGCACATAGCCCACGAAAGACAAGTGTTGCGTATATGGATCGCTACCATGATCTGGTGTTGACCTATCTTAGAGCAAGAGTCACCCCACCCCATAGGATTTTTGCACAGATAGCGTATGACAACTTTTTGGTGATGCAGTATGATAGTCTCCCCACACATAGAAAATTTGCCTCTATGGTTTTACGAAGAGAGCAGAGAGAGGGCTATTTTGAGACACACGATAAGTTTTTGGAGCAAGGGTTAGATCTCCAGAAAACCTATCATCTCAGAGAGAAGTTTGCGACCTATGAGGTGATTGATGTCTATGGTAGTGGATGGGACAAAGAGATGCCAAACTATAAAGGATCGCTATCCTATAAACACAAACATCAGACCCTACATCGCTATAAGTTTCATTTTGTACTAGAGAATGCGATAGTAGATAACTACCTTAGTGAGAAGATTTTTGATGCCTTTGTGAGTCTTACGGTACCTGTCTATCTTGGCTCACCCGTAGTAGAGCAGTATATTCCCAAAGCGTGCTTTATCGATATACGAGACTTTGAGAGCTATGATGCCCTGATGGTGTATCTAGCATCTATGAGTGAGGAGGAGTATGCCACTTATATCACCCATATACGCCACTATAGAGCAGAACTCTTCGATGCCTTTTCTACAAAAAACAGTTTTGTCTTACCGCTCTATCACTGGTACAAGGAGCAGTATCGACATGATCTAGACTACAGCCCCAAAGAGTTTGATGCCATAGAGGAGAGGATAGTACAGACGACACTCCAACACGAAAATCGAGTGATGGCATTTTTGAAAAAACTCAAAACCTATATCCAAAAAAAGTGGTTCTAAGATCGTGTTAAGGGTAGTGAAAAAGAGTGGGGCGTTTTGGGTCTACTTCCTGAGTAGTCTAGTGAGCAAACTCATCCCTTTTTTGATGCTTCCTATCCTTACGAAGTATCTGAGTGTGGCAGACTATGGGGTCTTGACACTCTTTCAGACGATCTTGGCTTTTTTGGTTCCTATTACGAGTATGAGTCTCTCCCGTCAGGTCGATAAGTACTTTTTTCAACAAGAGAAACCCTTTATCGCACGGCTACTCTTTCAGATTATCGTGATCTTTCATGGGATGAGTCTTGTTGCTCTGGTCTCTGTTTGGGGGGCAAACTGGTGGCTTGGTTTTGGATTTGATACGCTTTGGCTCTATCTACTCGTAGGTATCGCACTAAGTAACAGTATCAATCTTCTCTTCTCTATACTGCTACGAAACCTCAAACGGGTCTACCTGTTTGGACTTTTTCAAATCTTGCAAACACTCCTCAATGTAGGGGTGAGCCTACTCTTCATTGTGCAGTATGCCTATGGGTATGAGGGGCGGTTTTTGGGGATTGCGACCGCATCGTATCTCCCGAGTATCCTTGCGGTGGGGGTACTCTATCGAACCTCTTGGATCTCTCTACAGCTAGATATCCCACTACTCAAGAAGATCTGGAGACTCTCCTTGCCGATGGTTCCGTTTGGTCTAGCGACGATTATTATCACCATGAGTGATGTCTTTTTTATCAAAGCGATGTGCAGTGTGGAGATGGTCGGACTCTATGCGATTGGACTACTCTTTGGTAAGACGATTATCTTGATACAAAGTAGCGTGACCAATGTCTCTGAGCCGTGGGTACTACGACAACTCGCCCAGCATAGCCCCAAGGCAGATATACGCATTGTGAAGTTTATTGGACTCTATCATGTGGGGATACTGCTTTTGGTTGCGATAGGCTCATACCTCTCCTCCTTTGCCATAGTATGGATGATTGATGAGAAGTTCCACGAGGCGAAGGGCTTTGTCTTTTGGATTATGTTGGCGTATGGGATTCGTGGACTCCAAGGGATGTACACCCCCTTCTTGATAGCCAAAGACAAGATGGGATTTATGGCACTCAATACGGTACTTGTTGCACTGCTTAACATCGTGTTGAACTATATCTTGATCCTCTCCTATGGTACGATAGGTGCAGCCTATGCGACCTTGATTACTTTTGGGGTGAGTTATCTATCGGTACTCTACTATACACAGAAGGTCTCTCCTCTCCCCTTTGGAGCTGTCTATAGAGAGATACGACACACAAAAAGGAGTACGCCATGACACTAGAGAGATTTGAGTCTACCTACCGTAGCCTACTGGAGCAGAGTGAAGCGTGGAACCTGATACGCTTTCGGGTAGGTATGCACTTCAAAAATAGTGAGGAGGGGAGTGAGGCACCCACCCCTTCGCGTCGAGACTATTGTCACTACCTACGCAAACTCCAAGGGGTTTTTTATGGTTTTTCACACTGGTTTAGAGGGTATGACTACCTCTTCTTCTCTGCGACAAGTCAGCGAAAGTGGATCGAGGGGCAGGGGGTAGATCGGTTGTGTGACCCTCTGATTGACCATCTCCAACAGCACCATCAACGCGTCTTGTTGATTGAGACACTCAATGCGCGTCGTATGACCCCTGCCAAAACCCAACACTGTGTGAGTATGGAGCTTCCTAGTCTGCTTATTCGCCTTATTCGGACTCTGGGCTTAGGGGAGCGTATTGTCGATACACCGCTTCAAAATCTCATTGACTTTATGGGTATTGGGGTGTTGTTGAGACAGTTCCAAGCAGAGGCGTACTTCTACAAGATACTCTTTAGGCTCTACCGCCCCAAAGCGATCTTCTTGGTCTCTGCGTATACTAAGCCGATGATGATCAAGGTGGCAAAATCGTATGGTATTGGTGTCATAGAGATACAGCATGGGGTGATTAATCAAGAGCATTTTGGCTACACCACCCCCCTTCAGCTCAAAGCGATGAGAGACTACACCCCTGAGAGTCTACTCACCTATGGGAGTGTGGAGGTCGAGGGGATGATGATCCCCCATATTGTTCCTGTAGGACACTTCTACCTAGAGTATCTCCTTGAGAGCTTCACCCCCCACCCACCCCTAGCCAAGATGATTGAGGGGTATCGGGTCACACTGGCGATCTCGATGCAAAATGAGCCGTGGGAGATTGAGGCACTCTTGGCATTTATCACCCGTGTTGCCAAGTACGATAGCACGATCCTCTATCTGCTCATCCCCCGCAATGACAAGGTTATAGCGGTGACACTCCCACCCAATGTAAGGTTCTATCAAGAGATAGATTGTTACCATACGGCACTGCACTGTGATATCCATGTGACACTCTACTCTTCGTGTGCGTTGGAGACTCCTACCCTTGGGATCCCCAATATCTTGATTGATGAGAGAGGGTTTGCACAGCGGTACTACCAGAGGATACTAGAGCCTTTTCATACAGAGATTGTCTCTAATGAGGTCACCTTTATGGAGGCGATTGAGAGGCTTTACCCCCTTGATAAATCTGAGGTGATCGCACACAACCAACGCCTCTTCAAGAGTGGCTATGATGAGAATATCAAGCAGTTTCTCACCCCGATGTTAGCGTAAGAAAGGCGAAGAATGAAGCGTAAAAACCTATCGATTATTATCCCCCACTTCAATAGTGTGGCACTCCTTGGGGTACTGCTCGATTCGATTCCTATGCGTGAGGATATCGAGGTGATTGTGATTGATGATAAGAGTAGTGCTGTAGCGTTAGCCGACTACAATAGACTCAGTCAGGCACCATCCTATCGTACCTGTACCTTCTTGCACAACACCACCCAGAAGAAGGGGGCGGGAGTCTGTCGCAATCTTGGACTCCAGCAGGCAGAGGGGGAGTGGGTACTCTTTGCGGATGCGGATGACTACTTCACCCCCACACTCTATGAGACGATCCAACGCTACTTTGAGAGTGCCTATGAGGTGGTCTTCTTCACTCCTACGAGTATCTATATCGATAGTAGAGAGGAGGCGGATCGTCATAAGCGTTTTTGTGAGCGGTTGAACCACTACACCACCACCAAGACACCCAAGAGCGAACTAGAGCTTCGCTATAAGCTAGATGGTCCCATCTCCAAGCTTATCCGACGGGCGTTTTTGGTGGAGCATGCTATCTGGTTTGAGGAGGTACTCGTCTCCAACGATACCCTCTTCTCGACACGCGTAGGCTATCATATGAAGCAGTTTGAGATTGTCAATGCGGTGATCTATGTGATTACCCGTAGCTTCAATACCCTTACGGTTAACCCTAGTGAAGCGGTGTTTGATATTCGGTTTAGAGAGAAGATCAAGTACTACCACTTTCTTAAAGCACGACTCTCTTCTGATGACCTCAAGCGACTCAATATCGCATTTTTAGACTACCTCTTTCGTGCCAGACGATATGGGGTAGGCAAGGTGATGGCTGTTGCCAAAGAGGTGATAGCCCAGCGTCTGCCCATCATCGATAAGCGACTCTTCACCCCCTCTACACTCTTGGGGTTGTTTCGGGTACTACAGGGGATCCGACGAGATCAGCGGTATACGCCCCAATGATCCCTTTTACCGTAGCCCTCTGTGTCTATCACCAAGACCACCCCGACTACTTTAAGGAGGCATTGGAGAGTGTGGTTCATCAGCATCTGATGCCTGCGGAGGTGGTGTTGGTGGTCGATGGGGTGATTGGGG
>JAMOSB010000031.1 GCA_027068485.1 Sulfurovum sp.
GCGACTGCTCTTGCGACATCCATAAGCGTCTCATCTGCCATCAGACAGACATCCCCCTCAGGGACATAGCCGTGTGGGTGTCCAAATGCTGTGATATCCAAATCATGCTGACACACCCCGTGGGCGATGACAAGATCCCCAATCTTGAGTTCATCACTAATCGCTCCTGCTACACCTGAGAAGAGGAGTCTATCACACCCAAACTTCTCGATGAGCATTGTCGCAGTCAAGGTGGCAAAGACCTTTCCTATCTTGGAGTAGGCGACGACCACCTCAGTGCCGTTGTATCGCCCCTCATAGTAGCGGTTGGCTCCATACTCTGTGACGCGTTTATCCTCAAGTTTGGCGATGATTGGCTCTATCTCTTCGGGCATCGCCCCCATGATTGCGATCTTCATCTAGGCACCTAGCTTGGTGATCTCGTCGATCGCTTGCTGAAGTGATGCCATATCGGAGATGACAAAGTGAGGCTTCTTGGTGGCTCTACGGTTGAGTCCTTTGAGTACGCCCCCATGTCCAAACTCAATATAGCAGTCGACCTCCTCATCAAAATTGGCAATACTCTGCTTATAGAGGACAGGAGAGACGAGCTGTTGAGGGAGTAGCTCAAGGGCTTGGGCTTTGGTCTGGTAGGGTTGTGCGGTGACATTGGAGATAACTGGAGCGATAAACTCATCTTTGAGTACCGCTTCCAACTTCTCTGCTAAGGGAGCCGTCGCTTCTTGGAGGAGTGGGCAGTGGCTAGCAACCGACATATTGAGAAGCATCGCCCGTCTAGCTTTTGCCTCTTTGAGGATAGGCTCTAGTTTCTCAAGGTCTGACTTGATCCCTGCGATGACGATCTGCCCTACAGCGTTGTAGTTGACCGCCCACACCTGTAAACCTGCGTCGCGTTGCTCTTGGCAGATCTGCTCTACCACCTCATCTTCAAGTCCAAGTGAGACCATCATCCCCACATCTTGTCCCTCACACGCTTGAGCCATAAGCTTACCACGAAGATTGACTAGCTCTACCGCGTCAATCGCATCAATCGCCCCGACACTCACCAATGCAGAGAACTCACCCAATGAGTGTCCGAGTGCATAGTGTGGCTTGATAGGCATCGCATTTTCAAAGAGTCTATGGGCGATAGAGGAGACTAGAAGGATCGCAGGCTGCGTAAAGGCTGTCTTCTCCAACTCATCATTGGGCGTAAAGAGGAGTTGCTCAAAATCAATCCCTGTTCTCTCACTTGCTTGGGCTACCATCTCCTTAGCGATTGGGGAGTGGTTGAAAAAATCCTCTCCCATTCCTACTGCTTGTGATCCCTGACCAGGGAATAAAAATGCACATCTTATTGACATAAGCTCTCCTTCTTTTTAGTATAGAGAGTATTTTACCATTTTAATGTTTATTAATCATTTGGAGGAGCTTTTTCCCGTCAATGAGTACCATCTCTTTACCCTTGACAAAACGGTACGCCTCTTTGGTGAAGCGACTCGTGGTGACGATATAAACACGATCGACTTGATACTCATACATCAATCCATACATCTCACGCACCACCTTGACCCCCACCACTGTACTGCTGTAGCGTTTGCACTGCACGATCGCTTTGGTACCACTCTTTTGCATCCAGATATCCACCCCACCATCAGCTCCCTTTTTGGTGTTGCCTCTGGTTCGCCACCCCTCATGACTAAATAGCTCCATAGACAACCGCTCAAAATCATCCCACGGCATCGCCTTGAGCTGTTTGAGTGTGCGGTAGGATCCAAGGAATCCCTGAGGTTTAGCCCTACGCGTAACGAGTTGCTTCATCTGAAGCAGAAGATAGAGCGAGAAGATAACAATAATTACGAAAGAGTAGAGTTGAAGTGTTGAGTAAGTATCCATGGGAGGAAGTGTAGCAGAGTTTGCTAAAAGGAGTGAAAAATATATCATATTGAGGGGAGAAGCCCCTCAAATCACCTCAAAGGTGACACCAAATGGTGGAGAGGACTAGTGTCCACACCCACAACCACCCTCATCGCCGTGACTACCACATGAGCCACCCATGCTAGCAAGCTGACCAGAAGTCGCCTCCTCTTCAGTCGCTTCTCTTACGCTAAGTACCGTAACACTAAACATCAAATCTTTCCCTGCGAGTGGGTGATTGAAATCTACTTGTACCTCTTTATCATCAAATGAGACAACAGTGACTTGCACCGTTTCACCATTCTCACCTTGACCATAGAGTGTCATACCCTCTTTGAGATCAACACCCTCAAACTGCTCTCTTGGAAGGGTCTGTTTCGCCTCTTCGTGTACCTCACCATACGCATCTACGGCTTTGACCAAGATATCACCACTCTCATCTTTTTTCATCCCTGCAAGTGCATTTTCAAGTCCTGGGATGATATGCCCTTTTCCTGTGATAAACTCTAGTGGCTCTGCACCCTTATTACTATCGACTACTTCTGTAGATCCTGACTCTTTAACTTCGTACTCGATTGCGACAACGCAGTTTTCATTTGTAATTGTCATGATGACTCCATTTTAAAAATTTGTGCTATTGTAACTAAGCAAACTTTAGCAGGGCTTATGCTCCCTGCTCTACTCCTTGCTGAAGGATTACTTTTGTATCAGAGGGGTCAAAACTACCCTCTTCGACCCGACTATCATAGGCGACGACATAGACCTCATCACCTGCTTGGAGGTAGTTGTACTCTCCAAACTCCGCGTAGGCTGTCGCCCCAATAGAGATAAGGGCTTGGCTTGGATAGCCTGTCTCTTTGAGGTGCTTGGCGATATCCTCTAGCGGACCAAAATCCTCTTGGGTATTGAGCTTCTCAATAAGCCAGTTTTTGAGCTTGGTATAGAAATAGGAGTAGCCTAGAAGTGGAGCATCGACACCATAGGGGTGGAGTATCCCATCGCGTTTGACAAAAGAGCAGAGGTGATAGTGATCCATCACACCCCCCTCCTCAAAACGGTCGATAGTGATCCACTTATCCCCTATCCCTTTGGAGTTGACTCCCCACGACTTCTTCTCAGAGATCTTCTTGGCACCCTCTTTGCGAATCGTACAGTCATTAAAAGTCGTAAACTTCTGAGCGACCAGATCCACCACACGCTTCTGCTCATCATAGATGATATCAAACAGCACCGCAATCTCAGGCTCTACTTGTGCGTTGGCTTCATAGGTAGGCAGTCTCAATCTATCTGTCCCAATCGAATAGACCCCTAAAAAACCCTCACTCCTAGGGAGATAAAAGGGAAAGACCCCCTTAGGGGCATCCACCGCCTCCGTGACCACTTCCTTAAAGTCCTCCAACTCTCCCGCCTGCTCCAAGTGGCGTGCAAAGTTACCCGCCACCCCTAATCCTATCACATCTGTTAACTGCATAATACTCCTTACTATTGAAGTGTGTAGTATAACTTAGAGGTGGTTATAAACAGAAGCAACACCCCGCTACTCCATCTCCAGACTCATCAGATACATATCCTCACCATCTATCACTTTGATCTGGGTACTACCACACGCACTACACTGATAGCACGCCTCCTCAATCTCAAACTCCAACTGACAGCTATGGCAGTGGAGTTTGATAGGTTGGTAGTGTATGACAAACTCTGCTCCATCACACATCGTACCCTCCTTGAAGGTATCAAATGCCGTTTGCAGTAGCTGTACCTCTACCCCACTCATCGCTCCAATCTTGGTCACTACTTTGACAATCGTAGTAGCCTCATGCTCCCTAGCGACCCCTTCACACTGATTAATCAACGCCTGTACTATACTATACTCGTGCATATTGAATACCTATTCATTTTTTAGCTATTATACCGTTTCAATCTTGTGGGTGTCTTGGTGGGACAGAGTTTTTGGACAAATGCACGCCGTAGGGTATGAAACGCTGAATCCTCCTCCCAAAACTCAGGATACATCACAGCAATCTCTGCCTCTTTACACTGCTCTATCCTCTCTTGGTTCTCAAGTAAAAAATCTTGCTTATCCCAGATAAAATCATCCTGATATCTAGACTTAGCAAAGTGGTGTAGCTCCTCAAGGTAGCACTCATAAGAGAAGACCTCATCTACCATTCCCATCATTTGAGCAGACTCCACCGAGAGTGGCAAACACGCATCTAGTAACGCATTGGCTTTTTTATCGCCTACTCTCTTAGGCAAAGTATAGGTATGATACTCACTCCCCGTAAGCCCCAGTGTTTTATAGTGAGGGTTCAACACCGTCCCCTCCTTTGCCACCACAAAATCACACGCCAAGCCCAAAAAGACCCCACCCGCTCCCGCATTGCCTCCAAAAGAGGCGATCGTCACAATCTCATCTGCAAAGAGAATGGAGTGAATAAGGTCATTCATCGCATTGATATTTGCCCAGCCATCTTCCCCCTGCTTTTGACTATCTTCTAAGATATTGAGGTGAATCCCATTGGAGAAGAAATCCACCCCACCCATCAATACCAACACCTCACAGTGATCCTTGAGATATGCTACCGCATACTTGAGCCGTATACACTGAGCCGTACTCATCGCCCCATTGTGGAAGTTAAAGGAGAGATAAGCCACCCTATCACGATAGAGCACACTCGTTTCATAAAAAGTCTTATAGGATCTATCAAAAAGTAGCGGTAGCCTATCCTCCTTGACCCCCTCTATCTTCTCTTTTAGCACATAGGTCGCAGGGAGCTTAAACCCTCCTACCGCTTTGAGATGACTAATCCACACCGCCCCATCACTCGTCCCAAGACATATAGCCCCATCTCGCTTAGCGACTATCTCTTTGGGCTGACCTCTCAACCTCTCCTCTGAGTGTACGCCATAGAGATAACACGCTACCCCCAATAGCTCATCAAGCACCCCAGGCAAAGAGTCACTCGCGTGTATTTTTTTGATAATCACCTCAGTGGTATCTCTCTGCCAATCAATCGCTCTGAGTGCTTGGGTAAATGGCGTATGAATAGGGTTTAAGATTTGTGGAACTGAGTTCTCTTGTGCGATATGTTCAAACAACTCATCGAGGCTAGAGGTAGCCACACGAACCATCTCTTGACGATAGAGTGAGGCTTTATAACTCTCTCTCATATCAAAACTACCAGAGGCATAGATCGCACCCCCATCATACAACTCATTGGCTCGAAGCCACACCCCACCCCACTCTAACACCTCATCAAATACAGCATAATCAAGACTATACGCCCCCCTATCTCCTCGTGGGGCTGGATGAAAAATAAATGTGGGATAGGTTTCGTAGATTTCTTGGGGGATATAACTCTTAAGAAAGGGACAGAGAATGATTTGAGGGTTAAAGGCTTCTATCTCTTGGAGCATTTGGGTGGGAGTAATAGCGTAGGTGATATCGACTAAAAGACCTCTATCTTCTAACGCCGTATAGACCCCTTGTGTTAAGCCATTAAACGCAGAGACCAACAATGAAATTTTCAAAATATACTCCTATTTTGTCCCCATAATTTTGATATCCAATGCTACAAACCCCTTATCATTGGTCACAATCACATCAGCCTTACTCTTCTTTGCACACACATACTGCAATGCATCTTCATAATCTTTAAAAGCACACGCGGTATCTTCACAGAGTGAGAGTGCTGTCATTACTTCTTCATTCTCAACAGCTACGACAACAAAAAGCGAAACCATTTTCTGCATTAACGCTATAAGCGTATCTCTACTCTCTGTTCTATTCAAAATATAAAACGCATTAGTAAGAGTATCCGAGTTGAGATAGAGTGTTTTTCCCTCAGCAATACTACTTTTGATAAGCGTAAATGACCCCACATAAGAGGGTCTTGTACTATCTAGTAAGTCAATA
>JAMOSB010000032.1 GCA_027068485.1 Sulfurovum sp.
ACCATCAATAGAAGCACCAGCCTTAATCGCCTCAAGTGCCTCTTCTAAATCGAATGTCTTTTTCATTTGTCTTTCCTTTAGAATTTAAAATTCTATCGGATTGACACAAAATTTCTAACACTCCCGATTTAATCTAATCTGTGCTTTAGTAAACTTTGATAGAGGTTTTGCGGTTAAATAATAGGTTATGCAAGAAGTCTATTCGGTAATCCCTCCAAACTTCCAACCCATACTTTTTACTCTATAGACTCTCTATATTACCTACCACTTTACCTACTATCGTAATCTCATCAGGAGAGAGGATCTCTGGCGTGTAGTTTTTGTTGTCTGAGATGAGTTCGACCATCCCATCAGCTCGTTGGCGGATACGCTTGATAAAGAGTCCTCCTACCGTAGAAGCGATGAAGATACCATCTTTTTTGATATTGGTCTGACTGCGGTCGACAAAAACGATCGAGCCATCTTGAAGGGTCGGCTCCATCGACTCCCCATCGACATGGATCGCCTCTAGCTGGGTACTCCCACTCCCGACCATACTATACATAATCTTCTCATCGAGGGTGATCAGCTCATACCCCTCATCAAACACCTCTGCCCCACCCCCTGCACTCGCACGGATATCAGCAAAGTATCGCACCCGAAAAAACTTATCGGTCTGGGCTTTGAGCATATCGACCGCTTGATCAAAGAAGAGCCAGTTGACCGATATCTTCTTCACCGCACAAAACTCCAAAATCTGCTTGTAGGGGATAGAACCTCGCTTTTTCATCGTTGCAAACTTCGCTTGCGAAATGCTCAATGCCGCAGCGACATCTTTGTCAAAGACCTTTTTGCCCACTGTCTGCTCTGAGATAATATCTTTAATCTTCTCTATCACTTCACTAAAAAGTACCATATTAGGACTCCTTTTTTCTAATTTTAGTCTATTTATCCTAAAAAGATACTATAATGATATATTTTTGAAATATTTTTAATATTTTTTGTAAGAGAAAAGGGAGGAGGGGTGACTAAGATGAATCACAAACGAGACCACAACCTTATCGGCTATGCTATCTCTTCAGGGTGTCACACCATGGCACAATTCACCCACATCATCCCTCTCTACTGCCAATGCTACCCCCGCTAAAGAAGGAGTAGATCGACCGACTCCCCGACGGATTTGGAGGTATCACTCTCCGTCGTCATCAAGAGAGCCACCTCCCCTAGCATATTGGTCAAGATCGCAGAGGAGCCGACCTTCTTACCTTGGAAGTCGACCCGATAGACCCCCTCCTCTAGGTGTGCATTACACGCAGTAAACTCCGCTTTTTTGGCACGCTTGACAAACGGCTCTTGGAGTACCCCCTTGACGGTGGTAAGCGTCGTCGGCTGGGCTTGGAGCTTCTTGATGAGTGGCACGACATAGAGGAGTGCCGTCACCGTGGAGGAGTAGGCAAACCCTGGTAATCCCACGACAAACTTATCCCCTTTGCGTGCGACCATGATGTGTTGTCCAGGCTTGATCCGTACCCCTTTGAAGAGGACTTCACACCCTAGCTCTCGTATGACATCTTTGACAAAGTCAAAATCCCCTACACTCACACCCCCCGTGGTGACAACGATATCACTCTTTGCCATCGCATCACGCACTGCTTGGGTGATAGTGGCTTTGTCATCATGGATACACCCCAACTGCATCGCCTCTCCTCCATGCTTGGTGACGATAGACTCTAAGATGTAGTTGTTGGAGGAGCGTATCTGGGCATCACGCTGTTGTGTCTCCCCTAACTCTAGTAGCTCAGAGCCAGTGGAGAGTACCGCGACAGTAGGCTTGACATAGACCAGAGGGGAGACGATATTGAGACTCGCCATCACCCCAATCTGAGGGAAGTCTATCTTCGTCCCTTTTGTGATGAGGCACTCCCCTTTGGCGTAGTTCTCCCCAATAGCACGCACAGAAAATCCCTCGGGGACAGGCTCGACGATGACGATCTCCTCCCCCTCAACTCGGACATTTTCGATTGGGATAAGCGTATCACTCCCTACGGGCATCAAAGAGCCTGTAAAGGTCTTGATACAGCACCCCGCCACCACCGACTCTTGGATATCAGAGCCTGCGGGGTTGATACTGCTGATACGCAGACGACCCAGAGTGATATCCTCATGGCGTATCGCATACCCATCCATCGCAGAGGTGGGAAAAGCGGGGGAGTTGTGATCGGTGATGATATCCTCCGCGAGGATCGCCCCCCCTGCCTCCATCAAGTAGCACTTTTTGGTTTTGAACGCACTGATCTCTACCGCATCGAGTATCTCTAGTGAGGTATCAAAGTGTATCATGCCAAGACTCCTGCCCCATCCATCGGGGTGCTTCTATCCTCTGCGTAGAGGCGTTTGCCCCCTTTGAGGTCATACTTCCAGATGGGGGCATTGGCTTTGAAATCCTCCACAAACGCATCGATCAGCTCTAGGGCGACGCGTCGCTTGGGGGAGAAGACCGCAGAGATATACGAAGAGGTATGCACAGGGACATCCCCTATAGCATGTGCCATCTTCACAATCGCCCCTTGGGCTTTAGCTCGTGCTACCCACTCCTCAAACCACTGCTGAAGAATTGGCTCATAGATATCGAAGCTCAACCCCTCGATCCCATCCTCTGCCCGAATCGTCCCCACAAATGGGATATAGGCACCGTAGTTGGAGTCGCTCTGCTCATCAAGCCAACGCCCAAAGATCTCCTTGGTGTCAAGACACCCGTGATACAGCTCCATCATCTACCCCCCACACACAGGAGGCAAGAGGCTCACTCTATCCCCCGCTTGGAGTGGGGTAGTGAGGTCTGTCACCATTGTATCATTGAGTGCAACAGCACACTTCTCTAGCCACCCCGCAAGGCGCTCATCAGCTTTGAGCTTGGCAGAAACCTCCGCTAGAGTGGTCGCCTCCATCTCCATCGGTTCGCGTGCGATAGGGCCTAAAAATTCTACTTTTATCATCATCTATCCCTCTCTATGGGTTGGTATCGTAACCGCTGATTATAATTCTTGTTTGGTATAATTACGCTTAAAAAAGGGGGCTGGATGCTCTTTGGTTCTATTAGCTATCTCAACCTACTGCCCTTTCAGGTTTTTCTCAAGCGACGGCTCAAAGGGAGTGGTGCACAGATGCGTCTACGCTATAAGCGTGCCGTCCCCTCCCGCATCAATCACGCCTTGCGTCGTAGAGCAATCGATGCAGGATTTATCTCCTCTATCACCTCCCCACGCTACCGCTGTAGCGACCTAGGCATCATCGCCCATCAGAAGGTCTATAGTGTCTTTGTCCTCAAAGGAGAGAGCCAAGAAGACCCCGCCTCAGCGACCTCCAACCACCTCGCCAAGGTACTAGGGCTAGAGGGGCGGGTACTCATCGGAGATGAAGCACTCAAGTACTATCTCGATGGTGGAGAGGGGATAGACCTCGCCCAAGCGTGGTATGAGAAGACAGGGCTTCCCTTTGTCTTTGCACGACTCTGCTACAACCGACACGGCAAGAGTATCAACAAACTCGCACGCACCTTTGCCACCTCCCGCATCAAAATACCCCAATACCTCCTCAAACAAGAAGCCCACAAACGAGACATCACCCCCCAAGCCCTCACTTGGTACCTCACCCATATCCACTACACCATGGAGTGGAGAGCCAAACGAAGCTTGAAGCAGTTTTTGACCGCTTAATCTTTGTAGGTGTTCTCCCCGAGTAGGGGATAAGTCAATAGCTCTACCCTATCGTAGCAATCGCCTTCTCAATCCTCTTAATCGTCTCACTCACTCCCAAGATCGCCATAATCTCATCGAGTCCTGAGCCTGTCATACTTCCCATTAGACTTACACGCAGTGGCATCCCGATCTTACCAAAGCCGATCGCTTTCTCTTCGACTATCTTTTCCATAACGGAGTGAAACGCCTCTTTGGTAGTGGGTTGAGCGAGTGCTAGCATATCGGCAAAGGCGTTGAGTATCGCTTTGGCCTCCCCCTTGAAGGCTTTTTTGGCAGATTTTTCATCATAACTCTGAGGAGCATCTAAGATAAGTTTTATCTGTTCTGCCAACGATACAAGCGTTTTACCTCTCTCTTTTGTAGCGTTTAGAATCATAGAGGCTTTCTCATTTCCCTCTAAGTCTACACCGAAATCTTTTAGGAGTCCTATAAGCTTCTCATCCGATGCCTCTTTGATATAGTGAGCATTGAGCCAGAGGAGCTTATCGAGGTTGTAGTTAGAGGCAGATTTGTTGATGTTTTTAGGGTCGAAGTGTTCGATCATCTCCGCAAGACTGAAGATCTCTTGATCACCATGACTCCACCCTAGACGCACGAGGAAGTTGAGGAGAGCTTCGGGAAGATACCCCATGCTCTTGTACGCCATCACATCAGTCGCCCCATCGCGTTTGGAGAGCTTTTTACCCTGCTCATTGTTGATCATCGCTACATGGTAAAAGTTGGGGAGGTCAAACCCAAGGGCATTGTAGACGACGATCTGCTTGGGGGTGTTGTAGAGGTGGTCATCTCCACGGATCACATCAGTAAGCCCCATCAACGCATCATCAATTGCCACGACGAAGTTGTAGGTCGGAGAGCCATCCGCTCGTGCGATGACAAAATCATCCACCTCAGAGGCATCCACCGAAAACACCCCTTTGACCCCATCAACAAAGGAGATACGCCCCTCTTGGGGTGCTTTGATACGGATCACAGGCTCAATCCCCTCAGGTGGTGTCCCCGTAAAGTCACGATACCGTCCATCATAACGGGTACGCTCTTTGCGTGCCATCTGCTCTTCACGCAGGCAGGTCAACTCATCTTTGGACATATAGCACTTATAGGCTTTGCCCTCCGCTAAGAGCTGGTCGATATACGCTCTGTAGAGGTCAAACCGCTTGGACTGATAGACCACCTCACCATCATGGCTCATCCCCACCCACTCAAATGCTTTGAGGATGGCATCTTTCGCCTCTTCGGAGTTGCGTGCCATATCGGTATCTTCGATACGAAGTAGAAACTCTCCGTTATTGTGCTGTGCTGTAAGCCAAGAGAAAAGAGCCGTTCTAAGCCCGCCAATATGTAAATAACCTGTAGGAGAGGGTGCAAATCGTGTCACTGTCATGGTAGTACCTTATAGAGAAGTTTATCTGCGATTGTATCTTAAAGGGGGTTTTGATTTGCTTTGCTTTTGGCGTGTCGGAGGAGTGACACGCCAAGGAGAAGAGAACTACTTTCCTGCTGTAGGAAGAGTAGGTTTTTTGACTTTAGGAGTCGTTGGTTTTTTCGCTACGACTTTTTTGTGTACGGCTTTGACCTTTTTCTGGGGTGCAGACTTGACATCATCCTTGACCCGCTTCGCGATGGCACTCCCGATACCCTTGACACGCGTAAGATCATCAAATGACTTAAACTTCCCATGCTTTCGCTCCTTGAGAATTGCATCCGCCTTCGCCTCACCAATCCCACTAATCGCCATCAAATCAGACTTAGATGCACTATTGAGCTGACTCAAACTCATCCCAAAAAGTGACACCCCCGCAAACACCACAACACCTGCTAAAACTTTTTTAATCATCGACTAATCCTTTTACTTGTATATCCTTTAGTTATCTTCCTATAACCGCACCGATTATAACGCATCTCTTCTTACAAACTCTGGAACGATATGCTGGAGGGCTTGGACTTTGTCTTCTGCGTCAAGGAGGGTCTGGATGTCTTGGGTGAGTTGGGCGATGGGGTAGTGGGTGCGTTGGGCGATGAAGATGGAGCGGTAGA
>JAMOSB010000033.1 GCA_027068485.1 Sulfurovum sp.
CTCTGAGTTTAACCGTTCGATTGAAGAGAATGTAACCATCGGTACGGTAGTTGGAGAGATTAGTGTAGTGGATGGTGGGGATAGTGCGATTAGTGAGTTTAACCTCAGTGACACGACCACCTTTGAGATCAATGGTTCAGGGGTGATTAAAACCAAAGTAGACCTCGACTATGAGACGACTACAGAGTATAACCTCACGGTTACGGCGACTAATGATGAGGGGGTAAGTAACGAGGTGAATCTCACGATTCATATCACTGATATTGCCGATATTGTACCTACCCTATACGATAGCAATCTCAGTGTAGAGGAGAATGCAACGGCAGATACCGTGTTAGGTTCGGTTACTGTTGATAGTATTGGAGATAGCAATATCACAGAGTATACGCTTAGTGGATTGGGTGAAGGAAACTTCTCTATCGATAATGAGGGTAATATCACGGTAAGTGCTGAAGCAACCCTTGATTATGAGCAATACCCTGAGTATAATCTCACCGCAATAGCAAAAAATAGTGCAGGATGGAGTGACGAGGTCAATATTACGATTAGAGTAGAGGATATCTCAGACATCGTCCCAACCCTAGAGGAGTTTAATAGCTCTATCGAAGAGAATGCAACAGTGGGTACCATTGTAGGAGCAGTAACGGTTGTAGATGAAGGGGATAGTGCAATTAGTGAGTTTAACCTCAGTGACACGACCACCTTTGAGGTGAATGGTTCAGGGGTGATTAAAACCAAAGTAGATCTTGATTATGAGACCACTACGGAGTATAACCTCACGGTGACGGCAACCAATGAGGCAGGAGTAAGTGACGAGGTGAATGTTACGATTCATGTCACTGATATCGCAGATGTTATACCCACCTTGGAGAACTTCACCGTATCGATTGAAGAGAATAGTACTATCGGTAGTGTCGTAGGTGTGGTGAGTATTGTAGATACTGGTGATAGTGCCATTACAGCCTTTGATCTCAATGAGAGTAGTCTCTTTGATATCAATGCTTCAGGGACGATTACGACTACCGTAGAGTTTGACTATGAGACAAAAAATCAGTATGACTTGACTGTCACCGCGACCAATGGGGCAGGGGTTAGTAGTGAAGTCAATGTCACGATTACTATTACAGATATTGCGGATATTGTACCTACACTTGATAACTTTACCGATTCGATAGAGGAGAACAGTACGATTGGTAGTATTGTGGGAAGTATCAGTGTCGCAGATCAAGGTGATAGTAATATCACTACCTTTACGCTGAGTGACGAGAGTAATTTTGAGATCAATGCGAGTGGTGTCCTTAAGAGTGTGAGTGAGTTTGATTATGAGACAACCACAGAGTACAATCTCACTGTTACCGCGACCAATGATGCTGGAGAGAGTGAAGAGGCAAATATCACGATCACCATCATGGATATTGCCGATGTAGTTGCCGTATTAGAGGAGTTTAACGACTCTGTAGAGGAGAATGTGACCATTGGAAGCCTAGTAGGATATGTTAGCGTTGCAGATCAGGGAGATAGCAATATCACCGCCTTTACTCTGAGTAGTGATACAGACTTTGAGATCAATGCCTCAGGAGCGATTACAACCAAAGTAGATCTTGATTATGAGACAACGGCAGAGTACACTCTCACTGTGACAGCGACTAATGGGGCAGGGGTGAGTGATGAAGCCAATGTTACGATCCATATACTCAATGTTGTCGATACCGTAGCGACACTCCTTGACACAACACTAACTGTAGATGAGAATGCAACTGCTGATACCCTTGTTGGATCGGTTTTGGTTGATAGTGTAGGGGATAGTAATATCACAGAGTATAACCTCTCAGGTCTAGGGGAGGGGAACTTCTCTATCGATAGTGAAGGAAATATCACGGTGAGTGCAGAGGCAACGCTTGATTATGAGGTATACAAAGAGTATAACCTTACTGCCAAAGCGAAAAATGATTCGGGGTGGAGTGAAGAGGTCAATCTCACCATTAAGCTCAATAATATTGCAGAGACTGCTCCTGTGATTGCAGAGCTCAATAGCTCAGTCGATGAGAATGCCACCATTGGTACACGCGTAGATACAATCCCTGTGATTGATAGTGGAGATACTGCCATTACCTCATTTACACTCAGTGGTACAGGGGCAGATAGCTTTGATGTCTCAGCAGATGGTAATGTGACCATTGCTCAAAAACTAGACTATGAGAGTGTCCATGAGTATAACCTCACAGTCTACGCTACCAATGATTTTGGAGATAGTAATGAAGTCAATGTCACCATCCATGTCAATGATATCTATGATCCACTCCTCACGATTGTAGGAGCGACCTATGATACCAATAGAAGTGCAGAGGAAGCAGATGATACCTTGGTACTCTACTTCAATAAAAGAGTCAATACCCAATCACTTGATGATAGCGGAGAAGAGCTAGGAGCATGTTTTGATCTCAATGGTTCAGGTAGTATTGAAGATGGAAGTAGCTATCTTTATGAGGATAATGAGTCACATCGTATGGTAATTAGTTTGGCAGCAGGTAGCTCCTTTGAGAGTGGTGTAACACAGATTACCGTGACCGCTTCAGACTGTATTGAAGATATTGATGGGATTAGTCCTGATGAGAGTGTGATTGAGTCACCCCTCTATGTTGTAGCGACAGGGTTAGGTGCGACAAGCTACCCAGATGATAGTGCTGATGATAGAGATGATGGTCACTATCATCTTGGACTTGTCAAAGAGACCACCCGCGATGGAGACAATGAACTCGTTAGTGAAGCAGTGATGCTCTTAGAGTGGCAAGATGATGAGAATGCCACTACCCAAGAGCTCAACCAAACCGATGCGATTACATTCTGTGAGAGTATGGATAAAAATGGTACAGGATGGAGACTCCCTACGATTACAGAGCTCCAAAGCATTGTAGACTATGCCGAGACAAGTGAGACGATTGATGATGCGTTTGCTGAGAAGGAAGGGGAGAACTACTGGTCAAGTACCGAAGACAATACCGCTTCAGATGAGGCGTGGTTGATTGACTTTGGTGTAGCCGAGACCTTTACCAAAGAGAAGAGTGATGCCTATCATGTCCGATGTGTTAGAGAAGCCCCATAAGGAGAGAGAGATGAAGAGAATAGTTATACTAATGGCGATGGTGAGTAGCCTGCTACTAGCAGATATCTGGAGAGATCCACAGAGTGGTATCGTAGTCGATACACAGCGATACCTTCAGTGGCAAGATGACTATAGTGATAATGGTGATACAATCACAAAAGATAATTGGGAGAGTGCCATCGCCTATTGTGAAGCATTGACACTAGGAGAGCATGAGGATTGGCGACTCCCCAATGTCAATGAGCTACTGAGCCTTGTTGATTATGATAAATCTGATACGGTTGTCATTGTTGATGGATTTGAGAAGAGTGTAGCCTCAGACTACTGGTCTGCTACAAGTAAAGATGGAAACTATAAGTATAGTGTGGATTTCACTTTTGGAACAGCCAGTACCAAGAGTGATAATGGTGATAGCTATATTCGTTGTGTCCGAGCAGGACGAGAGTAGTTACTCTCTCCAGATGACACGCCCCTCTTGGAGTAGATAGGAGGGGGACATATTGACTGCGTGGTAGATAGTCGTATGATACTTTCTACTGTAGTATTGAAGTAGTAGTCGTTGGAGTGTTGGCTCAGTTGAGGGGACAAACCAGCCATTGTTGCTTAGTACAATCATCTGCTTAGGACTCCCTTGGTAGAGCAACTCACTTGTCGCTTCAAAACAGATCGCATTACGATAGACAACCCCATCGATACGATAGTCTACCACATGGCTACTCGCCTGATAATCCACCGCCCCATCATAAAAAACCTCATTGACCCAATCACTCAAAAAATCTGGAAGAGGATTGCTCTCTCCAAATGGTACAAGTAGGACTTTATTTGCCACCGTGATATGAGAGTGGGAGAAGATATAGGTAGAGTTGCGTGGTACTTTGCCATCCCAATAGAGTCCTCCTGTGACAATGGTAATCTTCTCTGCACGCTCTTGGAGCTTGGTGAGTAGTGTGGGGGTTTGATTGATAAAGCGTGGGAAGACCGACTCAGGAAGGATAATGATACGCTGATGGTTGGCAATGGCTTGATCGATATGATCTAAAAGTATGGCAAACTGTGCAGGCTGTAGGGTGGTATCCCACTTTTGAGAGACGGGTGTCTTGGTGGAGAGGATGGTGATATCTTTTGGTGGTATGCGTGTTGAGAGTATAGTGGGTTGATAGGCGATACCAAGCAGTAGCAGATAGATAGAGCAGTGTCGCCAGTGTGTGAGGGCAACCCCTAGCAGTATCACAGCAAATTGCCACTTTTGTGTCCCCAGATAGCTCTCTTGAAACATCAGCTCGGGCTTAAACCAGTCAAATCCAAAGGGGTGAATATAGCTCAACACGAGAAGCCCCATACTCTTGATTAGTAGTCGTATGAGAGAGTGTATGGGGGGAGAGATAGAGGTGGGAAGCTTGGCTGTCACTCTGTGTGCTACTTGTGCAATGGCTAAAAAGAGTAGACCATACCCTAGTGCTATAAGGAGTATGACCAAGGGGATAGCCCATGGCATATGATAGTGGTTGAAGCTCAATCCAATCCACCAAAACCATAAAATCCCTATAAAAAATCCCGACCAAAACCACACTTTTGGAGTCGATTTCAGAAGAAGAAAAAGGGCTACAATAGCCAAAAATGTCGTCAGAAGAGGGGTGGAGAGACCCCACCATGCCAGATAGATAAAGGCTGAAGCTAAAAGTGCTATCAAAAAGCCTCTTGTTAGTACAAAAGTGTTAAGATACTGTCTAATTTTATTCAAAGGATTCCCTTATGGAAAGTAATGGATTGGCTTCTTTTTTACCCCTTATATTCTTGTTTGCGATTTTTTATTTCTTGATTATCAGACCGCAACAAAAACATCAAAAAGATCACGCTGCAATGCTTGATGCACTCGAAAAAGGTGATAAAATTATCACCGCTGGTGGTCTGGTTGCTACCATCGTAAAAGCTGAAGAGGATTTTATCAAAATCAAGCTAAATGATGACACTGTGGTTAAACTCGATAGAGCATATGTATCCAAAAAGGTTGAACTAGGTAATGAAAACGCTTAATTTTAGAGTCGTTATTTTTGCATTTGCGTTTATCTTTGGTGTCGTCTTCTCTATCCCTTCACTCACACAGAGTGAGAGTGGCAAGAAGATTACCCTTGGACTCGACCTGCAAGGCGGGCTTCATATGTTGCTGGGTATCAAGAGTGAGATTGCGATTGAGTCGCGTATGAAGTCGATTGCTGCGAGTATTAAGTATCTTCTGGATGATGAGGAGATTATCTTTGATGGTCTGCGTATGGTAGAGAGTGAGTCGGTTATCTTTGAGCTACTGGATGCGGATGATGTGCTTAAGACCAAAGAGATCCTCAAAAAAGAGCTACCTGGAACCCTCCTTAGTGAAAAGGGGTTGAACTTCTCCTTGCAGATGACACCTGAAGAGATTGTGCGTACCAAGCAAAATGCCATTCAGCAAGCCGTGGATACTATCCGTAATCGACTCAATGAGTTTGGACTTGCCGAGCCAACTGTAGCCAAACAAGGTACCGATAAGATCCTTGTTGAGGTACCTGGTATCAAGACCCAAGCAGATGAGCAACGCATCCGTGAGTTGATCGCCCGTGCTGCCCATCTTCAGTTGATGGCAGTCGATGAGGATCGTATCGCACGCGTGAGTACGATTAGTGTAGGTGAGGCGAAGAGTTATGGAGATGTAGTACTCCCCGATGTCAATACCAAACAACAGTATCTCCTACGGGCGATTCCTGTACTCGATGGCTCTATGCTCACCGATGCCAAAGTGGGATTTGATGAGAGTAACCAACCCGTGATTAACTTCACCCTCAATGGACAGGGTGCCAAGATATTTGGTGACTTTACAGGCAAGAGTGTTGGTAAACGCATGGCAGTTGTCTTGGATGACAAGGTCTACTCTGCTCCCAATATCAATGAGCGTATTGGTGGTGGGCGTGTACAGATCTCTGGACGCTTTAGTCTAGCGGAGGCACATGACTTGGCGATTGCGTTGCGTTCGGGGGCTCTCTTGGCTCCTGTCTATGTGATGGAGAAACGCTCGGTTGGACCAAGCCTTGGAGCTGATAGTATCAAAGCGAGTTCGATTGCACTGGTACTTGGATTTGTCTTGGTTGTAATCTTTATGGTACTCTATTATGGTATGGCAGGGGTCGTTGCCAATGTTGCCTTGATTGGTAACCTCTTTTTGATCTTAGCGATTATGTCACTCTTTGGTGCGACCTTGACACTCCCTGGTATGGCGGGTATCGTCTTGACCGTGGGGATGGCTGTTGATGCCAATGTGATTATCAATGAGCGGATTCGAGAGTTACTTCATGAGGGGCGTTCGATTGGCAAAGCGATTGAAGATGGCTACGACAACGCCTTTACTGCGATTTGGGATGCCAATGTCACAACACTTATCGCTGCGACGGTACTCTATGCGTATGGTACAGGTGCGATCAAAGGGTTTGCATTGACGATGAGTATCGGTATCTTGGCCTCGATGCTTACTGCGATTATTGGTACCCATGGTATCTATCAGTGGTTGCTCCCTCGTATCGATAAACAGAGACTAGACTTTTGGTTTGGTATCAAGTCCAAAGGGGGTAAGTAATGGAAATCTTTAAATATCAAAAACCATTTTCACTGATGGAAAAGAGTAAGCGTTTTGGAATGCTCTCAATCGCTATTTTGATCCTCTCGATTGGGTTGGTGATTGGTAAGGGCTTCAACTATGGTATCGACTTTGCGGGTGGTACACTCATTCAGATACAGTATCAGCAGAAAGCCCCTATCCAGAAAGTCCGAGAAGCGATCGCTCTAGATAGTGCCTATTCGGGTGCGACAGTAACCTTTTTTGGGGGAGAGGATGAGGTAGTGATTCGTACGAAGACCTCTTCTAAATCCCTAGGTGAAGATATCGGTGACCGTGTACGCACACTGCTTCAAGGTACAGGAGAGTTCAAAGTCCGACGGGTCGATATGGTAGGAGCCAAAGTAGGCTCTGAGCTTCGTGAGCAGGGACTGATGGCGATGGTACTCGCGATTATTGGTATCCTTATCTATGTCTCTTTTAGGTTTGAGTGGCGTTTTGCCGTTGCTGCGGTGATGGCACTTGTCCATGATGTTACCATTGCGATGGGAATGATAGTCCTTGTAGGAGTAGAGGTCAACCTCGATATCCTCGCTGCACTCCTGACGATTTTGGGATACTCTCTGAACGATACCATTATCGTCTTTGACCGTATTCGTGAAGGGATTCGTACGATCAAAAATCCTGATTTGGGACATATCATTGATGAGTCGGTCTCTCGTACCTTATCGCGTACGACCTTGACCTCATTGACGACTTTCTTTGTGGTCTTGACTCTTTACCTTTTTGGTGGTGAGATTATCAATGGGTTTAGCTTCACCCTCCTTGTGGGGATTGTCGTGGGAACCTACTCCTCTATCTTTGTCGCCTCGCCCATCTTGATGTGGCTTGGTTTCTCTGTGAGTGGGTTCAGAGAGAAAGAGGCGGAGAAGCTCAAACGCGAAAAAGAGAAAGAGAAGATGCGTGCGATGTATGAAAATGGTACACTGTAGTTTGGTAAGGGAGTAGCGATGCACTGGGGTAAAGTATTTTATATCTTTTTTACACTGATGAGTCTAACCACCTCCGCAGCGTTTCTCTATGATCATGCGGAGGTAGCCCTCTTTATTGCAGGCTCTGTCAATGTCGTCTCCACCATTATGAAGATAGGGATTCGCAATATTCTCTCTGCGGAGCTTCTTGCAGGTTCACTCGTAGCAGACCTACACCTAATCCCCGCATTTTTTGTATTTCACTTCTACGAAAATATCAATCTTGCGGTTGGTTTTGTCATTGGGGCGGTTATCGCCAATCTCTATACGATTGTTATCTCAATGATAGAGAGTTCCAAAGAGAAGACTGAGTTTTAGTGAGGTCGTGACTGCATTGAGACTTTTTCTACTACCGCTTCTTTTTCTTCTGTTTTCGCCTCTCTTTGGGGCGTTACCTGCACCTATTCAAGCACTACTTAACGATTCCAAACTTCCCTCTGAAGATGTCAGTATCTATATCAAAGCACTCGATAGTGGAGAGGTTGTTGCCTCTCACTATGCGGATAGGATGCGACGACCTGCCTCTGTGGTCAAGGTGATGACTACCTATGCGTCACTTCTCAAGCTAGGATTTGAGTATCGTATCCCAACAGAGTTTTATATTACAGGGAGGATAGAGCGAGGAAGTGTAGATGGAGATCTGGTTATCAAGGGGTATGGGGATCCTACCTTCTCCTCTGAGCATCTTTCGCGTATCGCACGGCAGATTGCTCAGAAGGGCATTAGAGAGATTACGGGGAGTATCCTTATCGACCGCTCCTATTTTGAGGTGGGGGATGCTCAAAGCTCTCACTTTGACAACTACACCTACAGTGCCTACAATGCGATGCCCGATGCGGTGATGTTTAATGAACACACCAGTACAGTCTGTATCACACCGCGTCAGGCATCGGTACACAAAGCGTTAGGTGATCCTGCCTATCGTCTTGTCAATAAGATAGAGTTTGTCAACCGTGCGTGTCGTGGAAAGTATGCGTGGGTCAACTCCGCAGTGGGCAACCGTAATGGGGAATCGGTCTTGACACTCAAAGGGAAACTCTCCAAACGGTGTGGAGAACGCAAAGTGTGTAAGATCGTCACCAAGCCTTATAAGAGCCTCTACTATGCGTTGAAAAAAGCCTTGAGAGAGCAGGGGGTGGTGGTGCGTGGGGGGATGCGACTTCAGCGGGTACCGCGTCGTGCTACACTGCTCTTGAGACACTACTCTGCACCCCTTGAGCAGATCGTCTCCAAGACAGCCAAAAAGAGTAACAACCTCTACGCAAGACACCTCCTCCTTCATCTTGGTGCCAAGATGTATGGGGCTCCTGCGACACTCTCCAAAGGGCGAAAGGCTATCTTGAGACTACTCTCTCAGGTAGGAGTCATAGGGGAGCATCCACCCTATATCGAGAATGGTTCAGGACTCTCTCGGATGGCAACACTCTCAGCTAGACAGTTGAGCCGTCTCTATGAGAGTGCCTACCAACACTTTGGTATGCGTTGGCTTCAGACTCTCTCTATTGCAGGAGTGGATGGGACAATCAAAAAACGCTTTAGAGGTAAACCCGCAGAGGGGAGAGCATGGATGAAGACGGGGACACTCAAACATGTCAAAAATATCGGAGGCTATGTCCAGAGTAGGGGGGGACGCTACTACAGTGTCGTTGTACTAGTCAACACCACTCAAAAACGCTACTATGGTGCCAAGCTCCAAAATGATATCATCAACTACTTAGCGATGCAACAGACACATGGGGTGAGTGTGGCACACGAGCAAACCCCACCCAATTTTCACCAAGAAGAAGCGTTGGATTTATGGTGATGTTACGCTTTTTTTGGTTATAATCAGGCACGCAAACAATACTAAAGGAGTTTTATATGAAGCGTATGATTAAAGGAAGTCTTTTGGCCTGTGTTGCTACAACAGCAATTTATGCAGGAGGAGATATCGGAGAGCCGATTGAGCCACGCGTAGTGATCCCTCAGATTGTAGAGGAGCAACCTGCTACAGATGATCAATACAATGTTGCACTTAAAGTAGGAACCTTGGGTGTAGGTCTTGATGCCTCTAAAGCGATTAATGATCAGTGGGCAGTACGATTTAATATCAATGGATTTAAGTATAGTATGGATGAGGAGATTGATGATGTTGATTATGATGCAGATCTCAACCTCTTAACCGCGGGTATCTTAGTCGACTACTTCCCCTTTGAGAATGACTTTAGAGTGAGTGGTGGACTCTACTACAATGACAACAACTTTGAAGGGACAGCTAAACCAACAGCGACAACCACCGTTGATATCAATGGTGTAGCGTATGGTCTTGCCGATATTGGTGCGTTAAATAGTGATGTAACCTTTAATAAGGCCGCTCCATACCTTGGTATTGGTTGGGGTAATGACAGCCGTGAAAAGGGTTGGGGCTTTACCTTTGACTTGGGTGTAATGTACCATGGTGAGCCTGATGTTGATCTAGATGTAGAGGTCAACCCAGCGGTTGCGGGGACGCCACTTGAAGCAACAATCCAAGCCAATGTGGATAAAGAAGCAGAGCAGTTCCTCGATGAGGTCAAAGACTATAAGTTCTACCCTGTTGCGATGATTGGTGTCAACTACACTTTCTAAGCACCCCCCCTCTCTCTCCTAGGAGAGGGAGAGTTTTTACTTTTTAACACCAACTACGCTATACTTTCATTAAAAATAGGGCTTTTATGAACTTTGAAACCTACCCTTTTGAAAAACTCAATCAACTACTCGAACCACTCACCCCAAACCGTGACTACAGCCCTCTGAGTCTTACCATTGGTGAACCCCAATTTGCCACCCCTGAGTTTATCCTTGACGCATTGAAAACTCATGCTTCACAACTCAATAAATACCCCAAAACCGCAGGAGAGAAGGTACTTAAAGAGGGGATGTTAACCTATCTTCAGAAGCGTTTTGCGTTGAGCTTAGAGGAGAGTGAGATTATCCCTACTTTTGGGACACGCGAAGTCCTCTTTAACTTCCCTCAGTTTCTCTTACATGAGATAGAGAACCCTCTGATGCTCTTCCCCAACCCCTTCTATCAGATCTATGAGGGAGCAGCCAAAGCGAGTCGGGCAGAGGTGGTCTATCTCAATCTCACCCAAGCAGAGGAGTTTCAGCCTCTAGTCGATGAAGCAGTCTTGGCACGAGCCGACTTTGTGATCCTCAACTCTCCCAATAACCCGACCGCTTCGGTGATGAGTCTAGAGCAGTTAAAGGTGTGGGTCAACTTGGCACTCAAGCATGATTTTGTCCTGCTCAATGATGAGTGCTATAGTGATCTCTATCTCGATACTCCTATCCCCTCGTTGCTCAATGCGAGTATCGCAGTGGGGAATGCGTCATTCAAAAATATCCTAGTGATAAACTCCATCTCCAAACGCTCCTCTGCTCCAGGGCTACGATCTGGATTTATCGCAGGAGATAGAGCAATACTCAAAGCCTATATGACCTACCGTACCTATGTAGGGTGTGCTTCACCACTCCCACTACAGCAAGCTGCAGCCGTGGCGTGGGCAGATCAGTCTCATGTCGCGGTGTTTCGAGCCAAGTACCAAAAGAACTTTGAGATCGCCCAAGAGATACTAGGAGTGACACCTCCACAAGCGACCTTCTATATCTGGCTCAAAGTAGCAGATGAGATCGCCTTTACCACCGTACTCTATGAGCAGTACAACCTCAAAGTCATCCCTGGCTCTTTCTTGGGACGAGAGGGAGAAGGAGAGGGATTTGTACGGCTTGCACTCGTACATGAAGCCCCACAAACACGCGAAGCACTAGAACGAATCAAATTAGCATTGGAGAACCAATAGATGAATATGCCTGAGATACATGTAGAAGAGTTAAAAAAAGACCCAGAGTTTCTAGCTAATATCAAACGCTTAGAGCAGGAGTGTATAGCTGAAGAGAGTATCGCTAAGGGGTATCAGCTTCTCGATGCTCAGTTGGTGATTGAAGCCCCTGAAGAGGAGATCAATGATATCTTCACCTTTATTGTCAATACTGCGTTTGATCGTCTTGCTGAGTACCTCACCTCCCACAAGAAGTTTGATGTCACCCATGATATAGAGGAGCGTGCGATCGCTAGAGCGATCTATGAACATGCGATACAACGCTATAGTGAAAATGATACCAAGTCTGCCAAAGAGATGTTCTTGGTACTTCACCACACCTTTGAGCTTGCCGAACTCAAAGATGCGATGATGGTACATGCGTGTGCGGTGATGGCAGGGAAGGCGTTTGAGGAGTTTATCGAGACGATGGTCGATGTGCGTGGTATCGATGCGCAAGACCCCTTGGCATTCTTTATCCAGAGTTTTACCCAGCCTACAGATATCTTACTGACGATGTTTGCCAAGCAGGTAGCGATAGCCAAAGAGGAGCTGAAGGTACTCGAAGCCTCTAGCGATGCCTAGTGGGAGTTGGCTGATGAAAACACACTTTATTGGGATCGGTGGGATAGGACTCTCTGCGTTGGCAAAGTTTCTGCACAATGATGGCGATAAGATCTCAGGCTCAGATATCAAACAGACTGAGATTACCAATGACCTCGCAACCAACTTCGATGCGAAGATTACGATACCTCACCATGAGGACTCCGTAGAGGGGGTCGATCGTGTTATCTACTCTGCGGCGGTACGCCCCAATAACCCTGAGTACCAAAAAGCTAAAGCGTTAGGGATAGAACTCTTCTCGCGTAAAGATGCCTTGCGATTTATCCTCAAAGAGAAAGAGGTCTATGCCGTTGGGGGAGCCCACGGCAAGAGTACCACCTCGGCGATGCTTTCGGCTCTTCTACCACACTCCAATGCCCTCATCGGTGCGATTAGTAAGGCATTTGGCTCCAATGTCCGTAACTACCCCAATGATAAGGTCGTTTTTGAGGCAGATGAGAGTGATGAGAGTTTTCTCAACTCCAACCCCTACCTCGCAATTGTCACCAATGTAGAGCCTGAGCATATGGAGTACTATGCGTATGATGAGACGCGTTTTTATACCGCGTATACCAACTTCCTCGCACTTGCCAAAGTTCGTGTAATCAATGCCGAAGATAGCTTCTTAGCCTCATTGGAGATGCCAAGTATCAAGCTCTACCCCTCAAGGGATATTTACAATATTGCGTTTGTTTTGGTTGATGGGGAGCCTCATACTAGGTTTGAACTGTTGGATTTTGGACTCTTTGAGGTCTTTGGATTTGGGGAACATATCGCACTCGACGCGGCTCTAGCGATACTCTCAGCACGAGAGCTAGGGGAGGAGATAGAGGATATCCGCACCAATCTACTCGCCTACAGAGGGATCAAAAAACGCTTCGATATCATCCAAAACCGTGAAGCGTGTGTGGTGGTAGATGACTATGGACATCACCCCACAGAGATCAAGGTCACGATGGCATCGCTTCAGACCTATAAGGCACTACGAGGACTCACACAGCTCAATGTCATCTGGCAACCCCATAAGTACTCACGCACCATGGACAACCTCCACGCCTTTGTGGAGTGCTTTGAAGGGGTTGATGAGTTGGTAGTCTTACCCATCTGGGCAGCAGGTGAACTAGAGGTGGAGATCGATCTCAAAGGGGCATTTAGTCGCTATACCTTACTGATGGCAGATCATGTAACCAAAGAGGATGGTATCGTCAAAGTGTTCAAAGATGGGCATGTGGTACGAGAGTATAGTGAGGGACTTGTGTGTGCCTTTGGGGCAGGGGATATCACCTATCAGATACGCGGTGAGGGGTAGTCGTGAGGCTACCCGCTAGGGGTAGCGTGGGTGTGGTTAGAGTTTGCTAGCAAGAAAGCTATCGATCTGGGAGACCACGGCATCAAGTGACTGCTCTCCGTCAATGACTTTGAGGATATCTTGCTCTTTGTAGAACCTCTCAATCTCCTCAATCGTCTCTTGGTAGGCACGCATACTATGCTCAAAGACCTCTTCGCTCTCACCTGTCGCAAGGAAACGCTCTTTGGCAGTCGCTTCACTCACTTTGACTTCGATGACAGAGAGTAGCTCAATCTCTTTATGGTTGAAGAGGATATCTCCAAAGCGTTGCATCTGTTTTGCTTTGCGTGGGAAGCCATCGATGAGTACGATATCCGTCGGGGCTTTTTTGATCGCATCCATCACCACATCGAGGATAATAGCCGTGGGGACAAGGTCACCATGAGAGAGGAAATTCTCTTCGATTTTTCCGACCGCACTACCACTTTGGCTCTCTTGTTTGAGTAGAACACCTGTTGAGTAGCTCGTGATCTCTTTGGCATGATTTTTGGCGACCAACGCACCATCAGTGGTTTTCCCTGAACCAGGTGCTCCAATCAGTAGTATAAGTTTCTTTGACATCGTGACTCCTTTGTCTCTTTTTGAGGAGATTATATCAGATTAAGAGTAAATTATAACTACAATAGTATAATTTTGTTTTAATAAAAGTAAAGGATTACTATATGTCTCAAAAGGGTACTATAGAGAGCCTCACGGGCAAAAATAGTCAAAAGAAAAAGAGTAGAATCCCTGCCAAAATGGATTTTTTGCAGAGTGCAACAGGTGCGATCTTGGCACTCTTTATCACCTTTCATCTCCTCTTTGAATCCTCCATTCTGTTGGGTAAAGAGAGTATGTATCACCTCACAAAGTTTTTTGAGGGGGAGTTTCTTATTGAGGGGGGATCCCCCCTCTTTATCGTCTTTTTGGCACTGGGTATCTCGGTGGTGTTTATCCTCCACGCACTCCTTGCGATGCGTAAGTTTCCCTCCTCCTATCGGGAGTATCAGCGGTTTCGTACCCATGCCAAACTGATGGGACACCAAGATACCAATCTCTGGTTTATTCAGATTAGTAGTGGATTTATGCTCTTCTTCTTGGGGTCGATTCACCTCTTTACGATGATGACCCAAGCACAAAACATCGGTCCTTTCGCCTCTTCTGATCGTATCTATAGTGATATGGCGTGGCCGATGTATCTGATGCTTCTGGTCTCGGTGGTACTCCATGCAGGGGTAGGGGTCTACCGTCTGATTGTCAAGTGGGGGTGGTTTGATGGTAGTGATCCTAGAGCTAGCCGACGCAGACACCAAAAGATCATCAAAGGGGCGGTACTCTTCTATCTGCTGATTGGACTCTTCTCTTTGGCAACCTATATCAAGATAGGGTATGAGCATCAAGCAGACTATGGAGAGCGATATCATTTGAAAGGGGAGGTAACCCATGCAGATTAAGTATGCTGATGCACTGATTATTGGGGGTGGTTTGGCGGGGCTTCGCTCTGCGATAGCTACAGGAGCAAAAGGACTCGATACGATTGTACTGAGTCTTGTGCCTGTGAAGCGTTCACACTCTGCTGCTGCTCAAGGGGGGATGCAGGCGAGTCTTGCCAATAGTATCATGGGGGAGGGGGACAATGAAGATGTCCACTTCTCTGATACCGTCAAAGGGAGTGACTGGGGGTGTGACCAAGAGGTCGCACGGATGTTTGTCACCACCGCCCCCAAAGCGATACGCGAACTCGCCGCGTGGGGTGTGCCGTGGAGTCGTGTCCAAAAAGGGGATCGAGAGGTAGTCATCAACACCAAGCAGACCACCATCACCGAGAAAGAGGAGGCACACGGACTCATCAATGCGAGAGATTTTGGGGGAACAAAGAAGTGGCGTACCTGCTACACCGCTGATGCGACAGGACACACCATGCTCTACGCTGTTGCCAATGAGGCGATGCGTCTAGGGGTGAAGATCGAGGATAAAAAAGAGGCAATCTCACTCATTATGCAAGAGGATCAGTGTGTGGGGGCTATCGTGCGTGATCTCAAAGATGGGACACTCTGTGCCTATGTTGCCAAGGGTACGATGATCGCTACAGGGGGCTATGGGCGTATCTACAAGCAGTCGACCAATGCCACTATCTGTAAAGGGACAGGACACGCCATCGCCATCGAGGCGGGAGCCTATATGGGCAATATGGAAGCGGTGCAGTTTCACCCCACGCCTATTGTCCCTTCGGGTATCTTGCTCACAGAGGGGTGTCGTGGAGATGGTGGAGTCTTGCGTGACAAAGATGGCTACCGCTTTATGCCTGACTATGAGCCAGAGAAAAAAGATCTTGCCAGCCGTGATGTGGTGAGCCGTAGGATGTTAGAGCATATCAAGAAGGGCAAAGGGGTTCCCTCACCGTATGGGGATCACCTCTGGCTTGATATCTCTATCTTGGGGCGTGAGCATGTAGAGAAGAACCTGCGTGATGTGCGTGATATCAGTATGACCTTCAATGGTATCGACCCCGCTGACCCTGCGGAGAAGGGGTGGATGCCTGTCCTCCCGATGCAACACTACTCTATGGGTGGTATACGCGTCACCCCTGAGGGGCATAGTGTCAATATCAAAGGACTCTTCTCGTGTGGTGAGGCAGCGTGTTGGGATCTTCATGGTTTTAACCGCCTTGGGGGCAACTCTGTGAGTGAGACGGTCGTCTCTGGGATGATTATCGGGAACTACTTCGCAGACTACTGTAACACCACCGAGATCACCATCTCCACCGCTGCGGTACATCAGGAGCTTGACAAACAGCAACGCTACCTAGAGAGCCTCTTGGAGCTAGAGGGTGAGGAGAATATCTACAATATCAAAGATGAGATGCGTCGGATTATGCAAGAGAAGGTAGGGATCTTCCGCAACGGTAAGGATCTCGAAGATGCCGTTAGTGAGCTAAAGGCACTCCTTCAGAAAACCAAGCAGATTCGTATCACCAAAAAAGAGAGCCATCTCAACCAAGAGCTAGAGGAGGCATACAAAGTCCCTATGATGCTCAAGGTGGCTCTGTGTGTCGCCAAAGGGGCAAGAGATCGTACTGAGAGTAGGGGGGCACACTACCGTGAGGATTATCTCAAGCGAGATGATGCCAACTGGCTCAACCGTACCCTCAGCTACTGGGCAGCGGCGGATGACCTAGAACCGACACTGAAGTATGAACCACTCGATATCATGAAGATGGAGATGCCTCCTGCCTTTAGAGGGTATGGTAAGAAGGGGAACACCATCGAAAACCCTCTGAGTCAAGTAAGACAAGAGGAGGTTGATAGCATTGTAGCTAGCCATCAAGGCGATCGCTTCACCCTTCAAGAGAAGCTAATGCCTTTCAAGTTACAACCAGAGTATAAGCGTCAAAATGAGAGAATAGGAGAGGATAATAATGGGTAGAGAGATTACAATAAAGGTACTCAAGTACAACCCCACCGATAGCCAATCAACACCAACCTTTGTCGAGTACACACTCGAAGAGACACCAGGGATGACCCTCTATATCGCCTTGACCAAAATCAAGTCGAGTATTGACCATGATCTCACTTCTGATTTTGTCTGTAGAGCAGGGATCTGTGGTGCGTGTGGAATGCTTGTCAATGGGAAGCCTCAGCTGGCGTGTCGTACACTTACAAGTGACTTTGAGGGGGGGAAGATAGAGTTACTTCCTCTTCCGACCTTTAAGCTGATCAAAGATCTCTCTGTCGATACAGGGGCGTGGATGGAGAAGATGAGTCTGCGTGTCCATAGCTGGATAGAGAAGCACGAAGAGACCGACCTTGCCAAGCTAGAGAAGCGGGTAGAGCCTGCCGTAGCCGATGAGGTCTTTGAGCTTGATCGCTGTATCGAGTGTGGTATCTGTGTGGCGAGCTGTTCGACGGCGATTATGCGGGAGGATTTTGTGGGGGCAGTGGGACTCAACCGTGTCGCACGCTTCTCGATCGATCCGCATGATACCCGTACCGATGAGGACTTCTATGAGCTGATAGGGGATGATGATGGGATCTTTGGGTGTATGAGCCTGATGGCGTGTGAAGACCACTGCCCCAAAAACCTCTCCCTTCAGAGCAAAATCGCTTATATGCGACGCAAATTGGTTATGAGCTAGATGAGAGCTATAGTGACTAGCCTCCTGCTCTTGGTCGGGCTAGGGAGTGTAGAGGCGATGGCTGAGGATGTCAATGGCGTGGCAGTCGTAGATGTCCAACAACGCTATATCCCTGATGTCTCTATCGCGACAACCCCAACACTCCAACAGCGTATTGACCTTGGGTTTGCCAACACCTCAGGCAATACTGAGACACTCAATTTCAATGGTAAGTACCAACTCATTAACCATACGCAAGGGTATCATGGAGAGATGCTTCATATCGGAGTAGAGGGGGGGCTACTCGTCACCAAAGATGGGGGTAGCACCACCAATGAGGAGTACACCACGACCTTCAAGCTCGAACAGGAGTTTGCCAATGCGTGGAGCCTCTATTTTCGGTTGGATTGGCTACGAAACCGCTTCAAAAACTTCAATCATAAGATTATGATAGGCAAGGGAGTGGGCAAAGAGATTTTGAGTGGCTCCTATGGTACGCTCAAGCTCAAGTTGGGGGGAGCCTACAATATCCAGCACTATCACAACACCCAAGCGAGTGACTATTTTGGTTCATTTACGCAGTACCTATCCTATCAGCGAGTCTTTCAAAATCAGAGTAACTTCTATATCAAGGTAGGGGCTTCTGAGAGTTTTGAGGAGCTAAAGGATTATGAGATTATTGGTGTGTTGGGGGTTACCTTTCAACTGGGTGAAGGGTTTCATCTCGTAGTAGAAGAGGAGATGGACTATGATGCCTTGCCTGCTGTAGGGTTTGAGACGCATGATAGCAAGACGATTGTCCGATTAGGATATCGATTTTAGTCTGCCCTCTATCTAGGGCAATAAAGGAGCGTGACGCGTGTCAGATAAACAATCAAGCCAAAAGAGTATGATTCAAAAGTTAGACCTTGATGGCTATATCAAGAGGTTTGAGCTATTTTTAGCTCGTCCCAAAGCAGTGGCGATGATGGGAGATATCAACCAACACTACCGCTATATCCAAGCCCTCTCCAGTGTGACCTTCCCGCTCCCCTCTCCTGTGCCTACGCTTGATCGAGAGCTCAATCTCATCGCCAAGCAGGGGGTACTCTCGCTTGAGGAGATCTTTGCGTTTGTAACGATTTGCTCCTACCTCAATCAGCTCAAAGCCTCCAAGCTCCCTGAGCCACTAGGTGGGTGGATTGGGGGGATTGAGATCCCTGAGGAGGTGATGGCGATCCTCGACCTCTTCACCCAAGAGGGGGAGATCAATCCCCAAAAAGACCCCGAACTCCTACAGCTTGATCACGCACTCAAACAGAACAAAAAAGAGACCAAAGAGAAGCTCTACCGTCTGGCACACTCCTCCACACTGAGAGATTATCTCGTTGATACACAGGTACACTACAATGGTGGAGAGGAGAGTCTATTGGTGCGTGGGGGGTTCAATAGCGTGATCAAGGCCACGGTGATTGCTCGTAGTTCAGGAGGCTTCTTCTATATCGTCCCTCAGAGTATCTCCCACCTCAAGAGCAGAGCCTCTGAGCTTCAAAGTACCAAAGAGGCACTGATCTACCGCTACTGCAAAGAGATCTCTGCGGTCTTTTTGAAGTGGGAGCGGTTTTTACGCTTTGTCAACCAAGCGTTTGATCGCTTTGATCACTACCAAGCACGGGTGAGTTTCGCACGGGCGTATGAGTATGAGTTTGTCCTCCCTAGCAAGCGTAAAGGGGTGAAACTCACCGCCTTTGCCCACCCTGCCATAGAGAACCCTATCCCCGTGACGATCACTATGTCCAAGCCCGTGATGCTCATTACAGGGGTCAACGCAGGTGGGAAGACAATGCTACTCAAATCGATGCTCTCAGCGGTCTATATGAGTAAGTATCTCCTCCCCTTTCGGTGTGATGTCACCCAGACAGAGGTGGGACACTTTAAGCAGATTGAGGCAGTCATCGATGATCCCCAATCGGTCAAGAATGATATCTCCACCTTTGCAGGACGGATGCAGGAGTTTGCTAAACTCTTTGGCAAAGAGCATGCGATCGTAGGGGTTGATGAGATTGAGCTAGGGACAGATAGTGATGAGGCTGCGAGTCTCTTTCGGGTGATGCTTGATGCCCTCCAAGAGCGTGGGATCTGGTTTATCGTGACGACCCACCACAAACGCCTTGCGTCGCTAATGGCGAGTGATACGCGTGTCGAACTCATCGCGGCACTCTATGATGAGGAGCGTCGTCTCCCCACCTATACCTTCCTCCAAGGGAGTATCGGAAAGAGTTACGCCTTTGAGACGGCTCAACGCTACGGGGTGCCTATAGGGATTGTCAATCGAGCCAAGAGCGTCTACGGAGAGGACAAAGAGAACCTCAATGAACTGATCGAACGCTCTACCGCACTAGAACGGGAGATGCGAGAGAAGATCGGACGCGTAGAGGAGGAGCTTCACGCGATCGAAAAGCAAAAGCAGAAGCTTATCGATGAGGAGGTAGAACTCAAAGAGCGTCACCGTAAAGCGATCGCCACCCTCGAAAATCGCTATAATGCAGCGACCAAAAAAGCACGCGAAGCCCTCAAGGTCAAAGAGTCTACCGAGGGGAGAAGACTGCTCAATGTCGCCCACAAACACAAGGCGTTTGAACCCAAACCACTCGATACCCCTAACGCCGTCCCTCTCAAAGTGGGGGATAAGGTGAAGTACCGCTCTCACAAAGGGGAACTCGTTGGTCTGAGAGGTAAAGATGCCACGATCCTTGTTGATGGACTCAAGATGCGTGTCCCCCTCTCCTCGCTCAAACATCGTGGAGAGGTCGCCCAACCTAAGCTCAAACCCAAACCCCGCACCCCCAAAGCCAATGTCAATGTCGAAAAATCAGGGGCTTCAGTCTCTGTCAAGCTCTTGGGGATGTATGCGGATGAGGCGATCGATACGGTCGATAAGTTCCTCTCCGATGCCTTGGTCAATAACCTCAATGAAGTACAGATCATACATGGCACAGGAGGGGGTGTTCTCTCCAAACTCATAGGGGAGTACCTCAAACGCCACCCCAAAATCCAAAAGTTCTACCGTATGAAAGGGAACTTAGGGATTACGATAGTGGAGTTGTAATCTATTACAACAGGAGGCTAGATTAGTTTAGAAGTTTTTTATAACCTAATATAAGCTCTCAATGTAAGGGGGTCATTTTAAATATAGGATTATGCAAGAAGCCTAATCTTTTTAAGATTCTCACTTTATTGTCTAGTTAAGACTAATCTAACTCTATAACTCCACACTGTATAATATTAGGTTAATTAACCAATTTAGGAGATCTCCCATGGATATCGCAGATGTAAAAAGAGAGTTGAGTAGTGATGAGAAGGTACTTGAGAGTGCGTTTAAGCTAGAGACATTGTATAAAAAGTATAAGGTCTTACTCTGGGGTGTTGCGGTGGCGGTGGTGCTGTTTTTTGTGGGGAGAAGTGCACTCGATGCCCTACAGCAAGCGAAACTTGCAGAGGCAAATGAAGCCTTTTTGACACTTCAAGAGAAGCCTGACAATGCGGAGGCGTTGGCGACACTAGAGGCGAAAAACCCCGCACTCTTTGAACTCTTCTCCTATGCACAAGCGGTGAAATCGGAGGATGTGAAGCAACTAAGAGTACTTCAAAAGAGTCAAAACTTTGTGATATCAGATCTCAGTAGCTACAGTGCCAATACCCTAGAGCGAAAACCCGCTACGAGTCAACTCTATAAAGAGATGGCACTACTCAATGAGGCGTATCTTGCACTCAAAGTGGGTAATACACAAGAGGCACAGCGTAAGCTTGAGGGGATTGGTCAACGCTCCGTAGCCAAAAATATCGCCACACTCCTTCAACACGCGACACTCAAGGTCAAGTAGATGAAACGCAGTCTGTTAGCAACCCTTGGCGTGAGTGCATGGCTCCTGTTGGGGTGTAGTGGTAAGCAGTATTTTGAAGCACCCAAGAGCTATGATCCACCTGCAGTGGCGACTACGACCTATCAGAGTACAATTGTCGATCTCAGTCGTGATGGGGCGACACTTAGAGATGGACGCTATATCGGCAAGCAGGGGGTGAGTCGACAGCACTTAGGGGAGGGGTATCGCTATCTGAGTGAAAACTCCGCCTATCTCCTCGCAGGTAATGATGCGGGTATCTTGAAGATCATCGATAAGAGTCTAGGGGAGAGTGTGCGAAGTGTGGCACTCCATACCCCTATCGTCTCTGCGACAATCCACAAAAATACCATCGCCTATATCCTCAATAACAACGCCTTTGGACTCTACCATATCAAGAGCAATAAGAAGATTATGGAGAACCGTGCTAAGCGTACCTTTGCGATCAATACCCGTGCGGCAAGTCCGATGTTTATCGATAACCTTGTAGCGATACCGACACTCGATGGGAAGCTCATCGTGTTGGATTCGCACAATACCGATAACGCTAAGGTGATCTATCTAAGTAGTGAGAAGGTCTTCAACAATGTCGTCCACCTCTCTCGTATGCATAACCGCCTTATCGCAGCGACAGCCAAAAAGGTGATTACGCTTGGGGGAGCAGAGCAGAAGGAGTATAGTGCCAATATCTCTGAAGTGACAGTCGCGGGTGGCTTTGTCTACCTCTTCACGATTGAAGGTGAGATAATTAAGCTCGATAGAGAGCTAAGAGAACTCAAGAGCAAACGCTTCAAGCATGCCCACTTCTCTGCGGCGACGGCATTTGATGGAAAGATCTATGCACTCGATCAGACAGGACAGCTTATCGTCCTCTCTGATGATCTCACTACCCATAAGGTCTATGATCTTGGTACGATCAGCTCCCCTGTCTTGATAGTCTCTAAGCACCTCTACAAAGATGGCAAAGTGATCAATCTAGCTAGCTTGGGACTATGAGTGAACTCCTAGAGGGATTTGGGGTCTATCTGCGTGTCGTCAAGGCACTCGATAGCCTCAGTGTCTCCTCCTATCTAGGGGATCTCAAACAGCTCGAATCCCAAAGCTCCAAATCCCTCAACCAACTCTCTACAGAGGAGATTGTGAAGTTCTTGGCTACCTTTGCCAATAAGCGTACCCTCAACCGTAAACTCTCCTCAATCAATGCGTTTTTTGCGTTTTGTCATAGTGAGCATATTGCCCATGAAGCGATTGCGATTCCGATGGCAAAAGTCCCCAAGGATCTACCTAAGTATCTCTCCTATGAGGAGATAGCCCGTGGGTTGGAGCAGATCGATCGTAGTAGTCGTATCGGGTTGCGTGACTATGCGTTGATCCTCTTTTTGTATGCGAGTGGGTGCCGTATCTCAGAGGCACTCAGTGTCCAACGGGCAGATATCTCAGGGGAGTGGCTCAAGATACGGTTTGCCAAGGGGCAGAAGGAGCGGATGGTACCTTTGGCTCCTGTGGCACTAGAGGCACTTCTGGCGTATCTGGCTAAGGAGTCTATGGCAAACAGCTACCTCTGGCTCAACTACAAAGGGGGGGTACTGAGTCGTATCTCTGCCTATAAGATTGTCAAGAAGTATCTTGGGGTCTCTCCCCATGTCCTGCGACACTCGTTTGCCTCCTCGCTCATCATCGGTGGGGCAGACTTGCGTGTGGTGCAGGAGCTACTAGGGCATAGCTCCCTAGAGACGACACAGATCTATACCCATATACAGAAGCGTCATCTATCCGATACGATGCACGCCTATCACCCCTTGGCATAAAAGGAGTTTGTAACAATGAAAGCGATGGTAGAGTACCTCCATACGAGAGGGTTGATTTTTAAGTCATTTCGGGAGATTACCCCCAAGGAGCTAGGCTCTCGCAAACAGGTCACACTCTATCTCGGGGTGGATCTGAAGGGCTACTATGCGTTGGTGATGGAGATCTCCAAAAAGAGCCGTATCCTCCGCAAAGAGGCAGATGAGCTGATGCGACTCCATACTACACTAGAGCAGTATATCCAGAGTCGTATCACCAAGCAGTATCTACGCGTCAACGCACCACTCTGCTCACATGCCAAAACGAAGCTAGAGGAGGCGGGGTGGAGAGTCTGGCATAAAGTCCCAAAGGAGTAGCGTGTGTTGTTAGCAGATATCGGTAATACCCACTCTCATATCTATGATGGGGTGCGTGTGGAGCATCTCACCCATGAGGAGGCGATCGCCAAGTATCGCCACCACCCCCTCTACTACATCTCCGTCAACCAATCACTTCACACCCAACTCAAGGCGATAGCGTGTTGGGAGGATCTCTCTGATAGGATAGTCTTGTCAGGGGCGTATCCCACTATGGGGGTCGATAGAAAAGCCCTCTGTCTGAGTCGTGCGTGTGGGGTCTTTGTTGATGCAGGATCGGCTATCACGGTGGATGTGGTAGAGGAGGGTGTCTATCAGGGGGGCTATATCTTAGCAGGGCTTACCGCGACGCTTGAGAGCTATCGAGCGATCTCTCCCGCACTCGATACCTCACTCAACAGAACAATCTCACTCACCCAACTCCCTACCACAACTAAAGATGGGATAAGCTATGGTATAATCGCGTCGATAAAAGCACTCATCGAGTGCCATAGAGCAGATAAACCCCTCTATTTTACAGGTGGAGATGGTCACTTCCTCAGTACCTTTTTCACGGGTTCACACTATGATGAATCCTTGGTATTTGAGGGGATGCGTAAGGTAATAAAGGAACAAAAGAGATGTTAACTGTAGCACTTCCAAAGGGTAGAATAGCAGAGCAGACACTAGAGATTTTTGCAGAGATTTTTGGTGGAGAGTTTAAGTTTGAGGGTAGAGAACTTATTTTGGAGATGGGTGAGTTTAGGTTTTTGAATGTCCGAAACCAAGATGTTCCCACCTATGTAGAGCATGGAGCTGCGGATATTGGTGTGGTAGGACTCGATGTCATTACCGAAAAGGAGCTAGATATTATCCAGCTCCTCGATATGCAACTAGGTCGTTGTAAAGTCGCCATTGGGATCAAAAATGAAGATGAGCTAGATTGGTCACGCCCCAATATCAAAGTCGCTACCAAGATGGTCAATATCACCAAAAACTACTTTGCCAAGAAAGCCGTAGGGGTTGAGGTAGTCAAGCTCTATGGCTCTATCGAGCTAGCACCACTCGTAGGGTTGGCAGATGCGATTGTCGATATCGTCGAGACGGGAAGTACCATGCGAGAGAATGGACTCAAGGTAGCCGAGGATATTATGGACTCCTCTGCCCATCTCATCGCCAACAAAAACAGCTTCTATGCCAAAAAAGGGGAGATACTCTCTCTCTATGAGCAGATCAAGCAGGTAGTCCAGAGCCGTGGCTAGTACAACGGCATCACTCGATCTCTACGCCAAAGTAGAGGATCTTCTCGGTGTCAAGGAGTCCGCACCCAAACTCTATGCACACTATCTCCTCACCCTTCAATCCTTCGCCCCCACAAGCCTTCTTGATGTAGGGTGTGGCTCGGGGGAGTTTCTCCAGCAGATGCACCAAGCCCTTGCGATACCCCACCTCAAAGGAGTCGATCTGAGTCCGATTATGGTAGCGCGTACCCGTGCATTAGGGATAGAGGCAGAGGTCTCTGATCTGTGTAGCCTGAGTGGATCGTATGGGGCGATTAGTGCGGTCTTTGATATGCTCAACTACCTGAACCCCCACGCCCTCACAGAGTTTTTGGTGTGTGTCGCTTCACTCCTAGAGGAGGGAGGAGTGTTTGTCTGTGATATCAATACCCTCTATGGATTTGAGAGTGTGGCAGTAGGGGCGTTTATTGTTGATGATGGAGATCGTTTTTTGACGATTGATAGTGACTTTGAAGTGGGTGAGTACAGTGCGGAGTTTACCCTCTTTGAGGCGGAGGGGAGTGGCTTTGTGAAGTCTCAAGAGACGATCAAGCAGTACTACCACAGTGTTGAGGAGATTGTACGCCTATCGGGGCTTACCTTGCTAAGTTGTGATGCGGTCAACCTCTATGGCTTAGAGGAGTCCGATAAGCACTTTTTGGTGTTGCAAAAGTAGGCTACTTGGCAATCAGTGTCACCCCTGTATGCCCATCGAGTAGCAGATCAATGGTGATCTCTCCTGTGGCATTCTCCTCTACACAGTAGTAGTAGTTTCCGTGGGGTGCGATAGCTCCTAGCGTAGTGGCGATAGCGGGTGGTGGGGTGTAGTTGAAGAAGTTGATAGACCCCATCTTATAGGTGCTGTTTTGGTAGGTGCTGTAGGTGAAGTCCCCTGTGTTGTAGCTCTTTGCGGGTGTGGGACTCTGATGGTCTGAGAGGAGGACTGCTACCCCCCACTCATGGAGCAGGGTATCAAACGATTTATCCTCTCCATTGGCAGATTGGTGTACCGCCTCGATAATCGCCTGCTCATCACTGTAGCCATTGTGCATGATATCGTGAAGGAGTTTAACCCCTCCGTAGTTGCGGATGAGATAGGCACCAAAGGCGTTGACTTGGGCATACCCCTCTAGGGTGTTGTTCCACGCTGTGAGTGTCTGGGTGTTGTGGGTATTGAAGAGTGGAAATCGTCCATTGGTGTTGCCATGCTCTCCCGCACTCCCATTAGTCGATTCGACCCCCCGACCCCCCATACACCCCATCTTGTTTGCGATGAGATCTTCTGTGGTGACAGAGAGCATCTCTTGGATCCATAGATCCATCTCCGCCTCTTGGAGGATATGTTTTTGGTAGAAGTTGATCATATGTTGAAACTCATGTGCCAAGGCTCTAAGCGTCTCTTTGGGCCAGAAGCTATAGATACTCCACGGCTCCGTCGTATTGGCAAACATCACCGCATCGATATAGAACATAATCTTCTCATTGGAGCCTGCGATAGAGGATTGGTGGAAGTTGTCTTTGGACCAGAAGAACCCTACTACACGCCCCTCTCCATTGTGCGGTACCCCATCATTGTTGATATCGGTTAGAAGAATCGTAATCTCATCGGTCGCATCGATCAGGTTGCTATATTTGGCAGAGGCATCCGCTCCCCACTCCTCACCATAGATATTGGTCACCCAGTCGTAGATATCATTATCCTCCCCCACTTGTAAGAAGGTATCGACAGCACTATCAATCATATGTTGGGTGACACACTTCTCTTTGGCACACCCTCCACCACTATCAAAGCTATCATCAGAGACCCAGATACTAAGTTGTTTGGTGCCTAGTCGTGTCGAGACACCACTCACGATTTTGCGTACCGTTGCCAGAGTCGTCTTCGTGGCATTGGCATCCAAAAAGAAGCGATGCTGATCCCCTGTATCTGCGACTTTGTGGTGTGGGGTAGGGGAGGTCTGTTTGGTCTGTTTGATCAGTGGATAGTGAGTCGTGGTTATTGTTTGGTCTGGGGGGAGTACCATCGCGTAGTGTGGTTTGGTATTCGTCGTCTGCCCAAGTATGGGGGTGGTGGCATCCTCCTCGTAGTTGCTCAGTAGGAGGTAGAGGCTTTTGGGGGTGTTGGGGAGTGAGAGTTTGAGATGGAGTTCCGTGGGTGTCCCAAGACTCTGTATGTGGTAGTCTGAGGAGATGACGATAGAGGTCTCTGGTGTGGTGGGTGTCGTAGTAGACTCCCCTCCGCCACCTCCACAACCATAGAGTAGGATGATAGAGAGTGTGATAAGTAGTCTATAAAATTCTTTTTTTAGCATGATAGTTCCCCCTTCTTGTACTATTATAGCCAACCATTATTACTTCAATAGGTAATAGAGTGCTAGAGAGGTGAAGGGGGATAAAGTATCTGAGTAGAGAGGGGGAGAGGTGTGGGGTCTACCACTCCAAGAGGAGCGGTAGGGGGTCGATCTATCTTACATTTTCAAATGGAGATTCTACAACATTCTTTCTATCAACAATATATGGGATAAGGGCTGTTTGTCTCGCTCTTTTGATCGCTACAGTCACAAGCTCTTGGTGTTTTTTACAGTTTCCTGTCAATCTTCTTGGCATGATTTTAAAACGCTCACTAAGTGAGAATTTGAGTTGTGCCAAATCTTTGTAATCGATGAAGTCTACTTTTGCTTCACAGTACTTACAATATCTCTTTTTAAATTTTCTTCTTTCTGCCATGGTGTTCTCCTAAAACGGTATTTCATCTTCGTTGATGTCAATTTCTGGGATGTGTGACGCTTGTTGCTGTTGCCGTTGTGGCTGAGGAGCAGGTGGTTGGTTATAAGCAGGAGCAGGTTGCGCGTAGGTATCCCCTGTGGTAGGCTGATTGTATCCGCCACCATTTGCTTGTGCTTCATCACGGCTACCGAGCATCTGTAGGTTCTCTACTGTGACGGAGTGCTTGCTTCTTTTTGTACCATCCTGTGCTGTCCACTGATCGAGCTTCAGTCGTCCATCTACTAAAACTTTACTCCCCTTACGCAAATATTGATTGGCAATCTCAGCAGTCCGACCAAAGAAGGTAAGGTCAACAAAAAGCACTTCCTCTTTCTGCTCACCTGTTTGAGATTTGAATTTACGAGAGGTTGCGATGGCAGTATTACCAATAGCACTTCCGCCCTGTGTGTATCGTATCTCGATATCTCTGGTAAGGTTTCCTGCTAAAATTATTTTATTGTACATAAGGTTCTCCTAAAAGTTTAACTATGCTTCTACACTCTCTGTTACAGCTTCAACTTCAACTTCAGTTTTAGCTTCTGCTTCAGGTTCACTGTTTTTGTTTGCTGCTGCAACCAATTTATCAAATTGAGCTATCTCTCTTGTATTGCTATATTTTACAGTTAAGAATTTGATTACATCTTCGTTGATTTTAAGATTTCTCTCAAGCTCGTTGATGACACTTCCTTCCGCTTTAAAGAAAAGGATTGTATAGTATCCTCTCTCATTTTTTTGTACAGGATAGGCGAGTTTTCTCATACCCATGTCATCTGTAGCAAGAAGCTCTGCACCCTCTTTAGCAAGTACTGCTGTTACTTTTGCAACTTGTGCTGCTGTCTCTTCGTCTGTAAGTGTAGGTTTAACTACAAACAGTGTTTCATAACAATTCATGTTGTTCCTTTTGGTTTAATAGCCCATGGTATGCATAGTCGTGCAACTATGTCCAAAAATGAGCAAGAATTTTGGAAGCAGTAGTTTATCTTAAGATGGCTTGTGGGTAGCTGAGATGTCGCTATCCCAAGAGAAAGAGAGCAATCTCATCACTCACAAAGAAGTTTGGGTTGTAGTAGTGGGTGCTATCTTGGGTGAGTTTCTGCTCATGGCAGAGGAGTGTGGCACGCTCCTGCATCGCCTGAGTGAGAAGTGATTTGGCAACCCCGATACTACTGCGTAGCCCCAAAAATATCCTCTCGGTGAGAAGCTCTTGAGGGGTGAGAGGCTCTTGGGTTATGGTGAGGGGGTCGTGGATAAACGCTTCGATACGCTCTTGGGGGTAGTAGCGTGTATCGTGCTTAAATCCCACCGCTCCCGCTCCCGCTCCAATATAGTCCTTGAGTTGCCAGTAGCCTTGGTTGTGTCGACTCTGGTAGGAGCCAAAGTTGGAGATCTCATAGTGGCTAAATCCCCGCTGTTTGATAGCCTCAGCAACAAAAAAGGCGATACGATCACTCTCCTGTCTCACCTCGGGAGTCTGGCTAAAGGGGGTACCCTGCTCAATCGTCAACTCATACGCAGAGAGGTGGTCGATAGGAAGGCTAAACGCCTCATCGATATCGGAGCGTAGCAGTGCTTGGGTGTCGCCTTGGTAGTTATAGATCAGATCGAGTGAGAGATGCTCGAAGCCTACCTGCTTCGCCTCCTCTATGGCTCTGCGTGCTTGAGCGGGGGAGTGTGCGCGTCCGAGTGCTTTGAGTTTGTCTGCGTTGAAGCTCTGCACCCCAAAGCTCACACGGTTAACCCCTAGGTGGTAGATCCCCTCTAGCCAAGTGCGTGTGGCGGAGTTGGGGTTGGCTTCGATGGTGATCTCTGCATTAGCTTGGAGATAGGGGGCGAGGAGGGAGAAGATCGGAGCATAGAGCTGGGGTGTGATGGTCGAGGGGGTACCCCCCCCAATAAAGAGACTCTCAATCGTCTGAGGTGCTACGGCAAAACGCTCAAGCTCATAGGTGAGTTGGCGGTGGAGTGCATCCATATAGGCACGACGGGTATCGAACTTATCGACATAGGAGTTGAAGCTACAGTAGTGGCATTTGGAGTCGCAGTAGGGAATATGGATATAGAGTAGCAAATATGCTCGCTTTCAAAAGGTTATAACTGAGTTTTGGGTAAAATAATACCCAAAATAATTTAACCCTCTACCCAGAGGTGAGCGAAATGAGTAAGATATGGAGAGTAAAAAGTGTTATCGCCCTAATGTTGCTGCTGTGATACTCTCGTCTCGATATCCTGATGCGTGTGAGTTCTTTATCGCACATCGTAGTGATATTAAGAATGCATGGCAGTTTCCCCAAGGGGGCATCGACAAGGGAGAGACACCCCATGAGGCACTCTATCGGGAGTTGCAAGAGGAGATTGGTTGTAACGATATAGATATTTTAGGAGAGTTTCCTGAGTGGATAGCCTATGACTTCCCACCCAACTCAAAAGGGAAGATCTACCCTTTTGATGGACAGATCCAGAAGTACTTTTTGGTACGACTCAGAGAGGGGGCAGAGATTGACCTTCAACAGCATGATATTCCAGAGTTTGAGGAGTATGAGTTTGTCCCGTATGATGCACTATTTAAACGGGTGACATACTTCAAACGCAGTGTCTATCGCAAAGTGATTGATTATTTTATGGAAGAGGGGTTAATTTAATGTTAGTAGTACATAAGTACGGTGGTACCAGTGTCGGTAATCTCGATCGTATCGAAAATGTAGCAAACCGTGTCGCCAAAGCAAAAAAGGCGGGGAGTGATGTCGTGGTGGTGGTCTCTGCAATGAGTGGAGAGACCAATAAGCTAGTAGGCTACGCCGAACACTTCACCTCGACCCCTGCCAAAAAAGAGATGGATATGTTGCTCAGCTCAGGAGAGCGTGTCACCGCGGCACTCCTCTCTATCGCATTGCAGTCCCAAGGGGTCGATGCGGTCGCGATGAGTGGACGACAAGCGGGTATCGTTACGGACAATCGTCACACCTATGCACGGATTGAGTCGATTGACCCCACCGCGATGCAGGAGGCGATCAACGCAGGCAAAGTCGTCATTGTAGCGGGCTTCCAAGGGATCAACAAAGACGGCTCGGTAACGACGCTTGGACGCGGGGGATCTGACCTCTCTGCGGTTGCACTTGCGGGTGCGTTGCAGGCAGACCAGTGTGAGATCTACTCCGATGTCGATGGGATCTATACGACCGATCCACGCATCGAACCCAATGCCAAAAAGCTCGATACGATCTCCTATGATGAGATGCTAGAGCTCTCGTCACTCGGGGCGAAGGTACTACAGAACCGTTCGGTAGAGCTGGCAAAAAAGCTCAATGTCAAACTATACGCTAAGAGTAGCTTTAGCGATAATGAAGGAACACTGATTATAAAGGAGAGTAATAGCATGGAAGAGGTATTAGTAAGTGGCGTAGTGCTAGATAGAAACCAAGCAAGAGTGACCCTTAGAGGGGTCTCTGATAGACCAGGTATTGCGGCGGAGATCTTTACGAAGCTCGCCGATGCCAATATCAATGTCGATATGATTATCCAAAATGTAGGAACAGATGGAGCGACCAATCTAGGCTTCACTGTACCACAGAGTGAGCATCTCAATGCCCGTAAGATTATGGAGGGGTTTGACCATGATATCGAGGGTATGGATTTTGATGAGCATGTCTGTAAGGTCTCGGTTGTGGGTGTTGGGATGAAGTCACACTCAGGGGTGGCAGCGACAGCCTTTACGACTTTGGCAAAGAGCAATATCAATATCGAGATGATCTCGACTTCAGAGATCAAGGTCTCTATGGTGATCAATGATAAGTATGGTGAACTCGCAATCCGTGCCTTGCACGAGGCGTATGGGTTAGATCAGTAGCCCAATGCAACAACTTTTAAAATGGACACTTGAGACGATACGAGAGGATGAGTCTTGCTTCTCATGGATGGAGGAGTATCGCTACGAGTGGGCACCTCTTGTCAAGGGGGCAGTCTCTCAAGTGTTAGAGGGCAAAACGGTACTGATTGTCACAGATGAGTCGCGTAAGTGGTTTGGGAAGTATATCCTCAACACCATTAACGACCTCTCCAAAAATCGACCACTTCTCCCCTTTTATCAGCTCTCAGAACTCTTCCCCAATCTCCAAAAACTCCACCATACCCAAGAGATAGAACTCCTAGAGGATATGCTTGATATCTCCTACCCCAATGGCTACTATATCTGGTATATTGGACGCGGAGACCACCCCTATACCAAGCTTGCCTATCGTAATGATGATAGCTTTTTGTGGATTATGGATGAGGAGGTGCAAAACAGCTTCCCCCTGCGAAGTCACGATACCCTTATCGATATCAAGCTACTTCAGCTCTACCGACTCTTTGACAATACCCTCTCCGTAGCACTCTTTGGGGATTTAGACCTCGAATTATGACACTCTCACTCATTAGCCAAGTGATTATTACGCAGGATATCCCTGCGACAGTGAAGCGACTGGAGTCACTGGCGACGCGGGAGCAGTTTGTCAAGATCCTCAAGGAGGAGAGCTTCTTGGTCGAGGATGTGAAACTCGCTATTGAGAAAGCCTATCTTGCCAGCCAAGAGCAGACCATCCTCCTACTCGGTGCCAAACTCTTCTCTGAGGTGGTACAAAATCGCCTACTCAAAGTGATCGAAGAGCCACCCAAAAACAAACGCTTTATCCTCCTTACCCCCTCCAAAGCGACTATTTTACCTACGATTCGGTCACGGTTGCCTATCACAGTAGTGGATGATATGGTGGCAGATGAGGTGTTGGGATTAGAGCTAAGTACCCTCTCACTTGAGACACTCTACGCCTTTGTCCAGACCCATAAGCGTACCGATAGTACGATGATGAAACGGATAGTAGAGCAGATTGTTAAGTCGGCACTCTATAGTCAGAAGTACCACCTCTCAGCTCAAACCCTCCAGCTCTGTAGTGATAGCTTTGAGGCACTCGACCGAGGCTCTCCCCCACAGTTTGTCCTCACGGCTCTCCTACTCAAACTACTTACACAACAGAAACGATAAGGTATACCTATGGATCTCTATCAACTTAGTGGTATCTCAGATGCCCACGCGACCCTCAAAGCCCTTGGAGTAGAGTCGGGTGGGGTGGCTATTATGGCAAAAAAGATGCGACACTATTACATCGCTATCAAAGAGCTCAAAACCCCCGCAGTGATTATCCTCAAGCAAGATGCCCTGAGTATCGGTGCAGAGTTGGCGGTACCTAGTGGGGTGATTCTCTCCCAGAAGCCCACCTATGATTGTCTACTGATTGCCAACCAAAAGCAGATGGAGATTCTCGCCCAAAAGGAGCTCTCACAACCCTTTGGACTCAAAGCTGTTGCCGTGGAGCTTAAGCGGTTGCTTAGGAGTGAAACTTACCCCATTCAGATTATGGGGGTGATCAATGCCAATGAGGATAGCTTTTTTGAGGGGAGTCGCTTTGAGGCAGATGGTGCGATGGAGAGGATAGAGCAGATGATAGCCCAAGGGGCGACCCTCATCGATATCGGGGCGGTCTCTTCGCGTCCCAATGCCCCTCTGGTGACTCCGATAGAGGAGCTATCGCGTATCCAACCCCTCTGTGATGCCATCGCCTCATCTCGACTCTATGAACAAGCTACTTTCTCAATCGATAGTTACACTCCTGAGGTGGTTGCTTATGCGTTGGAGTCTGGCTTTAGCCTGATCAATGATATCACAGGAGCCAGTGATGAGAGGCTCATCGCCTTGGCGGTGAAGCATGGTGCCAAGCTCTGTATCATGCATATGCAAGGCACCCCCCAGACGATGCAACACAATCCACACTATGAGGATGTGATGGTTGAGGTGAGTAATTTCTTTGCGGAGCGTATCGCCAAGTGTGAAGCGATGGGACTAAGGCGAGAGGATATTATCCTGGATGTGGGGATAGGGTTTGGTAAGAGCCTTGCCCATAACCTCACCCTCATCAAACATATGAGACACTTTACCCACTTTGGGTGTGAACTCTTGGTCGGAGCAAGCCGTAAATCGATGATAGATAGGATCATTCCCACCCCCGTAGCGGAGCGACTCGCAGGCACCTTGGCGATCCATCTCAAAGCGGTAGAGCAGGGGGCAACTATCGTACGGTGTCACGATGTAGCAGAGCATCAGCAGGCGTTGGCTGTGGCTGAGGCGTTGAAGTAGAAAGAGAGTAGAACACTATGACAAACCAATCGTACCAATCCAAAATCCAAACCCTTAACGCGTGGGCAAAAGCTTACTATGTCGAAGATAATCCTATCGCTACAGATGAGGAGTATGATAGGCTCTACCATGAGGTCGTAGCATATGAAGAGGCTCACCCTGATGAGGTAGTAGAGGAGTCCCCTACGCAGAGAGTTGGGGGTGTGGTGCGTGAGGAGTTTACCAAAGCTACACATCTCAAACGGATGTGGAGTATGGAGGATGTCTTTAGCCCTATAGAGGTACAAGAGTGGCTCGATAGAGTAGCAAAAAATATCGGGCGATGTGGCTACTTCTGTGAGCCTAAGTTTGATGGGGCGAGTATGAACCTACTCTATGAGGGGGGTAGACTCATCCGAGCGATCACTAGAGGGGATGGTGTCGTAGGGGAAGAGGTGACGGAAAATGTCCGTACTATTCGCTCTGTCCCACTCACCATCGCCTACCAAGAGCCTATCGAGATACGCGGAGAGGTGGTCATCCGCAAAGAGGACTTTGAGATCATCAACCGTGAGCGGGTAGTCAAGGGGGACTCCCCCTTCGCCAATCCACGCAACGCCGCAGCGGGGAGCTTGAGACAGCTAGACTCTAGTGTGACTGCCAAAAGACGGCTCGTCTTCTACCCTTGGGGGATAGGTGAAAACCAGTTGACTCATCCCACGCTATCTGAGAGAATGGAGTTTATCTATCGTTTGGGGTTTCTTCCGCCACCGTATGCCAAAGCGTGTAATAGCCTAGAGGAGATCGAGGCGTTCTATCAGTTGCTTATAGCCCAAAGAGATGCCATACCGATGGTGATGGATGGGATGGTCATCAAGGTGGATGATACCACCCTCCAAGAGGAGCTAGGCTATACCGTTAAGTACCCCAAGTGGATGTGTGCCTATAAGTTCCCCGCCACGGAGAAGGTCACCACTGTCCATGCCATCACCCTTCAAGTGGGACGCACAGGTGTCATCACCCCTGTAGCGGAGGTAGAACCCATCGAGATAGAGGGGGCAGTTATCACTAGAGCCACGCTACACAACTTCGATGAGATAGAACGAAAAGGGCTGATGATAGGTGACAGTGTCATCCTTATCCGTTCAGGGGATGTTATCCCCAAGATCACCAAAGTCCTCACCGATAGACGCGATGGCACAGAGGTCGCCATCTCTCGCCCCACCACCTGCCCCACTTGCCACTCTGAGCTACTCGACGAGGGGACACTTATCAAGTGCCAAAACCTAGACTGCCCCGATAGAGTCGTCAACTCCATTATCCACTTTGCCAAAAAGGGGTGCATGAATATCGATGGACTAGGGGCTAAAATAGTCGAGATATTGGTGAGAGAAGAGAAGATAAGCGATATTTTAGGGTTGTACCATCTGAGATATGAAGACCTAGAGGGATTAGAGGGATTCAAAGCCAAACGCATCAATAAACTACTCGATGCCATCGCTGACACCAAAGGTATCCCTCTCCCTAAGCTTATCTCTGCGATGGGGATAGAGCATATCGGAGAGGTGGCAGGTAAATCCTTGGCACTAAAGTTTGGGCTAGGTATCGTCGATGCCACACTCAAACAAGTCGTAGCGATAGACGGCATAGGTGAGGAGATGGCAAACTCCCTACTGGAGTTTATGCGTGTCAATCATGACTTTGTCTTGAAATTGTTTGAGGTAATCAACCCTACCGTAGAGGAGAGAGTAGAAGTGCAAGAGAACCCCTTCAAAGATAAGACCGTAGTCCTTACAGGTACGATGAGTGTGAGCCGTGGTGTGGTCAAAGAGATGCTTGAGACGCTAGGCGCCAAAGTGAGTGGCTCTGTGAGCAAAAAGACCGACTATCTCATCTACGGTAGCGATGCAGGGAGCAAACTCACCAAGGCGGAGGGGTTGGGTGTGGTGACACTGAGTGAGGCGGAGATGCGAGGGATGGTGTAGAGGCATTGTAATTTATTGAGAATAATGTTATCATAACGCAAAAATAATAAATTGTGTTATAGGACTCTTTGTGAAAAAAAATACTCTATTCAAAGTGCCATTTCACTTTTCACATATTAGATATGCTATTGATAAAAACTATGAGTATCTTTTGAAATATAGAGAGGTAGACTCTAAGGGTAGATATCTCTTTTGGGATGAGTTTAAATATAGAGTATCGCAAGAGGATGATGCACAAATCGCTTGGTGGGAAACAAAGTGGAATAGCGTCTCAAAGATGAAGTCTATCGATTACCTAGATAAGGAGAAAACCCCTTTTTCCTTCTGTATGCCTGATCCACTCCATGCCAAACTACATAAAATCTCTACCCTCTCCTCACAAGGTATCGTTCCGCATAACTCCATTAAAAGAAACTACTTAATCTCTTCGTTGTTGATGGAAGAGGCGATTAGTCGTTCGCAATTAGAAGGAGCATCTACTACTTTGAGTATGTCTCTATCAGTAAGCTACTAAAGTATGCTCCCACTCAATATGGTAAATCTTTTTTGTATCGTGAAAATGATGATAATGATTTAACCTATTTTATTTTTTATCAAGTCGATATTATTATTAGAGTGATTGATAAACTCTTGAAGTATCTACAGGTATAAGCGAGGTTTTAAAGCGTAGTTAAGTGTATGGTTTTGAATTTTAAGGATCTACTACGATGGGTAGTGGAGTAAAAAATAGTTAATAGTATAAAGGAGATAGAATGAGATTAGACAAGTACCTTGTAGAAGAGGGTTATTTTGAGAGTCGGACGCGGTCGCATGAGGCGATTACGGCGGGGCGTGTGCAGGTCAATGGAAAGCGAGCCAAAGCGTCGATGAAGATCGATGAGAATACACAAGTCGAAGTGGAAGATGCGAAGTTTTATGTAAGTCGTGCGGGGCGTAAGCTAGAGGGGTTTTTGGATGCCTATCCGCTCAGTTTTGAGGGGAAGCGGGCATTGGATATCGGCTCTAGTACGGGGGGATTTGCTCAGATGGTCTTGGAGCGAGGGGTGGCATCACTGGTCTGTGTCGATGTGGGGCGTGATCAGCTTCATATCTCGTTGCGTCCTGAGAGACGACTTAGCCTCTATGAGGAGCAAGATATCCGTGACTTTAGCAGTGAGGAGCCGTTTGAGCTGATTACTTGTGATGTTTCGTTTATCTCGATGATGCAGATCACCGAGTCGATTGATCGATTGATAGCAGTGGGGGGGGATATGGTGATCCTCTACAAGCCACAGTTTGAGGTGGGCAAAGATGTCAAGCGAGACTCCAAGGGGGTGGTACAAGACCTCGATGCGATCGCTAGACGCAAAGAGGCGTTTGAGGCGGAGGCTCAGAGACTCGGATGGGTAGAGCAGACCCAAGCACGCTCTACGGTGACAGGCAAAGAGGGCAACCAAGAGTACCTCTACCACTTTACCAAATCCTAAGGGGCTCCCGTGCGTTATACCAATACCATACGGGCTATTGCGATAGGCTCATTTGATGGGGTACATATCGCCCATCAACGCCTTATTGCTCAGGTCGATGCGGTGGTGATTATCGAGCGAAATAGTGGGGAGTTGACCGCAGGGTATCGCCGTGCCAACCATGTCACCAAACCGTGCTACTTCTACCACCTTGATCGGGTGAAGGGGGTGACACCTCAGGCGTTTGTCTCACGCTTGATGGTAGATTTCCCTCAGCTTGAGCGGATTGTGGTGGGGTATGACTTTGCGTTTGGTCGAGCCAAGTCAGCCGATGTGCGAGAGCTTGATAGGATCTTTGAGGGGGAGGTAGTCGTCATTGAGGAGGTGCGGGTAGAGGGGATCTCCGTACACTCTCGTACGATCAAAGAGGCACTACGCACAGGAGCGATAGCCAAAGCCAACCAACTACTCGGCAGAGCCTACGCTATTGATGGAGCGGTGATTACTGGGCAGGGGATTGGGGCGAAGTCACTACTCCCTACGCTCAATCTCTCTCCCTCAGGCTATCTGCTACCCCTCTCAGGAGTCTATGCCACCCGCACGAAGGTTGCAGGGGTCTGGTATGACTCGGTGAGCTTCTTGGGGCATCGGGTCACGACAGATGGGACATATGCTGTGGAGAGTCATATCTTGGGGGTGGAGTTGGGAGTCGTTTTAGGGCAGGTGGTGATTGCCTTTGTCGCCTACTTACGAGCTAATCAGAAGTTTGAGAGCCTCGAAGCCCTCAAAACACAGATCGTGACCGATTGTGCTACGGCAACGCTTAGGCTACAGGAGAGAAGTACGCCACACCAATGAGTGTGATGACCAAGATGAGCCAAAAGGTAGGGATAAGTCGATACTTGAGCTGTACGGTGTGAAGCTCCATAAAGTAGTCGATGACCAGTTGCCCCTTGAGGAAGGTGGTGAAGAGTAGCACCACGACAAAGAGGCTATTGATCGCGTGAAAGTAGCCTAGTAGGAAGGCAAAGAGGGTCAAGGCTACGAGTGTAATCCATATCCATTCTAATCGTTTTTTCATCATAGCTCCTAGCGAATAATATAGATAAGTGGGAAGAGGACAATCCAGAGAAGATCGACCATATGCCAGTAGGAGGCACCTGTCTCTAGCCCACTACACGCTGTGGCAGTGTAGGCTTGGCTCTTGGTTCTCTGATAGAGGTTGAAGAGGATAACGGAGCCTAGCAGTACATGCATAAAGTGAAACACCGTCAAGAAGAGATAGAACATAAAAAAGGTGTTGGTACTGAGGCTAATCCCCATGCCAAAGATGGCACTAAACTCAGTGAGCTTAAGTACCAAGAAGACCCCTCCAAACCCCAAGGCTCCAAGAAGCCAACGCGACGCACGCAAACTCGCTTGGGCGTGTGTGGAGGCTTGGCTCTGCTTGATACTCTGTACCGCTTTGACCACAAAGAAGCTACTGGTGATGAGGATGAGGGTATTGACAAAGCCAATGGTCTGGTTGATGACCAGTTGAGAGGCGTTGAAGAGGGCTACATCAAGTCGCCGTGAGAAGGCATACCCCAAAAAGAGCAACGCAAAAGTAATCAACTCCACATAGATGATAATCCAAATCGCAAAATCCCCTGGAGGGTGTCCTATCTTCTTGCTAGGCATGGGAGTGCTTTGGGAAGTGAAGTAGGATCAGTTTCTCAAGGACAGCTAACAGCTCCTCCTCATCACTCAGGGATGCGACGATAGAGTGCATACACGCCTCATAGGGATCGAAGCCTTTGACGATGAGCTTACCTGCATAGATAAGTAGGCGTGTAGAGACTGCCTCTTGGATATCAGTATCATCAAGCTGTCGTATCTCCCCTGCAATAGCGATGAGCTTGGTGGCAATCTCTAAGTCTACGCCACTCTCTTTGATCAAAATCTCTTGCTCAATAGGGGCTTTGGGGTAGTCGAAGCTTAGCGCGATAAAGCGTTGTTTGGTACTTGGCTTCATCCCTTTGAGGATATTTTGGTAGCCAGGGTTGTAGGAGACAACGAGCATAAAGTCAGGATGTGCCTCGATCACCTCCCCAGTTCTATCGATAGGGAGGACACGGCGATAGTCTGCGAGTGAGTGGAGGACGACGGTGGTATCCTTGCGTGCTTCGATAATCTCATCAAGGTAGCAGATACCGCCGTGGCGTACTGCTTTGGTGAGGGGACCATCTTGCCAGTAGGTACCGTTTTCGTCGATGAGGTGTCGTCCGACCAAGTCCGCAGCACTGAGGTCATCGTGACAGACCACGGTATAGACGGGGCGGTTGAGTCGTTCTCCCATATGTTCGATAAAGCGAGTCTTTCCACACCCTGTAGGTCCTTTGATCAAGATAGGGAGGTTCATCGAGGCGGAGGCTTCAAAAAGCTCTACCTCATTGCCTTGTGCTAAGTAGTAGTGTTGTGACATGGTTTCTCCTTGTTATTTGGTGAGATTGATATAGACTTCAGGGATCACTTTGGGGAGCTTCTGCCCATCGCGTACCACCGCAAATCCCTCACGCCCAAAGAGGTAGCTGAGGTACTCTTTGGCTTCGAGGTCAACGGTGATACAGAAGGGGGTGATACCCTTTTTGCGTACCTCTTCAATCGCTTTTTTGGTATCTTCAATCCCGTAGCGACCATCGTAGCGATCCTCATCATTTGGCTTACCATCACTGATAATGAGGAGGAGTTTGGTGCTATTGGATTGTCGCTCTAGTATCTTGGCTGATTCGCGTATGGCAGCCCCTAGACGGGTGTAGTAGTAGGGTTGCATCGCATCGATACGCCCACGGATAAGCTCACCATAGGTATCTTTAAAGTTCTTGATGATATTGAAGTAGACTTTTTTGTTTTGGAGTGAGGAGAAGGAGTAGATGGCAAAGGAGTCATTGAGTCGTTCCAAGGCTTCACTAAAGACCATCAACCCATCTTTGATCACATCAATGATACGCACCTCTTGGGTAATCCCCCCCTCAGTGGAGAGTGAGACATCTGCGAGTATAAGCGTAGCAATATCGCGTGTCTTCTTCTCAAAGGAGGTGTAGAAGTTTTGGTGGTGCATCGATTTATTCTCATGCCCTTTGTAGTCGATCCATGTGTCGATATTGAGGCTGTCACCATAGGGAAGACGGTCATTTTTGACCCGATCGAGTACAAGTATATCTAAGGCACTCTGCATACTTCGTACCATCTTTTTAAGACGCGAAGGAAGCTCAATGGGGATGACATTGAGGGTGACTTGGGGTTTGATACGGACATAGTTGATGAGGTAGTCGTTTTTGCGGTAGTCCCATTCATCGATGAGGTGTCCTTTGCCAAGGGGGTAGATCTCTCGCTCATCGGGGAGAAGATCGAGATCCATCTTGATACGAGAGGAGAGGTTGGCTTGTTTTTTTCCGATGGTGATCTCATCGAGATCTTCGGCGTGGTAGAGGGCATTCTCATCGAAGCTATCATCCTCCATCCGATCGACATTGACCTGTTCAAAGATACTCATTAGAGATTCAGGTAAGAAGACCAAGAACCCACTGGTATCCTTGGTGTCATCGAGTTGATTGGAGTGTTTTTTCATCTCTAGGGTATCACTCTGTTTCTCTTGAGGGGGGGGAGCGAGTGGCTCTTCCTCCTCATCATGGAGACGCTGATTGCCTGAGGCGATAGGGGGGTAGATCCAGAGTGGGTTGGGGTAGTCATTGATGAGGGCTTCATCGCTTTGGAGATCCAAAGTACTCATAAATGACAACTGTGTAAAGTGTGTTGCAAGATAGTCTGAAGCGTAGTGATAGAATGTCTCAAATCCACTATAGCGTCTCAGTAGGTAGTTGGTTGCTTGTTGGTTGGACTCGATGAGGGTGTCACTGGTAACATCAACACGCGTAAGCATCGCAATAAGCCAGTAGTAGAGCATCTCGTTATCCTCTTTGCGAGGGAAGTAGGCGAGTGATGCAGGGAGATAGAGGGCTTTGTCATCTTGCCAAGTGAGAAAAAACTCTTTACCCATAAAAGAGATCTTTTGTAGCAAGGTGCGTGAGGTAGTTTGGACAATGCGTTTGTCCGTGATAGTAAGCTCTTTGCCTTTTTCACCACCTAAAAGGTGATGAAAGAGTGTGAGTGAGGGAGAGATGTCGGTGAAGTGAACCCGTGCCTCTTCGTGGAACTTGTTGACTTTTCGGCTAAGGAAATTATCCCAAACCCGTCCGATACTCTCCTCAAACTCTAACCAATACTTAAGCATTGTCTTCTTTGATAAAGAAACTAGCAAAGTAAGTCAAAAGACCTGTAAAGACCAGTAGTCCAAATCCAGCTCTTACCATGTAAATCCCAGCAATAGAGTCTTGAGACTCCATAAAGCCTACCAAATCAGTTCCTACTCTCTGATCAAGAATCTGAGAGATTCCCGCAGCACTGAGTGCCAAAGTGAGTCCTAGCATACCGATATTGAGCATCCAGAAAGCACTAAGCTCTACTTTTTGAGCTTTTTTGCTGTTACCGTGTGGACGACCTCTAAGGATAGGCATAGCATACGAAGTGATCGTAAAGATGATCATGATATACGCCCCATAGAATGAGAGGTGACCATGTGCCGCGGTAAGTTGTGTACCATGCGTAAACATATTGACAGGAGCGAGTGTATGAATAAAGCCCCATACCCCAGCACCTAAGAATGCCATAACTGCAGTACCTTTTGCCCAAGTGAGTGCCATCTCATTATCATGAGTGATCTTACGCTCTCGTGTCATAGTGAAAGCAAAAAGAATCATCAAGAAGAATGGCAACGGCTCAACAGCAGAAGAGATAGACCCAATCCATAACCAGTACTCAGGAGCACCCATATAGAAGAAGTGGTGACCTGTACCAAGGATACCAGATACCATTGTCATCGCAATGATGAGGTAGAGCCACTTATCGATATGCTCTCTATCAACACCTGTTACTTTGATAAGTACAAATGCCAAGATCGCACCCATGATAAGCTCCCAAGTCGCTTCAACCCATAAGTGAACGGTGAACCACCAGAAGAACTTATCCATGATAAGGTTATCAGGAACATAGAATGCAACCAAGAAGAAGACAGCAAGACCCAATAGACCTGTGATAAGTACCGTAGTGATAACTGTGCGTCTACCAAGAAGAACAGTCATTGCAGTATTGACGATATATGAGACAACAACAAGGACAATTCCAACTTTGGTAGGGAGTGGTTGCTCTAGGAACTCTCTACCCATAGTTGGGAGTAGTTCATTGAAAGTGATCTCTGTAAGGGTTGCGTAAGGGACAAAAAGGTATCCCAAGATTGTAGCAACACCTGCTGCTGCAAAAACCCAAAAAGTAATAATTGCCAACTTGGGACTCCATAGCTCTCGCTCCGCTTCTTCAGGGATGAGATAGTAAGTCGCACCCATAAATCCAAACAAAATGAGGACAATGAGTAGGTTGGTGTGTACCATTCTAAGAACATTGAATGGAATCAATGGGAACAAAAAGTCACCATAGAGATACTGTATCGCCATAAGCAAACCAAATAGAATCTCTCCTGCGAGAAGAATCAATGCAAAAATAAAATACGGTTTTGCGACCGCTTGTGAACTATATTTCATACTCACTCCTTACCCTTCGATTGTTGGTGGCCAGTCATTGGCATTGACTTTTGATGTCCAAATAAGGAAATCAGACAAGTTATCGACCTCTTCATCACTTAAGTGAAATTGTGGCATTTTTCTTCGGTTTGGTACCGCGAGAGGTTGTGATGCCATCCAGCCTTTCATATAGGCTTTGAAGGCACTCTCATCCGAGCCACCGCGTCTTTGGAAGACATTCATTAATTCAGGTGCATAGTATGCTCCTTCACCTATTAGGGTATGACAACCAACACAGTCGTTCTTTTCCCAAATCTTTTTACCCATTACGACAGACTCAGTCATTTTGACCTCATTGGATCGTTGGGGTATCTGCTTTACAGTATCCAAAGTAAGGGCAAGAAATATTAAGAGGGCAAATGTACCACCACCATAATAGATATTCTTAGCCATACTTTTCGTTATACGCTCAGTCATAGAGAATCCTTTTTCTAATTCTACCATTAAGATAGTCATTGAAATAGTATCAAAATTTTATTAATTCTACCTTTCAGTAGTAATTAGTTAAAGTTTTATTATAATTTGGCGAATAAACTCCCAACAAAAGGTTTTCTATGCAACTGAGCAATACTTCCCAATATGCGATACGCACTTTGACTTATATGGCGACGCATAAGGAGGTTCAGATGAATGCCACACAGCTCTCTAGAGTGCTTGATATTCCGTATAAGTTTCTTACCAAGATTATGACCGATCTCGTGAAGGTTGATCTTGTCGAGTCGATACGCGGTCGAGAGGGGGGCTACCTCCTCAAGAAGCAGAGTCGGGAGATTGCTCTGCGTGATATCCTCACTGTGTTTCATGATGGGATTGAGCAGGAGCAGTGTATCTTGGGGATAGGGGTCTGTAGTAGCCTCTGTAAGTGTGCTTTACATGACCAGTGGGTCGCCCCAAAACAACAGATACAGCAGATGTTTGAGCAGACGACACTCGCAGACATCGCAGGGCAAGGGTGCAAAATCTAGGAGGCTTTAGGGGAGCCTTATGGTAAAATAGCACGATGAAAGATAAAGTATTTGAGAAACCTATTGTAAAACAGTTTGAGTTTGATGAGGCGGTCGCTTCGGTCTTTGATGATATGCTCTCACGATCGGTGCCTTTTTATGATGAGGTACGCAGACTTGTGATCGCGGTGATTATCTCTCGTGAGGCAGAGGGCAAGAAGGTACTCGATCTTGGCTCCTCTACGGCGAAGTTTTTGCTCGATCTCCATAGCAAAATGGGGGTAGCGATGCACCTCAAGGGGCTAGACAACTCCCAAGCGATGCTAGATCGTGCTAGACAGAAGTGTCACGCATTTGGTGCGGATATCACCCTAGAGCTTGCCGATATGCTCTCTTACCACTATGCAGATGAGGATATTATTGTCGCCAACTACACACTACAGTTTATCCGCCCTATGCAACGCCTAGAGCTGATCAAAAAGCTCCATCAAGGACTCAATAAGGAGGGGATTTTTATCTTCTCTGAGAAGGTGGTGTTTGAGGATAAACAGCTTGATAAGGAGCTGATCGATATCTACTATGGTTACAAAAAAACACAAGGCTACAGTGAGTATGAGATCGCTCAGAAGCGTGAAGCACTCGAAAATGTCCTCATCCCCTTCACCATCGAGGAGAATATCCAGATGTGCAAAGAGGCGGGTTTTTCTGAGGTGACGACCCTCTTTCAGTGGGCGAATTTTGTTACATTCTTAGCCAAGCGATAATCAATCCCTCTACTTTTACTTATACCCCATCGAGCTTTCATAGTTTTTCAGTTATAATTGCATAATTTATTTTTAAGGATATACCATGAGTTGGACACCTAGCAGTTGGAGGGATTTTCCCATCAAACAACAGCCAACCTACGAAGATCAAGACGCACTTAAAAAAACTGAAGCGATGTTAAGCTCCTATCCTCCACTTATCTTTGCAGGTGAGGCGAGACGACTCAAAGAGAAACTTGCTGCAGCAGGACGCGGTGAGGCATTTTTGCTTCAGGGTGGAGATTGTGCGGAGAGCTTTGCTGATTTTAATGGTAAAAATATCAAAAATCTCTTCAAGCTTATGCTTCAGATGAATATGATATTGATGTATTCTACGGGTAAACCTGTCGTGAAAGTAGGGCGTATTGCAGGGCAGTTTGCCAAGCCTCGCTCCTCTGACTTTGAGGAGATCGATGGGGTGAAGCTCCCAAGCTACCGTGGAGATATCATCAATGGGATTGAGTTTACCCCAGAAGCGAGAATCCCTAAACCTGAAAATATGATTCAAGCCTATAGTCAAGCGGGTGTTACGCTCAATCTCTTGCGTGCCTTTTCGCGTGGTGGCTTAGCTGATCTCAATAAAGTCCACCAGTGGAACCTCGACTTTATCAAAGATAATCCACTTGGTAAACGCTACGATGAACTCAGTGATACTATCGACCACTCGATGAAGTTTATGTCTGCGTGTGGACTCAATAGCGATATCATGCCACAGCTTCATCAAACAACACTCTACACTTCACATGAAGCGTTGTTACTCAACTATGAAGAGGCATTGACACGACGCGATAGTGAGACCAATGAGTGGTATGACTGTTCTGCTCATATGCTCTGGATCGGGGATCGTACCCGAGATTTGAGTGAGGCACACATCGAGTACTTCCGAGGGATCGCCAACCCTATTGGATGTAAGGTAGGGCCAAGTATGCAAGAGGATGAACTCATCGAACTTATCGATGCACTCAACCCCAACAACGAAGAGGGACGACTCAACCTTATCGTCCGTATGGGTGCGAGTCAGATACGCGACTACTTCCCCAACCTCCTCAAACGCGTACGCGATGAGGGGCGTAATGTCGTCTGGTCATGTGATCCGATGCATGGTAATGTTGAGAAGAGTTCAACAGGCTATAAGACCCGAGACTTTGATAATATCCTCTCAGAAGTGGAGCAGTTCTTTACTATCCATAAAGAGATGGGAACGATTGGAGCGGGTATCCACTTAGAGATGACAGGTAATGATGTCACTGAGTGTACGGGGAGTACCTCATGTGCGATTACCCCTGAGGGGCTAAGTGATCGCTACCATACACAGTGTGACCCACGATTGAACGCCTCTCAAGCGTTGGAACTCTCCTTTATGCTCTCGGATGTGATAGCCGATAGTGAGTAATCTCTACTAGGCTTATACCACACGGTATAAGCCAACTCTCCATCTCTGCCCCTTTGGGCATCTTCCTCTTTTTATGATGTGATAGAGAAGCGATTGATCCCCTCATGATGTGTATAGTGTAAGTGCATCTGATGGATATCCAAGATACTCTTAACGATATAGAGACCCAGTCCTAGACCCTTTTGGGAGCTATGAAAGGGTTCAAAGTAGTGGGGGAGTGGTTGGGCTAGTGGGGTGGCGTGGTTGTCAAGGGAGAGTGTTTTATGCTCGATTAGGACAGTGACATGTCTATCCTGACTATATTTGATGGCATTATCAAGAAGGTTTTTGATAACCAGTGTAAAGAGTTCAAAATCGACCTGAAGGATATAGTCCTCTTGGATATGGGTGGTGATATAGTGCTTGGGGTGTTCAATCATCAGCATATCGATACTCGCCTCAAGGAGGTCACTCATCTTATAGGGTTTGATGGTCAGCTCAAAGTTTTTGGAGGTGATCTTCTCAATCTTGGCAAACTCATCGATAAGGAGATTGAGTCGCTCAAAGATACTATGCATGCGTTGTTTGTTTTTCTCATCATGGAGCATCTCGCTGACGAGTCGTCCCTTGGCGATAGGGGTTTTAAGCTCATGCATAATCGCACGCAAGAAGAGCTGGCGGGAGTGGAGTAGCTCTCGTATCATCGTCACGGCGTGATCAAACTCATTGGCGACCTCGGCAATCTCATCTTTTTTATCACTGCGACAGGCGATATCAAGATTGCCGTTGGAGAAGGTCTTGATCTTGTTTTTGAGTTCGGAGAGGGGTTTGAGGCTTCGTATCACCCAGAAGTAGAGCATCAAGATCAAGAAGAAGACGATACTAAAGATAATCACCCGTTTGAGTGGGTAGTGAGATTTGTTGCGGTTCTCCAAAATAAGTTTGAATCGATCGTTACGGATGAGGATAATGCGTTTGAGGTGGTAGGTGGTGACCGCGTAGTGTTTGGCTTTACCCTTCTCTTTGAAGTGTCGTTCGATCTGGATGATACGCTCCTTATCGGTTACAAGAGAGACATTTTGTGCTTCGAGGTAGGCTTTGTCTATTGTGCCATACTTAAGATAGTAGTTGTAGAGGTAGTGAGAGATTGCCCGCTCTTGTACTTCTGTACTCTCTTCATACTTCATACGATCATATTTGATAGAGATGATAAAGAGTAGTGCGAGTAGGAGGAGGGTGATACTAAAGACCAGTTTGATTTTGCTATGGAGAGAGGTAAACCCGCTCATACGAGTTTGTACCCCACACCGCGTACGGCTTGGATGCGTTTGTTGTCCCCTAGTTTAGTGCGGATCTTGGAGATGATGACATCAAGGCTTTTGCCTTGGGAGTCGATACTCATTGTCCCAGAGGTGTTGATGATCTGCTCACGGGACTGAGTGATGCCTTGGTGTTTGGCAAGGAGTGAGAGGACTTCGAACTCCGCAGGGGTGAGGTGGAGTGCTTCTCCTTTGAAGTAGATGGTGTCCCCCTTGATTTCAAAATCCCCTTGGGGTTCACTGCTCTTAGCGTGTTCGGCTTTGCTGTAGCGACGCAGGAGTGAGACGATGCGTGCGTACATCTCTTTGGGGTCGTAGGGCTTAGGGAGGTAGTCATCTGCTCCAAGGGCAAGCGCATCGACTTTGTCATTGATATCTGAGCGTGCGGAGGAGATAATGATAGGGATATCATACTTGGCTACCACCTCTTCACATACCTCTAGCCCATCCATCCCAGGGAGCGTAAGATCTAAGATTAGTAGATCATACTTCTTCACCCCTGCACTCAGTCCTAAGTAGGGATCCTCAAAGTTGGTCACCTTGATATCATACTGTGCGAGGTATTCACTTAGAAGCTCTGCAAACTCTGGATCATCTTCAATCATGAGGATATTAATCATCTCTTCTCCTTTTATGCTATTGTAGTGGTCTAGGGTTAATTGAAGTAAAATAGCCCTAGAGGGGTAGTTTGATGGTAAAGACCGCTCCTGTCTCATCGTTGTAAAAGCCAATGGAGCCGTGGAGGTGTTGTTGGACAATCACCTGTGACATATAGAGTCCTATTCCCGTCCCATCTTTCTCTTTGGTGGTGAAGTAGAACTCAAAAATCTTCTCTTTGATCTCCTCAGGGACACCCCCCGCATTATCTTTGACTCTGATCTGTAGCATCTGCTTCACGACGGTACACTCTACGCTGATAGCTCCTGCGGGGATCTCCCGCTCGATAATGGCATCTTGTGCGTTTTTGATGAGGTTGAGTATCACCTGTTTGAGTTCATTGGGGTAGGAGAGGAAGGGTTGGATATTGGGTGCGATGGTGGCGGTGAGGGTGGTACCTCTACAGCGGTAGATATTGCCAATGAGCCAGTCGATTCCTGCGATAATCTCCCCGATATCAGTCAGCTCTTTGCGTCTATCGGGTTTGAAAAATCCTCTAAAGTCATCAATAGTAGCACTGAGGTGTTGAACATAGCCATTGATATCTTCAAGCTTCTCATCGAGGATCTCATTGGTGAGGCTATCGAGCTGTCGCTTGAGGATAAGTGAGGAGGCGACTGCGGAGATGGCATTGAGTGGTTGTCGCCACTGGTGGGCAATCATTCCGATCATCTCCCCCATCTGGGCGAGTTTGGACTGTTGGAGGAGGAGTTGATCCTTTTGTCTATTCTTCTCCACCTCATACTGGATGAGTGAACTCTGTTGGGTATTGATATCAACAAGCTCTTGGGTGGTCTGTGCAATGAGGTGTGAGAGGGCATTGATAGTCTTCATCGCATCGCTACTCTCAACACGCTTGGTGGTAGGTGGGGTGGGGAGGCATCGATCGGGACTTTCACTTAGGAGCAGTAGGGTCTTGGTCTCATTGAGTAGTTGGGTGCGGTGCTGGGTATGGTAGAACTCCCCATGGGTAAAAAATCCACTGAGTGTTGAGAGGTGTGCGTAGGGGGCGATCTCATCGATATTGTTGTTGCCTAGGAGTCGTCGGCGTGCCATACAGGAGTAGATGAAGATCGACTCAATGGGACATGCTTTGAGGCGTTGGAGGGAGTTGGCTTGCTCTTGGAGAATATTTTCGATATTGCCATACCCAAACCGTACCTCCTCCCCCTCATAGAGATTTCCCGCAAAGGAGAGAGAGTTGTCAGGGTGTTTTTTGAGGACAGCTCGAGCGGTTGCGATACCGTCGCGTTGGATAATCAATGGAAACTCAATCCCTGTAGCGGGGAGTTGATCACTGATCTCACCCCCGATATACTTGGTGTAGATTTTGACTGCATCGATACCGTTGATGGTGTAGATACGGTTTTTGGTACTTTTGGTGATGGTGAGTCCCTTGCCTATCTGCTCCCACCCAAAGCTGTAGTCATTGTGTACGATAAGATCCTCTCCATAGAGGATTGCCACTACTGCCCCATTGGAGCTTATCCCCTCTTCAGAGAAGACAAAAGTCTCCCTAAAAGTCCCATTGTCTGCGGCCATTCCCCCTGCGATAAGTATCTCTTGATTGAGGCTACAGAGTCCATCTAAAAACTCCTCTCCATTGGTATGGAGTCCATCACATAGACAGATGGCTGTTTTGATAGGGAGGTGGGGGGGGAGTTGAGAGAAGAGGGCTCTTCCTAGAGCATAGCTTGTGCTACTTTTGTGTTGGATAAAGCTCTCAACTTGGGTCGTCTCAAACTCAGAGAAGACCAGTAGTGTCTCATACTGTAGGATCGTCTGGTTATCGATCATCCCATCACTGGTCGCCCCAATAATCTTACCGTGGGGGAGGAGGGTGGTGAGTGTGTTGAGAAGCTGAGAGATGAAGTCATGATCAACCACCCCCGTAAAGACCTGTATCAGAAGGGCGTGTTTGTCATGGTAGTGGTGGGTCTGGATGAAGGTCTGGAGTGCCTCATCGGAGGTGTAGCGTAGGTTGCGTGTCTTCATACCTGCTCTTGAAGCATGGTGATCTTGTAGCCTTGTGTACGGTTGTTGCTAAAGAGTGCATAGGAGACTTTGGCTTTGAGTCGCTTGAGTATCCCATGGACAGCATTATTACTAAACTCTTTGGAGGGTTCATCTATAAAGAGGTGAGCAAAAATCTCCTCTAGGCTAAAGTAGCTCTGGGGGTTGTTCAAGAAGAGTTCTAAGAGGCGTACCTCTTTTTTGGTGAGCTTGATAATCTCATCTCCTCTCAAGAGCTTTTTGGCAAAGAAGTCGTAGCAGTACCCCTCTGGGAGCTCTATGATCTTCTCCTTCTCCTGCTCATAGAGCTTGCCAATCAGGTTGAGAAGTTGATCGAGTGAGAGGGGTTTTTTGATAAAACCATCGATACGCAGATTGATAATAGGGACGAGATACTCCTCTGTACGGTAGGCAGAGATGACAAAGATCTTCTGTTTGGGATACTTTTTATAGATCGCTTTGATTAGCTCTATCCCGTTGAGGTCAGGCATCTTGATATCAGTAATAATCAGATCAAAGTAGCATCTATGCTCTTGGTGATACGCCTCATAGAGGCTGAGTCCCTCACGACCATTTTTACCGATGGTAACACTCTTAAAGAGATCTTCAAAGAGGGGTTTGGTTGAGATAATATTTTGGAGATTGTCTTCGATATACATCACATGAAGGGTGTTGGAGTAGGCGATAATCTCTTTGGTTGTAGAGTTCATCATAGGCTAAATGCCCTCCTCATATGGGGTTCAATCTCCTCAAAGCTATAGCGGTAGTCACAGAAGTGTTCAAACGCGATAATCCCTTGATACAGAAGCATATCGCTACCATCTTGTGTCGGTTTGTTGTAGGATTTGGCAAGGCGTAAGAAGGGGGTCTCTTTGCCATAGATCACATCAACACAGGCACGGCTTTGGGGGATGAGTAGATCGAGTAGGGGTTGGGGGCAGGGGAGTAGCTCATCCTCTAGTCCTGCGGAGGTCATATTGATGATGAGGTCATACGCTGTAGGAGTAAACGCCTCAAAAGTGCTACAGACAAACCCCATCTCCTCAAAGGGTTTGAGTCGTCCACTACTACGGTTGAGTAGGGTGACCTCATAGCCTGCATCCCGTAAGATAATCGCAGTCGATTGAGCTGTACCCCCTGCACCCAAAAAGAGTACCTTCTTGATCCCATCAAAGCGTGAGAGGGCTTTGAGAAACCCTGGTGCATCGGTATTGTAGCCGTGGAGTTTTCCCTCTCGTTGGACAATGGTATTGACCACTCCGACCTTTTGGGCAAAGGGGTCTAGCTGATCGCACGCTTCGTAGGCCGATCGCTTGTGGGGTACGGTGATATTGATACCCTTGAGATTGAGTTGGATGATACGCTCTTTGAGAGTGGATCCATCCTCTAAGCGGTAGCGTGTGTAGCACCCTCTCATGCCCAAGCCACCAAACGCGAGGTTGTGCATGAGAGGGGATTTGGAGTGAGAGACGGGGTTACCGACTATCGCAAATAGCTCTTGAGTCATAATCTAGAGTCCCTCCATCTCTTTGAGTGTGGCAAGCAATGCCCCTAGCTTGTTGCGTACCTCAAGGTACTCTAGCTCTGGGATAGAGTCTGCAACCACCCCCGCACCCGCTTGGAGGGTGATGGAGTCGGGTTTGATGAGTGAGGTACGGATGGTGATCGCTGAGTCCATATTGCCATTAAACGAGAAGTAGCCTACAGAGCCTGAGTAGAATCCGCGTTTGAGTCCCTCATACTGAGCGATGAGTTTCATCGCTTCGATTTTGGGTGCTCCTGTCATCGTCCCTGCGGTAAAAGTCGCACCAAAGAGGTCAAACATATCTTTCTCCTCTTGGAGCTGTGCTTCGACATCTGAGACCATATGCATCACATGTGAGTACTTCTCTACACGCATTAGATCGGTCACTTCGACGCTACCTGTCTTGGCGACCCGTCCGACATCATTGCGTCCAAGGTCGACTAGCATCAGGTGTTCGGCACACTCTTTGGGGTCATGGAGCATCTCCTGCTCTAGCTCATGGTCGCGGTGGTGGGTCTTCCCGCGTTTGCGTGTCCCTGCGATAGGGCGTAGGAGTATCTCCCCCTCTGTGAGGCGTACCATTACCTCAGGAGAGGAGCCACAGATACTAAACTCCTCATAGTCGAGCAAAAAGAGATAGGGAGAGGGGTTTTTGGAGCGGAGTACGCGGTAGAAGCTCAGAGGGTCGATCTGCCCCTTTTGGGTATAGCGGTTGGCGAGTAGTATCTGGAAGATATCTCCTGAACGGATATGCTCTTTACACTCATTGACCATCGCTTTGAAACGCTCCTCACCGATACTAAACTCCCCCTCACTTGCGAGTGTAACAGGCTGAAGAGGGAGTGGATTACATGGCTCTTCTAATATGGCGATGAGTTGCTCAAATGCCTCTTGCCTTGTGGGGTCATTGAGTAGCAGTGTGAGTGTAGCACTCTTGTGTGCATAGGCGATGATAATTTGTGGGCGTACGAGATCGAGATCGGGGGTGTTGAGTGGATCGCGTAGATTCTCCATGCTCTCTTGAAGGATTGGCTCAAAGATGCGTACCATATCATAGGCGATAAACCCGATAAACCCATCGACAAAAGAGAAACCAACCTCTTGGGCTTTGGCTTGGTAGAGGGCTTTGTCTACCCCTGCGTAGTAGGCTTTGAGAAAGCTAAAGGGGTCTTGATTCAAGATCTCTTTGGTGCCGTGGTTCTTTTGGTAGGTGGTGGTATCGTTGTGGTAGCTTAGACGCTCTTGCGCCCCAATGGTAATGAAACTAAAGTTACCATCACTGCTATTGACCACACTCTCAAAGAGCATGGTGATCTCTGAGGGGAAGAGCTGTTTGATCTTCCCATAGAGTGCGACAGGGGTGAGTTGGTCAAAGAGGACTTTTTTGTACATGGTGCTACCTTTTGGTCACAAAAGCACCTTTGAGGATAAGGTCTTTGACTTTGGGGAGTGCGTGGTTGGCAGAGGATTTTGTCGTATAGGGACCGATCAAAAGACGCTTGATACCATTACGGTTTGGTTTGGTAATCGTATGGTGGAAGCCATGCTTTTGGATTGTACTCAAGAAGCGTTTACTTGGGGTTTGTCTAAATGACCCTACTTGAATAAAGTAGTGACCTCTAGGGGCATGGGTCGTGGTGACAGGGTGCTTTTTGGGTGCTTTGGCTGGGGTGGGTGTAGTTGTAGGTGTAGGCTGTTTGGGTGTAGTGTGTGGTGTGGTGGTTGTCTGTTGTGTGCCTGCTTGAGGGGTGATGGTCTGCTTTTCTGCTTTGATACGCTCTTCTCGGATACGCTGATAGTTTTGGGTATCGTGTGGTGTCGGTGCCGTCATGCTTGGTGTCGCCTGCTCTTTTGGTGCAGATGGCTCATGGGCAGAGAGGTCAGAGAGTGTTAGCTCTTGGTGTTTTGGAGCAGGTTTGGTAGAGGGTTGGAGTGCGAGTTCAGGGGAGAGTATCGCGGTACTATTGGTCTCCTCAAGAGGAGTCGCATCATCGAGTATCATTTTGGTGAGGATAATCGTAGTGATCAAGACAATAATCAGCAACGCAATAATGGTAAGAAAACTCTTGGTCTTAGTGCTTTTGGGTTTGATATCATCGACGATTAGGTCATCTAAATTGTGATCATTCATAGGGGGAGAACTCCAGATTTTATTTTGCGTTGATTATAGCATAGTTCCCCCTAGTAACCAAAATAATTTTTGTGAAGAGTGGTTAGGGTGATGCTCTTTGAGTTGTTTCTTTAATGCCTAGATAGTGACAATAACTGTAAAAATAACGGTTAATGCTCCAGAATTTTTATTTAAAAAATCTATGTATTCTATGAAATATCCTTTTTTCTTATAACGGGGGCGCGGGTGAGCAACGCCCACATGGCAAAGCTTGGTTTGGCTGGTGGGTGATTGCTCCTCCCGCTTGTTGTCTGGTGCGGAGCGTCCAGAGCAACTATTTAATAGAGGACATTGTGTCTGATGATTTTAGGAGTAAATTTATGGAAATTAAAAAAAAGTTATTAGATATTGTGCGTGATAAGATTTGTGTAAAACATTACAGTATCTGTCTAAATTCTAAATTCTAAATTCTTAAGGTAATCCTCTCATTTAATAATATTTTACTATACATAATCTCTACTTTCTTTAGTATACTTGTTCTATTCCCCTCTACTATCAATACAATCGTATATCATTTTTATGTTAAAGTGGTGCGTAGGGGAGCGTGACGATATTGTAGGCATTGGGGAGTGTGGGAGAGGGGAGGGTTTTCCATCTTTTGGTGAGTTTGGCTTGGAGGGCGTTACTTAGGGTGGTGAGTTGTTTGTGGGCATCTGATAGCTTCATCGGCTCTACGGGGATAAAGAGCTGAATCTTCTGAGGCTCTGCTCCTTGGTAGAGGTGATAGGTGGGGATACCGAGTGTGGGTAGGAGGTATTTGGTGAGGTGGCAGAAGCGTTGAGCCTCATCACCTTTGTACTCGATGACGAGATAGCGGGTTTTGCCCTCTTGGAGTAGGGGAACGGCGATCGTGTAGTCACGCTGAAGATGTTGGGTGAGGAGTAGGGGGGTGAGGGGCTCCTCTATGCGTTCAAATTTGGCATAGAAGGTACGATTGTCAAAGGAGATACGCTGGACAATCGTACGGCGTTTGATATAGTAGCAGGTATCATAAAGCTCTAGATCAAAAACTTCTATGATACCCTCCTGCTAATAGATAGACTTTTCGTAGATGACGAAGTTGGAAGCGAGTGCTTTCATCTCCTCTTTGATCGTTGCGTGGAGTTGGGTGTCATTGACATTATCGAGGACATCAGCGATCTTGTTGGCGATGATCTCAAACTCCGCCTCTTTCATCCCACGACTCGTAAGAGCAGGTGATCCGATACGCACACCTGAGGTGACAAATGGACTGCGTGTCTCACCTGGTACGGTGTTTTTGTTGACAGTGATTCCTGCATTACCAAGGGCAGCGTCCGCATCTTTTCCTGAGAACTCTTTGTTGAGGAAGCTTACAAGGACGAGGTGGTTATCTGTCCCACCACTCACGACATCATACCCACGAGCCACGAGAACTTCAGCGAGTTTAGAGGCGTTGGCTTTGACCTGCTTAGCGTAGACCTTCCACTCATCAGAGAGGTTGTATTTAAATCCAACCGCTTTAGCTGCGATAACATGAACCAGTGGTCCCCCTTGAAGTCCTGGGAAGATAGCAGAGTTGATCTTCTTTGCAATCGCTTCATCGTTGGTCATGATCATCCCACCACGAGGACCTGCGAGTGTCTTGTGAGTGGTTGTTGTGACGACATCCGCATAAGGGAATGGACTGGGGTGTTCACCAGCACAGACAAGCCCTGCGATGTGTGCGATATCAGCAAAGAGGATAGCACCTACTTCATCCGCGATCTCTCTAAACTTCTTGAAGTCTATCTCTCTGGCATACGCAGAGGCACCACAGACGATGATTTTAGGTTGGACAGTTTTGGCGATACGCAGTACCTCTTCGTAGTTGATACGACCATCAAGCTCTACACCATAGGTAAAAGAGGAGTAGTTTTTGCCTGAGAAGCTTGGTTTGCTCCCGTGTGTGAGGTGTCCTCCGTGGCTGAGATCCATCCCCAAGATCTTCTCTCCTGCTTTGAGGAGGGCTGCATAGACGGCACCATTGGCTTGGCTTCCTGAGTGAGGCTGGACATTGGCGTAGTTACACGCAAAGAGTTCACATGCTCTATCAATAGCAAGTTGCTCTACCGTATCGGCAAACTCACATCCACCATAGTAGCGTTTATAGGGGTATCCCTCTGCATACTTATTGGTAAAGACAGAACCCATCGCTTCCATTACAGCAGGAATGGTAAAGTTCTCTGAAGCGATCATCTCAAGGTGGTTAGTCTGTCGCTCTCTCTCGTTCTCAATGGCTTGAAATATCTCTGGGTCAAATGTCTCGATTGCATAACTCATATGTTGCTTCCTTTAGTCGGTTTGTTATTGGATTTATATCTAAAATCTTCTTGAATCTACTTTTTTTCCATGGCTCTTTTTTTGCACGCTGCCCCATCGATACAGAACATCCCTTTGCCTTTTTTGGCAGGTTTGAGTTCGATGAGGTTTTCGTTTCCACACTTTTTGCACTGTTGTGTATTGGCACAGAGAGGGGCAAGCTCTTCGGTGGGGGCTTCAGGTTTCATCGCAGGAAAGAGAAGGACATCACGGATAGAGTGCTGGTTGGTGAGCATCATCACGAGGCGATCGATACCGATACCCTCTCCCGCTGTAGGGGTCATACCGTAGCTGAGTGCTTTGACATAGTCTTTGTCCATGTGCATCGCCTCATCATCTCCTGTCGCCTCTTTGGCATCGACTTGTCCCTTAAATCGCTCATACTGATCGATAGGGTCATTGAGCTCAGAGAAGCCATTGGCGATCTCTTTGCCCGCCATAAAGAGCTCAAATCGTTCGGCGATATCGGGGTTCTCATCAGAGCGTCGAGCCAGTGGAGAGATATCGACTGGGAAGTCGGTGATGTAGGTTGGGTTGATCAGTTTCCCTTCGACAAACGCATCAAAGAGTTCTGCTTGGAGGTAGCCTAGGGTGAGGTTCTCATCGACATGTACCCCCTTCTCTTTGAGGTAGGCGAGGGCTTTGAGCCGATCGGTTGCGACCTCTTGGGGAACTTCCCCAATGGTTGTGAGTGATTCGATATAGGGGACTTTGGCAAATGGTGTTGAGAAGTCTATCTCTAGCTCACCATAGGGGAGTTTTCGCTCAAATCCAAGGTGATCAAAGAGATAATCAAATAGCTCCTCTGTAATCTCCATCAGATCTGTATAGCGGTGGTATGCCCAGTAGAACTCAATCATCGTAAACTCAGGGTTATGGGTATGATCCATCCCCTCATTACGGAAGTTTCGGTTGATCTCAAAGACCGCTTCCATCCCTCCGACAATGAGGCGTTTGAGGTAGAGTTCGGGTGCGATACGCAAGTAGCGTTCAACATCAAGTGCATTGTGATGGGTGATAAACGGCTTGGCATTTGCACCTCCAGGGATCGGGTGCATCATCGGTGTCTCTACCTCTAAGAAAGATTTCTCTTCAAAGAAGCGTCGTACGAGTGAGACGATCTTAGAACGCATAATGAAGTTCTCTTTGACATCGGCATTCATAATCATATCAAGGTAGCGTTGACGATAGCGTAGCTCATGGTCTTGGAGTCCGTGAAACTTCTCAGGGAGTGGGGAGATCGCTTTGGTGACCATCTGCATACTTTTACAGTGAAGTGTCAACTCCCCTGTCTGTGTCACAAAGGGGTAGCCTGTCACTTCGATGATATCACCCACCTCGAAGAGCTTTTTGGCGATGGTATTATAGAATCCCTCAGGGAGTTCATCTCGGTTGTAGTAGATCTGTACCATCCCTTGGCTATCTTCGATCTTTGCAAAGGCGGCTTTACCCATGATACGGATAAATTTCAGTCGACCTGTCAGAGAGTAGTGCTTGGAGTCATCTTTTTTCTCCTCCGCATCAAGGGTTTTGACATACTCACACTGGTGTAGAAACTCTTGTGAGGGGGTACCTCGACGGATCTGATTTGGGTAGGGGTTGATGCCTTCATCTCTTAGGCGTTGAGTTTTTTTTAGTCTCTCTTGGATATATTGATTTTCAAATATCAAGGTGTCTCCTCGTATAGTAGTAGATTTGGTTGTGTTAGGATTGGCACTTTTCACAAAGTCCAATGATCTTCATCGTATGGTCTCGCATCTGAAAGTTAAACTGCGTTGCGATAAGTTGCTGTTGCTTCTCAATGGTCTCATCATAAAACTCAATAATCTCTCCACACTCTGTACAGATGAGATGGTCATGATGTTTTTTGAGACCGAGTTCATACTTCTTCCCTTGGGTACCAAAGGAGATAGAACTGGTGATTTTGGACTCCTCAAGTAGGGTAAGGGTACGATAGACCGTGGCGATACCAATATTGATGGTGGGGTAGGCTTGTTTGAGTTGCATATAGATATCTTCAGGAGTGAAGTGTCCCTCATTCTCGTAGAGAAACTTCACGATAAGCTCACGCTGTTTAGTAAACTTAAGTTGGTTACTTTTGAGCAGTGCTTTAAACTTCTCCAAAAGAAGAGGGTAGGTAATCATCATAGCCCTTTAGTAGTTTGCTAGGCTCTGGTTGTACTCAGTTGGTACTACGGTTGCGTTGGACTCAGCGGTGTTCTCCTCTACCTCTTGAGTCGGTGTGGTTTGGCTAGCAGGCTTCTTGATATGAAGTTCAAGTACCTCAGGGTCGATATTGATAATGGTAGTCCCCACCTCTTTAAGATAGGGGTAGAGGATAGAGTTTCCAAGATATTTTTGGATCTTGTCTTGTACGAGTGTGACATTGGAGAGTGCCGTCACAATGAGTGCAAAGATCAAGAAGTACTTCCCACCCCCTGCGATAAATCCAAAGAGGCGATTGAGAAAGCCTAGAGCACTTGCACTGGTAAGCTTGGAGAGGAGTGCCCCTACAATCGTAGCACTCAGCCAGATTACCGTAAGGATAGCGAGGAATCCCACAAGCTTTAGGAGGGCTTCATTCTCTATGGGGAGGAAGTTGGCACTGATGAAGGTTGCGGTCTCTCCTGCAAATCGTGAAGCGAAATAGACCCCACCTACAACACCAAGCAGTCCAAAAAACTCTTTGATGAAGCCATTGACAAAGCCTTTGATACCTAAGATGAGAACAATAGAAGCGATGGTGACATCAAAGTAGTTGAAGTCGACCATTGAGAAGTTCTCAAGTGAAAAGTTTTCCATATATTTCCTTTATTCGTTAATTAAGTACTGGGTGAGTCGTTAGATATTTTTGGCGACTTCATCGGGTTTGTTGGCATACTGTAAGGCAATCTCTCGACTCACCTTACCATCTTTGTAGAACTTCACAATTGCTTGGGTCTGTGTCTGCATCCCTGTATCTCCTTGACCTAGTTGCATCTGAGAGTAGATCTGGTGGACTTTGTCCTCACGAATGAGGTTGGAGATAGCGTTGTTTGGGATGAGTATCTCTGCTGCGGCGACACGCCCTCCACCGAGTTTAGGGAGGAGCATCTGAGAGATGACCCCTGCAAGTGAAGAGGCGATCATCGCACGAATCTGTGGCTGTTCGTCTCCAGAGAAGACATCGATGATACGGTTGATCGTCCCTGGTGCAGAGGAGGTGTGTAGGGTACCAAAGACAAGGTGACCTGTCTCCGCTGCGGAGAGTCCCGCTTCAATGGTGACTCTATCCCGCATCTCCCCAATGAGGATGATATCTGGATCTTGTCTCAGGGCATACTTGAGTGCCGCAGCAAAGCTTTTGGTATCATCGCCTACCCCTCTATGAGAGAAGACCGATTTTTTGTTACGGTGGATAAACTCCACAGGATCTTCGACGGTGAGGATATGCTTATGCTCGGTGAGGTTGATCTCATTGAGCATGGCTGAGAGGGTGGTAGATTTACCCGATCCTGTTGGTCCTGTGACCAAGATTAGACCCTTTTCGCGTTTGACAAGCTTCTTGTAGATAGCTGGAGCCCCTAGCTCATCGAGTGAAGGGATCTCAATAGGAATAATCCTAAACGCCGCAGCGGGGTTGCCTAGGGTACGGTAGTAGTTGGCACGGAAGCGTCCAATCCCAGGGAGTACGACTGCAAAGTCAAGCTCATTCTCCTCTTCAAACTGCTGTTTTTGCTTTTCTGTAATGAGTGAGTAGCACATCTCCTCGATATCCTCACCTGTTAGGACAGGGAGATTGACAGGCTTGAGTGTCCCACTCAGTCTGATTTGGGGTTCTGAACGGCTTACAAGGTGTAGATCTGATGCGCCGTGTGTGACGACACTCTGAAGCAATTTTTTGATATCGAAAACAGCCATGGTTTATCCTTTGAAGTGTGAAGTGTTACTCAATAATGGCAGGAACGATAAAGAAATCATCCTGACTTTTGGGTGCGTGAGAGAGGATATCTTCTGCGACACTGGTACGCTCTCGTATCGTATCTTCTCGAAGGGGTGTCCCCCCCTCAAGTGTCGAAAAAGTGGCACTAAGCCCTTCTGTATCTAGTTCATTGAGGTTTTCAATGTAGCCAAGTATCTCTGTGAGTTGACCCATCACTTCCTCTTTTTTTGACTCATCTATCTTAAGATGAGAGAGTTTCTCTAGTTTTGCCAAAACAGCATCGTCTATTTGCATCTGATTTCTACCCTACTCTAGTAATTTGGGATATTATATATTAATTTAGTTTAAGGGTACCACAACCCACCCCTCCAAGGAGATAATAATAATATATGACTATAATTCACTTTTATACTTAAGTAGTGTTAAAGGAAATCAGTGAATAAGTTTTTAGCCGTTGAGGGTGTCACTTCTATGGAGTTGGAACGACTGTTACTCTTGCGGGAGCAGGGTGAAGTTGCGTTTGTTTTGGTCGATGTACGGGAGGTAGAGGAGTATCAATTAGGTGCTATCGCAGGGGTGGATCAGCTCCATCCCACCTCTACCTTTCAGAGATGGGGTCAGTCGCTTTTAGAGGAGCTTAGAGAGCAGACGATCATCTTTACCTGTCGTTCGGGTAATCGTAGTGGTCAGATACAGCAACGCTTTAGACGCAGTGGTCATCCTAGTGTCATCAATCATATAGGAGGAATTCTCTCCTATAAGGGAAAGGTAGTAAGGTAGCGTATGGAAGTAGTAGATCTGTTAATCAAGTTATTGAGTTTTGAGTCGGTTACGCCTGATGATGGTGGATCGTTGGCATTTATAGAGAAGTACCTTGAGGGGTATGAGGTGATCTATCACAACCAAGGAGGGGTCAAAAACCTCTTTTTAAGTAAGCAGTTCTCCATGGGAGAACACCTCTGCTTTGCGGGGCATGTCGATGTGGTGCCTGCGGGAGAGGGGTGGGAGAGTAACCCCTTTGTCCCGATGATCAAAGAGGGGGCTATCTATGGGCGTGGAGCCCAAGATATGAAGAGTGGGGTCGCGGCGTTTGTCGCAGCGTGTGCCAATACGACAGCATTTGAGGGGAGACTCTCTATCCTCCTCACCTCCGACGAGGAGGGGGAGGCGACGCATGGGACAGTCATCATGCTCGAACACCTTAAGGGGCTAGGGCTTCTGCCTGACTACTGTGTGGTAGCAGAGCCGACTTGTGAGCAGGTTTTTGGGGATGCAATCAAGATTGGACGACGCGGTTCTATCAACGGCTACTTGACTATCAAAGGAAAACAGGGACACGCAGCCTATCCCGAAAAGGCGATTAACCCCGTCCATCAGATCGCTCCACTGCTCGTAGAGCTAGCGGGGGTCAATCTCGATGAGGGGGATGAGGATTTTGCTCCAAGTCAGATGGTGATTACTGATATTCGTGGGGGGATGGAGGTGACCAATGTCACCCCTAGTAGTCTCAAGCTGATGTTTAATGTCCGTAACTCAACCAAGACAACCCAACAAGAGGTTAAAGCCCATATCGATCGTGTGCTTAAGGGAGTGGAGTATCAGTTGGAGTTGACCCAAGGCTCCTACCCCTTTGTGACCAATCGAAGCTCTAAGCTTGTCACGCAGTTAGCCAAGAGTATCGAGGAGGTCACCCAGATCAAGACGAAACTCTCTACGGCAGGAGGGACAAGTGATGCGCGTTTTATGGGGGCGTATGGTATCGATGTGGTGGAGTTTGGTGTCATCAATGATACCATCCATGCCCCCAATGAACGCACAACTATTGAGGAGGTGGAGAGGCTCTATGCAATCTTTTGCCACCTTATAGCAGGATTTAATCAAAGGGGTGAACAATGAAGCGATTGGTAGGGGTAGTGCTACTCCTCTCCACACTGCTGTTGGCAGATAAGACCGCGTGGGTTGAGGGAGTTGATGAGGCGTTTGCTCGGGCAAGTAGAGAGCATAAGATGGTGATGCTCTTTGTGGAGAGTAGCCACTGTCGATGGTGTAAGCGGATGAAGGAGCGAACCCTTGATGATGTGATGGTACAGCAGAAGCTCTCGGGCTATGTTGCGGTCAAGGTGCAGAGAAGTGACCGCGAACTCCTCGCCTCATTTCCTCAGATTCAAGGGGTGCCTACAATCTTTTTGATGACACCCAAACGAGAGATTATTGAGTCGGTGATTGGCTACTTTACTATAGAGGATTTCCTAAGCTATCTGGATGATGTCGAAAAAGAGATGCACTAAGCGATGCTATTTCGTCCCCGTTTTAGTGAGTATGTTACCGCTCGTATTGTGACGATTGGGGTGGTGCAGTTTGCACTCTTTGCTCTGGTGATGATACTGCTCTTTGAGAACCGCTCAGATGCCTTTTTTGCGATACTCCTCTTGGGGGTAGGGTTTGTGACCTTTGTCGTCTCGATTGTGCGTGGAGCCAAGCGGATGGAGCGGGAGCTACGCACTATCAATACCTATCTTGCCAACCTAGAGAAGATCGATGAGATAGACTACACCACCCACTTCTTCACCCAAGAGTTTGAGCAGATTAACCAAAATCTCATCAAAGTCCTCAAAAAGTCTAAGAAACGAGAAGATATTAAGCAACGCTACAATGCCAAACTCAAACTTAAAAACCGTCAAAGAGCCGATATGCTTTCGGCTATTGCTCATGAGTTTCGTAACCCTATCGCTTCGATTATGGGGTATGCTCAGACACTACAAGATGACCCTGCTATCCCCGCACCCCTACAGGAGAAGTTTCTCGGTAAGATCTACAATAATGGCAATAAGATTGAGAGCCTTTTGGCTCGGTTGATACTCTGGAATAAGTTTGAGAGTGGTGAGGCGACACTCCATAAGAGTAGTTTTGATCTTCTCAGCCTTGCCCAAGAGAGTAAGCTCGCCCTAGAGGAGAGCTACCCTAGTCGAGAGATTGTGGTGGAGGGGGAGCCGTGTCGTATCAAAGCCGATCGTACCCTTATGGAGGTGGTACTTAAAAATCTCATAGAGAATGCCCTCAAATACTCACGAGAGAGTGTGGTGGTCTCGATCGAGGGGCATCGAGTCATGGTGCGAGATCATGGGCAGGGGATTGCTCCTGAGGAGCTTAGCAAGATCACCAAGAAGTTCTACCGTACGATGGACAATAGCTGGGACAACTCTATGGGGCTTGGACTCTCTATTGTCAAGACGATACTCACCCTCCATAAGAGCAAACTCATAATTGAGAGTACACTCGGTGAGGGGTCGACTTTTGCGTTTGAGATCTAAGGGGATGCGGAGGGATATCCTCTAACCTTAGTCATAATCACTAAACTTTCTTTCTGAAAAACTTGAAATATTTAAAACAATAGTGTATAATCCCGAAAAATCACACTTAAAAGGAATAGACAGATGGCAAAACATCAGTTTCAAACAGAAATAGGTCAGCTTTTAAAACTCATGACACACTCACTCTACTCAAACAAAGAGATCTTTATCCGTGAGCTTGTCTCCAACTCAAGTGATGCACTCGATAAGTTTAACTACCTTAGACTCACCGATGATGCGTTTAAAGAGCAGGAGTGGACAGGACGCGTCTCTATCAAGCTTGATAAAGAGGATGGGTCACTAACGATTGGTGATAATGGTATCGGTATGAATGAGAGTGATTTGATGGATCACCTCGGAACCATTGCTAAGTCTGGTACCAAAGCGTTTATGGAGAATCTCACAGGCGATGCGAAGAAAGATAGTAATCTTATCGGACAGTTTGGGGTAGGGTTCTACTCGGTCTTTATGGTAGCAGAGCAGGTTGATGTCATCTCCAAAAAAGCGGGAGAGGATCAAGCCTATATGTTCTCTACCGATGGGTCAGGTGAGTATGAGGTGAAGCCTGTGACCAAAGAGGAGCATGGTACGGTAATCTATATCAAGCTCAAAGAGGATGAGAGAGAGTTCCTCGATAAATGGCGTACACAAGAGGTGGTCAAGAAGTACTCTAACCATATCGCCTACCCTATTATGCTCAACTACTCTGAGGAGGAGACTGAGGGTGAAGGGGATGATGCCGTAACCAAAATGGTGACGAAGTCTGAACAGATCAATGCAGCAACCGCACTCTGGACACTCCCTAAGTCGGAGCTTAAAAAAGAGGACTATATCGAGTTCTATAAGACCATCGGGCATGATAGTGATGAGCCACTCACCTATCTCCACAACAAGGTCGAAGGGGCGCAAGAGTTTACAACCCTCTTCTATCTCCCCAAAACAGCTCCAATAGATATGTATCGAGCGGACTATACACCAGGGGTGAAGCTCTATGTCAAACGCGTCTTTATCACCGATGATGACAAAGAGCTACTGCCTCCGTACCTTCGTTTTGTCAAAGGGGTGATTGATAGTGAAGATCTTCCACTCAATGTGAGTCGTGAGCTACTCCAAGAGAATAAGATCTTGGCAAATATCAAACAAAACTCTACCAAGAAGATCCTCCAAGCGATCAAAAAGCTTAAAGGAGAGGATGCCGATACCTTTATCGCACAGTATAACCGTGTGATGAAAGAGGGGGTCTATATGGATCATCTCAATAAAGAGCTACTCCTTGACATCGTGAAGTATAAATCTTCTACAGAAGAGGGGCTTGTAGGGTTTGAGGAGTATGTGAGCCGTGGAGACTCTGAGAAGAAAGAGATCTACTATATCACAGGTGAAGATGAGCAGGTACTGCGTAACTCACCACTCCTCGAAGCGTATAAAAAAGCCAATATCGAAGTGTTGATTATGGATGATAAAGAGGTCGATAGTATCGTCACACCTATGATCGGGCAGTATAAAGAGTGGACACTCAAAGATATCACCACAATTGATGCTCCTGACTCTAAGAGTGAAGAGGAGAAAGAGGAGGTCGCTAAGGAGTTCAAATCCTTGACCGATAAGATCAAAGAGACACTAGGGGATGCGGTCAAAGAGGTCAAGACCTCGACGCGTCTCACCTCTAGCCCCTCATGTGTCATCAAGGACCCCAATGACCCAATGGCAGGTATGGCAGCGATGTTTGCCCAGATGGGACAAGAGGCTCCTGAGACCCCACTCATCTTGGAGATCAATCCAGAGCATGAGATGATCAAGAAGCTTGATGGACTCTCTGATACTTCACTCTTTGAGGATCTTAGCTGGATTCTTCTTGATAGTGCTAAGCTCTCAGAAGGGCTAGAGCCTAAAGACAAAAGTGCCTTTGCACAACGCGTCGCTACAGTTGCGACGAAAGCACTCTAAGCCCCCCTTCTCGATAGCCCCTCTGCGTGAGAGGGCTATCGCCCCTTTTAGACGCTCTATGCTATAATCTCCTCTTATTTAAAAACCCATACGATCTAAGGATGTAGAGTGTATAGCAAAATCTCCCCCCAAAAAAAAGCCACCATTGTCTCTAGTAGTGTGGCGACGGTTTTAGTGATTGTTAAGTTAGTGATCGGTATTGCTAGTGGTTCGGTGGCACTCTTAGCCTCTGCAATCGACTCGCTCCTCGATACGCTAGTCTCACTCTTTAACTTCTTTGCAATTAAAAAAGCAGAAGAGCATCCTGATGAGGCGTACCATTATGGTAAGGGGAAGATCCAAGCGATCGCAGCGGTGATAGAGGGGACGGTCATCACCCTCTCTGGAGTCTATATCATCTATGAGGCGATTAAGAAGCTCAATAGTGGCAGTGTCACCACACTCCTCACCCCCGCTATCGTTGCGATGCTCTTCTCTCTTGTGGTGACCTACTTTTTGGTACAGTATCTACTCAAGATAGCCAAGCAAACCGATAACCTTGTCATCAAATCAGATGCCTTGCACTACCAAACAGACCTCTGGAGCAATGCCGCTGTTCTTGTGGCACTAGGATTGGTCTACCTCACAGGTATCGATATGATCGATGCACTTTTTGGTCTAGGGATAGGACTCTATATCATCTACTCAGCCTATGAGATCATCCAAGAGGGGGTCGAGATACTGCTTGATAAAGCACTCGATGGAGAGGTGGTCGCAGGGATTGGGGAGATTATCTCCTCGCATGCTGAGGTGACGAGCTACCACTGGCTCAAGACCCGTACCGATGGGACGACAAACTTTGTGGAGTTTCATATGGTACTGCGTCCCAATATGCTACTGCTTGAAGCTCACCGTATCGCAGATGAGATGGAGGATAAGATTATGTTGCTAGAGCAGAAAAAACGCTGGGTGATTACACCACACTTTGATCCCTATGATGATGAGGAGATGAATGAGGCGATGCTTTATGGTCGTCCACTCCAGACCCAAGAGTGTGAACTCTAGTGGCACGCCCTATCTATCTCCTCTCCCCGACCCCTAGAGCAGGGGTGGAGTCCTTGCCGATGATTTGCTTTGCTACAGTAGCAGAGCAGATTGAGTTTGGGGGGTGTGATACCCTGCTCTTTACCTCCAAGCAAGCCGTTCTCACTGCGGAGGCGATTGATCCTGCGTGGCGATCCTACCCCTCTATCGCGATTGGGAGTGCGACTAAGCGACAAATTGAGGTGTTGGGGGGGGAGGTACTCTACCACCCGACCCACTTCTATGGAGAGGCACTCAGTCAGGATATCGCAACATTCTTTGCGACCCGTTCGCTCCTCTATCTGCGTCCCGAGGTGATCTCTTTTGACTCCAAGGCGTTTTTGGCACGCGAAGGGATAGTGCTTCATGAGCAGATACTCTATCGTACCTCCTGTATCGAGTATGATGCCACCTCCAGACCACCATCAGGTGCAGTGATTGTCTTCACCTCCCCCTCAACGATACACTGTTTTGTGAAGCAGTTTGGGTGGGAGGAGAGCTACCATGCGGTGGTGATTGGTTATGCGACCCAAGAGCATCTTCCGCAAGGAGCCCTCTATAGTGTTGCGGAGACACCACTTATTGATGCGTGTATCCAGAAGGCACAGGAGATTGCAAAATCCTAAAAGCCCTAGAGATTATTTACTCCTCTCTAACCCCAAATAGGTTATAATAAATCTAACCTGAGTGGTGCGACGACTGTATATGGGGTCCAACATTTATTTTTGTGGGATAGGTAGTTGTTTGGTGTGTAGACATTTTCGTTTGAGTAGGGGTTCGCCCTACGAGAAATTGACTCCTAAAGAGCAACTCTCTCCTGCACCGTTGGCTTTTTAGGGCCGATTTTAAACAGAACGGCCACTTGGGGGAGTTAGGATTTTCAAAAAGCTATCATCCTTATGACCTCTTTTTAAAAATCCTCTATACATACTGGGTATAACAACGGGACTTTTCCCCTCGCTTGGGGTGTATCACAACTTACTTTTGGAGAGAATCATGAATGTATTAATTATAGGTGCGGGTGGTAGAGAGTACTCTATTGGTCTTGCACTCAAAAGAGATGACAAGGTAGAGAAGATCTACTTCGCACCAGGCAATGGGGCAACCGATACCTTGGGTGAGAACCTTGCGATCAGTGACTTTGGTGCGTTGGCAGATTTTGTCGAGGCAAATGGGGTGGATTTGACCATAGTAGGGCCTGAAGCACCCTTGGTTGAGGGGATTGTAGATCTCTTTGAGGCAAGAGGCTTGACGATATTTGGTCCCTCTGCCAAAGCAGCTCAGCTTGAGGGATCTAAGATCTTTATGAAGAACTTCTTGGCTCGTCACAATGTTCCTACCGCGAAGTATATTGAGACAGACTCACTAGAGGATGCCTATACGTTTATCAACACCCTTGAGGCACCTATCGTCGTCAAAGCCGATGGACTCTGTGGGGGTAAAGGGGTGATTATCGCTCAGAGTCATGATGAGGCGAAGCGTGCCGCAGGGGAGATGCTTAGTGGTAACTCCTTTGGTGAGGCGGGAACCTCTATCGTGGTAGAGGAGTTCTTGGATGGGTATGAACTCTCAGTCTTTGCAATCTGTGATGGCAAAGACTATGTGGTACTCCCTGCAGCACAAGACCACAAACGACTCCTCAATAATGATGAAGGACCCAATACAGGTGGGATGGGTGCCTATGCCCCAACACCCCTTGTCAATGAGATGATCTATCAGAAGCTCAATGAACGCGTCATTGAACCAACCCTTAAAGGGATGGAAGCGGAGGGTATGCCGTTTACGGGGGTACTCTTTATTGGTGTGATGGTGGTAAAAGGTGAGCCAATTATCCTTGAGTACAATGTCCGTTTTGGAGATCCTGAGTGTGAAGAGCTAATGCCTCTACTCAAGTCACCTGCGAGTGAGCTTTTTTATAAGGCCGCTACGGGGGATCTTAAGAGTGCGACGATAGAGTTTTATGATAAGTATGCCGTGGGTGTGGTGATGGCGAGTAAGAACTACCCCTATAAGAGTACACCCCCTGCAGAGATCATCATCGATGATATCTACCATGAGGAGCTACATGAGAATGCCCATATCTCCTATGCGGGGGTGAGCCGTGGTGAAGATGGTAAGCTCTACGCCTCAGGTGGTCGAGTACTCGTCTGTGTGGGTGTAGGGGAGAGTATCAAGGAGGCACAAGAGCGTGCCTATATGCTCGTAGGACAAGTACACTTTGCTGGAAAGCAGTGTCGTACCGATATCGCCTACCAAGCACTCTAAGCATGACTTATGTCTGAGTCTACTACCTCCTTGTCACTCACTACACCTCGTAGACGGGTGGGTGCTTTTGTCATTGATGATATGGTCGTGGCACTGTTGCTGTTTGCGATCTTTTATGATCAGATTATGGTGATGGCATCTCATCTCCCTGTGGTCTTGACCCCTGAGGCGATGGAGGCATTTAAGCTAGAGATCAATCAGTTTACAGTAGAGAACCTCTCACTCATTCTAGGTCTAAAGATCCTCTACCATACAATCCCCGTCTGGCAAAATGGTACAACCCTAGGGAAGTACCTCATGAAGATGCGTGTAGTAGATAGCCGAGGGGCGTGGCGTGTCTCATTTGTGCAGGCACTTTTGCGTGCATCACTGCGTATTGTGAGTGAAGCGTTTTTCTATCTAGGGTTTGTGATGGCATTTTTTATGCCACGCAGACAGACATTTCATGATAAGCTCTCAGGGTGTGTTGTTGTTGATGCGTAGTCTCCTGCTATGGGTGTTTCTTCTTGGGGGAGTCTCCTCTCTCTATGGGGTTGAGGGTGAGAAGCTTGAGGTGAGAGCGAAGGTCTTGGAGACGACTCAGCATAGTGTCAGAGCAACCGATGGGGTAGTGGTCTACTATCAAGATGCGATGATCAAAGCCAAAACAGCTCTGTATAATCGTGATACACATCGCTTGACACTAGATGGTGAGGTCGAGATGATCGGCTACCAAGGGAGTAAAGAGCATACCACCCACCTAGAGATCGATACCCAGACCAAAGAGGTCACCTTCCATGAACTCTTTTTTGTGAGTAGTAATGATGTCTGGCTCTTCACCGATAAGGCGAACCGAAAAGAGCATAACTATAGCTTTGGGACGACACTCCTCTCTAGCTGTGATGTCGATGATCCTCTCTGGAAGATGGTCTTCGCTCGATCTCTCTACGATAGCCAAGCCCACTATATGAAGGTCTATCACGCCAAGATCTACTTTGGTGATCTCCCTATCCTCTACACCCCCTATATGGCATTTACCACCCAAAAAGAGCGAAGCTCTGGGCTACTCTATCCTCTCTTTGGTTACACTACCAAAGAGGGTTACCTCTATGAACAGCCAATCTTTTGGGCAATCTCTGAGAGTATGGATCTCGAACTCAACCCACAACTTCGTACCGATAGGAGTCAGGGACTCTATGGGACTTTTCGCTTTGTGACCACTCCTTATGCATCGGGTAAGCTACGCTTGGGTTACTTTAAAGATAGCAAAGCCTATCAGCTAGCAGAGGAGACAACCGAAGTGGAGCATTATGGTGTGGAGTTTAACTATGAGTCCTCTCGGGTTTGGAGTGATAGGCTAGGGGAGGGGGTAGATGATGGTCTCTATATCAACAGTACTTTTCTCAATGATATCGACTATATCAACCTACAGCAGGGGCAGTTGAAGCACTTTGGGCTTACACCACTTCAAGAGTCACGCTTCAACTACTTCCTCTCCACTGATGCCTACTATTTTGGGGTCAATGCCAAGTACTTTGTCGATACGCGTAAAGTAGACAACAACACCACGCTTCAGATACTTCCCGCACTTCAATTCCATAAGCATCTCGGTCGACTGATATGGGATAATCTCACCTATAGTGTGGATCTACAGTTTAAGAACTTTACCCGAGAAGAGGGGACAACGCTTAAGCAGGTAGAGGTGAAGCTTCCTTTGGAGTTTACTGTGTCATTTTGGGATGATTTTCTCAATCTCTCACTTGGGGAGTCCCTCTACTATAGTAAGTTCTTCTTTGGGAATGATACCTATGAGTATGATCTGTTTGAGTACTATAGCAATATCCACAAAGCCAAGCTCTTTAGTGACCTCACCAAGCACTATGGGAGCGTTATCCATGTGCTACAGCCTGCGGTGGAGTATATCAAGCCAGGGAATGAGACCCAAGATCCTGTTGCGTTTGAAGCTTTGAGTCATGAGCAGAAGGAGCTTTTTGCGGTGGGGTTGCCTGAGGAGTACTACACCTTTTCTCTAAGTCAGTACTTCTATGATGCTAGAGCGAAGTTGAGATTCTATCAGCGTCTCTCTCAAGCCTACTACCCCAACCGTGACTACACCTTCTCTGATATTCACAATGAGATGCAGTACAACTGGCGAAAGTGGCAGTTCTATAGTGATTTGGTCTACTCTCATGAGTTTGGTGAGGTGCGTAAGCTCTCTAGCCGTATCGCCTTGCGTGAGAGTGGATATAGCTTCTCCTTGGCACACTCCTATAAGCAGATGTTGCCTGATCAACCCACTACGCATACCTCCAATGACCTTAACTTCAACTTCAACTATACCCTCAATGAAAGGGTCTCGCTTCATGGAGCATTGACCTACAATATCGATGACGCTGTGAGTGAGCAGTGGAAGGTAGGGGGGGAGTATAAGCGAGACTGTTGGAGTATGTCCGCCTCTGTGCGTCAAGATATCATCCCCCGACCAACAGGCTATACCAAAGAGAACACCTTCTATGTACGATTCAACTTTATCCCGTTTGGTGGGGTAGGGGGGGAAAGGTAGATGCATGATGATCCTATAGTTGTAATAGCAGAGGCATTGGAGGTCTTAGCCCTTCCTAAGCTTATCTGCAAAGAGGATATCAAAAAACGATACCGTTTTTTGGCACGGCAGTATCACCCCGATTTGGGGGGTGATGCGACGAAGATGGAGCAGATCAACCACGCCTATGGGGTTTTGATGCAATATATAGAAGAGTTTCGTTATACTTTTGATGAAGAAGAGATTCGTAGACAATTCCCTGGAGTAGGTCATGCCCAACGATTTAGACCCTAAGTACTATTTTGAGGATAACCAAGATGCGGCACAACAGCTGATACAGACTCTGCCTATCGCACTGCTGAGTGAGAATGAGACTGTGGTGATTGGGGTGAGTGAGTCGGGGGTCTACTTTGCTGATCAGATCGCTAAAGCCGTAGATGCCCGTATGGATATTCTACTCACTGAGCCCATTATGGCTCCTAACAACAGTGAACTCCCCATCGCCATGGTCTCAGAGACCGAAGAGGTGGTAATACACAAAGTCCTCATCGATGCGTTTGAGATCAATGAGGACTATATCTACAATGAGGCACACCGTAAGTATGAGGAGGATGTCCTTAAGTATATCTATAAGTACCGCAAGGGGCGAGAGCTTAGTGCCTTGAAAGATAAGTATGTGGTACTTGTCGATAGCTGTGTGGAGACAGGGTTGACGATGATGGTGGCACTCAAGTCGGTTATCGAAGAGGGGGCAAAAAATGTCTATATCGCCACCCCACTACTCGATAAGAGTGTCTATAACAATCTCCTCTCGGTCTGTGATGGTCTCTTCTGCCCTCATAAGATATCAGACTATATTTCGATAGAATACTACTACGGAGTATTTACAGACCCTACTTTTGATGAGGTGCGTGAGACAATTGTCTCCCAAGAGCAACGCCTCAAAGCAAAAACTGAAAACTAAAAGGAAAATAAGCGAATGCAAGAGACAATAATAGCAATCAATAGCAATGGATTAGATGAGAAATTTGAGTTTAACAAGGTAGCCAAGCAAGCGAGTGGGGCAGTGATGTACCGACAAGGGAAAGCAGCCATTATCGCAGCCGTTGCGATTGATGAGAAGCCCGTAGATGAGGATTTCCTCCCCTTAACGGTTCAGTATATGGAGCGTTCTTACGCCGCAGCGAAGATCCCTGGAGGGTTTATCAAGCGTGAGACTAAGCCAGGTGACTTTGAGACTTTGACCTCTCGTATCGTGGATAGATCGTTGCGTCCACTCTTCCCCAAAGGGTTTCACTACCCTGTGACGATTAGTATCATGGTGGTGAGTGCTGATAGTGAGGTCGATATGCAAGTGGCGGCACTCCACGCTGCTAATGCCGCGTTGTTTATCTCTGATATCCCCTTTAGTAAGAGTATCGCAGCGGTACGAGTGGGGATGATAGCCGATCAAATCGTGATCAACCCAACACTCGATGCTCTTGCCTCTAGTACACTTGACCTTCTTGTGGTCGGGTCAGGTAGTGATATGGTGATGATTGAGATGCGTACACTCTCCTCTCAAGATGGTGCGTTGCAGGTTGCCAATGAGTTGAGTGAATCGGATCTTGTTGAGGTGATTGGGCGTGCAGGTGAAGCGATAGCCGAAGCGACTCATGCGTATGAAGAGGCATTTACGCCCTTTATACGCACGCCACTACTACTTGCCCTTGCTGAGGAGCGTGTCGATGAAGCACTCTATCGCTATATCCAAACCAACTACACCGAGGCAGTAGAGCAGGCGATCTCACATATGGCAAAGAGCGAACGATCAACAGAACTCAAAAAGGTACGCACGCGTATCTTGGAAGCACTTGAAGCAGAGGGTAAGGAGGCAGACAAAGAGCTAGTCTCCAAAGTCCTTGACCGCTTCAAGAGTACCATTGTGCGTTCGATGATCTTGGATACGGGTGTACGAGCAGATGGTAGAGCCGTCGATGAGGTACGCCCTATCACGATAGAGACCAACCTACTCGACTCGGTTCACGGCTCATGTCTCTTCACGCGTGGACAGACCCAAGCCCTCGTGACCGTAACCCTTGGAGATAAAAAAGATGCACAGATGTATGAACTCATCACTGCACCCAACAGCCTCTCAGAACACCTTATGGTACACTACAACTTCCCAGGCTACTCTGTAGGTGAAGCAAAATATATCGGGGCGCCAGGACGCAGAGAGCTAGGACACGGTAACCTCGGTAAGCGTGCTTTAGAGCCTGCGGTACTGCTCAAGGGAGATGAGACAATCCGTATCGTCTCTGAGATACTAGAGAGTAATGGCTCCTCCTCTATGGCGACCATCTGTGGAGGCTCTATGGCACTTCGTGGAGCCAATGTCGGGATGACCAAGCTAGTAGCAGGGATCGCGATGGGATTGGTGACGGATGGAGTACGCCATGAGGTCTTGACCGATATCATGGGGCTAGAGGATCATGATGGTGATATGGACTTCAAAGTCGCAGGTACCCGTGATGGGATTACGGCACTTCAGATGGATATCAAGCTAGGGGGGATCGATTTGGATCTGCTCAAAGAGGCACTAGAGCGTGCGACACAAGGGAAGAACCATATCCTTGAGATCATGGAGTCTGCTCAGAAGGATATCGTTATGAGTGGAGCGTTGCCTAGTACAGAGTACTTCACGGTTAACCCTAGTAAGATAGGGGATATCATCGGTAAGGCAGGGGCGACTATCCGTGAGATTATCGAGAAGTTTGAGGTGAGTATCGATCTCGATCGTGACGCAGGGGGTGTCAAGGTCGCAGGTGGGGACAAAGCCAAAGTCCAAGCAGCCAAAGCCCATATCGAGAGTATCGCCTCCGCACCTGTACGCAAGCAGATGGTCTATGAGGTGGGTAAAAGCTACCAAGGTAAGGTCAAAAAGATTGTAGACTTTGGTGTGTTTGTTGAGATGCCTGATGGGTTTGATGCACTGCTTCACATCTCTAAAGTCGCCAAAACACGCGTCAATAATCTCTCTGAGCGATACAGTGAAGGGGATGATATAGAGGTGATTGTGATGGAGCAGAAGGGTAAAAAAGTAGAACTTGCAACGGTGGAGTTTTTAGCCTAGTTTAAATTGCTTTTAGCTATACTTTCGCCGTTTAGATGAGGTGATTAGTAGGGAAATGGTGGCATTTATGTCTCTGTTGGCAGTGGCAACACTGTTTACGCTATCCGAACAGATCTCTAAGACAGTCAAAGGGGACTTAAAACCCAACAATTTAAAGGATATAAATATGAAAAAGTTTTTCTTACTTTTCTTGGCACTTGGTGCTGTTGCATTTGCTGGTGAAGCAGATGGTGAATCTATGATTAAAGCATACTCAGTAGTTGCTGCTGGTGTTGGTCTTGGTCTTGCTGCTCTTGGTGGTGCTATCGGTATGGGTCATACGGCTGCTGCAACTATCGCTGGTACAGCTAGAAACCCAGGTCTTGGTGGTAAACTTATGACTACTATGTTTATTGCTCTTGCTATGATCGAAGCACAAGTTATCTATACACTTGTTATTGCTCTTATCGCACTTTACGCAAACCCATTTATTGGTTAAGTTTAGTTTAAGGTTGTGGTGGTATAATACCGTCACAACTTTATGTTAGAGTCTAGGTAGAGACTTAAAACTTATCAACTTACTAAGCGTCAGTGGTGGAACGGTAGACACGCCAGCTTGAGGGGCTGGTGGGCGCAAGCCCGTGGAGGTTCAAATCCTCTCTGACGCACCATCTCAATTATGAGACTTCCCCCTAAATTATCCAATTAAAAAATTCTTAATATTTATTTTCATAAAAGTCTTTCTAAACTTTTACGATAAACAGACTAAATCTCGATAGCTTCCCTAATTTATGGCTTTTTGATTGTCATTCTATCTTTTTTTAAGATTAAGTTGTGTTATAATGACTCTATCTTAAAAAAAGGAACAATGATGACAAAAGCAGATTTTGTAGAGTTGGTACAAAAAAATGGCGAGTTTGAGAGTAAAGCAGCAGCAGAGAGAGCAGTAAAGGCATTTACTGATTCTATTACCGAAGCACTCGTCAAAAAAGAGTCTGTAGCCCTCGTAGGTTTTGGGACCTTTACGACAGTAGAAGTAGCAGAGAAGAGTGGTAAAGTACCAGGAACAGACAAAACCTATACAAAACCAGCACACACCGCACCTAAGTTTAAAATGGGTAAAACACTCAAAGACGCTGTTGCCAACGCATAATCCTTATTGAGCCTCCTCTGCGGAGGCTTGATCTTCCTCTTCCTCTTCCTCTTATCTGAGATAGAATCCTCTCTTTTTCCCTTTGGTATTTTTATCGTGTGATACAGTATGCTTAGTGTAGAGTTATGCTAAAATGAGCTTTTTAGTTTATATGTTTTGCATATCAAAAGGATAGTTTTGAAAATAGTAGATAAGAAGGCTCTAAAAAGAGAAGCGATCATCCAAGGAGCATTACAACTCTTCTCCTCCAATGGATTTCACAGAACCACTATCCCCGATATCGCAACCAAGTTACAGATGAGTGTTGGCAATCTCTACAACTACTTCTCCTCTAAAGATGTCTTGGCAAAAGAGATTATCAAATACACCTCAGAGGTGCTAGGAGATGAGATACGCACGGTCAATATGCTAGAGATCTCCTCGCGTGAGAAGATTCATAAGATTGTTACGATTTACTTTAGCATGGCAAAAGAGAAGCCTGAGATGATTGAGTATTTTTTGCGTGTCTATCTCTCTCACCGTGAGGTTTTTAAGGATGGGTGTGAGGGGATGACCTGTGTGAGTGGCTTTATCACTGAGATTATGATCTTTTTTGATGATGGGGTGAGTAGTGGAGAGCTTCGCAATCAAGACTTCTTCTCTGCGTTTGGACTCTTTATGGGCTATCTTGGGGGGATGGTATTTCTCGAAGGGGAGGCGATACTCCCTCGAAGCTTGGATGAGTATATCGAGGATATCTCACGCAATATCTACTACGCACTCAAGAGTGTATGATGTCAAAACTTACACTTGTTTGGGTTCAGTCCATCAGTTGTAATGGTAATGCACACTCTTTTCTCAATCATCCTGAGCTCTTTTCTATTCTCTCTCACTTTGAACTACTCTACCACCCTGTACTCGATACCCCCTATGGACTCACCGAATTAATCGAGAGTGAGATCCCTTGTGATATCTTGATCCTTGAGGGGTCTTTCAAGGCTGAGGGGGTTGTGAAGGTGGGGGTAGAGATACTTCCTGTGATTGAATCCTATGCAAAGCGGGCTGAGCATATCATCACCGCAGGGACTTGTGCTACTTTTGGAGGGGTCTTTAAGCAGTATGACCCTACGCATATCACAGGGTTTTGTTTTGATGAGGAGGAGCGAGTGAGTCGCTATGACTCCTACGCCTCTAAGTTGATCTCTCTACCAGGGTGTCCCATCCATCCCAAATGGCTCTCCTATGTCTTGATGATGTTGGCTCAAGGTATCTCTATCCCTCTTGACCACCTTCATCGTCCTCAAGAACTCTATGGGATTACGGTGCATACAGGCTGTACACGCAATGAGTATTTTGAGTGGAAAGTCGATACCAAAGGGTGGGGACTCAAAGAGGGGTGTCTCTTCTATGAAAATGGCTGTCAAGCTCCCTATACCCGAGGCAGTTGCAATAAAATCCTCTGGAATGATATCAGCTCCAAGACAATCGTGGGGACTCCCTGCTTTGGGTGTACAGAGCCTAGCTTTCCCAAAACGGCCCTCTTTCATACCAAGACTAATATGGGGATCCCCGCCACAATGCCCTTAGGGGTGCCTCGCCGTGCCTACCTCACCGCTACAGGTATCGCCAAGAGCTTTAAGATCAAGAGGTTAGAGGAGAGGGTGGTGGAGTATGAGGTGTAACTACCAAGAAGGATCGATAGGATGCAGATAAAACAACTGATAGAGAAGATAGAGGGAGAGGCTGAGCTTGATTTCACACTCTCTCATGGGCGTGTGGAGGATGTCACGATCAACTTTGGATTCTATCGTGGAATAGAGGAGATTTTGGTTGGGAAGCATCTTTTGGATGCGTTGGTGATTACCCCTCGGGTCTGTGGTATCTGTAACCATGCACACCTTATCGCATCGGTACGAGCGATAGAGGATGGATACCAAAAAGCAGGGGTAGAGGTAGCGTTGAGCCCGAAGGCGAAAGGGATTCGTGAGTTTACACTATCGTGTGAACTGATACAAAACCATATGAAGTGGTTTTATTTGACGATTTTACCTCAGTTGGAGAGGCTTGTAGGAGCGGAAACAGGGGAGAACTATGCACTCAAAGCCTCCTATCTCTCCTCTACGATCACCAAAGCGTTGGCACTCTTTGCAGGGCAGTGGCCTCACTCTAGCTACGCGGTACCAGGTGGGGTGACTTGTGACCCCACCTATGTGGAGGTGATGCAGGCTCAAAGTCTGCTTGATGAGACGATACGCTTTTTTGAAGAGGTGGTGATTGGTATGCCGTTTGAATGCTATCTTGCGAGAGACAAAGCGTTGCATCTTCAAGAGATTGCAGGAGATTTTGGACGGCTCTTGGGGTTGATGGAGAGAGAAGGGATGGGAGAGGTAGGGCAGAGTCATGATCGTTTTATTGTCTTTGGTGAGGAGATCTTTTTTCGCTCAGGTAAATCGATGGCGACGACGGTCTCAGGGGTTGATGTGCGTTATGTAGAGGAGGCGATACAGCAGGGGAGTTATGCCAAAGCGGTGAGCTACAAACAGCGACTCTATGAGGTCGGACCGCTTGCGCGTGCGATGGTCGCCAAAGAGCCGATGGTCAAGAGCCTCCATAAGTACTACAAAGACTCTCTACTGACACGGATCTTTTCGCGTGTTCATGAGGTGGTACGACTCTTGGACTATAGCAAAACCCTACTCCAAAACCTTAGACTCGATGAACCCTCCGCAACCCTCCCTACACTCCCTAAGCTAGATAGCCTAGAGGGGGTAGGGGTCGTTGAGGCAGCACGGGGATCCCTCATCCACCGTACGCGTGTCGTTGAGGGGCATATCACGCAGTATGATATTATCGTCCCGACACAGTGGAATCTCAGCCACGGTAATGCCCTTGAGCGGGGTATCGCAATCGAAGCGATGGTGGGAAGTGAGACGATAGAGAAGGCCTCTTTTATCTTCAAATCGTTTGATATCTGCTCTGTCTGTACAACTCAGTAGCCCCCAACTCTCCCCCAAACGATAGCGTATAGACTTGTTATTTCAGAGAAAAACTACTCACCAATTAAATAAATGAATGAGTATTCATTTATTTGTAAGTTTACTTTCCCTATGATTTGAATAGTTATTCAATTTTAAAAGGAGAAGTGGATGAGTATTGAAAAAACAGATAGCTCTTATGATCTATTGTATAGATCGTTTAAAGAGCGGATTGCACAGTTGGAGACGCTACCTAAGATGGATGAGAGCAACTCTATTGAGCGTGCGATAGAGGAGAAGGGGTTTTCTCGAAGAGATTTTATGAAGTGGGCGGGGATGATGACAGCCGTACTCTCACTCCCCTCTAGCTTTACACCTCTTATGGCAGAGGCGATCAAGGTCGCCGATAGACTCCCTATCGTATGGTTGCATATGGCAGAGTGTACGGGGTGTAGTGAGTCACTGCTTCGTTCAGCAGAACCGACGATTGATAGTCTGATCTTTGATTATATCTCATTGGAGTATCATGAGACGCTTATGGCTGCTGCGGGGTGGCAAGCAGAGCAGAACCTTGAGGGAGCCATAGAGAAGTATAAGGGGAGATATATCCTTATGGTTGAGGGGGGGATCCCTACAGGCAACGCAGGCGCTTATCTGACGATTGGTGGGCATGCCAAAAAAGGTAAAGATATCGCCTATGAAGCCTCAGAACATGCCGCAGCAATCTTTGCTATTGGGACTTGTTCGGCATTTGGTGGGGTACAAGCAGCTGTCCCCAACCCTACAGGAGCGGTGGGTCTTAGTGAAATCACCCATAAACCTGTCATCAATGTACCAGGGTGTCCTCCTAGTGAGAAGAATATCGTAGGAACACTCCTACACTATATCCTCTATGGTACACTCCCCGCACTTGATGCCTACAACAGACCAAAATGGGCTTATCGTAACCGTATCCATGACCTCTGTGAACGACGCGGGCATTTTGATGCGGGTGAGTTTGTCGAACAGTTTGGAGATGCAGGTGCCAAAGAGGGATACTGTCTCTACAAGGTAGGGTGTAAAGGACCATATACCTTCAACAACTGCTCTAAAAATAAGTTCAACCAAGGTACCTCATGGCCTGTTCAGGTTGGGTTTGGATGTATGGGATGTAGTGAACCTGACTTCTGGGATACTATGGGTGTTGTGGGAGAGCCTCTCTCCGAGAAGCTCTACAATACGACCTTTAGTGGGATGGGAGCAGATGCCACTGCGGATAAGATAGGGGTGACACTTCTGAGTGCCACAGTTGTAGGAATCGCCGCACACGCTGTGATCTCAACCATTAAAAAACCAAAAGAGTAGAGAGGAGAGAAGATGAGTAAAAGAGTAGTAGTAGATCCAATTACAAGAATAGAGGGACACCTTAGAGCAGAGGTGATTGTGGGAGATGATGGGGTCGTAGAGGATGCCTTTGTCTCCTCTACCTTATGGAGAGGATTAGAGGTGATTGCTAAGGGGAGAGATCCACGAAATGTACCATTGATTATGCAGAGGATTTGTGGGGTCTGTACCTACTCACACTACCTCAAAAGTACCATTGCGGTAGAAGATGCCCTAGGGATCAAGATACCTCTCAATGCGGAGTTAGTGCGTACACTGATGAATGCTGCACTCTTCTTCCATGACCATGTGGTACACTTCTATCATCTTCATGGTGTGGATTGGGTTGATATCGTCTCTGCGTTGAGTGCAGATGAGAAAAAAGCGAGTGAGTTGGCATTTAAATATAGTGACAACCCGATCGGTACAGGGGTCAATGAGCTGAAAAAAGTCAAAGAGACCGTAGCCAAATTTGCTAAGCATCCTCAAGGACTTGGACCCTTTGCCAATGCGTATTGGGGACATGGTACCTATAAGTTCACACCAGAGCAGAACCTTATTGCCCTCTCTCACTACCTCAAAGCCCTAGAGATGCAACGCATCGCAGCACAGCTTTTAGCGATTTTTGGTGGGAAACAACCTCACCCACAATCACTCGTAGTCGGTGGTGTAACCTGTGTTATGGATATCTTAGATCCTTCGCGTATGGGAGAGTATCTCACCAAGTATAAGACAATGGCAAACTTTGTCAAAAATGCTTATGTAGCCGATATCAAAATGGCTGCGGAGATGTTCAAAGAGGAACCCTCTGTAGTCAAGCCTGTAGGGGTCAAAAACTTTATGGCATTTAGAGACTTTATGGTCGGTAGAGATCAGTATCTCTTTGATAGTGGATATATTGAAAATGCTGATTTGAGTAAGGTATTTGATATTAATGAAGACCTTATCACGGAGGAGGCAACCCACTCATGGTATGCAGATGATGAGCCACTCCACCCCTATGATGGTAAAACCAATCCAAACTACACAGGGTTTGTAGAGGGGGAGAGTGTTGGACCTGATGGCGAGATGATTCATTCACAAAATATCGATCCAAAAGGAAAATATAGCTGGATTAAATCCCCTCGTTATGATGGTAAACCAATGGAGGTTGGACCTTTGGCATGTCTACTTGTCAGTTATGCTAGAGGTAATAAGCTGGTACAAGCGTCTGTCAATGGCTTCTTAAAAGAGACGGGACTCCCCGTCTCTGCACTCTTTACAACCCTAGGGCGTACCGCAGCGCGTGCATTGCAGTGTGAGATTATCGCAGACAATGCTATCCTTGCCTTTAATAACTTGATAGAGAACCTAAAAGTCGATCAAGAGACCTGTGCTCCTTATGTCATCGATAAGGATAAGGAGTATAAAGGACGCGGGATTGGAGATGTGCCAAGAGGGATGCTTAGCCACTGGATACGCATCAAAAATGGTGTCTGTGAAAACTACCAAGCGGTTGTCCCTAGTACATGGAATGCCTCTCCTGAAGATGCCAAAGGGATCAAAGGACCTTATGAAGCGGATCTGGTTGGGCTGAAGATACTCGATATCACACAACCCTTGGAGATTATCCGTATTATCCACTCGTATGATCCTTGTATCGCGTGTGCTGTGCATGTGATGGATACAAAGGGCAATAAGCTAAGTGAGTACAAAGTTGATCCTCTCTATGGGGGTGCATGTAATGTCTAAGGAGCTAAAATGGAAAATGTAGATAAAAACGCCATTCACAATACAGAGATTGTTCAGGAGATGGAGTTTAGTGCAGGGTATCGATGGCAACATTGGATCCGTGCACTCTCGATTGTGGTATTGACAGTTACAGGGTTCTATATTGCTGTTCCTTTTGTCTCTCCCATTCCCAATTCTGAGCCGACAAATTTTATGTATGCGCTCTTTAGAAGTTGGCATATTATTTTTGGATTTGTGATGACTTCGGTAGTCCTCTATAAGAGTTATACCTTTATTTTTAATTCAAAAAATAAGATAGAACGCGATGCCATTAAAGATATCTTCAATCCTAAGGTGTGGCTACAGCAGATAGGGTACTATCTCTTTATTACCAAGCACCCAAAGCTGAGTGGGGTCTATAACCCTGTGCAGTTTATGGCATATGCGGGTTTCTATATGATGATGTTTGTGTTAATTTTGACAGGATTTATCCTCTATGTTCATGTTTATCACGATGGACTTGCAGGGCTTCTATATGATCCTATGTTACGCTTAGAGGTGATGATGGGGGGACTTGCAATGGTTCGAGAGATACACCATATTGTGATGTGGGGTGTGATCTTGTTTGTGGTAGGGCATGTCTATATGGCGATATTCAACGCCGTCTATGGCAAAGAGGGGGCGATGGATGCGATCTTCTCTGGGCTCAAATGGCATAAAAAGCATTAAGGTTTAAGTAGGAGGTGTTAGAGGGATTAGCTCCTCTAACGCTTCACCTAGAGACAAATACTAGTCACGAGAGAAAAGAAATTTTTATCTGTTATCCAAAACATGTAAGGTATCTCCTCTTTTCTCTCCTTAGTAGTATTTATCAAGAGGGAAAATGGTAGTTTTTGATAATGTGTCCCTGTGTATAACCTCCTTAAAATTTACACAACTTTCCTTTCATTTTCCCTCTTCTCTCTTGATAGGTACTACACGATAGAGTGTCTTAGTGCATTGATATAAAAGGATATATTTGAAAATTTTAATACTAGGTATTGGTAATATTTTGTTTGGAGATGAGGGGATTGGACCACACTTGGCAAATCTCATTGAGGAGAAGTATCACTTTGGTTCTATAGCGCATGAGGTAGAGATTATTGATGGGGGGACACTGGCTCAACGGCTGATTCCTATTATCACCGAGTATGATCGTATCCTTCTGATAGATTGTGTCAATGTAGAGGGGGGAGCTGTGGGGGATGTCTATGCCTTTGATTTTGACAAAGTACCTGACTTTATCACTTGGAATGGTTCGGCACATGAGGTGGAGATGCTTCAGACACTTCAGATGATTGAGATGATGGGGGATCTCCCCCCTGTGAAGATTGTCGGGGTGATTCCTCATGTCATTGGAGAGGATAGTACCTTTACGATGACCGAGGCGGTGGTAAATGCAAGTGAGACGATGGAGCGTGTGATTCTTGATGAGCTTAGAGGTATTGGTATCACGATAGAGGTGAAGGATGAATCACTCAAGATTACGGATGTGACCTCCACGACCTATATCAAAGGAGTCACCTATGATATTGGAGTATAAGCTTATCTACCCTGCCCATGCACGAGTCTATGAGAAGATATTTTTAGAGCAACTTCGTACCTCAAGTCTCCAAGGAAACCTCTCTAGAGAGGGGCTTGAGTTGAGACTCTTTGTTGAGGCGGAGGAGCCTCAAGCCCTTGAAGCATTTGCGACAGATTTTGCGATGCGTCTCCCGCACTCACTCTTTTTGTACGGGACAGAGGCTAGACTTGTAGAGGAGATGCCTACGATACCCTATCCACTTGTAGAGGAGAAGAAGATATCACTTCCTCCCTGTCCTGCGTGTCTCAACTCCATTAAAGAGCGTTATGATATCTCTACGGCGTGTGACTGGTGTGGATACGCAGTAGAGGCAAGTAGTGGAGCGTATCAAGAGCAGTTTGAGCATACGGCACAGAAGATAGAGGAGGGGGCTATCGTAGAGCTCAATACCTTCTATGGTAAGTATTTTGTAGGATGCCCCTCTGCACTGTGTAATGCGGTCTCTTTTGATATCTTGGCGTATGATCTTGCTACGGTGGAGAAGTATGCTACCGTAGAGTCCTATGAGTTGAATGCTTTGGCTTCACTAGAAAAACCTGCTATCAAGCTCAAGAAACGATTGCAGTTTACACGGGATTTTGAAGCAGTGGAGGCAGATTTGATACGCTTTCGCTTACCCGATGATGCGATACTCTATCTCTTGATGGAGGCACTTCATCAGCGTGGGGTAGATATCATTTTTATGACCAAACAGAGAGTTCATGCACAAGAGCAACTGCTCCTCACCCCTATCGTAGAGGAGCTTACTCCCCTAGAGGTGGTTGCCTCACCTAACCATACACTGATACTCAGTGGAGATAGAGGGGTGCCACCAACGCCTCTCTTGATGCCTAAGCTCACTCCACAGATCGATGCATTTCATGCTATTATTGAGCAGTGGAACCTCTCTCAATCTGCTCAAACTATCGCAGGGGTCAACCTCGATAGAAGTGGGGTCAATATCGTGGTGCAAGGGGAGAAGTTTGGATTGATTGAGTATCTTGCTTTTGGGTGTCACTTTGAGTCGATTGAGGAGATATTTCAGAAGATCTCTCTGAGTGATGAGGTGGGAGAGAAGTTGGTAGAGAACTACCAAACACACTTTTCGCAACACTATGAAGCGATTAAATCGATGCAGCTAGAGCAGTGGGATGGACTCTATGGACTTTGGGGTGTGATCGCCATTATACTAGGCTTTACCTCTACCGATAATCTCCAAGAGGGTGCAAAGCGTATAGAGGAGAATGCCTTGAACTTCCTAGGAGAGAGAGGACCTCGCATCGACTATAAGCTTGTCAACCTAGAGGGCAAACCCTCTTTTGATCCACTGATGACCATCCGTACAGCGATGAGCTTCAAGCTTGCGGGGGTTGATCCACTAGGGTTGTCCTATGGTGTGATTGAGAGCTTTTTGGAGTTTGTCACCAATGAGCTTGATGGACTCAAGGAGAGTATGGCAATCGATGCGGTGGTGGTGAGAGGGTCACTCCTTGCCAACCGACGCATTTTTGTGAAGATAAGTCAAGAGGTGTCGATGAATCATCGACTCTATTTTAGTCAAAGTGTAGAGAGGGTAGCTGTATGATACAACGCTATGGAGTGATGATGGTATGGATGGGGGCAATGCTCTTTGGTAACCCCTCTCTACACCATGAGTTTACCCCACACGATACCAACAATACGCTAGGTGTACGAAGTGTTATCCACCTCCCTACACGCGTAGATGAGTCATCGTATGAAGTAGAGATATTTGTAGGTAAACCGATGTACCTAGATAGCTGTAACCGCTATCGTCTCAAGGGGGATATCGCACAACAAGATGGGGCGATAGTGGTCTCCCATATCGGTGCGTTAGAGGCGTTGAGCCACAAGGTGTGTCACGGGGGCAAAAGGGATCGTTTTGTCTCTCTTTTTCGTTCTGAGGAGCTCTTTAGAGCTTATGAGAGTGAGAGGGCTATCGTGATCTACCATCCACGATGGTATGAGGTACGCTATCGTATCTTGAAGCAAGCACAACAGACCCAAAAAGCGATCGTGAGATAAGTTAGGGTGAGAGAGCAGAGCTATCATGTCACTATCAATGGTAGGGTACAAGGGGTAGGGTTTCGTCCCTTTATCTATCGGTTAGCACAATCATTCAATCTTTATGGTTCGATTAGCAATAGTACCACTGGGGTTGAAATCTTTATTAATAGCAACTTGCCTCAAGTAGAACAATTCCTTGATGCCATAAGAGCAAATGCTCCCACCCTTTCGACGATTGATACGCTGAGGTATCAAGTGGTAGCCTATCGAGAGTTTCATGACTTTAGGATTGTCCAGACTTCTAATGATGGGGAGATTAGTATCAATATCCCCCCTGATATTACGCTGTGTGATGCGTGTAGAGAGGAACTCTTTGACCCCACCAATCGACGATATGGATATCCATTTATCACCTGTACCAATTGTGGTGTACGCTACTCTATTATCTACGATTTGCCGTATGATAGAGTCCATACCTCTATGCGTCTGTTTCCGATGTGTGATGCGTGTCAAGAGGAGTACACTAATCCACTCAATCGACGATACCATACGCAGCCCATAGGGTGTTGGGAGTGTGGTGTAACGCTCAAACTGATGGGGAAAGGTATCTCTACACCCATAGAGAACCCAACCATAGAGGAGATTGTGCAACTACTCTACGATGGAAATATTGTAGCGATCAAAGGGGTAGGGGGGTATCATCTGGTCTGTGATGCGACCAATAAAGAGGCGATTGCTAGATTAAGAGAGCGAAAACAGCGTCCAACCAAACCCTTTGCGGTGATGACCAAAGATATCGAGATGGCAAAATCTATGGCATATATAGATCCCAAAGAGGAGGCGTTGTTGACCTCCAAAGAGCGACCCATCGTGCTATTGAGAGCTAAAAAAAGCGATGAGTCAATCGCTCCCAATCTCTCTTATATCGGTATACTCTTGCCCTATACACCGCTACATCTCTTGATACTAGAGCAGTTCAATCGTCCACTCATCGCAACGAGTGCAAATCTCTCAGGTGAACCCATTGCGACGACTTATGAGGGTATCCAAAAGCTCTCTAGGGTATATGACTATGTGGTTGAACACACACGAGAGATTGTGAATGGGTGTGATGATAGTGTCGTGATGGTTGTCCAAAATCAACTCGTTACACTACGGTTGGCGAGGGGCTATACCCCTATCGAGATAAAACTACCCGTTACTTTGGATAAGAGGACTATCGCAGTAGGGGCAAATCAGAAAAATACCGTAGCGATGGGGTGGGATAATCGTGTGGTACTCTCTCCTTATATTGGAGATTTGGAGGGGATTGATTCGATTGCCTATTTCAAAGATACGATTGAGAGGCTTCAACGCATCTATCGATTTACCCCAGAGGTGGTTGTCTCTGATAGGCATCCCGCGTATGAGAGTACAAAGTATGCTCAAAGTCTTGGGCTACCTCACAGCATGGTACAGCACCACTATGCACATATTTTGGGGGTGATGGCAGAACGAGGGATTACCCAAACGGTTTTTGGGGTAGCCTTTGATGGGACAGGTTTGGGAGAGGATGGTCATCTATGGGGTGGAGAGTTTCTACTCTGTGACTATACGCACTATAGACGCGTGGCACATCTAGACTATTTTCGCCTTTTGGGTGCGACCAAAGCGATTAAAGAACCACGAAGGGTGGCGTTGAGTCTACTGTTTGAGATCTATGGAGAGAAGGTATTTGAGCTAGACACCCCAACGGTTCAAGCTTTTTCAACTAGTCAGATGAAGAGTCTCTACCTGATGTGGGAAAAGGGGTTGAATGCACCCTTGAGTTCCTCTATGGGACGACTCTTTGATGCAGTGGCTTCTCTGAGAGGTATCTGTCAGGTGATGCACTTTGAGGGGGAGAGTGGTATGCTCCTTGAAGCCTATTACGATAGCCGTGTGGTAGGGGATTACCCTTTTGAGTATCACGAGGGGAGGATAGACCTCTATCCTATGCTTGTGGAGTTGGTAGCTGAGTCTGATACGACTATTGCGGTATCGAAGTTTTTTCATACCTTAGTGCAGGTCATTGTAGCGGTGTATGCTCCTTACCAGAGTTTTCCTTTGGTACTTACGGGAGGGGTATTTCAAAATAGGGTACTTTTGAGCTTGGTATTGGAGCAGTTTCCTCAAGCACTTATCCCTCATACCATACCACCCAATGATGGGGGGATAGCGTTGGGGCAGATAGTCTACCAAGCCTCCTCTTCCAAAAGCTCTCTTTGTCTTTAAAATAGTCAAAAAAAGAGGCTATTTAATATAAGCTTCATCTTGAAAAGATACAATAATGAATAATCATTCAGTTTTAAGGAGTTAGGATGGAGTTATCCCTTTTGGTTATCTTCTGGTATGGCATATTACACGCATTTGGTCCTGATCATCTCACTGCAATAGCAGACTTTTCTATCGGTAAAGATAAGCAAAAAACCCTACTCATTACAACCCTGTTTGCCATAGGACATGGGGTGAGTCTTTTTCTCTTTGCCAAACTCTTACAGACCATCGAGATTAGTGATGAGGTGTTGGGGTATGGGGATCTTATCTCTGCTACGGTGATTATCGTGATGGGACTCTATCTACTCTTTTTGGTCTCTACCGATCGCATTCAGCTCAAAACCCACTGGCATGAGGGCAAAGAGCATACCCATATCTGGTTTGGTAAGTCGCATGACCATCAGGAGAGTGTAGCCCAAAGCTCCTCCTTTACGATGGGGCTACTGATGGGAGCAGGAGGGGTTAGAGGGATGCTTATCACCCTTGGAGCAGTAGGGAGTGGTTGTGTCGATCTCTGGATGGTAGGAGCATTTACCGCAGGGGTGATGCTGATTTTTGTAGGGTTTGGTCTGGTCATACTCTACCTCAATCAACACCTCTTGGGGAGTGTCAAAAATGTGCGATACGCCTTTAGTGTTGCAGGGGTTGTCTCACTCATCGTGGGAACCAATATTTTATTAGGATAGGAGAAGATAATGTGTCAAGATTGCGGATGTAGTATACGAGGAACAGAACACGAACATAGCCATACCGATGAGCAGAGCCATAGCCACCAACATGCTCACGAACACCTGCACCATAACCCACAGCTCAATGATGCCAAGACGATCTCTGTCATACAGAAGATACTCGACAAGAACGACCATGAAGCCGATCACAATCGCAGTCACCTTGAAGCCAAGGGGGTACTAGGTATCAATCTGATGTCAAGTCCTGGTTCAGGGAAGACGACGCTTTTGGAGTATTTGGCAGATGTGGCACCATTTCGTTTTGGTGTGATTGAGGGGGATTTGGAGACTGAGCGAGATGCCAACCGCCTCAGAGCCAAAGGGATACCTGCCCAACAGATACAGACAGGTACGGCGTGTCACTTAGATGCCTTTATGGTACATAAGGGGCTACATGGTATGCCACTAGATACACTAGATGTCTGCTTTGTTGAGAATGTTGGTAACCTCGTCTGCCCCGCAAGCTACGATGTCGGCACCCATCTCAATATCGTACTGGTCTCTGTCCCTGAGGGGGAGGATAAGATCGCCAAATACCCTGTGATGTTTCGTCAAGCTGATTTGATACTTATCACCAAGACGGATCTACTTCCACACTTTAAGTATGATATGGCTCAAGAGAGGGCCGATGCGAGACGCATCAAACCCAATGTCGATATCTTAGAGGTCAATATCAATGATATCGACTCGATCAAAGCGGTCTCTGACTGGATAGAGTTCAAACGAAAGATGAGGGGGTAGTATGTGTCTATCGATACCAAGTAGAGTAGTCAATGTGAGTGAGGATAGGACAATGTGTCGAGTCGATACGATGGGAGTCCAACGCGATGCCAATCTGATGATGATGGCAGAAGAGTCGATTGAGGTAGGGGATTATGTCTTGTTGCATATTGGGTTTGTGATGAATAAGATTGATGAGGCAGAGGCGTTGGCATCGATTGAAACCTATCGTGAGATTTTGGAGCTGATGGATGAGGAGGAACGCCGTCAAGCCATTTTAGATGATGACCATTGTGAAAACAGATGAAAGCGTTAGAACTCAAAAATCTATATGATGATTTTCGTGATGGCAAGACGATCCAAGCCTATGCCAAACGCATCGCAGCGGATGCTAAGAAGCTAAAGCGACCCATCAATATCATGGAGGTGTGTGGTGGGCATACCCATACGATTATGAAGTTTGGATTGCCACAGCTGTTGCCTGAGACGATCAACTTTATCCATGGTCCAGGGTGTCCTGTCTGTATCATGCCCAAAGAACGCATCGACCACGCCTATCTCTTGGCAATGCAACCTGAGGTGATACTCGTCACCCTTGGAGATATGATTAAAGTCCCAGGGAGTCGAGGGAGTCTACAAGATGCCCGAGCCAAAGGGGCGGATGTACGGTTTGTCTACTCTCCTATGGAGTGTATCGCTATAGCCCAAGCCCACCCTGATAAAAAGATTATCTTTTTTGCGATAGGGTTTGAGACGACCACCCCGATGAGTGCGGTCTTGATCGATCAAGTGATAGCCCTCAATATCCCTAATATCCTCTTCCATATCAACCATGTCACCGTCCCTGAGGTGATGGTAGAGCTGATTGATAGTCGTGATGTCCATGTCGATAGCTACAACAACCAGATCGACGCATTTTTGGGACCGAGTCATGTGAGTGTGATTAGTGGCTCTAAGATCTATGAGAAGTTCCCCAAAGCCTATGGTAGACCTGTGGTGGTGACAGGGTTTGAACCTGTCGATGCGATGGAGGGGATTAGTATGATTGTCAAGCAGTTCATTGAGGAGCGGTGTGAGCTAGAGATACAGTACAAACGGGTGGTTAGCTACGAGGGCAACCTCAAAGCACAAGCCCTTATCGAAAAATATTTTGAAAAAGTGAGTCTCTTTCGGTGGCGTGGATTAGGCAATGTACCTGATAGTGGATTGAAGTTGCGTGAGGCGTTTGATGCCTATAATGCAGAGGTCATCTACCGAGATATCTTACCCATTGCTCAGATAGAGGATCACCAGCTCTGTATCTGTGGGGATATCTTGAGAGGGATAGCCAAGCCACCAGAGTGTACGATATTTGGAACAGCGTGCCGACCCAATAGCCCCGTGGGGAGTTGTATGGTCAGCAGTGAAGGGGCGTGCAGTGCCTACTATAAATATGGAAACCTATTATGACAAAAACCGTAACCTTAGCCCACGGAAATGGTGGAGAAGAGAATAGTGAACTTATCTCAAAGATATTCTACAAACACTTTGCCAATGAGATACTCCAAAAGAGTGAAGATAGTGCCATCATTGAGCAGGGCAGATTAGCGATGAGTACCGATAGCTTTACGGTAAGTCCGCTCTTTTTTAGTGGAGGGGATATCGGTAAGCTTGCAATCTGTGGTACCTGTAATGACTTGGCTATGATGGGTGCCAAACCCAAGTACCTCACCTGTAGTGTCATTATCGAAGAGGGGTTTGAGACACGAGAGCTAGAGAAGATTGTACGAAGTATGAAAAAAGAGCTAGCGATCAATGGGGCAATAGTGGTGAGTGGAGATACCAAAGTCGTCCCCAAAGGGGCGGTGGACAAGCTCTTTATCAACACCACAGGGATAGGAGAGGTGGCGTATCAGGGGATTAGCTCTCACCATCTCCAAGAGGGGATGCGTATCTTGGTGAGCCGTGATGTCGGAAGCCACGGGGCGACCATCTTCTCTGCACGAGAGGGGATAGCACTAGAGAGTGACCTACAAACAGACTGTGCCTCCCTCTACCCTGAAGTCAAGGCATTGATAGATAGTGGTATCGAGATTATCGCCCTGCGTGATGCCACCCGTGGAGGAGTCTCCGCCGTACTCAATGAGTGGGCAAACGCCTCCTCGGTCTGTATCGAGATAGAGGAGGAGCGGATACCCGTCCAAGAGAGTGTCCAAGGTATCTGCGAGATGTTGGGGTTTGAAGCGATGGATTTAGCCAATGAGGGGACATTTGTCTTGGCTGTGCCTAAGTGTGATGAGGTGCGGGCTTTAGAGGTTTTGAAGCAGACCCATCAGAGTGCTGAGTCTATCGGTCGTGTCTCTATGGTATATGAAGGCAAGGTTGTCTTAAAGAGTTCTTGGGGAACAAAGCGATTTTTGGACTTGCCTACTGGGGAGTTGTTGCCTAGGATTTGTTAAGTTTAGATAAATATGCTATTGTATGTATAGAAGTATATGTACAAAGGAGCTATGATGACGATACGAAAGAATTTTTTATTTGAGCAGAAGGTAGCTGAACATCTTGCTGAGATTGCAAAGCTAGAAGGCAAAACACAGACACAGATTGCACAAGAGGCGATTGAAGCACGCTACAAACAGATAAGTATTAACCATAAGTTGGCGATGTTAGAGGAGATTAATGACTCTTTGCATGGGAGGTTGACAAATATTGAGGCTAAGAGATCACGCCTAGAGCATACAATGGAAAAATATGGAAAGTAAGCTCTATATTGATACCAATATCTTTATT
>JAMOSB010000034.1 GCA_027068485.1 Sulfurovum sp.
AAAAGAAAATGGTGATCACTATTGGACTCGAACCAACGACTTCTTCCATGTCAAGGAAGTACTCTACCAACTGAGTTAAGCGATCATTTGTGTTTGTAGGGTGAAATTATACCCTACAAAACTTAAAAGTTTCTAAACTTCTTAATCTTTGCAGACCCATGCACTCTCTTTGCAGAGTCTATCGAGGTGGTGACTCGCTTCGCTCTTGCCTGCATCGAGGGCTTTTTTGAGGTTTTCGTAGGCTTTCATCTTGTCTTGAATGATCTGCTGACTCCACGCATACATCCGTCCGACATTGACCTGAGCGTCCGCATTGCCCATCTGTGCGGAGGTCTTGAAGAGTTCAAACGCCTTGGGCTGATCCTCAGCAACCCCTTTGCCCTCCATATAGAGTACGGCGAGGTTGTTATAGGCTTCAGGGAGGTCATTGGCGATGGCTTTTTCATACCAGAACTTCGCCTTTTTGTAGGCGTTGGGGTCTTTGGCTCCCGCCTCATGGTAGAGTTTAGCAAGGTTGTACTGTGAGAGGGCGTGGTTTTGGTTGGCGGCTTTTTCATACCACTTCATCGCTTGGGTGGTGCTAGGGGCATCCCCCTCCCCTTTGCTATACATCATCGCAAGGTTGTACTGTGCTTTGAGATCACCCTCTTTTGCCAATGCTTCAAACGCTTGCATCGCAGGAGCAAACTCCCCTTGCTTGTAGTACACCACCGCATCCTCAAACCCACCCGCACACAAGAGTGCCACGGAGGTGACCATTGAGAGTATTACTTTTTTCATCTATCTTCCTTTTGTGCTATATCAGCGTCTCTGCGATAAAGGTCTTGGTCACTTGACCACCAAAACGGTAGACCCCATCCTCGTAACTCACATAGAGTTCATCTCCACTACGGGGGTGGACTTTGACTTGGGTTGGGGCAAGCTCCTCTAGGTAGTTGCGTATAAAGCACGCCACCATCCCTGTCCCACATGCGAGTGTCTCATCTTCAACTCCTCGCTCATAGGTACGCACCCACATCGTATCACCCTCTAGGTGGCAGATATTGACATTGGCGTTGTACTTCTCTCTAAGTCTGCGGGCTTGGGCAAGATCAAATGACTCGATACTCTCCCGTACTGCTACGAGATGTGGGACACCTGAGTCGATGAGCCACCAGATCTCTCCCTCCTCCTCTATCGTCTTGCTCTCGATGGTAGGCTCTACCATATCACTCACCACATAGACCCCATTGATCGTCGCACGAATCACCCCTGCCCCTGTGAGAAACTCCGCTTTGTCATCTTTGGAGATCCCCTTCTCATGGGCGAAGTGTGCGACACAGCGAGAGGCGTTGCCACACATCGCAGCAGGACTCCCATCAGAGTTATAAAACTCCCACTCGAAGTCATAGACGGCGTGAGGGAGTACGACGACTAGCCCATCAGCTCCTACACCATTTTGTCTATGACAGAGTTTTTGGGCGAGTGCAGATCGATCGGCTCGCTCTTGAGCTACAAATAAGATAAAGTCGTTACCATTTCCCGAATACTTAGTGACTGTCACGCGATTGCTCCTACCGATGTTTGAAGTTGTTGTAGTATTTTATCACATTTGGCTTGAAGTGCTTGGCGAGTACCTGTGTTGTCGATGACCCAAGTGGCACGCTGACGCTTCTGCTCAATATCCATCTGTGCTTCGATGCGTTGACGAGCTTGGGCTTGGGTGAGGGAGTCGCGTTGCATGAGGCGGGTGAGTTGCTGTTGGGAGGTAGCATAGACGACAATGGAACGATCGATTGCGTAGCGTCCCCCCTCAAAAAAGAGTGGAATATCGATAAAGTAGAGCGGGTGTTGTGACGCAAGTAGACGCGATTGTTGGAGAATCTCCTCATAGATAAGGGGGTGAAGGAGTGACTCTAGGGCTTTTCGCTTCACTAGATCACCAAAGACAATCGCTCCAAGAGCCTTCCGATCGACCCGCCCCTCCCGAAGCAGTGCCTCCCCAAAAAGCGTCGCAATCTGTGAAACCTCTCTATCGAGTATGGTGTGAGCCACACTATCGGCATCGATGAGGGCAAAGCCTCTAGCGTGGAGATACGCAGCGACACTACTCTTGCCCGTGGCGATCCCCCCTGTGAGAGCTACCGCACGCCTAAAAGGCATCGATGCCCCCTACCATGAGCGAAAGCCCTGAAGTTGCATCTTATCATACCCGTAGATATCATCTCTAAACTGCAATACCCCATCATAGTCGATATACGCCGTGAGGTAGACCACATCGACAGGGACTTGATGGTCAAGTTTCAAGTAGGCTTTGTGTGTCCCGCGTAGTCGTCGTTGGGACTTCTTAAAATCCACACTCTTATTGAAGGTAGAGAAGGTCTTGAGGAGTTCTCTCGGCTGAGAGAGTCGGATACACCCGTGGCTAAAGGCTCTTACTTGTCGTTTGAAGAGTCGTTTATTTGGGGTGTCGTGCATATAGACTGAGAAGCGGTTAGGGAAGAGAAACTTCACCTTCCCTAAGGCATTACGGCTCCCTGGTACCTGAGCAAAGCGAAAGGGCATCGAACGGCTATAGCGATACTGACTCCAATCGATTGTTGAGGCATCGACCTTTTGGGAGTTGCTCCCCCACCCTGTACGGATCTCTATCCCGCGTCGTGCCATCGCATTAGGGTTTTTGATGAGCTTAGGGATCATCTCTTTTTGGATGATACTACGGGGGACATTCCAGTGGGGGTTGAGGACAATGGTCTCAACACAGTTGGAGAAGATAGGGGTGGGGTTTTTGGGCTTACCCGTAATCACGCGCATCTGCTGTATCAGTGTACCATTTGCCTCAAAAAAGAGGGTAAAGGAGGGGATATTGATCATGATATGGTGGCTATCTTCATGGGTGTTGAGCCACTTGATACGGTCAAGGTTGAGGCGTATCTGCTTGATACGCTCTGCTACGGGGAGATTGAGTGCGTTGAGAGTCTTCTTGTCTACGACCCCTTTGGCGAGGAGTCCATGGCGTTTTTGGAAGTGGATGACCGCCTCCTTGAGACAGCTATCGTAGCGGGTAGTCTCATTGGTCTCACACCCTTGATAGTCCGCAGTCATACGCAGTCGCTCACGCAGATCGACGATGGCATCATCCTCTCGCCCTAGCTTAAGGCGACGCTTAGGGGTGATAGGACTCCACCCCCCTTGCTCTTGGATCTTGAGATAGTTGACAAGCGATTGCTCTAGGGCTTCATAGTGGTAGCGTTGGGGGGTAGCCTCTGCCAATACCTGCTCCAGACTCCCACTCAGTACCGCCTGCTCCATCGCTTCAATGGGAGAGAGCTTGGGCTTATAGGTCACCCATGCGGCATTGACGGATCTGCCTTTGAGGTTGTAGAGGCGACTCTGAAACGCCCCCCAGTTGATACTCCCATAGATGAGATACTCACTGTAGTCTTTGTAGAGCTTGGCGATGGCAAACTCTAAAGCGACCTTACGCTCTACGGAGTGGGTATCCCCATAGACTGCTTGGGCATCACGCTGAAGACTTTGCATCCGTGTAAAGAGCTTGCTTGTATGTGGGAGGGTCTTGTCTCTCGTAATCTGATCAAAGAGTTCAGTCGCAAAAGGAGAGAGGGACTGCTCCTCTGTCCAGACAGGGATAAAGAGCATCGTCTCATAGAACTTCTCCAAGAACCCACGCTTATCTTGTAACTGTAACCGCTCAAACATCACCCCTGATGCCTCCTCCTGAAACACCGCGGTGGTGTTAGCAAAAAGAGAATTCAAAGAGAGTAGTGAGACCACCCCTACCCCCATCAAAAAACGCCTAACCCTTGCTCTTGCTTCCATAACGCTACCTTTGTATAAGTGAATGATAGAGTATATCAAAAAAAGTGATTGAAATCACTTTTTTCAACAAAACGCTACAGAAAATTCTAGTAGAGGAGAGAGGGTTACTTCTGAGTCCCATCCAAAATAGGGACAAAAAGACAAGAATCGAGGACTTCAGAGAGGATATTTCCCTTGGTTTTGGTATAGCGGATAATGAGGTGCGAAGCATCGGGCTGTTTGACAGGGGCGACGAGTATCCCGCCCTCTACGAGCTGATCAAAGAGTAGCGGAGGGATCTTCTCCGCCGTAGCAGAGAAGAGGATACGCTCATAGGGGGCGTACTGTCTCCAACCCCTCTGCCCATCATCAAAACGGGTGGCGATATTGGAGATCTCAAGGGTGGCAAACTTCTGTTTCGCCTCCTTGAGTAGGGTATCGATGCGTTCGATGGTAAAGACCCGACGGCATATCTGGCTGAGTATGGCAGCTTGATAGCCACTCCCACACCCCACCTCTAAGACAGAATCCACCCCCTCAAGATCAAGGTGCTGTGTCATCTTGGCTACGGTCAACGGAGAGGAGATCCACTGCTGAGCAGCAAGAGGCAGGGCATCAAGCTCATACGAGAGGTGCTTAAACTCACGGGGGACAAACACCTCCCTATCGAGTGTCAAAAACGCCTCTTTGACATGCTTGTCTAGTCTAAAGTAGTACTCTATCTCACGCACAAGCTTCTCTCTGTTCCGCTGTTTTATCATCTAGCCATATCCTTTATAGATGCCATTCTATCCAAAGTGTGATTAAGGCTAATCCATCACAATATAGCGACGCATCTTTTTGATCTCTCGAAAGTCCACCCTCCCCCTAATAATCGCTTGGGTATCATCCCTCACCACCTCACCTGTCGGGGAGATAATCGCACTAGCGCGTGCCATATCACTATCGGCACTATTGGCAAGGAGTACATAGCACTGGTTCATCACCGCAAGGGCAGTGGAGAGTATCTCAAGGTGTCCTTTGCGTGGGAGTCCCCATCGTGCAGGTACAAGCACGATATCTGCCCCCTCTATCTGCCTCCATAGCTCCTTAAACCGCAACTCAAAGCAGATGAGCATCGCATACTTCACCCCCTCAATCTCAAAGGGTTTGATCTTTTTGGGTTTACCCGCTTCTAGGTAGAGATCCTCATCACCTAGCTTAAAGAGTTTGGCTTTGTTTTGTCGGTGGACGATCTTGTGCTGATGGATTACGACCGCTTGATTGACAAAGCCTGTCTCACTCTCTAGTATCAGTGTCATCACCACAATCTGCTCTCCCACCTCCTTCTTGAGTATCTTCAACGCCTTCGCAGAGAACTTCGCAGCGGTGGTGAGGTGTGCGTAGTCATACGCCGTGAGGTAGACCTCAGGCACGACGATGATCGCTCTATCTCGCTCCTCTTTGAGGAGTCGTAGGAGTTGATCGAGATTGGATTGGTAGCGGGTGGCACTAGGGAGCTGTAGAAGTGCCACCTCCATAGTTTTACGGATTTTTGACATGGATCACCTCACTTTTTACACCAATTATACTTATTTTCTGCTACACTCTCCCTATGAAAACGATAGAAGAAGCCCCTTTTAAACAACTTTTGGAGATCATCTCCCCCTCCCCTGCGTTGCGTATCGCCCACTTTGCCCATGGTGAAGAGGAGAGCATCGCCTACCTCAGTGACTTTGCACAAGCCCACGACTATGAGTACCAGATCAATACCACCGATCCAGACCATGCCACCCAACTCTCCAAGCAGTTTGCCTCACACCCCTCAACCAAAGCACTCCACTTCCCTCTCCAGCGTCCACGCTATATGATGCAGGGTAAACTCTACGACTACCTCTTTGTCACAACCCCTATCCCTCCCGAGATACGCAGTGACTTCCTCCAAAAATCCCATAGCATTATCAAAAATGCGGGACTCATCCTCCTCTTTATCCCCAAAACAGATAGCCAAACACGCTACGATTGGCTTGCATGCTTAGAGGAGCAGTACTATGTGGCGAGTAGCACCATCGATGATCTCTTTGAGGGGATTGATCTAATCATCTCCAAGAAGATGCACGGATGGGGTGGTTAAACATGGGGGTTTTAAGCGGTTTTTTGCCCTTTGGCAATAGGAGAAGGTGCCTAAAGGGGTAAAACCCCTCTAGGTCGTAGAGAGATAGGCTAGAGAGCCTATGGTACTTTTAGGCTACTGACAGCCTACACACTCTTGAGAACGATCCTCAACATCATTAGAGGACTCAGGAGATTGTGATCGTAGATAGTAGGTCGACTTCAATCCAAACTTCCACGCATTCATATAGATCTCATTGAGATACTTTCCACTCGCTTTATCTAGGGAGATAAAAATATTGAGGCTCTGCCCTTGGTCTATCCACTTCTGACGGATAGCCCCTGCTTTGACCAGTACATTTTGGTTGAGTTCGTAGCTAGGGGTGTAGTATTGCCAAGTCTCTGACGAGAGGTTGGGTGCGACCACGGGAATGAGTCCTGAGAGATTCTCCTCAAACCACTTGCGTTTATAGACAGGCTCAATCGCCTGTGTTGTCCCCGTGAGGATAGAGATCGAGCTAGTTGGAGCGATTGCCATCAAGTAGCCATTACGCAATCCATCACTCTGCACCTTCTCTCTGAGGGCTTGCCAGTCGTGGGTATACCCAAAGAGTCCCCCTCTATCAACAAGCTTACAAGCATTTTCATTGGCTTTGTCAATCGGGAAGATCCCTTTTGACCAGTCTGATCCCTCAAAGGTAGGATAGGCACCCTTCTCTAGTGCCAAGTCACTCGATGAGCGAATCGCATAGTAGGAGAGTGACTCCATCACCTCATCGATCTTGATGAAGTGTTCACTACTCCCCCACTCCACTTGACTCTCTGCGAGCATCTGAGCCTCACCCATCACACCAAGCCCAATTGAACGCGACTTCTCATTGGTACGTTTGACTTTGGCAAGGGGATAGAAGTTGAGATCAATTACATTATCTAGCATACGAATCGCAGTCGGTACGACACGGGCAAGATCCTCTTTGGTGTTGACTTTGGAGAGGTTGACAGAGGCGAGGTTACATACCGCCGTATCTCCATCTTGCTTCTGCTTATCGACAATCCAAATCTGCTTACCCCCTAGGGTATCAAGGGCGGTGACTTTCTTGGCGGGTTTACACACTCCACTATCGACAGTAATCATCTCATTCTCATCATACGCCTCTTTCGAACCATCTTCAAAGATAAACTGTATCTTATAGCTATCAGGAGCCGTATTTTGGAAGATCTCCGTACAGAGGTTGGAGCTTCGGATAATCCCTGTATGCTTATTGGGGTTGGCACTATTGGCGGCATCTTTAAAGGTGAGGAAGGGGTTCCCCGTCTCAAAGTAGGAGCGGAGTATCTCTTTCCAGAGTCCCTTCGCAGAGATCACCTCTTTGTTGATCCCCTCTTGGCTATTCTCTAGCTCAATATAACGCGTCTCAAACGCTTCACCATAAAGTGTCGTCAACTCTGAGACCTCAAACGGATCAAAGAGTGTCCAAGTGCTATCCTCTGCTACCCGCTTCATAAAGAGGTCATTGAGCCAGAGTGAGGGGAAGAGATCATGGGCGCGACGACGCTCCTCTCCTGAGTTTTTCTTGAGGTCAAGGAAATCACGCACATCGATATGCCACGGCTCAAGGTAGACTGCTATCGCCCCCTTGCGTGTCCCTAACTGATCAACCGCGATGGCGACATCATTGGCGATTTTGAGGAAGGGGACAATCCCCCCTGCGGCGTGTTTGTGTCCATCGATATACGACCCCATACCTCGTACTAGTGACCAGTCCCAACCGATCCCTCCACCAAACTTCGACAGTAGTGCCATCTCTTTATACCCATCAAAAATCCCCTCAATATTATCAGGGGTCGAGCCGATATAACATGAGCTTAGTTGGTGTCTAGGCGTACGAGCATTGGAGAGGGTTGGTGTGGCAGCCATCACCTCAAAACGGCTCAAGATATCGTAGAACTTCTTCGCCCACCCTTGAGAGTCAAACTCATTTTGAGCCAAGAACATCGCCACCCCCATAAAGAGCTGTTGAGGTAGTTCAATGGGTGAGCCACTACGGTCTTTGAGGAGGTATCTATCATAGAGGGTACGCAACCCAAGGTAGGTAAACTGCAAATCGCGTTCAGGGTCGATATAGGCATTGAGATCATCAAGGTCATACTTCTCTTTGAGTCCCAAGACGATACGCCCCTCTCTCTCGCCTCGCTCAAAGTAGTCACGCAGGTGGTTGTAGCCCGTAAAGCCCACTGCTTTGTGGTAGATATCATACAAAAAAAGGCGAGAGGCGACAAAGGTCCAGTTGGGTCTATCGATATCGATCTTGTCTACTGCTGTCTTGATGAGTGTCTTCTGAATCTCCTCAGAGGTGATCATGTCACGAAATTGAAGTCCTGCATCTACCTCTAGCTCACTCTGGCTGACCCCATCAAGCCCCTTGACCGCATCGGCTGTATACTTCTGTATCTTGGATACATCCAAGGTCTCTACTCTTCCACTTCGCTTGACAACTCTAACCATTCGCACTCCAAATTTTACACAAAGATATTAAAAATATCTCTACTATTTTTATGGGATTTTACTAGATTTATGCTTGATTTTCTGTTAAAGAGCGGTGTAATTTTATGTCAAAAATAAAGCAGTTTTTCAGTCAAAACTCAGCTTCTTTTCTCATCCACTTTCGCTACTTTTTAGATACAATGACAAGACTATTTAAAAGGGAGAAGATGACGATGCCATTTGTAAAAGAGAAGTTTACAGTACCTAGACGAATGCCTGCTTTTTTGTTTATGATGAAGCAGTTTCAGTTTAGCCAAGGGGAGGCACAGCGTGCCTTAGCCAAAGGGAGGATCCTCATCAATGGTCACTCCATCTTCAATACGGGGGAGGATATCGAAGGGGAGATTGAGGTCGTCTACTTCAAACCACACTCCCAAGGCAATCCCCCACTCTTCCATACCCCAGACTTTATGGTCTTTGAGAAGGAGTCAGGGACACTGGTTCACCCCAACACCATGGCAACCCCCTACTCGATGCTAGATGAGATTCGTACCATCGCAGGAGATCACGCTAATGCTGTACACCGTATCGATATGGAGACCTCAGGACTCCTTCTTGCGAGCAAACACAAAAAGGCCGAAACTGCACTCAAAAACCTCTTCGAGAAGCGAACCATTCAGAAGAGCTATCTTGCGTGGGTCGAGGGAGAACTCACAGAGCCATTTAGTGTCACACAACCCATTCGTATCAACAGTGACTATAGCCAGTGCAAACACAAGGTCTCGATCTCTAGCACGGGCAAACCCTCCCATACAGACTTCATCCCCCTAGAGTATGATCCTATACTCGATGCGACACTCATCCAGTGTATGCCCCATACAGGACGCACCCATCAGATACGCATCCATTTGTTTCACATGAAACATCCTATCTTGGGAGACCCTATCTATGGGAGTAGCTTCGCCACCTCTGATGCCTACCTAGAGGGGAGACTCAACCCTATCCAACGCCTAGAGGGGACAGGAGCAAGTCGCTTGATGCTCCATGCCTATGGACTTACCTTTCACTATCGTAACCCCTTTGTCATCCAGAGCCGTAGTGACTTTGGTGCGATGCGTACCCTCATCCACCCCAAAGAGCTGAGACGCTTTAACCAATCCGACGCAGTAGCCCCCTAAGGCTACCGCTCCTCATCACTACGGGAGTCATAGACAAACCACGCCACACTCACCCCAGCAACCAACACAATAAACCCCAACATACATAGTTCTAAACTTGGCATTACAGCTCTCCTTCTAATGCTTGTTCTCGTAGCTGTCCACACGCAGCAGAGATATCGAGTCCTTTAGACTCACGGATCGTACAGTGGAGTCCACGCGAAGTGAGGTAGGATTGAAAGGCTCTCATCGAGGTATCAGAGGGGCGTTGGAACTCTGTCCCACCATAGGGGTTGAAGTAGATGAGATTGACCTTGGCTTTGATACCATCGAGTAGACTCAAGAGCTTTTTGGCCGCATCGATATCATCATTGACCTCTTTGATGACAAGATACTCAAACATCACCCGCTTACGACTATTGACAGGGAAGGCCTTGACCGCATCGATAATCGACTGGATATTGTAGGCTTTATTGATAGGCATCAGCTTCACTCTTAGCTCATCATCCACCGCGTGTAGAGAGATCGCGAGGTTGATCCCCAAATCCATCTTGCCGAGTCGTGCGATTTTGCTACTGAGTCCTGAGGTGGAGATCGTCTGACGATGTGTGGCGATCGCCATACCATCACAATCAGCAAATATCTTGACCGATTTGACGACTGCGTCAAGATTGTCGAGTGGTTCCCCCATGCCCATATAGACAAGGTTGACACGGCGGTTGGCATCGATGGCATTATCACGCTTGATTATCCGTACCTGCTCGACAATCTCCCCTGCACTCAGATCACGCATAAACCCCCCTTTGGCAGTAAGACAGAAGGCACACCCCACCTTACACCCTACCTGAGAGGAGATACACACGGTGTAGCGTTCTTGGTGCTTGATAGAGCCATCTTCATGGTAGGACTTCTCCCGCATCAAGAGGAGTACCGCCTCGACCGTATGTCCATCATGAAGCTCGAAGAGATACTTACGGCTACCATCTTGACTCTCTTGGACGGTAAGCATCTTCAGTGGGTTGAGGGTGTACTCAGATGCCAAACTCTCACGCAGTGCTTTGGGGAGATTTGGCATCATCTCAAAGGAGTCCGCATACTTATGGTAGACCCACCCCCATAGTTGCTTTGCACGAAAAGACGGTTTGATACGCGTCAATAACTCTTCTTTGGTATAGTCTTGAAGGATTTTTTTCATTGTTTTTCTTTATGTTATAGTATTGTGATATGGGGGGAGTATAGCTTATTTACCCTTATCAAGGTAAACCACACAGATTAAGGGTTAGAGTCCATAGTACTGTTGAGCATAGTGTGTCAACCGCTCCATCGCCTCTTGGTGGTGTGATACAAACGCTTGATGTGCCTCTTGATTACAGTAGTTGGTCACGATAAAGAGTCCGTGGGCAGGTATCCCCAACTGCTTGGCGACCTTGAGTACCGCAAAAAACTCCATATTCTCCGCCCCAATCCCCTCATCGAGATAGCACTTACAGAGGGTCGCATCAGTCGTGATATAGTTACTTGAGTTGATGATTGTTTCACGTGAAACATCTCCGCGTGGTGCTTCGATACTCTCGACTCTGTTGGCTATGGGGGTGTAGGATTGCTGGGTAAAGAAGCTGTTTTCGATATTGGTCGCACAAGACGCGGTGAGGATATCAAAAATCTGATGCTCCCCGTAGCTCCCTGCTGTCCCTACAAAGAGTAGGCTCTTGGGGCGAGAGGCAAGGCAGTGTTGGGTGAGCTGTATGGCACTATCGACCAGCCCAATCCCTATCGGTGTAGCAAACGCAAACTGTTCACTCTCTCCTGCACAGACTACCATCTAGAGTCTCACAGGGATCTGCTTCTCATGAAGATAGTGCTTAAGCTCCATGATATCGATCTCTTTGAAGTGGAAGATAGACGCAGCCAATGCCGCGTCCGCATACCCAAGCGTAAACGCCTCTTCGATATGCTTCATGGTACCTGCTCCACCACTCGCGATGATAGGGATATTGACTAGCTCATGGATACGGGCATTGAGTTCATTATCAAACCCCGCTTTGGTACCATCGGCATCCATAGAGGTGATGAGCAACTCCCCAGCCCCTCTCTCATACGCCTCTTTCGCCCACGCCAACGCATCGATCCCTGTATCGTTACGCCCACCATGGGTGAAGATATGCCACTGATCTGCCCCCACACGCTTCGCATCAATCGCCACAACGATACACTGAGAGCCAAACCGCTTCGCCCCCTCTTCGATAAAGGCGGGACGCTTAATCGCAGCGGAGTTGATACTCACTTTGTCACATCCCACATTGAGAAGATTATAGATATCACTAAGTTCACGGATCCCTCCCCCAACTGTCAGGGGGATAAAGACCTCTTGGGCGACCTTTTTGACTACATCGACAATCGTATCACGCCCCTCATGACTCGCCCCAATATCCAAAAAGGTGATCTCATCTGCCCCCTCTTGGTTATAGCGTCGTGCCACTTCGACAGGATCACCTGCATCACGCAGACCGACAAAGTTGACACCTTTAACCACGCGTCCATTATTTACATCAAGGCAGGGGATAATGCGTTTTGCGAAATAGTCCATTTAATAGTCCAATATAAAATTTTATGGTAATATTATACAAAAAATATTCACTGTGTGTGATTAAAAGGTAGATTATAGTATGATTACTGAGAACTTAGCCGAATTTGCTTCCAAAAAATTTGGTCAAAACTTTTTAAAAAGCACCATTTACCTCCAAAAAATCATCCAAGCGATGCCCAATGATACGCTACGCGTTGCTGAGATTGGGCCTGGCTTAGGTGATTTAACCAAAGAACTTGTAAAAACAAGACGTGTCACAGCATTTGAGGTTGATAAAAGATTATGTGAGCATCTTAACCATGAGTTTGAACGCCCCCTAGAGACGGGAGCCTTTGAGCTTCGATGTGGAGATGTGCTTGAGCGTTGGGAGTCAGGGAGTCTACTCGATGAGCCTTATCATCTAGTCGCCAACCTGCCCTACTATATTGCCACTACGATTATATTAAAAGCATTTAAGGATGAGCAGTGCCAGTCTATACTGGTGATGGTTCAAAAAGAAGTTGCCGTGAAGTTTGCAGCAAAAGCGAAAGAGAAAGCATTCTCTGCTCTCTCAGTACTCGCCTCTAGCGTAGGAGAAGCGACCCTCTGCTTTGAGGTAGAAGCAGAGGCGTTTGTACCTCCTCCTAATGTCACTTCTGCGGTGCTTTTAATAGAGAAGAATCGCTCACGAGATGATGAAGGGTTTGAAGCATTTTTGAAGGTTGCCTTTGTGCAACCACGCAAAAAACTCTCTAAAAATCTTATAACTGCTTTTAATAAAGCATGTGTCAATCAATCCTTTGAAAAGTTGGAGCTTGACCCCAACTTGCGACCTCATGAAGCTGCGACATCTATTTATCATCAGTTATATAATGAATTAAAGGATAATTTAGATGGAAAACAACAACGCAAACTCTCAAAACAGAGAAGAGAAAACACCCAGAAACAGAAGACCCAATCCTCATAGACAAAACAGCAACAAAAAGCCAAACAGCAGTACCACCCAAGGAAATCAGGGCAATCAAGGTACTGAGTCCAAACCCAATAGCAACCGAAAACCCAACCCTAATGCGAAAAATAGACAAGCCAATCCCAACCGAAAACCTAATGCTACAGCAAACCCCAAGCAAGAGAATCGACCTAGCAACAACAATGCAAACAAGAAGCGTAGTGGCAACAAGAGCAAAGGGAAACGCAAAAATGTCACGACGGTCAATGATACCATGCGTGCCTCACTAGAGGAGAACAAACGCGTCCAAGAGGCTCGTATGCACCCATGGAAACAGATCGATCTCAGTAGCAAAGGCAAAGTACGCTTCACACCCCTAGGTGGACTCGGTGAGATCGGGGGAAATATGGCGGTCTTAGAGACAGAGAATAGTGCCTTGATTATCGATGTGGGGATGAGCTTTCCTGATGAGACGATGCATGGAGTCGATATCCTTGTACCAGATTTTAGCTACCTCCACACCATCAAAAACAAAATCAAAGGGATCGTCATCACCCACGGTCACGAAGACCATATCGGAGCGATGCCATACCTCTTCAAAGAGCTGAAGTTCCCTATCTATGCCACCCCACTCGCCCTTGCAATGATTGAGAATAAATTCAATGAGCATGGACTCAAAGCTGATACCAAATACTTCAACTTTGTCACCAAGCGACAGCAGTATGATATTGGAGAGTTTAAAGTGGAGTTCCTCCATATGACTCACTCCATTATCGATGCCTCGTCACTTGCGATAGAGACACCCGCAGGGACACTTATTCACACTGCTGACTTCAAGATCGACCATACTCCAGTCGATGGCTACACCACAGACCTCCAACGCTACGCCTACTATGGTGCCAAAGGGGTCTTATGCCTCTTCTCAGACTCTACCAACTCACACAACCCAGGCTTTACCAAGAGTGAAAAGGTGGTAGGAAAAACCTTCGATATCCTCTTTGACCTTGCGAAGGGACGGGTGATTATGTCTACCTTCTCCTCCAATGTCCACCGTATCTACCAAGCGATGCAACGGGGTGTGAAGTTTGGACGCAAGATCTGTGTTATTGGGCGTTCGATGGAGCGTAATGTCGAGACCAACCGTGCCTTGGGCTTTGTCGATATCGAGGATAGACACTTTATCGAAGTCCATGAGGTACCCAAATATGCAGATCATGAGATCCTTATCGTCACAACGGGTTCACAAGGGGAGACAATGGCGGCACTGAACCGTATGGCAACCGATGAGCATCGACATATCAAACTCAAGCCCTCAGATACGGTCATCATCTCAGCCTCTGCTATCCCAGGGAATGAAGCTTCTGTCTCCTCACTGATGAATAAACTAGTCAAAGCGGGTGTAACAGTACGCTACAAAGAGTTTGCCGATATCCATGTCTCTGGTCACGCAGGACAAGAGGAGCAGAAACTCATCCTACGCCTTGTACAACCGAAGTTTTTCCTCCCTGTACATGGAGAGTATAACCACATCGCAAAACATGCCAAAACCGCGGTAGAGTGTGGTGTCGATGAGCGAAATATCCTTCTGATGAGTGATGGGGATCAAGTCGAAATCACCCCTAAGTATCTCAAGAAGGTCAAGACAGTCAAGACAGGCAAGACCTATATCGATAACCAGAACAATATGACAATTGAGAATGATGTCGTCCTCGATAGACAAAAACTTGCGGAAGATGGTATCGTCACTGTTGTCGCTCAAATCTCTCAGAGTAATCAAAAAGTCGTTGGAAAACCTATCATCTCTAGCCATGGTCTTGTCCCTGACAAAGAGGATAAGAAGTTCCAAAAAGAGATTGAGCAGATGATTGAGACCATGCTACTCAATATGAAGCCCGAAGCACTCAAAAACCACCGTAATGTAGAGGATGAGATTAGAAGTAGTATCCGTAAACATGTGGTGCGTACCAAAAAACGCTACCCACTCATCCTTCCGACAATTTTTATTGTTTGACCCTCGACACCCTAAAGGAGCATCGATGGACTATATCGCCGTAGCACAAGAGACTTTTCAGATAGAGGCAGAGGCACTACTACAAATGGCAACGCGTCTTGATCAGAGTTTTTTAGATGCGGTAGAGCAGATCCTCCACAATCGCGGTAAGCTTATCATCACAGGAGTAGGAAAGTCGGGACTAGTGGGTGCCAAGATGGCCGCAACCTTTGCGAGTACAGGCACACCCAGCTTCTTCCTACACCCCACCGAAGCACTCCATGGAGATCTAGGGATGATTGGCAAAGAGGATATCGTCCTAGCCATTAGTAGCAGTGGAGAGAGTGAAGAGCTCACCAAAATCCTCCCCCATATCAAACGCTTTGAGATTCCTCTTATTGCGATGACGGGGGGGGCGAACTCCTCCCTCGCCTACTACGCCGATGTCACACTCGATATCTCGGTAGCCAAAGAGGCTTGCCCACTCAATATCGCTCCGACCACCTCCACTACGGTGACAATGGCTCTAGGGGATGCCCTCGCGGTGACCCTCATGCACAAACGCGGATTTAAACGAGAGGATTTTGCCTCTTTTCACCCCGGTGGGGCATTGGGTAAAAAGCTCTTTATCAAGATCAAAGATATGATGCGTACCACCCAGCTCCCCATCATCGATGAGACCACCACACTCAAAGAGGCGATCATCACGATGAGTGAGGGGAAACTCGGCCATGTACTCATCGTAGACAAAGCACAACACCTCATTGCACTTCTGAGCGATGGGGATCTCCGACGGGCATTGATGGAGGAGGGGTTTGATATCAACCACCGTGCCATTACCTATGCGACCCACAACCCAACCAGCTACCACGATAGAGAACTTCTCGCCTCTGAGGCACTAGAGATCATTGAGGAGAGTCGTATACAGCTCCTCCCTATCACCCACGAAGATGGTACCATCATCGGTGTACTCCATATCCATGACCTCATCAATGCAGGCATCAAAAGTAGATAAAAACGAAAGAGCTATGAGACTTAATAAATACATTTCACACAACACACGATATTCACGCAGAGAAGCCGATAGACTCATTGAAGCAGGTGAGGTTACACTCAACAAAAAAGTACTCCAAGAGTTTGGCTATGAGGTAGACCCCGAAGACCAGATCTATATCAAAGGTAAACTCCTCAAAGTCAAAGCCTCCAAAGAGCTTACACTCATCGTCTACAATAAACCCAAAGGGGTACTAGTGACCAAGAGAGATGATCGAGGGCGTACCACTATCTACCATAAGCTTGCGGGCAAATTTAGACACTTTGTACCCGTAGGTAGGTTAGACTATGCCTCGGAGGGTCTTCTACTCCTCACAGACAATGTAGAGGTTGCTACGGCGTTGATGGAGAGTAGTCTTGAGCGTACCTACAATCTCAAAATCGATGCCCCGATCTCCTCAGAGATGATTGAGGCGATGAAAGAGGGACTTGTCCTAGAGGATGCCCGAGCAGGTGCCCACGAGAAGAGTAAGATCTACAGTATGGAGTTTGCCCCATTTTCTGCCTTTGAGATTCGTGCTGAGGGGAAAAACTTCTCCAAGTTACGCGTCACCATCACTGAGGGGAAAAACCGAGAGCTTCGACGATTCTTTGCACACTTTGATGCCAAGATACTCGACCTCAAACGGGTCTCTTTTGGTGGGATAGAACTCAATAATCTCCCCACCAATAAGACCCGCTTCTTTTCACGCAAAGAGTATGACGAGGTGCATCAGTTTATGAAACGCAAAAAGAGCAATGAACAAGCAGAGATCAAAAACCAAGCCAACCATGCCAAGCAGGTGCGTGAAAAGGTGGATAAGCCCAAAGGGAATTATCGTAAAAAAGGCTAACCGATGCACGCGTTTGCACTCACCTACCGCCCCAAAACCCTAGATGAGATTGTGGGACAACCCCACCTTCTCTCCCCAGAGTCTGCCTTTCGTAGACTCATCCAAACCCAAAAACTCTCCCATACACTCCTCTATGGTCCTCCTGGATCAGGCAAGACCACCCTCGCACGAGTCATCGCCAAGCTCTGGGATATCCCCTTCTATGAGATGAATGCCACCAGCCTCAAGATCGAATCCCTCAGAGAGATCTTCAAGACCTATCATAACACCCTAGAGAGACCCCTCATCTTTATCGATGAGATACACCGACTGAGCAAAACCCAACAAGAGGTACTCCTCCCCTTTATGGAGCAACAGCGTGCCATACTCTTTGGGGCATCAACAGAGAACCCCTACTATACACTCACCCCTGCGATACGCTCCCGCTCTCACCTCTTTGAACTCAAAAGCCTCTCCACCTCAGCGATGCGACAGGCACTCCAGAGGGTACTCACACGAGAGTCCATCACCCTAGAGAGAGAAGTAGAAGCCTACCTCATTCAATCAAGCGGTGGGGATGTACGGGCGATGCTCAACCTCCTAGAGAGTGCTAGTAGCCTCACCCCCACCGTCACCCTTAGCCTACTCCAAGAGATACGCCCCACTGCGATGCAGGCGGGGAGTGCCTCAGCAACAAGCCACTACGACCTCACCTCTGCGATGATTAAGAGTATTCGAGGCTCCGATATCGATGCCTCACTCTACTACCTCGCCCAACTCATTCACGGGGGAGAGCCTGCGGAGTTTATCGCACGACGCTTGGCTATCCTTGCGAGTGAAGATATCGGCAATGCCAACCCCCCCGCACTCAATCTTGCTAGCTCCACACTCACTATCGTCAAGCAGATAGGCTACCCTGAGGCACGCATCCCCCTCTCTCAACTGGTCATCTACCTCGCCTCCTCCCCTAAGTCCAACAGTGCCTACCAAGCGATCAATGATGCCCTCAAACGACTCGAAGCAGGAGAGATACTCCCCCCTCCTCCACACCTCACCACTGATACCACATCCTATCGCTATCCACACGCCTATGGAGGCTGGGTTGAGCAATCCTATCTGCTCTCCCCTCTTCAGCTCTATCAGACCCAAAAGATAGGGTTTGAGAAGACCCTCTGGCAGTGGCACCAAAAAATCACTAAAAAATCTTAGCCTTGACACATTTTTGACACCGATGTGTGTTATAATGGACTTTATAAACTACAATAGGAGAAGTGATGAGAGATTATAAGCTTCATATCGTGGCACTCTTTGGTCTTATGGTACTGAGTGGATGTACAGGGTCAGATGCCTCTCCACGCAGTGGAACACAAGCAGGAGCTGCCACAGGTGCCATTGCGGGGTCTATTATCGGATACCATAGTGGAAGTAATAGACACAAGGGACGCAATGCGATTGCGGGGGGACTCATCGGTGCGGTTGCAGGGGGTGCCTTGGGTGCTGCTATAGATGAGGGCAACCGACAACCCGCACAAACAGGCGGATGGCAATAGCCCTATACAACTCAAAAAAAGGAGATAGAATGAAAGTTACACGACTCAAACCACTACTAGCATCAACCATCGCAGCGTTTATGCTTGGTGGATGTTATAACCAACCAGGTCTTGTCCAAGACAATAGTAATGATCGTACCAAGACAGGAGCAGCCGCTGGAGCACTCGTAGGGGCATTGATAGGCTACAATACAGGTGGGAAGCACCAAGGTAGAAATGCCGTAGTGGGCAGTCTTATCGGTGCTGCCGCAGGGGGTGCCATAGGATATAGCATGGATAAACAAGCCAACGATATCGCACGCGCTCTAGGTACAGGTGTCAACAATGACCCCCTAGCACGACTCGATCCACATAGAGATATCATCGTCTCAAAGACCAATAACTATGTGAAGATTATGTTTAGAGATCGGATGATGTTTGCGAGTGGCTCTTCCACCCTACAGCCAAGAGCTGTCTCCAAAGTGAGAAAAGTAGCCAAACTACTCAGAGACTATCCACAAACCGTCGTTGGTGTAGCTGGGTTTACAGACAACCAAGGAAGCTACAGCTACAACAAACGCCTCTCAGAAAAAAGAGCACATAGTGTGGCACGCATCCTCGCAGTCAATGGCTACCCACGAACCAAAGGGTGTTCATATAGTAAAGCGATCGTTCCCAATACCAGTGCAAGAAACAAAGCACTCAACCGCCGTGTAGAGGTCTATCTCTATAACAATAGAAATAAAATGTCTAACCCTTGCTACTAAGGGTTACTTCAACAAGTCAATCTTTCGTTTGGCTTGTTCTGCGGTGATCTCACCTGAGAGAAACTCCCCCTCAACCTCTTCGATATTTCGTAAGTGTCGTTGCTGAAAATGCTCCCCACGCGTTCGTTCTTTGACGAAGAGCTTTAGGTACTTAAAGTCGGGGAAGATCTCCAAAAATTCCTGCTTGAGTGAACTTCTATTCCATGCAGCCATCTCCTGATCTGGATGATCCCCTGTAAAATAGAGGATTTTACGACCGATACTATCGGTACTTTGATACTGATCAAACTGATGATCCACCTTATATGCCTCATTTTGATACCGTACATCATCTTGCTGTACTGTTCCTACAAAATTGGTAATAAGGTAGAAAAAACCCGCCCCCACACCAGCGATAATAATCATATTCCTACTCATGTTTGATCCTTTTATCTAGACTAATATAGTTCACTGCCTTATTATACTATATAACTGTTTCGGATAAAGTAATGATAGGGTGATAGTGTAAATAAAAATTGCGAACTTTATTTTAAACTATCGAATAACTCCTTAATCTTATCAAAGGTATATAATATGAGAGAAAAAAAGTGGATTTGGGAACATGATGACTATCCTAATTTTGAATAGGATAATAGTAAATTAGATACTGCTTTATCGCAAGTATCTCGAAGTACAAGGATACTTGAGGGAACTATCAGTACTCTCAATGAAAGCAATACAACTTCCATACAGATTGACGCTGTAACCAATGAAATTTTAGCTTCATCAGAGATAGAAGGTGAAATACTCAATAGGGACAGTGTACGCTCTTCTGTTCATGAAAAATTGGATGAAACTTTTGACTATAGCAATGACCGTTCAACACACCATACAGATGGATTGGTAGATGTATTGATAGATAGTAGTTTCAATCATGAACCTCTCACGCAAGAGAGGCTTCACGGATGGCATAACGCTCTGTTTCCTACTGGGTATAGGAGAGGGGAAATTTGAAGGTGGATTGACACAAAATTTCTAACACTCCC
>JAMOSB010000035.1 GCA_027068485.1 Sulfurovum sp.
TGCTCTTTCGCTGTCACCACAAACTGATCATTGAGTCGTTGGATGGTTGTTTTTGACTCTCCCATCAGCTTAGCGAGTCGCTGTTTACTCCCTTTGTGCCAGTTGTGTCCAAACCCAAAGAGAGATCGCCACCAACGGGTATTGTGTGCGATCGCTTTAGCCATCGCCACCTCACGCTCCTGCCACTTCTCAATGAGTCGCTGAGCGAAGAATCCACGCACCTTGAAGTGGACACCTACTACAAGCAGTGCCAACACCCCACCTGCGATCATACGCCCTGTAGCCTCTAGCTTGCTGAGGATACCAAACTCCACCTCTACCCCACCCACGATCGCAAGTAGTAGTACCAGTAGTACCAACTCTGTCTGTAGCACACGCCCTCTCCATCCTACAAGCTCTTGACGCAGTTGCGGTATCTGCTTCTCTTTAATCTCTCGTGCAAAGTTATCGAGTGACTTGATGATACGGTAGGCTCTCTCTACATTGACTTTGTCCATACGCTCCAAAATGCGTGCGAGATCGATATCCTTTTTGACGCGTAAACGCTCCAGAAGAGCAGGGTTTTCAGTTGCTTCAGAAGCATTTTCACTATAGATACTAAAGAAGTTCCCTGAGACTAACCCCTCTTTGGAGAGGGCGCGTTGCCACGAGGCGATCACCTCCTCTAGGTTATCCTCTTTGGCAGTGGTATCAATCTGATTGAGGATATAGAGTACCTTATTGGCATCACGATGTGCTATCGTAGAGGAGACCAGATGCTCTAGGGTATCACGCATCGCACCAGGCTCAGGGTGTCGTGCATCAAAGAAGATAAGTACCAGATCGGACATCTCTACCATATGGCTGGTGATACGCAAGATTCCATCGCGTTGAGAATCGGCATCAAACCCTGGAGAGTCTATTAGGATCTTTCCTTTGATGGCAGGAGATTGGATACTTTTGAGTTGTAAGTAGAGATTGACCCGCTCACCCTCTCCCACATCGACCTTATTGATCTCTTCACTAATATTGTAGAAAGGGAAGCGTGGATCGGCATCGAGTGCAAGCCCTGGGAGTGTCACTGGCTCCTCACTCTTCCCATAACAGATCACCGTAAACTTATCATCAATCGCTTGGTTTCCACTCTGCTGAATGGGTGCCCCCATATACTCATTGATAAAGGTCGATTTCCCTGCGGAGAATGTACCCAATACCGAAATCATCGGCCACCATGAGATGTGACTGGTATAGGTCTCATCCCGCTCCATTAACCCTACTTTGTGGGCAATCTGATCAAGCTTTCGATACTCATCTATTACATTTAGTAGTACTGGGTTCTCTTCGGAGAGATACTCTTTGAGTTTTCCATATCGTTCTTCAGGCATCATGATTCAATCCTCATCTAAAATGCTATTATTATAGCGAATCGATGTTAACTTTCCCCGCATATGGCTTTGAGCATCGTAAAGTAGTGAGTTCATATTGGCTTAATAGAGCTATATTATCCTCCCATACCCTAGAGACAGTGGTATATGATAACCAATAGCGTATCAAAGATGATCAAGCCTTACGACGCATCACGATTGCCAGAGCCTTAGCCCCTACCCAAACATATCTGAGAGAACCACCCCACTCTCTACACTATGGGTGGAGAGTGTCCCAAAGACCGCCTCCCCAAGCCCCTGCTGTTGCCACTCCAAGAGTGTTGAGTAGATTTTGAGCATCGAGGTCTTCCCTTCAATATCAGCATTTTTAACATCAAGGTAGGGCTTCTCACTCTCAGGGAAGAGATCCCCATAGAGTCCCCCCTTCTTGATCGCCCCACCCATCACAAGAACAGTGTTTCCTCGACCATGGTCATTACCATGATCCCCATTGCTCTTATGCTGTCGCCCAAACTCTCCTGAGAAGACGATAAGCGTATTCTCATAGAGTGCCGTATCAATTGCATTGAGAGAATCAACAAGGGCATGAAAACCTCTATTTTCACCAAACATATCCTCATACTTTGGCTCAATTTGATTGCGTAGGTTTTTATGACTATCCCACCCATTGACCTCCATACTCATCAGACGCATATCAAAGATATCCTGTGTTACAAAGCTATCATACACCGAGCCAATCTCTGTCGCAAGGTAGTGTGAGTGCAATTTATCGATATGGTTGGCTTCACTCAGATTGAGGATCTTTTGTGGGATAGGATTGGCATCGAGTCGTGTTTTGACTTGTCTGCCAAAAGTACGGAGCCTCTGCTCATGTTGCATCGCTTTGTAGTAGGGGCTATTTGTGGGGATGCTACCTCGTTTTGCCTCATAGTAGCTCTTCAATGCCCGACTCATAATCGCATTTTCACTATACTTGTAGCTACTCGATCCACTGTCCAGATCTGCTTGTGTATCATACTCATAGAGTCCCACTTCACGGCTCTCATAGTTATTGACCACACAACTGTTGTCGTGTCGTTGTATATCAGTAGGGTGTGGACCATTACAGAGCAGTCGAACTTCACTTGTCACAGAGACAACCGTCTGTTTGAGTCCACTCGCAGCCCTCCCCATCCATCCACTCACATCTTGGTTGTAGGGACTGCTATTCATATTGCCACTCTCTATCATCAGTTTGGCATGGTGGTGGTTTCGGTTGGTAGAGCCAATCGCATTACTGATAATAGCCACGCGTCCCTGCGCTATCTCACTCTTGAGCCATGAGGCTTGTTTAAGTATGCCACACTTCACCCCATCAATCTCAATCTCGTCATAGTAGTTACGATAGACCTCTTTGAGTTCTGTTGCCGTAGAGACCCTAAAGAGTGATGCACGAGCACTCCAAAACTTCGCCGCATAACTCTCCGCATCATTATTGCTACTCTCATAGGCAGGGACGATAAGGTGCCTAAAGTCAGGTCCTCCATCAAGCATCACATGGATCAGCGTCTTGGGTGTAGTCGTCGTCGATCCAGCCCAGAGTGGAGACCCCATACCACTCAAGCCCAATGCCAATGCTGTGCGTGTTGATAGTCTAATAAAATCTCTTCGTTGCATACTATTTTCCCTCCTGTGCATAGATATAAGGTGTCGCTACAATAAAGGCGATCGCCCTTCCAATATTACGATTGGCCTTTCGTCTCTTGATGATATCACTACTCTCAAGATCCATGGTCGCTACCGCTCCATCCTCTACCAACATCTTGATTTTTGTATCGTTGGTGAGGGTATCGAGGGTATAGGTCTCTAGTGGTTTATCCTCATCGATAAAGAGTGCGAGATCTTTTCCATTGAGCAAGGCGACAAGGTGTGCTCTCTCCAACAAACCATAGTTTTTGAGTCCATCAGAGATAAAGCGAAGCCAGAGCCACTTGGCAACCTCATCGACACGATAGGATTGCGTCTGACTACTAGAGATCAGCTTCGCCCAATCCTTCTCCCAAGTCGACTCATAGACCCCATTGGCATCTTTGATACACTCATTGTTACTATTTCGCTTACAGGTGTAGTAGCGTGTATAGCTATAGGGCTTGGCACTACGATTGTAGGTGAGTCGGAAGATATTGGCATTGTCTGATGCCTCAATCGCCGTCTGATGCCCAAAGACATCGTGGATAGGTCTAAAGAGGCGTATCTCCTCTTTGGACATATACAAAGTAGGGTCATAGTAGAGGTGTTTGAGGTCACTATTATCGACAATCATCTTATTGGCAACACGCATATTTCTCTGTATGGTACTCTCATACTTATAGCGTCTACTACTATGAAAATCTGTAGAGATTGCATACGCCCACAAAAAGGGCAAAAGTTTCTTAGGTCGCATCTGCTTCCAGCTACTCTGTATGCGTGCGATGGTAGCAGGCTGAAGATTGTCATCTGCAAAGTGTCGGATGATCATCACAGGGAGATTTGCCAAGCTCTCACTATGGAGGATATCGACCTTGGCAATCGCATCGATCTTCTCTTTGGCATCTGCTCCTGAGATGGTGTGGTGGAGTATCTCTAGGTCTGCGGTATAGTGATAGTCCGTCCCAAAGGTGATCTCTGTATCAGGTCCTCCCTCACTCGTAGCGTGCCAATGGGCTTGCATATCAGTCAAAGCTCTTGCGGTATTGGGGATAGAGGTCTCCTCATGGTAGGTGTGGTTGTAGTCACCCAACACCCCAAAAAAGAGCTGATGATACTCCCGAGCAAAATCCTCGTTCCCTCTAAAGATACCACTCTTATACTGATTGCGGTTGTGTCCATACTGATAGGCAATCGCAGCATTTTTTGCCCCTTGGGCGATAACACTCTCATAGTTTTGATTGGCGGTGAGAGCCTTCATAATCGCATCATAGTGATGAAACATCGGGAGAGGATAGACCCCCGCATTACGATTGGCAGACATATGGTAGTTACTCTCCCAGACCCCTAGCTTGTAGAGAAAAGGGTTAAGCCCACGCGTGAGTGTCGAGAGTGCCCAGCTCATAGAGTTGGAATCCCAACGAGTCGTCTCATAGTATTTGCGTAGCTCTTTATCCAAGAAGTTCTTACTATTATCACTATTCCAAAACTCCGACATCTTCTCCAGTGAGAGATTCGCAGGGATAGGATCACGAGTCGGAGAGAGTAGTGGATTGGAGACATCAAAGGTCAACATCTGCACAATCGCACTCGATGCGGGCATCCCTGCCCACGCTTTGATCTGTGCATCACTACTATGCCCACCATAGGCAAAGGTATCAAGCACCTTGCGTACAGCTAGCTCATCCCACACCTCATCACTCACTTCAGTAAAATCCAGTGTAGAGAACGAGACCAGTGTAGTACTCGTCACACTCACCTCAAAAGTGATATTGGCGACATCAGAGAGGGTAAAGGCGATCAGCGTAATCGTTGCACTCCCTACCCCACTACTCTTATTGGCAGCAGTAAGTGTGATCACCCCTGATTGGGTCACATTTGCCTCAATCAGACTCCTATCACTACTCTCAATATAGAGATGATAGGAGTCACCATCCCGCTGTGTCACCTTCGCTTGGATCGTTACAGGAGCAAAAAACTCCTTTAGACTCTGATTGGCAATCGGCTCAATCGTCAAAGTAGAAGCTGTCGGCGTACTACCCCCACCCCCACTACTACCACACCCACCTAACATCACTACCATAGAGATAGACAAAAATATCTTAACCCAAAATCGCATATGCACTCCTTATCATATCTAGTTGATAGAGTATAGCCAAATTTGATAAGTCATGTCAGAAAGTAGTGAGAATTAGAAGAGGAAGAGAAAAAAAAGCGATAAATAGAGAAAATCACCCAAAAAAGTGACAACCTTACGACACACAAGGGTAGTAGAGATAGGTGCAACGATAAGCCGGGTTTTGTCGTGGGTAGTTATTTATCTAGGCGTATGGTTGCCCATACGCTCAAGCGAAGTGTGAATGCTGATCTAACAGCTTGCAAGGCTTATACCATACACTTCTTGCTGCGAACAGGGTTTACCTAGCTACCTATGTTACCATAAGCACTGGTGGGCTCTTACCCCACCCTTTCACCTTTTACCACCAAGGTGGTTTTCATACTCTCTGTTGCACTTGCCCTCAGATTACTCTGGCCATCTGTTAGATGGAGTCCTGCCTTGCGTGCAGCCCGGACTTTCCTCTCGTAGCAATAGTGCTACCAGCAACTACCTATTGCACCTATGCGATTATAGCCAAAAATAGCTAATGAACCTCTAAGGCTCTACTCACACTGTGTCACAATCGCTGCGACAAGATCGATGAAGACAGACGCGGTTCTATCATCGATATCTTCATCAATGACAAGTGAACGGAGCTCTTTTTCGTGAAGATCTGCCAAATCTCTCTCTTCAAGCATCTTCTCTGCCACTGCCAAGCGTCTAAAGACCTTCTCTAGCTCTTGCTCTACGATATTTTGGTTGGCTGTTTTGGCGATCTCAAAATAGCTCGATTGGGGTGAACGACCCCAAAAGTCTGTTCTGGCATCTTCATACTCTTCCTCTTCTTCTCTATAACTGCTCATACGAAATCCTCTATTAATTTTTGGATATTATAACCAAAGAGTCACAAGAATTGATATGGAACGAGAAAGAAAAGTAAAAAAGTGGGTAGGAGGGTAGAGAGGTATCACACGGGGGGGAGAGTATAGCCTACAAGAGACTATACTCCTAAGCAACGGAGTCCTATTTCATAGACTCTTTTGCATATTTTTCACCTAGTTCATACGCGATCAAGTTGATCTCATGTACTTTTTTAGGTACTTTACTCAACATTGTATCGATAAGTACTTGTTTATCAATCGCTTCCATATAGGTATTTGCGATAGCCAATGCAACCACAGATTGTGTAATTACATTTCCTACCTCTTCTTTAGCGATAGTAATAATAGGTATCTCAACGATATTCCATTTTTTTCTATCCTCTTCTGTAGGTGTTACCAAGTTTGGCTCGATGACGATTGTCCCACCAGGTTTTACCCCATTTTTAAAAGATTGGTATGATACATTCGCAACCGAAAGCATAAAGTTTACTTCCCCATCATTTGCATAAGGGTAGTAGATCTCTTCATCATCAAGTTGGATATCAACAACCGTTGGACCACCACGCACTTGTGATGTATAGGTCGCTGTTTTGAGTCCAAAACCACCAGTTTTGATCTTCGCAGCTGCAAAGATCTCACCAGCGAGAAGAACACCTTGTCCACCAACACCCGTAAATCTCATTAATGTTTTAGCCATGATGTTCGCTCCTTATATTTTTTTCTCAAAGTCATCTTGAGTGATTTTAGCTCTCTCACCCTGATGTACTTTTCGGATCTCTGCATACATATCACAGTACTCATCTGCCTCTGTGTCTTGTTTCAAGATACCTGTAGGAAGAAGGTTGAGTTGCTCCTCTGGGCTGAGTGTATCATACTTCTTTTTAGAAACAGTGATACTATCGATCCAGTCAAGGTTAGCCATAGCAGAGTTCATTTTATTCTTTCTACCAAGGTTGATATGGCAGTTTGAGAGTGCTTCAACCAAGGCAAAACCTTTATGTTGCATCGCCTGAACAAGGACTTTTTCAAGTTTCTTAGGAGAGGTAACACTCTCTCTTGCGACAAAGGAAGCACCTGATGCGATTGCAAGCTCACAGGTATCAAAAGTAGGATCGATGTTACCCGCTTTTTGAGAGACTGTCCACATACCTTTTGGTGTTGTTGGAGAGGTCTGAGAGTTGGTCAAACCATAGATGAAGTTGTTGATGATAATCATAGTGATATCGATATTTCTTCTACATCCATGAATCGTGTGGTTACCACCGATTGCGAGTGCATCACCATCCCCTGCTACACAGACAACATACTTATCTGGGTTAGCCAACTTGATACCTGTAGCGTATGCTACAGTTCTACCGTGTGTAGTATGGACTGTGTTAAAGTCAACATAAGAAGAGAATCTTCCTGAACATCCAATACCTGAAACAACACACATATCATCTTGCTTGATACCAAGCTTATCTACAGCACGGATGAATGACTTAAGGATAACTCCATCACCACAACCCCAACACCATAGTGTTGGCATCTTCTCTAGTCTTAAATATTTATCGTAATTAAATGCCATATTAGAATACCTCTTTTACTTTAGTAACAATTTCATGTGGAGAGATGGCTCTACCATTTACCTTATAAAGACCTTCGAGATCAAGTCTACCTGAAGCTCTCTCTATCTCTTCTGTATACTGTCTGATGTTTAGCTCTACAACTAGAACATTTTTGATCTTATCTGTCATCTCTTTGATGCGTGTTGCGGGAGATGGCCAGAGTGTAATAGGTCTAAAGAGTCCTGCTTTGATACCATTTGCTCTGAGATGTCTAATCGCCTCTTTAGCTGCCAATGATACAGAACCATACGCGATGATAAGGACTTCACCCTCTTCACCTGTCAAGTCATCACACATAAACTCTTCATTTGATTCGATCTCATCTTGATGAGCCATTACTTTATCTTCAAGTCTCTGGATCAGTTTTCTACAAGTCTCAATCTCTTCTGTTGGGAAACCATTTTTATCATGGTGAAGCCCTGTATAGTGATATCTATACCCTTCAAACATTGGATTAAGTACAGCTGGCTCAGTCGCTTCACACTCATAAGGGAAGTACTCGTCTGCTGGACCATCAAAAGTCTTTCTAGGTACGATACCCGCTTCGACCTCTTCTACGGTTGGAAGTTCTGCTTTACCATGCATATGTCCGATTGTCTCATCAAGGAGTACAATAACAGGTTGCATAAATCTATCAGCAAGGTTGAATGCTCTGACAGTCTCCGTATAACACTCTGCTAGATTACCTGCACAAAGTGTGATAGATCTGTAGTCACCGTGAGATGGGTTAGAAGCTTGCTTGATATCTCCTTGAGATACACGCGTTGGAAGACCTGTTGATGGCCCCCCTCTCATAACATTGACAAGTACCAATGGTACCTCTGCCATCTGAGCCAAACCGAGGTTTTCTGCTTTAAGTGATACACCAGGTCCTGATGTCGCTGTCAACGCTCTAACACCACTCATCGCTGCACCGATAACACAACAGATCCCTGCAATCTCATCTTCCATCTGAATCGCTGTTCCACCAACCTTTGGTAAAAGATCAGAGATAACATGCATTACTTCACTAGATGGAGTGAGGGGATACCCTCCAAAAAATTTACATCCAGCATCTACCGCTGCTAATGCTGATAATTCGTTACCAGTAGATATTACTTCTCTAGTTGCCATTAGTTCTCCTTATACTCTGTAGGTAGTCTATACCCATTGTTTACTATTGCCTCTTGTCTCGCTTTAGAAACATCAGTGAGTTTAGCAAATTTAAACTCTTTCTTCTCTGCTACATAGATAGCAAAGTCTGGACATGAGAGTTCACACTCATTACATCCAATACATGCCTCTGGTGCAATCACACTAATCATCGCTCCCAAAGTTGAAGTTGGTTCTTGTTGCATAGAAAGCACACCTGCGGGACAAGCGTCCACACAAATATCACATGCTTTACATCTAGCCGTATCTACCCATACCGGAGTATTCTCAGGAGCTACTACTGCTGCCATATTTTCCCCTTTTTATTTGTTAAAATTAAGTGAGATTTACCATTCACTATAAATGAGAATACCAAACTTTCAATAATGGGGCTATAAATAAGATGGTTTTATTCGTCCCATAAGTGGTGTTGTTACCTTTTGAAGCAATCAAAGAGGTCTATTTTTACAGCGGAGAATCAGAAAGAATATCTAGGAGAATAGAAGGGGGGAACTCTATTGCTACAGTGTGGGAGAACTACCCACATTGTAGCGTTGTGACTACGCTTTTTTAGATAAAACTTCTTTAATCGCTTTACCAATCTCAGCAGGAGAGACGACGACTTTGACACCGACTGCCTCAAGTGCTGCCATCTTCTCAGCAGCAGTTCCTGCACTACCACTAACAATCGCTCCAGCGTGACCCATAGTCTTACCTTTTGGTGCGGTTTGACCTGCGATGAACGCAACCACTGGCTTGGTGATCTGCTCTTTGATAAGCTTGGCTGCTTGAATCTCAAGATCTCCACCAATCTCACCAATCATTACGATCGCTTCCGTCTCAGGATCCGCCTCAAACATGGGCAAAATCTGCTTATAAGAGAGACCAATGATTGGATCTCCACCAATACCTACCGCTGTCGTGATACCATACCCCTCATTACAGACTTGGTTTGCTCCCTCATAGGTGAGTGTACCAGACTTAGAGATAAGTCCTACATTCCCTTTTTTGAAGATCATACCAGGCATAATACCAATCTTACACTCCTCAGCCGTGATAACACCTGGACAGTTTGGTCCAATAGTCATCATCCCATGCTTTGTTGCATGTGCTTTTGCCATCTGCATATCTTTGACAGGAGCTCCCTCAGTGATAATAACCGCTAGCTCAATACCCGCTTCTGCTGCTTCCATCACTGCGTCCCCTACAAATGCAGGGGGTACAAAAATCATACTTACCGTAGCACCTGTTGCCTTGACCGCTTCACTTACGGTATTGAAGACAGGTTGACCAAGATGCTCTTGCCCCCCTTTGTTAGGTGTTACACCACCCACGATATTGGTACCATACGCAATACACTGCTCTGCGTGGAAAGTTCCCTCTTTACCTGTAAAACCTTGTACGATAACTTTGCTATCTTTGTTTACTAAAATTGACATCTCTCTACTCCCTTACGCTTTTGCCGCAGCTTCGACTGCTTTTGCTGCACCATCACCTAGATCATCACCTACAATCAAGTTGGCGATATTGGCACCTTTAAGAATCTCTGCTGCTTCTGCGGCATTGGTTCCATCAAGTCTGACAATCACAGGGACATTCACATCAGTGATTTTTGTCGCTTCAATAATCCCGTTGGCGATACGATCACATCGTACAATCCCACCAAAGATATTGACAAAGATCGCTTTAACATTTGGGTTTTTAAGGATGATTTCAAATCCTTTTGCCACTGTCTCAGCATTGGCACTACCCCCAACATCGAGGAAGTTCGCAGGCGTACCACCCATATGGTTGATTGTATCCATTGTACCCATCGCAAGACCCGCACCATTGACCATACATCCGATCTCACCATCGAGTGCAACATACGAAAGACCATATTTTGCTGCCTCTACTTCATCCGCATCCTCTTCACTCAAATCACGCATCGCAGCGATCTCTGGCTGACGACCGAGTGCTGAGTTATCAAAGCCCATCTTACCATCAAGTGCTAAAAACTCACCAGAACCTGTACGCACCAATGGGTTGATCTCGATCATCTCTGCATCATTTTCCATATAGAGTTTGAAGAGTTTCTGTGCAAAGGAGATGATATTTTTCTGCTCTGCTTTGTCTGTGATACCAAGACCAAAGGCAAGCTCTCTACCGTGGAATCCTTGGAACCCAATCGCAGGGTCAACAGGAACCGTGATGATCTTCTCAGGTGTATTCTCAGCCACATCTTCGATATTCATCCCACCCTCAGTTGAAGCCATAATCAACGGCATCTCTAGTTTTCTATCGAGTACCACAGAGAGGTAGAACTCATCTTTGATATCCGCACCATCTTCGATATAGAGCTTCTGTACCAATTTACCCTCAGGGCCTGTTTGGTGTGTGACCAGTGTCATACCAAGAATCTCATCAGAGAGCTCTCGTACTTCTTCAAGTGATTTAGCGAGTTTTACACCCCCACCAAGACCACGACCACCTGCATGAATTTGAGCTTTGACAACCCAGATAGGTCCGCCCAACTCTTTAGCAGCCTCTACTGCTGCATCAACACTCTCCGCCATTATACCTTTTGGTGTAGGTACACCATACTTGGCAAAAATCTGTTTTGCCTGATACTCATGAACATTCACTTAGTACTCCTTTTTTAACAATAAGTTACGCCATTATACGCCTAGGCGTACTAATATTGGGTTAATTGAATTACTCTAAAGAGGGATTTTAAAAAAGTGGTAAATTTTTACACAGTATAGAAGAGAAATGCACCACAAAAGTGGTACATCTGAAAAGAAGATAGGGTCAAAAGCTGTAACCCTACTCCATTGTATTAGGCGAAAAACCCATTGGACTCAAGGATCTCAATCCCCTCACGAATCGACGCAACAGAGCGAGCAAACTTCTCTTTGGTTGGCTCATCTAGCTCCAACTCGATAATCTCCTCAACCCCTTGACTACCAAGCACCACAGGTACCCCAACAGTCACATCACTATAGCCATACTCTCCATCAAGCAGTACAGACGAGGGCATAACGATCTTACTATCATCCAAGATCGCCTCAACCATCACAGAGATTGCACGACCTGGAGCGTAGTAGGCAGAGGTTCCTAGATACTTCACAATCTCCGCTCCCCCCTCTTTGGTGCGTGCGATAATATCTTCCATATCTTTTTGACTGATGAGTTGATTGAGGGGTACCCCTCCTACAGAGGAGGTCTCAGGCATCGGGATCATATGCTGTCCATGATCTCCAATGATCATCGCTCTCGTCTGTCCTGAACCATAACCTACCTTTTGGTGGATCTGATACGCCATGCGTGACCCATCCAAGGCACCCGCCATACCGATGATACGCTTTCGATCCCACCCTGTCATCTTGTGAATCACATAACTCATCACATCGAGCGGATTGGAGACACAGAGGATAATCGCATCAGGAGAGTACTTTTGGATATTGCCGACGACATCCTTCATAATCTTTGCATTGATCATCAGTAGATCAGCGCGTGTCATCTCACTGCGTCGAGGTACTCCTGCGGTAATGACGACAATATCACACCCCACCAAACCACTCGCATCCTCTACCGCGGTGACGATCGTACTGTGTCTTGAGTAGTTGGTTGACTGCCCAATATCGAGTGCCTTTCCTTTGGCTACATCAGGGGCGATATCGTAGAGTACGACCTCATGACATGTTCCCATCATCGCCAAGCTATACGCAGCCGTAGCTCCTACAAATCCCGCACCTACAATTCCTACTTTTCTACCTACCATCACACTGCTCCTTTATTTGAATCTGCTATTCTACTTCACTTCCAAGCCAAAAGTAAAGCCACTTTTTACTTTTTCTATCAATTCAGGCAAGACATCCTCATATTCACCCACCAAACCAAAGTCCGCATTGGCAAAAATCGTCTCATTGGCGTTGTGGTTGATTGCGATAATCGTCTCCGACTCTTTGATCCCTGCAATATGCTGTACCGCACCAGAGAGACCCACAGCGATATAGATTTTGGGGCGTACGGTCTTACCTGTCTGACCAATCTGGCGTGCATACTCCGCAACTCCCTCATCGACCATCACACGCGAACACGCCCACTCTGCTTTGACACCTTGGGCTTTGAGACTCTCAGCGAGTTGCTTGATCATCTCCATCCCATCAGCTGTCGTACCACGCCCCCCTGCGATGATAATATCCGCACTATCGAGTGATGCCAAGCCACCCTCACCACGCACTGTCTTGATAATCTCAGAGGCAAATACCTTCTCCTCTAGTGTCGGTGTGAAGTGGCTTACCACCCCTTGACGACTTTCATCAGCAGAAGGAACCTCAAAAGTCCCTGCTCTAGCAGTCGAGATTTGAGGACAGACAAAGCCCAAAATGGTCGCAAGCTTACTCTCTCCATAGGTAGGTCGTCGTGACTCTAGTATCGGGGCATAAATACGCTTCTCTTTACGGCTGATATACTCACCAATCTCTAGTGCCGTACAGTCTGCTGTCACCCCACTAGAGGTCTTGACCCCTACGCGTGGAGCCAACTCACGCCCTGCGGTACTCGCTCCAAAGAGGGCAATCTCAGGCTTACGCTCAGCAATCACCTCGGCAAAGATCTCTGCAAATGGCAAGATCAGGTACTCTTGGAGTCTAGCGTCCTCCACGACAATCACCTCATCACTTCCACGCGCGATCAACGCACTTGCCAACCCCTCAACCTCATGCCCTATCAACAGTGTAATCACCTTGGCATCGAGTGACTTTGCCAACGATACCGCAGGAGTCAATAACTCAAATGAGGGCTGTGTAATCTTCCCATTGGCGACCTCGGCCCAGGTAAGCACCCCACTCGCTCCCCCTCTAAAGTCCACCTCTTCAAATCCCTCGGGTCGTTTTTTGGCTTTTTTGACTTTTGCTTCTTTGGCTTCAATGGTGTTTTTACCTGAAGCGATACTCTGAATAAACGCCTCCACATCCCCATGCTCTGTCATCTTAGCAGGAGCTCTCTCACTCTTGATATTGGTCACTTTAGCGACAATCGTAGGTGAACCACTCAACCCAATCTTCTCATCACTCAGGTTGATATCCTCGATACTAAAGGTTGTAAACCTACTCGCTTTTGCTTTGATTGTCCCACTGAGTGATGCACGGCGAGGAGGGATACCTGTCGGTGTAAAGGAGAGGGCACACGGTGTCGGCAGACGCATCATTTGATAGCCCCCTTCGATGATCCGTTTTGCCTCTACTTTTCCCTCTGTAAGGGTAGCCGTCTCGATGAAGGTTGCTTGGGGGATACCCATATTTTCAGCGACCTGAGAGGGGACATGAGCAGTATCTCCATCACTGGTCTGTCGTCCCGCCACGATGATATACTCCTCATCCTTACCCGCACCAAAGCCCAAGTGCTTCAACATCGTAGAGATCGCCAACCCTGTCGCATAGGTATCTGACCCTCCAAGCTTTCTATCACTCAGTAGATAGGCATCATCATACCCCATCGCCAACGCATTTCGTAGTGACTCCTCAAACGACGGAGGTCCCATAGAGCAGACGATGAGTCGTGCTTCAGGGTTCTCACGCTTCATCTGAAGCCCTGCCTCTAGGGCATAGCTACAATCTACATTGATGATAGACTTCGCCTTTGTTCTATCCATTAAACCATCATCACCCATTCGCATCTCCGATGGAAGTGGCACCTGCTTCATTAAACTGATTATTGTCATACTCTTCCTTTATCTCTTTTCTCTCTACGCTCTCTAAGAGGTGTTGCTCCCTCTCTACTCAGACTCTTACATATAACGATACTCAGGTCCATCTCCACCATAAGGAACACTCCAAGTAATCCCCCCAAGTGGGGATTTGATATCGCAGCTCTTACAGTGGACACAGTTTTCTGCGTGGAGTCGTAGGGACTTGACCCCCTCTTTGTCCTCATGAAGCTCATAGACCTCCGCAGGACAGAAGGAGGCTTCAGACAAGCCATACGCTTCGATATTCTCTTTTTGAAACTGAGCTTTATTGTTGATACGCAAGTGGACAGGCTGTACCTCATCGTGCATCGCTTTGGAGTAGAAGACACTGGTGACTTTATCAAAGGTACGCTTCTTATCAAAGTGGAGTTTACCCTTAAACCGCTCCGCAAAAGGTACCCCTTGATACGCCTCAGTCGTCTGAGTCTCATCACAATCAGCATGAACAGGTGGGACAAGCAGACACGCACCACCCGTCACAAGTTGAACTCCCATCTTGAGTCCCCCTACGATCATTCCCTCTTGCATCACCGCACGCATATTACGCACGGGGTAGAGTTCGGTATAGATACTACTAGCGTTGACTCGCGTCTCATATCCCGCAAGCATCTGCTTACTTGTATCCTCTGCCAAGAGTGCCTCTACGGCTGTCTCTCCTGCACAGATACCTGAACGCACCGCAAGGTGTACCCCTTTGAGTCGTGCAGTAGTGAGGAATCCAGCACTATCTCCTACGATCATCAAGTTCTCATCATAGTAACGAGGAAGTGCGTTCCATCCCCCCTCAGGGAGTGTCTTGGCACCAAACTCAAGGATCGATCCCCCCTCCAAAAACTTCGCCACATAGGGGTGGGTTTTCCATATCTGCATCGCAGCGTGTACATCAAAGCTAGGGTCTTTGTAATCAAGCCCGACAACCAACCCTAAGGCTACACGACTCTCACTCAATCCATAGATAAAGCCTCCACCAAACTCAGACTTATCTTGGAGCGGGTAGCCAAAGGTATGATAGACCGCCCCCGCTTCGATCGTTCCCTCAGGGACTTTCCAGATCTCTTTGACACCGAGTGAGTAGATTTGTGGATTTTTCCCGATATCGAGATTGAAGCGATTAACGACCTTTTTGGTGAGACTTCCGCGTGTCCCCTCTGCGAGGATGACGAGCTTTGCTTCGACCGTAGTACCCGCTTGGTAGTTCTTCTGCTTGACGCCCTCATGGTCGACACCTGTATCTTTGAGCTTCACACCCGATACGCATCCCGCTTCATTGTAGAGCATCTCATCAACTGCAAACCCACTATAGACCTCTACACCCTTCTGTTTCGCAATCTGAGCAAGGTATTGACAGATAGCCCCCAAAGAGGCGGTGTAGTTTCCTTCATTGCCCATATAGGGAGGGTGAAAAGGAAGTACCATCTCTCCCTCTTCACTGAGCTTTGCCACACTATCGGTGGTGACTTTGGAGTCAAATGGCACCCCCGCATACTCCTCTGCACTCAAAAGCGACTCAAAGACCTTGGGACGGATAACAGCACCAGAGAGGATATGTGAGCCGACCTCACGCCCCTTCTCTATCACCATGATACGCTTCTCTTCTCCCGCCTGCTTCAACCGATTTGCCATCTCAATCGCTGTCGCCAACCCCGCAGGACCCGCCCCAACAATCACCACATCACGCTGTATGATATCTGTCTTATCCATATTCACCTTTCATCTATAATCTGATGCTCTCCTCTTCTGCCAAGAGCATTTTGAACTCCATCTTAACACAGTTAGGGAGGACAAATCAATGATGTTGATAATTATCATAAGTTATTTTTTGTTTTGGTTACTATGGGAACAACTCCAGAGCGTAAAAGTCTCTAGCAAGAAGAGGGGTGGAGCAAAATCAGAGAAGAGAGGGGGCAATCCCCTCTGTTAGGCGTGTGGGTTAGTTTTTGACCTCATACTGCTCTCTACCCATCTGATAGAGATCATTACCATAGGTATCATTGATGACCGTCACAGGAAAATCCTTCACGGTAATCTTACGCACCGCTTCGGGTCCTAGCTCAGGGTAGGCGATCACCTCCGCAGAGGTGATCTTCTTGCCAAGTAGTGCACCCGCACCCCCTGTCGCACCAAAGTAGATCCCATCATAGGCAACACACGCATCTTTAACCCCTTGGTCGCGTTTCCCTTTACCAATCATCCCCTTGGAGCCATTTTTGAGCATCGTAGGAGAGAAGGTATCCATACGGTAGGAGGTCGTAGGACCTGCACTCCCGATAGGATCTCCTGGCTTAGGAGGCGTTGGTCCAACAAAGTAGATAATAGACCCTTCTAGATCAAAAGGAAGCTCCTCACCCGCCTCGATGAGTGCCACAAGCTTTTTGTGGGCAGCATCGCGTGCGGTAAAAATCGTACCATTGAGTAGTACCGTATCACCCGCTTTGAGTTGTTTGGTATCTTCTGATGTCAGTGGTGTGGTTAAAGTATAATTTGCCATCGCTACGCTCCCTTATAGTGTGATATGTGTATGTCTTGATGAGTGGCACTGTACATTGACAGAGACAGGTAGTGACGCGATATGACAAGGGTTAGACTCGATATGTACCGCCAACGCTGTCTTCGTTCCTCCCATACCCATCGCACCGATACCAAGGTTGTTGATCTCTGTGAGCATACGCGCCTCAAGCTCTGCCATCTCAGGATCAGGGTTGGTAGTCTCTAGGTCTCTAAAGAGGGCATGCTTTGAGGAGATACACGCCTTCTCAAAAGTCCCTCCGATACCTACCCCCACGGTGATAGGAGGACAAGGGTTCCCCCCCGCATCAGAGATCACCTCTTTGACATAGGCGACGATACCATCTTTGCCCGCTGCGGGTGGAAAGACTCTTGCACGAGAGACATTCTCACTCCCCCCACCTTTGGCAGCGTACTCGATATCGATCTTATCTCCTGCGACAATATCGAAGTGGATAATCGCAGGGAGGTTGTACCCTACGCTATCTTTGAGATTGGCACGACTAAAAGGCTCACAAGTAGAGGCACGAAGGTACCCCTCTCGATACCCCTCTTCTGTCCCTTTATTGATCGCATCTCTCAGGAGTCCCCCTTTGATGCGTACCTCATCCCCTACCTTCACAAAGAAGACAGCAAGCCCTGTATCTTGACAGAGGGGGCGTTTCTCATCTTTGGCGATATTGGCATTCTCAAGGATCTGACGAATCACCTCTTTACTTACAGGAGATTTCTCCTCCTCCATTGCTTGTGCCAACGCATCATAAGTATCTTGTGGTAGATCTGTACCACAGTGCATAATCATATCTCTGATGGCTTTTACCACCACTTCAAACTCAATCTCTCTCACCCTTACTTCTCCTCATCAAAAAAATTTAACTCATAGAGCTTATCAACCATCTCTTGTACCGAGGCAACAGAACTCTTAAACCGCTCTTGCTGTAGTGGCTTGAGTGTCATATTGATCACCTGCTCTCCACCCCCTGCACCGATCATCACAGGCACTCCTGAGACGATATCACTATAGCCATACTCACCCTTCATCATAATTGCACACGAGTGGATCTGATTGGTATCTTTCAAAATCGCATCGACCATCACAGTTGTAGACTTCGCAGGAGCATAATAGGCTGATCCATTCCCCAGTAGATTAACGATCTGTGCACCACCATTGCGTGTCTTCGTCACAATCTCACCAATCTCCTCAGAGTCTAGTAGATCCTCGATAGGCACACCCGCTACAGTCGTAAACTTAGGAAGAGGCACCATCGTATCACCATGCCCCCCCATCACCGTCGCTCTAATCTGACCTGCACCATACTCTAGCTTCTCATAGATGAAGTTTGCCATGCGTGCCGCATCGAGTATCCCCGCCATACCCAAGACTCTCTCTCGAGGGAACCCTGTAAACTTCAATGCCACATAGGTCATCACATCCAGAGGATTAGAGACGACCACCACGATAGCATCAGGAGCATACTCTTTGATCTCTTTGGCATACCCTTTGACAATCTCAGCATTCTTCATCAAAAGATCATCACGGCTCATCCCTGGGGTGCGTGGTGTCCCCGCGGTGATGACAATGACATCTGACCCCTCCATACACTCAGGACCTTTGGCTGCCTTGACGATCGTATGCTGTCGTGCGGCATTGGAGGCTTGTGACATATCGAGTGCCTTCCCCTTGGCAACATCATAGTTTCGTCCACGAAGCACTACATTATGACAAGTCCCATTCATCGCCAAGATAAATGCAACAGTCGAACCAAAATTCCCTGTACCAATTACGGTAACTTTTTTCCCTTTAGCCATTTCCATCCTTTATATATCAAATCTTCCATAGAGTGACTTCGCTAGCAAAACATAACTCATAATTTCAAAATCATCAATAATGTTTTGCAATGCTGTATCAAAGTCAGTAAAAATACTATTTTCTCTAAGGAGGTAGTATAGCCAACTATTATTAAGTCTGTAAACCCTATCCTCTCAAATCATACCAAAATAGAAAAGAGTGTGTAGTTTGCCTACGCACTCCCCCCCTATCAAGAAGAGAGTTCAAAGGTATAGAGCCTATTATAGAACATACTTGTAAAAAAGAGGGGAGTCATAAGAAGTCATCCCCACCACAAAGGTGGGAATAAAAGGTAGTATCAATCCTTAGATCGCATCAATAATAGCATTCAGAGTTGCTGAAGGTCTCATTGCCTTCTCTGCCAACTCGTCATTGGGATGGAAGTATCCACCGATATCTTGTGCTTTACCCTCTACAGCCAAAAGCTCTTCGATGATTTTTGCTTCATTCTCTTTGAGTGCTTTAGCAACAGGTGCAAACTTCTCTGCGAGTTCTGCGTTTGAACCATTTGCAAGAGCATCTGCCCAGTACTGTGCTACAAAGAAGTGAGACGCTTTGTTGTCTGGCTCTCCACACTTTCTGCTTGGTGCTTTGTTGTTTTCAAGGTAGCCTTCATTTGCTGTATCTAGTGCAGCTGTAAGAGCCTCTAGCTTCTCATCTGAGTGCTTACGACCGATAAATCTCAATGACTCAGCCAATGCCAAGAACTCACCAAGGCTATCCCATCTGAGGTGACCCTCTGCGAGGAACTGATCGACATGCTTAGGAGCAGATCCACCCGCACCTGTCTCATACAATCCACCACCTGCAAGCAATGGCACGATAGAGAGCATCTTAGCAGATGTTCCTAACTCCAAGATTGGGTACATATCAGTCAAGTGATCTCTAAGGACATTTCCTGTGACTGCAATAGTGTTTTCACCAGCTCTTACTCTAGCATTGGTAAATCGTGTAGCATCCGTCACATTCATGATTTGAATATCAAGTCCCTCTGTATCGAGGTCAGCCAAGTAAGTTTTCACTTTTTTGATCATCTGAGCATCGTGTGCTCTGTTCTCATCCAACCAGAAGATTACAGGCACTTTTTCGATTTGACCACGCTCAACTGCTAGTCTTACCCAGTCTTTGATTGGGATATCTTTGGCTCTAGACATTCTCCAGATATCACCTTTTTCACACTCAAAGCTCATCAACTCTGTACCATCTTCAGCCGTTACAGTAACCGTTCCAGCCTCTTCTAGCTCAAAAGTTGTTGGGTGAGAACCATACTCTTCTGCTTTTTGAGCCATAAGACCCACATTCGCCATAGAACCCATTGTAGTCACATCATATTGACCATTTTTTACACAGTCTGCTACCATCTCAGCGTGGAACATACCATAAGTACTATCTGGGATGACCGCTACACACTCTACTGCGTCACCATTTCTGTTCCACTGTTTACCACCCTCTCTTACGACGACAGGCATAGAAGCATCGATGATGACATCGTTAGATGCGTTGAAGTTTGTTGTCCCTTTATCAGAGTCAACCATTGCGATCTCAGGATTATCAGACTCTACTACCGCTTGGAATGCTGCTTTGATCTCAGCCTCTTTCTCGTGACCTGCGATCTTCTTCTCAAGGTCACTCATACCAAGGTTAGGGTTGACATTAAGGGATGCAAATACCTCCGCATACTTGTCAAATACCTCTTGGAAGAAGACGGTAAACGCATGACCAAACATAATAGGGTCAGAGATTTTCATCATCGTTGCTTTAAGGTGAATTGACCATAAAACACCATTTGCTTTTGCATCTTCAATCGTTTTAGCGATAAATGTTTTAAGTTTAGCCACAGACATAAATGTACCATCAAGTACCTCTTTATCAAGTGCATCAATCGTTGCCAACTCTTTACCATTTAACGCGATCGTTACCTTTTGTGCTTTATCCACAGTGACTGATTTTTCATTACCTTGGAAATCACCATCGCCTGCCATATGTGCGACATATGCTTTGGAGTTCTCAGCAAATGCTTTGAGTCTATGAGGGTGATTTTGAGCAAATTTCTTAACTGCTTTTGCTGCTCTTCTGTCAGAGTTTCCTTCTCTAAGTACAGGGTTTACCGCACTTCCAAGACAAGTATTGTATTTTGCTCTAATCGCTTCTTCTTCTGCATTAGCAGGATTTTCAGGGAAATCAGGGATATCAAAACCTTGACCTTGAAGCTCAGCGATACACTCTTTAAGCTGTCCAATAGACGCAGAGATGTTTGGAAGCTTAATGATGTTTCCATCTGCTTCAAGTACCACCTCTCCAAGCTTACTAAGCTCATCTTCAGCAAGACCCATAGCTGAGAGTACTCTACCTGCAAGAGAGATATCAGAAGTGACTACTTCTACACCTGCTGCTTGAGTAAACGCATTGACGATTGGGAGCAATGAGTAGGTAGCGAGTGCTGGTGCCTCATCGATTTTTGACCAGATGATTTTTGGTAGTTTTGACATAGTTGTTCCTTAAATTTAGAATATTTAATGCAAGTATGGTAACACTTTTTTAATGCCAAAAGTGTTAAATCTGCTTTTTTGGGTGTAAGATAGCGGTTATCTGTTTCTATACTACACAATATACGCTGCACGAATCCCCACAGGGATAGGGGTTTGCAGTCTCATCTGCACCCCCTCACCGACTGGCTCAAGGTGGTAGGGGATATAGAGATAACGCGCCCCGACCACCTTGCCAATCTGGCTACGCTCCTCTAGGTGAAGGCGGATACTAGGGGGACGATCCTTGGCGATATGTGCGGGGAGCGGGGTATCGAGTGCCAAGAGTGCGACAGTGATATCACGGGTGGCTATCTGCCCACACACCGCCTCCTCTAGTGCCTCATAGCCCGCCTTAGGGTCTTGGTGCGGGGGTGTGAGAAGCTCACGCTGCTCCGCACTATCGAGGAGGATACCAAACGGCAGACACACCCCACCACGCTCCAACTGCTCCGTAGCATACGCCACTGCCTCTTCCAATACCATCATCGCCAACGCATCGCTACGATCTGACACATCCACTCCTTCTACTACTTTCGATAAGCAGACTATAGCAGAGTTTGGATAAGAGTGCTATAAGTAGCTAAAAGCGTTACCAAAAGTATCGATAGAGGGGGAGCGTGTAGAGTAAAGAGGAGAGTGATAGCCTATGACCACCACCCTAAAGATGCAAAAAGGGCTACTTGTCGCCCAAGACCTCTCGCTTATAGGAGCGTAGGATTTTTGCCCAGATGCTAAAGGAGTCTTCGAGGTTGTCGATACTCACACCATAATCGATATTGACCATCATATCCAAGTTTGGATCTTTGTCATCATCGAGATACGCCCAGAGATCATTGGATCACCCTCTCGATCTTTTTTGAGTCTAGCACTCCCAAATCCTTTGGCGATATCCAAAATCGCTTCAGGGTTCTCTGCATTGATCATCTCTGTTGCTTGTGTCGTTGTCGTAGCCAAAAGTAGTGCTACACTCACACATCACTGTTCCTTTTGTAAGATATGGGTTATTATACTTAAATCTACCCCTCTACCACCAACCGCTCTACAAGATAGGCTCCGATGCGTTGTGCCTCCTCTACGACCTGTTCACTCACCCGCAGTTTACTCTCTAGTACCACATTGGCTAGCTTCGATTTGATGTGAAGCTCTAGGGGGCGTTTGCCTGGGTGGCGTTGGGCGATCTCAAAGAGGGCTTCGACACTCTGTGCATCAGGCATAAGATTAAGCGCAAGGATCAGTGGGGGTTGCTCAGGTGGTGGAGGGGTTACTTTGACCTCTTTTTCGACCTTGACTTTGGTCTTTTTGGCATCTTTGAGTGGCATCATCTTCATGATACTCATACGGGTAAAGTCCCCATCTTTGCTGATCTTGACCTTAAAGGCGATGGGCTTTGTGATATCAAAATCCTCCTCTAGCTCCTTGAGACGATTCTCAAAGAGCATCAACTCAATCGTACCATGTAGATCCATAATACTTGCGATCCCAAACTTATTGCCCTTTTTGCTAATCTTCTCGATGATCTCCTCAATCTTCCCGATAAACATCGCCTGAGAGCCATCGGCAAGCTCCTCTATCTCTGAGCTGAGTGTATAGTCGATCCCATCGAGTGTCTCACGGTACTTATCGAGTGGATGCCCCGAGACATAAAACCCCAAAGAGGCCTTCTCAAAATCCAAAATCTGCATCGGCTCAAACTCAGGCATCTCGGTGAGTGTCAGCTCTACAGAGGTCATCTCTGCCCCATCCCCAAAGAGCGAGTTGGCCGCTTGTTTTTTCGCCTCCCCTGACTTCTTGGCTGCCTCGACAATCTCCTCTAGCTGAGAGAGCATCGCTTGACGGCTATGCCCAAAGCTATCAAATGCCCCCGCCTTGATGAGCGATTCGACTACCTTTTTGTTGACTTTGGAGGCATCGATACGAGAGACAAAATCTGAGATATCGACAAACGCCCCCGCCTCTCTCGCCTTGATAATCGACTTGATCGCAATATCCCCTGCTCCCTTGATCGCTCCCATACCAAACATCACCACCTCATCCCCCTCGATACTGCGTGCCTCAAAGAGTAGCCCTGAGTTGTTGATATCGGGTGGGAGGAGCTTGATACCCATCTGCTTGAGTTCATCGACATACTTGACGACCTTATCGGTGTTGTTCTTCTCTAGGGTCAAGATCGCTGCCATAAACTCCGTAGGGTAGTAGTACTTCAAAAACGAGGTATAGAAGGTGATCATCGCATAGGCTGCGGAGTGCGATTTGTTAAACCCATACCCCGCAAACTTCACAATCAGATCAAACAGCTCAAAGGCTTTTTGTCTATCAAACCCCTTCTTGACCGCCCCATCAGCAAACTCCCCTTGGAGCTTATCCATCTCCTCCTTGATCTTCTTCCCCATCGCACGACGCACCAAGTCCGCCCCACCAAGACTAAAGCCCCCAATCGTCTGCACGATCTGCATGACCTGCTCTTGGTAGACGATGACCCCATAGGTGGGCTTGAGGATTGGCTCTAGCTCAGGAAAGGCATAGGTGATCTCCGCACGCCCATGCTTCCGCTCCACAAAGTCATCAAGCATCCCCGACTCCATCGGACCAGGACGGTAGAGAGCAAGCATCGCAATGACATCTTCAAACCCCGTAGGCTTCAACTTCTTAGCGAGATCTTGCATCCCCGCAGACTCGATCTGGAAGAGTCCTAGCGTCTCCCCTGTGGAGATATAGTCATAGACCGCCCTATCCTCGATATCCTCCTCGACAAAGTTGATCCGTTTGCCGTGACGGCGTTCGACTAGCTGAAGTGCCTCCTCGATGACCGTGAGGGTCTTCAGACCCAAGAAGTCAAACTTAATTAAGTCGACATCCTCCACATACTTCCCACTATACTGTGTCGCCAAGGTATCGAGTCCTGAGGGCTTAAAGAGTGGGGTCTTTTGCCAAAGAGGTTCATTGGAGATGACCACCCCCGCAGCGTGTGTCCCTGCGTTGCGGTTAAGTCCCTCTAGGGCGAGAGCATACTCCCATGTCCGTTTGGCTTGGGGGTCACTCTCTAGGAGTTGGGCAATTTTGGGCTCTTTTTCGTATGAGCCTTTGAGGTCGATACCCAGCTCATCGGGGATGAGTTTTGCCATCGCATCAGCCTTGGCATAGGGCATATCTAGCACCCGTGCCACATCACGGATCACCCCCTTGGCAAGTAGCTTACCAAAGGTGATAATCTGTGCCACATTGACCCGTCCATACTTCTCCACCACATAGTCGAGTATCTCCTGACGGCGTGCTTGACAGAAGTCCATATCGATATCTGGCATACTGATACGCTCAGGGTTCAAAAACCGCTCAAAGAGGAGTCCATAGGGCATCGGATCGATATCGGTAATCCCTAGGGAGAACGCCACCAACGACCCCGCCGCAGACCCCCGACCAGGTCCCACAGGGATCCCCATCTTCTTCGCCGCATCGACAAAATCCCATACGATGAGCATATACCCTGGAAACTTCATCGAGTTGATGATCTCCATCTCCACCTCCAACCGCTCACGATAGGCTTGGTGCTTTTGAGGAGGGACAATCTTGAGACGCTTCTCCAACCCCCGCTCGGACTCCTCAATAAAGAGGACGATGTCATTGGCAAGCGAATACTCCTCCTCAGGCTCAGGTAGCACGATCCCCGACTCCTTGGCACGCACCCGTGCAAACTTGAAGTTAGGTGGGGTAGGATCGCCTAGTTTGATCTCCAGATTACACTTATTGGCGATCTCTTGAGTGTTGGCGAGGGCTTCGGGGATATCAGCAAAGAGTGTCGCCATCTGCTGAGGCGACTTGACAAAAAACTCATGTACTGAGTGACGCAGACGCTTGGGATCATCATAGAGTTTATTCATCGCGATACACATAAACGCCTCATGGGCATCGGCATCTTGAGGGTTGGTGTAGTGGGTATCATTGGTCGCGACGATCTTGATACCCGTCTCCAGACTCAACTGGATAATCTGCTTATCGATACGGTGCTGATCTCCAATCCCATGACGCATCAACTCCAGATAGAAATCCTCCCCAAAGAGGGCTTTGTAGCGAAGTGCCACCTCTTTCGCCTCCTCATACCCCTTCGCCCCAAACTTGCGATTACGCTCCGAGAGGTTCATATTCCAGTTGATCTCCCCTTGAAGACACGCCGAGCTACAGATCAACCCCTCCGCATGATCCTTGAGGGTGTTCCAGTTAATACGCGGATAGTAGTAGAAGCCCTTAATGTAGGCTTGAGAGCTGAGATACATTAAGTTTTTATAGCCCACATCATTTTTGGCATAGAGACAGAGGTGAAACCGCTGACGCACCGACTTGTCCCCTATCTCCTCTTGGTTATGGACATACGCCTCCATCCCAATAATCGGCTTAATCCCCTCTTTTCGCATCGTATTATAGAAGTCTATCGTCCCAAACATATTGCCATGATCCGTCATCGCTACCGAGTCCATCCCCAACTCCTTGACCTTCTTGGCAAGGGCTTTGATCTTGTTGGCACCATCAAGCAGAGAGTACTCTGTATGGAGATGCAAGTGTGTAAACTGTGGGGGATTTTGAGGGTCTTGGGACATCGGATTACCTTATCATAAATTCAAAGTTACTATAGCGAAGCGTAGGTAAAATAGGGTTTAAAGGCATAGAGGTGTGCCATAATAGATAGTATCCTTTTCTATACTTTAAATAGCTCTAAACTAGTCTATCCCCAATATTTACCTTTGATTTACACTACTTGACTATCATCTACCCTATCGATAAACTACCTTAAGGAGGCTACAATGGAACAGTTCAAAACTTATGTATTGATGGTAGGGTTGACGCTACTTTTTATCTGGTTTGGTGGGATGATTGCGGGGCAGAGTGGGATGGTGATTGCGTTTGTGATGGCGGGAGGGATGAACTTCTACGCCTACTACTACAGTGATACCCAAGTCCTCAAGCACTACCATGCGATCCCTGTCGATGAGACCTCGGCTTCGGGACTCTATGGTATCGTGGAGAAGCTCACAGAGCGTACCCACCTTCCGATGCCTGCACTCTATATCATCCCAGACCCTCAGCCCAACGCCTTTGCGACGGGACGCGACTATGAGCATGCTGCGGTGGCTGTCACAGAGGGGCTACTAGAGCTTCTAGACCCCCATGAGGTCGAAGCGGTCATCGCCCATGAGCTAAGTCATATCAAGCACTATGATATGCTCATCGGGACGGTCTCTGCGACGATAGCAGGGGCGATTGCAATGCTTGCACAGTTTGGTATGCTCTTTGGGGGTGGGGATAGGGAGCGACCGAGCAATCCACTCGTCACCATCGCCTTGATGATCCTGATGCCTCTAGCAGCGAGTGTCATACAGATGGCGGTGAGTCGCAACCGTGAGTTTATGGCAGATGAGGGAGCCGCACGCATGACAGGACACCCCGAGTGGCTACAGAGTGGACTGCGTAAGCTTGACCACTACGCCCGTGGTATCCCTCTAGATCACGCCGATCCACAGAGTGCCCATATGTTTATCATCAACCCCTTTACAGGGCGAGACCTCTCACTCAAACAGCTCTTCGCCACCCACCCCACCACCCAACAACGCATCGAGCGGTTGGAGGCGTTGAAGTAGCTAGTAGATAAAGTCTAGGATATTTGCCTTCTCCTCTAGCGTACCATATAGGTGGTTATCGACTGTTTCATCTGCATTGGTTTTGATGATACCTAGGTGGTACTCATTGTTCATAAAGTACTGATACCCCCCTTTGTCATGTCCAGGGTGATCAAAGAGTGCCATAGGTGCATACCCAAATAGCCCATTGCTATGGAGTTCACTCTTGAGTTCTGAGAGTCTGAGGTAGGTTGTAGCGACCTTCTCATCCCACCCTGCTAGGTCTAACTCATCACTATCGATCTGATTATTGCTATTGGTATCGTCCCAAGTCGCTGTTGCCACTGTCATATAGGGGAGGAAGACTGGTTTATTATACTTCTCATGGAGGAACGCACTCATATTATTGATCCGTTCGGGGAGAAGGTTGATACCGATACTACTCTCTGTATAGGCGATAGGGTTTGGCTCATCCCAGCTACCAGGATCTGAGGGGTCTCGACTAAATTGAGCGATGACCTGCTGAAAGGAGATAAAGTCAAGCTTGTCTGAGAGCTTGTTGAAGATAAGCTCAGGACGGTTCCAGCTATTTTTATCTCCCAATGCACAGTTGTCATACCCACAGTAAGAGGCCGTGGTATTGCGGTCTCTGCTCCCCGCATCGGTCATACAAAGAGAGACGAGCATTGAGTCATTGTCCACTTTGACGGTGTCGATAGCCGTAGAGAGGATAGAGGCAAACTGCTCTTGGTTCTCTTCACTTGAGAGGACGGCAGGTTTATTAAACTCAGGCTCCATGATAATCATCTTCTCTCCCTCAAACTGAGCCAAGAAGTGTGAGAGCTTTTCGTTGTTTTGGTGATAGGCATCGACCTCATCACTACTAGGCATTCCGTAGATTAGGTGATCTCCAAAGTACCAATAGATAAAGACAGGAACATACCCCTCATCCATCGCTTTTTGTATCTGCTCAGCACTAAACCACCACTCTTCCCAATTGCTTGTGAGCCAGAAAGTGATATATTTACTACCCTTGAGCTTCTCTTGGAGCTTAGTAAAGTCCTCTCCATTGAAGTTTTTGATCTTCTGATAGTATCCATTGTCTGCGATATGGGGGTTGAGAGCAAGGTCGATACTACTCATCCAGATCGTTTCACTCTCATCTTCAGAGATAAAGTCATAGGCGCCAGGTCCACCAAAGCCAACTTGTAGGCTGTCAAAAAGGCTTGTATTACTCTCTTTTCTCATAGAGGGGGGCGTGATACCTTTAGGGGTATTTGCGACAAACCAGTATTTTTTTGCTTCCGCAAGACTCTCTTTGAGTCCATTGGCTCCTTGTGATTTGGCGATAGCCGAACCTGCTGTTGTATAGGAAATGGCATAGGCTTGAGGCTGAGTAGATGGCATTTGTGTAGGGGATACGACCGTTTGGGTATCCAGTGCGGTTTGGGTTTGTGCTACAGTATCGCTACTGTTACACCCTAGGAGTGCAACGGCGATAGCAGACATAGAGATTAGTTTTATCATCATCTATCCTTATATAATTGAATTAATTCATATAGTTAGATGCGAGGTGGTAGGAGAGCTATAGTGTGTCTAAAGACTATCGAAGTACTAATAGTGAACAATTAGGCAACCCGGCCATCTCACTCAAGAGACCCGTGGCTTTCCGTCCCCGCTTCGCAACGAGTTTGGCATGGCATACAATTAAGATAGTAATCCTATCAAATTTTGCACAGTGAGTATCGCAATATTTTACTTTAAGTAAGATTAGTATAGCAAAAAAAGCCTTAAAGTGTCCATAATTCCTCCTAGAGGCGTGACTTTTTGGATTGGTTATAGACTCCAAACCCTCAATAGGATATAATCCACTTATGAAACATACACTACCTACATACACCCATAGGAGGCAACCATGAGTGCCTTTGCAACCCAACTCATCAACGGCTGTCTAGCTATCGATATCGAACAAGAGGATCAAAACAGTTTTCAAGCACTCCAGACGCTTGGGGCGATTGAGGAGGTAGAGGGGCTGTGGCGACTCCACTCACTCTACCGTGCGGGACGACTCTACCTAGGCAAGGATGGCAGAGGCTATGTCGAAGCGACCTACAAAGAGCAACGCGACCTACTCGTAGAGCCTGACAATCTTGGAGATGCGACCCAAGGGGATACCGTCGTCGTCAAACGCATCATCGCTCGACGCGGACGGGCAAGTGGCAAGGTGGTCGCCGTCATCACCAAAGCCCACTCCTATACCATCGCCTACACCCACCGTGATACCCAAAATCACTTCACTATCCTCAATCTCCGCACAGGAGAGCCGACCCATGCGGTGATGGATGGGATGGATCTCAAGGCGTTTAAGCTAGGAACCGTTCTCAAAGTGGACAATGAGACAGAGCAGGTTGTAGAGGTCTTGGGACACCTTGGCGATCCGCGTGTCGATGAGAAGATCTCTCTTGCCCTCTATGCGCGAGAGGATGCCTTCCCCCAAGCGTGTATCGATGAGGCAAACGCCATAGAGCTAAGTGTAGACAAATCCCAATACCCCGATCGTGTCGACCTCACGGCTCTGGACTTCTGTACGATTGACCCCATCACGGCGAAGGATTTTGATGATGCGATCTACTTTGAGCGTGAGAGCCATACGCTCTATGTCGCCATCGCTGATGTGAGCTACTATGTCCCCTACTTCACTGCCATCGACAAGGAGGCAAAAAAGCGAGGCTTCACCACCTATCTCCCACACAAATCCTTCCCGATGCTTCCACGCGAACTGAGTGAAAACCTCTGCTCACTCAAACCCCAAGTCGACCGTCTCGCCTTTGTCGCCAAGATTACGCTAGAGCCTAACTCCCTCAAACCCCTCAAAGAGGAGTTTTTTGAGGCAGTGATCCACTCCAAGCACCGCTTCAACTACGAGGCAGTCGATGGGATACTCGCAGAGGGCTACCACGGGGATAACCCGACCATCCAACGCATCCTTGCATGGCTACTCCCCCTCTATCCACTCACCCAAAGGCTACGCAAGAGCCGTCTGCTTCAGGGGTTTGACTTCCGTAGTGAGGAGACCAAGCTCACTATCGACAGTGACCACCTCCTCCAATGCACCACCATCGAGACAGGCACCCCCTCCCACTCTCTCATCGAAGAGTGTATGCTCCTCGCCAACCAAGCCTCTGCCAAGCGGTTTGAAACGCAAGGGGAGGAGGAGAGCCTCGGTATCTTCCGTATCCATGAGCCACCACAGCTTGCCAAGACCGAAGCCCTCCTCACGGAGCTTGCTACCATCGGACTCTATGTCGAGGAGTACACCGATAGCCCCTCTCTTATCCGTGCGATCCAACGCGAAGCGGAGAAGCTCAACCTCTCCTCCGAGGTCGATGCGATGATCATCAAGTCCCTCCGCCGTGCCTCCTACGCCCCACGAAATATCGGTCACTTTGGGCTAGGCTTTAGCCACTATAGCCACTTCACCTCTCCTATCCGTCGCTACGCTGACCTCATCTTACACCGCCTCATCAAGACCCAACTGAGCCACGATACACAAGAGGCGGAGTATCTCCTACGCAATATCGAGCCACTCTGTGTCACGGTGAGTGAGCTAGAGAGAGACGCAACCAAAGCGGAGTGGGACTTTAGGGATCGGAAGTTTGCCCGATGGGCAGAGCAACACAAAGGACTCTTCTTTGAGGCGACTGTCATCGAAGCAGGTGAGAGTGCCAAAGCCCTACTCCAAGGCGACATCAAAGGGGTCACCGTCCACCTACGCGGTGAGGGACTCCTCCTCTTTGATACCATCCGTGTGATGATCACCGAAGTCACTATCGCCCAAGCCACCATCATGGCAGAACTCGTCTGCAAGGTGGAGAGTGAGGCGAGTGTATGACCAAAGCTCAACAAATAGGTTCGATGACAGCAAAGGGGGGATTTCTCAATGAGAAGGATATCTGTCATAAGTTTCAATCCTATCAAGAGGATTGTGACGCACAACAGTGGCTCAAGATTATGGGGTATGACTATGCAAAAATTACGCAACTTATCGCAACACATATCCCTGTACGCATCAAGCGATCCAAAGCATTAGCACTCGGCATCCATGAAGAGAAGTACGAAGAGAGTATCCGATACAAAAAAGCTGATATTCAAATCAAAATAGCCATCATGATTGAGAGTGTTATCTCTATTGAAAATATCTCTTTGAAAAAATCCAATACAAGTGCTGGCTTTAATCAGATAGATAAAAGAGCCGTTTCAACCTACCAACAATTATGGCACTTTGATGATACCCTTGCCTATTGGCTGAAGTGCTTTACAGGTGAGATTTTACCCTCTGCGATAGCCAAAGAACACGCTATTCACGCTAGAGATCCAAAAGGCAAAAGGGTTTTTTTAGATGAGCTTCCTCTTCATGCCCAACAAGAGATAATCCATTTTTTTCAAACACACCAATACCTTATCATCTCAGATATTATCAAAGGTAGAGGGGGACTCTGTGCAGAGTGGATTCTTGTAACCCGTCAAGATCCTCTCAATACACACGCTATAGATTGGGTACTCAAAGATATCAATACAACTATCAATTTCTATAGCCAAGGAGAGGTGACACTCTCCCCAAGAGGAAGCCTTAAAATCGGACGCATTACCATGCAACGCAAAGGTGGGACACCTGATCCTACAAGCTTACAATTCAAAATGAATCCCCTTGAGCTTTTCAATGCTTAGTCATATCAGATATATAGACCTTTTTGCGGGTATAGGGGGATTTCATCAAGCGATGGATCGTTTTGGGGCGACCTGTGTCTTTGCCTCGGAGTGGGATAACGCATGTCAAGTGACCTATGAAGAGAACTACGGTATCAAACCACACGGAGATATCACCACGATTGATGAACAAGCGATTCCACCACACGATATGATTTGTGCGGGATTCCCCTGTCAAGCGTTTAGTATCTCAGGCAAACAAAAAGGGTTTGAAGATAGTCGGGGGACACTCTTTTTTGATATAGCACGGATTGCCAAATACCATCAACCCAAACTACTACTCCTTGAAAATGTCAAAAACCTAGCCACACACGATAAGGGTAATACTCTCCAGACTATCCGAGCCACCCTAGAGGAGATAGGCTATACCCTCTTCTCCCAAGTTCTCAACGCATCACACTTTGGTATCCCCCAAAAAAGAGAGCGTATTTTTCTTGTTGCACTACGCCATGACCTTAGAGTCAACTCCTTCGTGTTTCCTCAAAGCAGTGGGAAAGCAGTCACGCTAGAGAGCTTTTTGGATCAAGAGGAGCATTCACACCTCATCATACATCGAGAGGATATCATCATGAAAGAGAAGATGGAGATACTCCCCGATATGTTTGGTGTCTATCCACAAAAGCCTATCCGACTCGGTATCGTCAACAAAGGAGGACAAGGAGAGCGAATCTACAGCCCACTAGGACATGCGATTACCCTCTCTGCCTATGGTGGCGGTGTAGGTGCCAAAACGGGACTCTATAAGATAGGAGAAGATATACGACGGCTCTCCCCCAATGAGTGCCGACGCATTACAGGGTTTCCTGATGATTTCAAGCTTCATCCAAATCCCAATGTATCCTATCGTCAATTTGGTAATAGTGTCGTAGTCACTGTCTTAGAAGCGATACTACAACAGATCATACAGAGCCATATTTTAACCCCATCCACAATAAAGGTAGCCTCCTAATGTACCAACGAGAATTTAACCAACGCCTTGAACAAGCACTCCCCAAAGCGGTACTACTCTACGGGGAGAATGCGTATCTCATCGACTACTATATCGACTACTACACCCAAAAACTCGATGCCAAAGAGTCAATGCTATCGCTCTATCATGATGAGTGGGAGTTTAGCAAGGCAAGGGATTTTCTCTCTCAGAGTTCACTCTTTGGGGGAATCAATCTGCTCATCATCAAGCACGACAAGAAGATACCCAAAAAAGAGCTCGATAGCCTCATCGCCCTTACCAACAAAATCGCAGACAACTACCTCCTCTATGGGTATGGTGGAGTGGCAAAGGATGCCAAGAGTATGCAGAGTGCCTTTAGTGAGAAAAAGGGGGGTGTATGGGTGCGGTTCTTTGAGCCAACGATCCGTGATGGGGTGGCACTCCTCCAACAAAAGTCCCAACAGATAGGGCTAGAGATCGACCACTACGCCCTCCAACACCTCATGCTCCTCCTCAACAACAACCTCGCACTCTGTGCCAATGAGCTTCCGAAGCTTGCGATCCTCGGGACAAAGGTCACGAGCAAAGATATTGACCGACTCGTCTACGCCACCGCCCCTCTTGCTATGGAGCAACTCCTCTTAGAACTGTTTCACAAGAAGCCCATCACCCACACTATCCAACGCATCTTGGAGCTAGGCGAAGATGAACTCTCCATCCTACGAGCGACCCAGTACTTCCTCAACCAGCTCTTTCTCTTTCATGCCTATATCAAGCTTCATGGACATGTGGACTCCCAAGCGATCTTGGGCTACAAACTCCCCAAACAGATCGAAGAGCAAAAAGCCCAACTCGCCCTGCGTATCAAATCCACCACACTCCTCAAACTCTACGAACACCTCCTCCAGAGTGAACTCCTCCTCAAAAAAGCCCCCACCGTCCAACGAGAAGGACTACTCTATGGGCTGTTGATTAAGATACAGGGGTATTTGTAGGGGAGAAAAAAGACAACCTAATCCCAATGATACACCAACACAATAGTAGAGAGGTAGTCACCCTCCTCTCCAAGAGGGGCACCACCGATGATGCTCTCTAGTTGTAGTTCATAGTGGGGGGTGAGGTGGTAGGAGCCACCAAAGAGCCAGCTTAGGCTCTGGGTATCGGGGGTGGAGGCTTCTACGATGGGGTGGGCGAAGGGGGTGAGGTGGTGGGCTTTGGCTCCGCCCCATAGGGTTAGGCTCTCGTAGTCTCTCTGGATACCGACCTCCAAAGATTCACGACCACTTCCATCACTCTGTAGTGCTAGGGTGGTGTGTGTATAGAGTGTAAGCGTATACGGTAGGGGGTGGGTGGTGGAGACTCTTCCCTCTAGTCCTATGGTGGTGTGGTCTGTTGAGGAGAAGGGGAGGTTATAGTGGGGGTTGCCTGTGAGGGAGTGTATCACATTTTGTAACCCCTCCCCACCAAACGCCCCACTACGCATCACAACGACTCCCATCTCTCCCCATAGCCTCCACCCACGATAGGTGAGAGCCTCCATCCCCTGAAAGTACCCCAATGAGAGGGTATCAACCCGCTCTCCTTGGCTCTGGTGGCGTTGGGTGTAGGAGTTGAGTTGGATCTCATAGGCGTGGGGTTGGGTTTGGTAGCGTAAACTAAGCACTCCCGTGAGTCCATCATCTGCGAAGCGATCTCCTGAGGTCTCCCCGAGGAGATTGATATCATTGCTATGTGTCACCATCAACGCTTCTCGCTCCCACTGAGGAGGCGTAGCATTGAGCAGACTCACCCCACAGAGTAGCCCCACCCATACCCCTCTTCGCACTACTTCACCTGCGCTATCGCATCCTCAAGTAGCACAATCGCCTCTTGGGCGAGTAGCTCTGTTAAGGTGCGTTTGAAGTTTTTCTTACTCATACCAAACTGCTTCTGTATCGCATCAGCATCACTCTTGTAGGTAAAGGGGAGCTTCCCTCCCGCCTCTTCGAGTTTCGCCATCACTACGCGTTGGGTCTCACCCTGTAGGACTTGCTTGCCTATGGGCTGAAGGGAGAGGTCAAGTTTGCCATCTTTGCGTACGGTCTTGATATAGGTCTGTTTACGATCTCCTATCTTAATCGGCTCAAAGATCTCATTATCAAAGAGCATCCCCTCATACTGATTATCCGCGATGACCTTGTAGCCTAGAGGGGTTTTGGCTAAGACGATCACCTCTAGTACCTTATTTGGGTGTAGTCCCTTCATGACACGGTTGAAGTACTTGCCTATTTTCTGTGTCCCGTAGAGTCGTCCCGTCTGCTCATCAAGACAGACCCGAAGCAGATACTTCTTGCCGATAGTAAAGTACTCTTTTTGTTGGGAGAGTGGGACGAAGAGGTCTTTGGGGAGTCCCCAGTTGACAAATGCTCCATAGGATTTGTAGTCTACTACAGTGAAGTAGCCATACTCCCCTAGCTTGGCATAGGGCATCTTGGTCGTTGCGACAGGACGATCCTCTGAGTCGGTGTAGACAAAGACATCAAGCAGAGATCCCATAGGCATCTCATCCTCCATCACATAGACATTGGGCAAGAGGACTTCACTCTCATCTTTGGCTTCGAGAAAGTAGCCGTAGTCGGTATCTCGCTCGATCTTCAAGGTGTTGATCTCACCGATATTGATAGTGAGATTTTGGGGTTTGGGTTGGGGGGTAGTTGATTGCATAGGTTGTTCCGTTGTATTGAAGTTTATGGTAGGACACCACAAGTGGTGCCATTATAACCAAAATCACTCAGAGGTGATACCCGCTAAGTGTTTGGCAAATCGCTCAGGCTCGATAAAGCCTGTCAAGCTCTTGGAGGGGAGGAAGTGGTTTTGGGTATCAAAGAAGATGATATTGGGTGCTCCAAATAGCTTATACTGCTTGAGGAGTGCCTTATCCTCATCGGTATAGGCAGTCACATCGATATGGATAAAGGTAAAGGCTTTTAACGCCTCTTGTACTGTTGGGTTGGGGAAGGTGATCTCCTCTAGCTCTTTACACGAGGCACACCCTGCTTTGTAGATATCAACAAGGACAGGCTTCGAACTCTGCTCTACCTCCGCCATCAGACGACTCACTGAGTAGCCTTGATCGCCTTTGGCATCAGAGGGGAGTAGGCGACTGAGCATCAGCAGTGCCATGAGGAGCATCAAGACCCCAAAGAACTTAGAGACTAGACTCATCCACCCCCCAGGCTTGGGGATAAAGCGACTCGCACCTGCTCCTACAAGGAGGAGTGGGACTCCCGCCCCTACGCCCATCACAAAGAGTGCTACCCCTCCAAGGAGGGCTTTGCCTGTCAAGACGATAAACAAAATCGCCCCACTAATAATCGGTGCGGTACACGCCCCCACAATCAACGCAGACAACGCACCCATAATCGCCGTACCGACTAAGCCCCCTTGGGTTCCTGCCTTGTCACTGACACCATTGAGTTTGGCTTGCCATGAGGCGGGAAGTACCAACTCAAAGTACCCAAAGAGGGAGAAGGCAAGTGCGACAAAGATCCCCGCTACAGGGAGAATCACCCACGGATTGTTGAGATTGGCTTGGAGGTCAAAGTCTAGTAGCCCTGCTACCACCCCGATAATGGCATACATCAGTGCCATCGAGAGGACATAGACCAATGAGATCATAATCGCTTTAGACTTCTTCACCTCTCCCTCTTGGTTGGCTTGCTGTAGAATGATAGAGGAGAGGATCGGAATCATCGGCAAGATACAGGGTGTGAGTGCCATCAAAAGCCCCGCAATAAAGAAGAGTAGCACGATAAACACCCAACTCTCATTGGCCAAGGCATCAGCAATCTTATCGGTATTGCCACTCTTGACAAGTGCCATCATCTTATCGATAAAGCTCACTTCACCTCTACCCTTGAAGTGAAACTCTTTGGTGATAGGCTGATAGCAGATCCCCCGATCTGAACACGCCTCAAACCCAATCGCAAGGGTATACTCCCCTGCCACACGCTCCTCTATCATCGCTCGTGGGATCGTGACGCGTATCTGCTTCTCATAGACACTATCCCCATCGAGTAGGTGGGGGGTGGGCTTGGTGACGGTGAGTGGCAGTGTGGTGGGTTTGCTAATCGTATAGGAGAGAGAGTCGGCGTAGATATGGATACTCTTAGCAATCGTAATTGTCGTCTCGATCTGCTCACCCCTCTCTATAGCTTGGACTTGAAACGCCTCATCGGGAGAGAGGAACTTCTGCTGTGTCGCACCACCCCCAAATCCTGCGTAGAGCCAAGTAGTGGGTAACAGCAGTAACAAAAAGACTATTTTGACCATATTTTTCATTTTCTCTTTTCTCTCTTTAAAATTTAATTGTATTATTATAGTCACAATAGTTTAACTAAGGTAGACAAAATGGCAAATCATCTTAAAAATGAGTTCTCCCCGTATCTCCAACAGCACGCGAATGATCCCATCGCATGGTACCCGTGGGGTGAAGAGGCACTCACGAAAGCACGCACCGAGCAGAAACCTATCTTTCTCTCTATTGGCTATAGCTCTTGTCACTGGTGTCGCGTCATGGCAGAGGAGTCCTTTGGCGAGGAGGCGATTGCTACGATACTCAATCGAGAGTTTATCTCTATAATGGTAGACAAAGAGGAGCGTCCTGATCTCGATAGCTACTTTCAAGCGATCTACCGTATCATGAATGGAAGCGAAGGGGGGTGGCCCACTTCACTCTTCTTGAGTGACCACCTCAAGCCCTTCTATAGTGCGACCTATATCCCCGATGAACCAAAGTATGCAATGATGAGCTTCTCCTCGCTCCTTGAGGTCATCACCCATAAGTACACCCATGAGAAGAAGACCCTACTCACCGAAGCCAACCGTGTATTGGCACAGCTCCACCCCAAAAAAGAGTCGATCCAAGCGACCAAGCTAGACCGCTCTATTGTCGATCGCTACCGTATCCAAGCCCAAGGACTCTTTGACCAGCAAGCAGGGGGCTTTAGCACTTCTCCAAAGTTTCCTCAGACGACCACACTCTCTACACTCCTTGATATCTACACCCTCACCCAAGATACCTCTACCCTTGAGATGGTGGAGATGACACTCAAAGCGATGGCACAAGGGGGGCTACGAGACAGTATCGATGGGGGGTTCTACCGCTATACGACCGATGAGGCGTGGAGAGATCCACACTTTGAGAAGATGACCTATGACCAAGCCCACCTAAGTGATCTCTACCTCCAAGCCTACCACACCACACAAGACCCCTTCTATCGGAATATCGCCTTTGAGACTTTGGAGTTTATGCTAGAGAAGATGTCAGACGATGGACTCTTCTACACCGCCTCCAACCAACACACCCAAGCCTATGCCTCCCTCACTGCCCAAGAGGCACGCCATGCCTTTGACAAAGCCAAAATCCCTACAAAAGCCCATGATGCCCTTATCGAAGCACTCCACCTTGGTGTAGAGTCCTCTATCCTCCGTGTCGATACACAACACGCCCAAACCCTCCCCTACTACCCTGAGGCACACCAAGCTCTCAAAGCACTCCGAGCCACACGCGACTATCCTGCTATCGATACCAAGATTATCCTCTCGTGGAGTGCGATGATGACAACGAGCCTACTCAAAGCCAGTCACCTTGAGCCACGCTACCTCACTCCCGCCCTTCATGCACTCGATCAACTCCTCACGACCTTCTATCATAATGATACACTCTTTCATACCACTATCAGAGGAGAGACCCCAACAATTGAGGCGTTTTTGGAGGATTATGCCTACCTCTCTGAGACCCTCCTCTACGCCTATGAGGTGACCTCTGATGAGGTGTTTCTTATCACTGCGACCAAGCTTCTCAACAGTGCCATAGAGCAGTACTACCTTGCAGGGCGTTGGCGTGTAACCCAAGGGGAGTTTGAGACCTATGCGACACTTCTCGATAGCCCCTACACTTCCCCCGTCGCGATCGTTCTCCAAGCCCTTCAAGCCCTGAGCGTTCTTGTCGATCCTGTCTATCTGAAGTTTGTCTTTAAGACGCTAGAGTTTCACTCCTATGACCTGATGCGTCAACCTATCTCTACCCCTGCGATGAGCCAGACAGTGATTGGCTACCTTCAAGGCGAGAGGGTATTGAAGCTATAGATGCTATAATCCTCCCCATGAAAGAAAGTATCAAACTATTTATGCATGATCTCAGAAACTCTCTGATGGATCTGCTCCCTATTATTGTTGTTGTGGCACTATTTCAAGGGTTGATTATCCAGTCGATGCCAGAGAACCTCCTCTCTATCATTATTGGGTTATCTATCGTTGCGGTGGGGTTGGCACTCTTTATTCGAGGGCTAGAGCTAGGGATCTTTCCTATCGGAGAGGGCTTGGCTATCGACTTTGCACGCAAAGGCTCAGTCTTTTGGCTTCTGACTTTTGCCTTTACGATTGGCTTCTCTACCACCATTGCAGAACCCGCTCTCATCGCCATCGCCCAAAAAGCCTCAGTGATCTCCCATGGACTCATTGATGCCTTTTGGCTCCGTATGACCGTAGCACTCTCCGTGGGCTTTGCCATCGCACTAGGTACCCTGCGTATCTTGCTAGGACACCCTATCGCCTACTATATTATCAGTGGCTATATCTTGGTGGTGATTGTGACCTTTTTTGCCCCCAAGGAGATCATCGGACTCGCCTACGATAGTGGGGGAGTGACCACCTCGACGGTGACGGTGCCTCTTGTTGCGGCACTGGGTATCGGACTCGCCTCAAGTATCAAGGGGCGTAACCCCGCCATCGATGGCTTTGGACTCATCGCCTTTGCGTCACTCACCCCGATGATATTTGTCCAGATCTATGGTATCATCGTCTATCACCTCAGTGACCTCCCTACGACCACGACACTCCTACAAGAGGGGATTGAGCAGAGTAAATCTATCGCAGCGACCTACACCTTCTCGGCGATGGATACCTTTATGGAGCTGATTGGGGTCATTAAAGATGTCGCCCCAATCCTGATTGTGATCTTCTTTTTTCAGTATATTATCATTAAGAAGCCCGTCTCACATCTCAAGCGGATTGTTGCGGGGATTGGGATGGTGGTCTTGGGGTTGTATGCCTTTATCATTGGGTTGGAGATGGGGCTATTTCCTATCGGGGAGAGTATCGCCTTTCAGCTCACACAGATGAACAACTTTCTACTTGTCTACCTCTTTGCCTTTCTCATAGGCTTCTCCACCACCATGGCAGAACCCGCACTCCTTGCGATTGCGATTAAGGCAGAAGAGATCAGTGAGGGGCGTATCAAGCAGAATATTTTGCGTATCATCGTCGCATTGGGTGTTGCCATTGGTATTGCACTCGGCTCCTTTCGGCTTATCTCAGGAGATCCTATCCACTACTATATCATCGCAGGGTATATCCTCGTCATACTCTTCACCTACTTCGCACCCAAGTATATCATCCCTATCGCCTACGATAGTGGAGGGGTAACCACCTCAACAGTGACCGTTCCACTAGTCGCAGCACTTGGGCTAGGACTCGCCCAAAACCTCCAATGGTGTGATCCACTCATTGATGGGTTTGGGCTTATCGCCTTTGCATCGCTCTTTCCGATGCTCACTGTCATGGGGTATGGTATCCATGCAGAGTACTACAAAAAAGGAGTAACACAATGAAATTTACCGCACTCATTACCATCATACAAGATAGCGATGAAGAGGAGGCGATCAAGGTTGCCAAAGAGGCTGGAGCAGGGAGCGTGACCATCATTCATGGTAAAAATATTGGACTCAAGGAGAAGAAAGTCTTTTTTGGATTGACCCTTGAAGAGAACATCTCCGTACTCCTCTTTATCCTCCCATTGCGTTCGAGTATGAAGGTGATGAAGGCACTGAGAGTCTCCTTTGACCTTGACAACCCAGAGAACTCAGGTATCGCCTTCACCTTCCCACTTAGCCATGTCGCAGGACTCAATACCGAAGAGCTTCATAAGTTTGAAGACAATGTTAAAATCATGCTATAAGGAGCAAAATAATGTTAGTCAAAAATGTCATGACCCCTCAAGGGCAACTCATCATCGTATCACCTATGGCAACTGTACGGGAGGCACTCGGACTCATGAAAAAGCATGGGGTTCGCTCAGTCATTGTGAGTAAGACCAAGCCCGATAGTGCCTATGGACTTCTCACCTTTAAAAATATCCTACAGAGCATCATCGCAGAGGATGGGGATATCGACCTACTCAATGTCTATGATATCGCCTCTACCCCTGCAATCTCAGTCTCTGCCAAGCTCAATGTCAAGTATGCTGCTCGCATGATGGTACAGAGTAGTATTAAGCGGATTTTAGTGATTGATGAGAATGAGCTTAAAGGGATACTTACCATGACCGATATCATTGGGATACTGATGGATAGTGTCGAGTAGTAGAGTCTCTTGGGGGTGTGGGGGACTTTTACATAAAAGTAGCTATAATCCCCCTATGAAAACATTACTAGTAACCTCGACTTTGACCCTTCTCTTACTCTCGGGCTGTACACAGATTGTGACGGCTCCTATCGCACTCGCAGGGAGTGCGGCTAGTGCTACGATTGATGTAGCAGGAAGTGCTGTTGGTGCGGTGACACCTGATTAATCACACGCTATGCCTCTCGCCCTAGTGGCGTTTGGCATTTTTAAACTCTGCTATCTCACTCTCCACCATCGCATTAATCATCCGTACATAGAGATCATTGATAAGATTGGGAGAGAGATCGAGTGAGATAGCTCGCTCTCGTGCCTTAGAGATTACGGCATTGATACGATCTTCTGCTTTTACCTCTTCTATACTTGTCTTAAAGTGTGCTATCTGTTTAATATAATCATTTCGTTTGGCAATAAGGGTTACAATCTCCTCATCAACGCTATCGATCGCTTCGCGTGCTTGGGTCAGTGTGTCGCACTCTTTGGGTTGCATAGTAGTATCCTTTTCATAAAATCAAATGAAAACTATTATAGCTTATTTAGATTAAGGGGGTGAGGGATTTGGAGAGAGAAAAGGGTGCCTAGCTCCCAATGGTAGGGAGCTACACACCCCGTGGGGTGGTGGGGTAGACTACTCTACCTCTGCATCAATGACATCATCATCGTCTGCTTTTTTAGCACTTGGGTTTGCACCCTCTTGTCCACCCTGCTCTTTGGCATACATCGCTTCAGCAAGTTTATGAGACTTCTCAGTGAGGACTTTGACTTTCTCTTCGATCTGCTCTTTGGTTGCAGAGTCATCTTTGAGTGTCGCCTCTAGCTCTTCGATCGCTTTTTCGATAGTCGCTTTCTCTGTCGCATCGAAGTTTTCACCAAGGTCACTGAGTGACTTGCGTGTCTGGTGTACCAACGCATCGGCTTGGTTGCGTGTCTCTACAACCTCTTTGCGTTTCTCATCTTCTGCTTTGTGTGCTTCTGCATCTTGTACCATCTTCTCGACCTCTTCATCAGAGAGTCCTGACGAACCAGTGATTTTGATATCTTGTGACTTACCAGTTCCTTTATCTTGTGCGGTTACCGTCAAGATACCATTCGCATCGATATCAAATGTCACTTCAATCTGTGGCACGCCTCTTGGAGCGGCTGGGATATCTCTTAGCTCAAACATACCCAGTGACTTGTTGTCTTTACTAAACTCTCTCTCCCCTTGAAGGACATGGAGGCTTACTGCGGGTTGATTATCTTCCGCTGTTGAGAAGACTTGTGACTTCTTCGCTGGGATTGTTGTCCCTTTTTCGATCACTTTAGTTGTCACTCCACCGAGTGTCTCGATACCAAGGCTAAGAGGTGTTACATCAAGAAGCAATACATCTTTGACATCCCCTGCAAGTACCCCACCTTGAATCGCAGCACCTAGAGCAACCACCTCATCAGGGTTGACAGATTTGTTGAGCTCTTTACCAAAGAACTTCTTCATCTCCTCTTGTACCAATGGGACGCGTGTCGAACCACCGACCATCACAATCTCAGCGATATCTGAAGTGTTAAGATCAGCATCATTGAGTACCGCTTGTAGAGTTTTGATTGTACTCTCAACCAACTCAGCGATCAATGACTCAAACTTCGCTCGTGTAATTTTCACGATAAGGTGTTTTGGTCCTGACGCATCTGCAGTGATAAATGGTAAGTTGATCTCAGTCTCTGTGGAGCTTGAGAGCTCTTTTTTGGCTGCCTCTGCGGCATCTTTAACTCTCTGAAGTGCCATTACATCGGCTTTGATATCGATACCAGACTCTGATTGAAACTCTCCCGCAACATAGTCGATGATCTTGTTGTCAAAGTCATCTCCACCCAAGAATGCATCTCCACCTGTCGCCATAACCTCTACGACATTATCACCTGTCTCTAGTGCAGTGACATCAAAAGTCCCCCCACCAAGGTCATAAACGATAATCTGCTCTGCCTCTTTTTTATCTAATCCATAGGCTAGTGCCGCAGAGGTAGGCTCATTGATAATTCTAAGGACATTGAGTCCTGCGATTGTTCCTGCCTCTTTGGTTGCGGTTCGTTGTGCATCATTGAAGTAGGCAGGTACCGTAATAACAGCATCTGTTACTGTCTCACCAAGGTATGCCTCAGCATCCTCTTTCATCTTCATCAACACTTTTGCTGAGATCTCTTGAGGTGTATAGGTCTTACCTGCAACCTCAATGGCACATGCACCACTTCTATCGATGATATGGTAAGGGAGTTTAGACTGTGCCTCTTTGGCTTTCTCTTCACTCATCATTAGACCCATAATTCTCTTGATAGAGTAGATCGTCTTCTCTGGGTTGGTGATCGCTTGTCTCTTCGCAGACTCCCCTACAAGGACTTCACCCTTATCCGTAAAAGCTACGATAGAAGGCGTTGTATTTTTCCCCTCTTTGTTTGCGATGATTTTTGCTTCACCATTCTCAAATACTGCCATTGCAGAGTTGGTTGTTCCTAAATCTATTCCTAATACTTTTGCCATATTATTATCCTTTAAAAATTATTATTTACAGGTACTCACCATCGCAGGTCTTAAGACTCTGTCTTTGATAGTATAGCCTTTTTGCATCACTTGTACCACATCACCCGCTTCATGCTCATCACTCTCGACTTGCATAATGGCTTGATGGACTTCAGGGTCAAACTCACCCGAACAGTCTACCTCTTTGATACTATTCTTCTCTAGTATCTTCTTGAGCTGTTCAAAGGTAAGCGTGACACCCTCTTTCATATTGGTGAGTAATTCAGAGTTCTCTTCACTCCCCTCCATAGAGGTGAGTGCATTCTCAAAAGAGTCCATCACTGCCAACAAATCTTTGGCAAAACTCTCATTGGCATAAGAGACGGCATTGCTCTTATCTTTTTCGAGTCTTCGCTTGGAGTTCTCAAAATCCGCATGGGCTCGTAGATACTTATCTTTATATTCAGCAGCCTCAGCTAGTGCGACTTCTAGGGGATCGACTTGAGCTTCCTCTTCTTGGGTCGCTTCTGTCTGCTCCTCTATGGTCTCATCTTTCTGAGATGCTTCAAGATTTTCATTCTCTTGACTCATTGAGTGGCTTCCTTTTTAGTATGATTATTGCATAACTTTCTCATGCTTGGAGGGATTATACAACATTTAGTCACTCTTTGTCAAGTAATACCTAAATTATTTCAATAAAAAGAGTTGAGTCACTATGACTAAAGTATAAAAGTCATAACTTTGTTATATCCTTATGTTATAATTTATTCTATATAAGTGAGGTAAAAAATGAATCAATTACTACTACAACAGCTCAAATATGTCGGATTGGAAGCCAAAAGCCTCACCGAACACTCTAAAGCGATGCAACAGCTCCTTACACTTATCTCAGAGAGTTATGATGGGAATGCTTGTTCACAGATACTCTCCAACAATCCGCTCTACCTCACCCCTGAGCAGATTAACCAACTCTACCATCAACTCCACCAAGAGGCATATAGCCTAGAGGAGATGATCGCGGTGACTCCTGATTTGATCTTTATCGTCGATAGAGAGGGCAAATATATCCATGTCTTCTCCCAAGGTAAAGAGCATATGCTCTACACTCCCAAAGAGCAGATCATCGGACACTATATCTCTGATATCTTTGATCCCCTCATGGCAGAGCAGTTTGAGCAGATCATTCAAAGGGTTCTGACGAGCAAACAACTTCAGTCCATCGAGTATACCCTACCTATCCAAAATGAACCACACTACTTTGAGATGCGTGCCATGCCTACAGGGGTCAAGGTCGATGGGGTGACGACGGTGATTGCTATTGTACGAGAGATTACAGAGCAGAAAAAACAGGAGCATATCTCTCGCCTTATTGCCACGGTCTTTGAGGAGGCAACAGAGGGGATGATGATCAAAAATTCTAACCGTACCGTTATCAAAATCAACCCTGCGATGTTGCGTATCTTGGAGGTCAAAGAGGAGGAGATCTTAGGGAAGCGTCTGGACTACCTCTCAAAGATGATTCTCCCTGAGATCAAAGAGCAGATCACCCAAGCCCTCCACAGAGACAACCACTGGCAGGGAGAGGTTCAACTCCAACGCAAGGATAAGAGTACCCTTCTCGTATGGCTAAGTATCGATACACTCCAAGACTCCTCAGGAGCGTTAAACAATACCGTCTTTATCTTGACTGATATCTCCAAGATACAGAAACAACGCGATAAGATGAAACATCTCGCAACACACGACTCTCTCACCAAGCTCCCCAACCGTTCCCTACTCTACGATCGCCTCGAACACTCTATCGCCTCAATGCAACGAAATGGCCAAAAGGGTGCGGTGATCTTTCTCGATCTTGACCACTTCAAAGATATCAATGATACCTATGGACATCATGTGGGGGACTTAGTACTACAGGAGTTTAGCCACCGACTACAACACCTCATACGGGCAAGCGATACTCTCGGACGACTCGGAGGAGATGAGTTTCTCCTCATCGCTGAAAATATCAAAGACCGTCAACATGCTCAGATGATTATCAAAAAACTTCTCACCCACCTCAAAGAGCCATTTTGTATTGAGCAGTGGGAGATTGAGAGTTCGGTGAGTATTGGAGCTGCCCTCTTCCCTCATGATGGTGAGACGACAGAGGCGTTGATCCATGCAGCCGATCAGGCGATGTACGCGGTCAAGAAGCAGGGACGCAATGGATTTGAGTTCTACTCTCATAAACTCTCATACTTCTCCAATGAGTACTTCTCGATCCGAGGGGCGATCAAACGAGCACTCAAAGAGGATAACTTTGAGGTACTCTATCAACCACAGTTCTCCCTCTATGATGGAAGCCTCACAGGGATGGAGGTACTCCTACGCTGTCATGATAGTATGGTAGCAGATATCCCCATCTCGCGTCTTATCTCCATCGCCGAAGAGAGTGGACTCATCGGGGGGATTAGTCAACTCGTCCTCAAAAAGAGCTGTGCACAGATCAAAGCGTGGCACAAACTCACCCTTGACCCCATCAAAGTAGCCGTCAACCTCTCACGCAAAGAGCTTAGTAGCCCGACCCTTGTCGAGACAATCAAAGAGAACCTCGCTACCTGCTGTATTGGTCCGCTTATCTTAGAGTTTGAGATCACAGAGACGATCTTGATGAAGAGTAGCTTTACAGCCCAACAAAATATCAAAGCCCTGCGTGAGATAGGGTGTCTCTTCTCTATCGATGACTTTGGGACAGGCTTCTCCTCACTCTCCAACCTCAAAGAGTTTGATCTCGATAAACTCAAGATAGATCAATCCTTCATCCGTGATCTCCATGAGAGTAGTGATGACCGTATTATCGTCTCAGCGACGATTAAGATGGCACAACAACTCGGACTCACTGTCCTTGCTGAAGGGGTTGAGACACTCCAACAAAAAGAGATACTAGAGCAGTTTGGGTGTGATGAAGTACAAGGGTTTCTCTACAGTAAGCCACTGACAGGAGCAGAGATGACGCAACTACTACAGTCACAAAAATCATAGAAAATTTTAAAAGAGGAAGAGGGGGGAGGAGATAAAGGAGAGGAAGAGGTACCCGAAGGTACTTCTTGCTAGTTTCTGATACCAAGATCCGCTTTGATGGTGTTCCATCTTGTAAGATCTATCTTCTTAAGGTATCTCATAAGTCTTCTTCTTTGACCTACCAATTTAAGTAGACCAAGTCTTGAAGAGTGATCGTGTTTATTGATTTTAAGGTGCTCTGTAAGGTATTTGATTCTCTCTGTAATCAATGCTACTTGTACTTCTGTTGAACCTGTATCGTTTTCGCCTCTAGCATATTTAGCAATAATTTCTGCTTTTTTCGCCTGATCTAAAGCCATGATGACCTCCTGATGGGTATTTGAATTTCCACAATAAATTGGGGATGCAATGATACCATAATAAACTTATGCAACCCTATCCGCCCAAACCTCCCTCTAATCTATATTAGAGTAAAATACTCCTAATTCTACATGAAGGCTTACCCATGCTGTTAACGCGTGCCAGTGAATATGCATTACTCTCTCTTAATGTCATACGAAAGTCAGATAAACCCATCGGTGCAGAGCACCTAGCCAATGAGCTTGCTATCCCCAAGAGTTTCCTTGCTAAAATCTTGCAGTCACTAGCACGAGAGGGGATACTCGAATCACGCAAAGGAGCCCATGGTGGCTTTATCCTCACCCAAAGTATCGACACCATCTCAGTGAGTAGCATCATCACTGCCGCAGAGGGACGAAAGCCCGCAGTATTTGACTGTTTAAGCTACACTGAGAGCTGTCCAGAGGGGGCGATTGGTACCTGTGCCATCTCCCCTTTTCTTGCGAAGTTTCAGACCAAAATCGATGAATTTCTACACGACCTTACTCTAGGAGATATACTCTAATTATGCAACAACACCTCTACCACCTCTCACATATAGACCTCGATGGCTATGGCTGTCAATACCTCTCAACCCGCTGTTTTGATCAGATCGAATGCTACAATGCAAACTATGGACCAGAGGTCACTGCCCGTCTTGCAGAGATCGTCAAAAAGATTGAGCAGGATCGATTTATACACGGAGAGGGGCATGAAGCACTCATCCTTATCACCGATCTCAACCTCACCACCAAAGAGGCAAACTGGATCGAAAAAGAGGCGATACGCATCAAAGCCAAGATCCAACTCCTCGACCACCACGCCACAGGCAAGAGTGCTGCCGAACGCTTTGCATGGTACAAGCTCGATACTTCACGCTGTGCGACCAGTATCACCTATGAGTGGCTTCAGAGACACTATGACTTCGATCCAGAGCAGAGACTTCTCACCATCGTCAAAGCGATCAATGCGATCGATATCTGGGTGAGTGAAGATCCCCTCTTTGAGTATGGTAAGGTGATGCTAGGGATGATCTCAGGTGCACGGGAGATCAACCGTATCCTCTTTCCTACCGAAGATAGAGCCTTCAAACTCTCACTTATCGATGCAGCACGACTGAGAGTCGCCAACCAAGAGGCAGCGATTGAACTCGATGATGATCTCCACCAGATCAAAAAATCTTTCTTTAGACAAGAGCAGAACAACACCAAAGATAACCTTGTCGCCTTCTATGTGACCAAGCTTCTCACACACGATAGACAGCGTCTAACGATTGAGTATCGAGGCTACAAAGGGATCTTGGGCTATAACATCGGCAATACCTCTATCATCGGTAATACCTGTATGGTAGAGAATCCAGACTATGACTTCTATATGGATGTAAACTTTAGGGGGAACTTCTCTCTACGAAGTAATAATAAATTAGATGTTTCAAAGATGGCAAGTGAGATAGGCAATGGTGGGGGACACCCCAATGCAAGTGGAGGAAAGATCGAGGGGTATAAAGACTCCTTTGTCTATGCTGATATACGCAAGTTTATCCAAGCCTACATCGATAGAAAGAGCCAAACTACTCTCTAGTGACTCCCTTTGGTGATGATCTCTGTGATAGTGATATTATCTAGTATCGCACCGTGGCTATCATTTTGTCCCGCAAGCTCTTTGATCGAAAGCTCTGGCATACTCACCGTGCCACTAGTATGAGGTCCTCGCCATCGTAAAGTTTGACTTCCCTGCTCGTTTGGATCTATACATCGCTTCATCTGCTTTTTTGAGCAGACTCTCTACCTCTGTGCCATCATGCGGATAGCAACTCACCCCGATACTACAAGAGACTGCGAGGCTCTCTTGCTCATAACTGAGGGGGAGAGCGGTAGCGTCGATTACCTTCTGAGCCAATAGTTTCAAGGTCTCAATATCATCAATATCTCTCAAGACCAAGGCAAACTCATCGCCACCAAGTCGTGCGAGTATATCATCTTTTCGAATGATTTTTGAGATATTTTTGACCACCCATTTGAGCATAGCATCCCCTGCATCATGTCCATAGGTATCGTTAATCGGTTTGAAATTATCTAGGTCGATAAAGAAGAGGGTAAAGGGGGTTTGCTCCTCTACCATCGTCGTAATATGTTGGATAAAGGAGAAGCGATTGTGTATCTGTGTCAAGCTATCAAAGTGTGCCAGACTATAGAGGACTCGCTTCTCTTTTTGAGAATCTTTGGCTTTAGCTATTTTGGCTTTGAGTTCAGAGGTGACCTCTACCAATTTACTATTGAACGCATCGATATCAATCGGCTTAGAGATAAACCCATTGGCTCCATTATTGAGTGCCTCCATAAGATTCTCTCTATCCCCAAAAGCGGAAGTGATAATGATAATCTGCTCTTTATCCTCTGCTTTAATCTGCTTAATCATCTCCATACCACTAAGCTTTGGCATATTAAGGTCGGTGATAATCACATCGGGTCTCTTCTCACGATAGAGTGATATCCCCTCCTCTCCATTGAAAGCCTGATAAAACTCCTTCACCTCACTAGAGAGATAAAACTCCATATACTCTTGGGTATCCACATCATCTTCTACATACAATACAGTAAAGTTTTTTAACATCTTAGAGACTCCTATTTAAAATTATGGTAAAGGTCGTAATTCCCGCTACACTCTCAACTACAATCTGTCCACCCATATGATCTTCAACAATCATCTTACTCATATAGAGTCCTATCCCCGTACCATTTTTATCATTTTTGGTTGAGAAGTAGGGTTCAAATATCCGATCGATAATATCAGGAGCAATCCCCCCTGCATTGTCTCTAATATGGAGGATAATCGACTCCTCTGTACTCTCATAAAAGATACTGATTTTCCCCTCTTTGACTTGATTCTCCATCAAAGCATCTTTGGCATTATTGATAATATTGATAAGTGACTGCCCTAGTTTATTGGGATAGCCCTCAACAAAACAGTTATCACACACTTGATGCTCTAGCGTGATATTGTGTGTGCGTAGTACAGGTGAGAGGATAGCAATCATACGATTGACACTCTCTTGGATAGAGAAGATGCGTTTATCCACATCGGGCTTGAAGAAGTCTCTAAACTCATCGATGGTACTAGACATATGGGCAATTTGCTTTTTGGATGCCTTCTCAAAATACGCTACTGCTTTATCATCCAACTGCCCCTTCTTATACTTGAGGATAATCGTCTGACTAATGAGAGAGAGGTTGTTGAGCGGTTGTCGCCACTGATGGGCAATCATACTGATCATCTCTCCCATCTGAGCAAGGCGTGACTGTTGCATCAATATTAACTGTTGCTCTTTGTTTTTGGCTACTTTCTCTTTGATGGTATTTCTAAGATAACTCTCCCGCTGTCGTCTCTCCTCAAAAAGAGAGCCTGAGATCAGTGCCAATGAGATATGCACAAGGATAAAGAAGTTGATATTGATAATATTATCGAGCATCGAATGGATAGCAAATGCCCCAATCCCCACATAGACACTATAGGTTGAGAGTATCGCAATAATCACAGGAAGTCCTACCCCATAGTTGAGCCCTTTTTGAGAGACGATCCAGATCACCGAAGGGATGGTAAAGGTCAAGAGTAGTGCTAAGTTCTCGACTACCACCACCAACTCCAAAGCATAGATAAAGAGTGCAAAACTCACCATATAGAGTAGATAGATCCCCCATGATATCTTCTTGTAGTTTAGCAAAAGTAGTAAAATAAACGGTGTAAAGAGTAACTGCCCCATGATATTACCAAACCACCATGAGAAGAGTGATGCCATATAGCCACTCCCCTCAATCACCCCACTAAAGAAGAGTACCAAGTTACCCAATATGGCACTAAAGGGCTGAAGTACGAGGACAATAATCATCACAAGTCCCAAAATATCCTTGAGACGAGAGAGCTTCATATCCAGACTATATCTTCGAAACAGTATCACACCTATAACCGCTTCACTACTGTTGATAAGCGAAATCAGAAGTGCAGGGATCCACCCCAATCCTGTACTATACGCCAGTGCAAACTGCCCCAAAAAGACACCAAGCCAGACCTTTTTACCCCAAAAGATTGCTGAGGCGAGTGCCAACCCCTCAGCGGCAAAGATCACAATGGTGACAACACTATGCTCTTTGAGAATACCAAAACTTAATTCACCCATCAAAAAATAGGCAATGGCTATTATTAAAGTCAATCCAATATATTTTCTATTCAGTTCCACAAGTTAAACCTTCTTTCTAATATACTATTTTACTATAGTAATCTAAGACAAATTACACTACAATCTGTAGAATCTGTAGACAATAGGAGTCCCCATGCATACGATGAACATACTACTGGTTGAAGATGATCTTGTAGCCTTAGAGATGATTGAAGGGTTTCTTACCAAGTGTGGATTTGAGGTGGAGGGGGTATCGACGGCTACCGATGCGGTATCCTACCTGAGCAACCACCACTATGACCTGCTTATTTTGGATATCAACCTCCCTGACTACACAGGGTATGAAGTACTCAAAACACTCAAAAACCAACGCACACTCCCTATCATCGTCGTCAGTGCAGATAATAACACCAGTGCTAAAATCATCGCATTTAAGTATGGTGCCAAAGATTATATGGTCAAACCTATCGACCTAGAGGAGCTTGAGGCGAGGATATGGGTACAACTAAGCCACACTAGCCAGATAGAGACCCCAGAGCCATACGCACGCTTCCAGTGTGACGGCTCTACAATACGCTTTGATCAGACCCCTCTCAAGCTCACCCATACAGAGTTTGTACTGCTTAGTAACCTCATCAAACACAAAAATCAAACCCTCTCTCGAGCGCTACTCCTAGAGTCTATCTCCTCTATCAGCTCCAATCGGGCACTCGATAATCACATCAAAAACCTTCGCAAAAAGATACCCAATGGACATCACTACCTTAGAACAGAATATGGTGTGGGATATAAGCTCTCCTATTGAGAGAGGATAGAAGGAGGGGGAGTCAAAGAGGCTCTTCTCCCCTAGCAAGGGGAGTATAGGAGTGTCTATTTTGCCTTCTCTAGGTACTTTTTCTCTACGGTATCAACTTTGATTATCTCACCTTCGAGTACATGAAAAGGGACTTGTACAACCGCGCCACTCTCTAGTGTCGCAGGTTTTTTCCCCCCTTGAGAGTCCCCTTTGAAGTTGGGTGGAGTCTCTACGATTTTGAGTACGACCGTTTGAGGAATCTCTACAGAGATCGCCTTACCACCATGGAAGAGTATCTCCGCCTCCATCCCATCAATCATAAAGTCAAAAGTATCTTTTCCTACCTGCTCATGGGTCAATCCTATCTGGTCGAATGTAGTGGTATCCATAAACTGAAGCATCTCACCATCATCATAGAGGTACTGCATCGTTTTTTGCTCTAGCTCAGGGACATCAAACTTATCTCCTGCATGAACCGTCTTCTCTATCGTCTTCCCTGTCTGAAGGTTCTTGATCTTCATACGCACAAACGCCGCACCCTTGCCAGGTTTGACATGTTGAAACTCTGTCACTTTATAGGGGTTGCCCGTAATCTCTAATCTCGCACCTTTTTTGATGTCGCCCATTCCAATTGTAGCCATAAGTAAGTCCTATCTGTAAATTTTAAATGATTATATCAAATGATTGATAAAGGGTACCTCCTCAAAGATAATACTTAGGCTGTTAAGGTATAATTTAATCACTTGTCAACGAAGGAACCTTGATGAAAAGTGTCAACACCTACTATAGTGATGCGATAAATCTCCAGCTCTTTTTGGAAAAGCATCAGCTTAAAGATAGCCCCATGTTGCTCATACAAGTCTTTACAGGGGTCACCAATAGAGACTATATCGAGAGTATGCTCCAAGAGATTGATACCCTACTTCCAGAGGCTAAGCTTATTGGCTGTACCACCGATGGGGAGATTATGGATGGGGCAGTCTCGACAAAGATGACAGTACTGAGCTTCACACAGTTTGAAGAGACAACACTCCAGACCCAACTCCTCCCACATACAACCAATGGCTACTATAGTGGCAAAGGTATCGCCAAAGCACTGATTCATACAGATACCAAACTCATCATCGCATTTAGTGATGGGCTAAACAGTAATGGAGAAGCATTTTTAGAGGGAGTTAGTACCATTGACTCCTCAATCATCGTCGCAGGAGGGCTAGCAGGGGATAATGCGATGTTTAAACAGACCTATGTTTTTGATAAAACAACTATCATCTCCAAAGGTGCTGTAGCTGTCTCCTTCAGCAACCCCTCACTCCAGATCAGAAATCGCCAAAACTTCAACTGGCACGCAATTGGCAATGAGCTACTCATCACCAAAGCAGAGGGGAACAGACTCTACACCATCAACCACCAAACCGCCTACGATACCTATGCCCACTATCTCGGTCAAGATGTCGCCAAACTCCTCCCCAAAATCGGGATAGAGTTCCCACTTATCACCCGACGCAATGGGATCGAGGTCGCACGCGCGGTGATCGCCAAACATGACGATGGTTCACTCAGCTTTGCAGGGAACCTTCATAAGGGGGAGTATGTTAGATTTGGACATGGGGATGCGGAGGGTATCTTACGGGACTCTACTCTGTTAAGTATGCGAATGAAAGAGAACCCCTCCGAGGTCAACTTCGTCTACTCCTGTATGGCACGCCGACACTTCTTGGGTCAGTCTGTAGAGCAAGAGACCCTCTCCCTACAAGATATCGCTCCTACGGCTGGGTTTTTTACCTATGGGGAGTTTTTTAGTTCAGGCAGTAGAGAGCTACTTAACCAAACCATGACCATCCTCTCACTGAGTGAAACCCCTAGAGACTACTGTCTACTCCCTCAGAGTAAAGCGTTTCAAGACCTCAAAAACAACACCTCTCGCAGAGCTCTTTTTAATCTCATTGAGGTGACACACTATGAGAGTAAGCTTCAAGAGAAGATTGCCAAAGAGCGTGAAGCCTTTGAGCTGATGTTTGAAAAATCAGCAGATGGGATACTGATCATCAAAGAGGATCACTTTATCCAGTGTAACCAAAAGATGGTCAAGATGCTCGACTACCCAGACAAATCCTCCATACTCAAACTCCGCCCAGGAGCATTCTCTCCAGAGTTTCAACCCGATGGACGACGCTCTATCACGATTATCCAAGAGAAGATAGCACGCTGTCTGAGTGATGGAGAGCAGAGCTATGAGCTAAGCTATCTGCGTGCCAACGGAAGCCTCTTTTGGGCAGAGGTGATCCTCATCCCTATCAACCTTGAGGAGGGGCGTGTCATTAAAGCAGTCTACCGTGACATCACCCAGAGAAAAGAGATCGAGTACCAACTCTCCCACCAAAAAGAGATACTCTACTACCAAGCACGACACGATGCACTCACAGGACTCCCCAATCGTACCCTCTTCCAAGAGAAGTTTCAACACAAAATTGACTCAATGGCTCAACTCACCTTGATGTTTATCGATTTGGATGGGTTTAAGTCTATCAATGACTCACTGGGACATGATGTGGGAGATAAGATACTCCAGCTCATCACCAAACGACTCCAATCTCTCATGACACATGGGCATACACTCTTCCGCTTGGGGGGTGATGAGTTTACCATTATTATCGATAATATCAACCAAAAATCACAGATTGACACCTTTGGTCAGCAGATACTCACCCTGCTCAAAGAGCCTGTGATATTTGATGATCATCGACTCGATATCTCAGGGAGTATTGGGGTAAGCTTCTACCCCCAAAATGGGCAGAAGAGTAAAGATCTTCTTAAAAATGCAGATGTGGCGATGTATAAATCCAAAGAGCAAGGGGGCAATACCCTTGTCTACTACAAAGAGGAGATGAGCCTCGCTGCCTATGCCTTTATCAAGATGAAGACCTATCTACACGATGCGATTAAGAACAGTGAGTTTGAGGTCTACTACCAGCCCCAAATTGATATCAAAACTGAGCAACTCATCGGCGTCGAAGCACTCATCCGATGGAACCACCCTATCGATGGTACTATCGCCCCAGGAAACTTCCTCTCTGTTGCCCGCGAAACAGGACTTATGGTCGAGATAGACTGGTGGGTAATGAAAACCGCCATGCAACAGATGACAGAGTGGAAAGCACAAGGCTTCAACCCAGGCTCACTGGCACTCAATCTCACTATCAAACAATTGGAAGAGAAAAACTTCTTCTCCCAACTCAATGAGGCGATCACCCAAACGGGCTTTGATATCCAAACCTTAGATCTGGAGCTTGAGGAGGGGGAGGTGATGAAAAATCCTAGTGAGATCATCACCATCTTTGAGAAGCTCCACGCTATGGGTATCAAGATCTCCATTGATGATTTTGGGACGGGATACTCCTCTCTTGCCTACCTCAAGCGTCTCCCTATCGATAAACTCAAGATCGATCGATCCTTTATCATCGATATCCCCCATAACCACGACTCTACCTCTATTATCAATGCCATTATCTCTATGGCAAAGAGTCTCAAGCTCAATACCGTCGCAGAGGGGGTAGAGTATGCCAACCAACGCGACTACCTCTTGGCACAGGGGTGTGATGTGATACAGGGCTACTTCTATAGCAAACCACTCTCCGCTCAAGCAATATTTGAGAAATACACGACAACATAAGAAAAAAAAAGAGAAGTTTTAGGGTTGAGGCCTCTTGCCCCAACGCCTTAGGTTATGACTATTTGGTAATAGCAATATTTTTGTGATCTGTTTCGGACGATTTTTTCTTAAAATCCATCGCTTTGCTATTGTCCATCAAGACAGGAACAAAGAGCAAAGAGACAAACACCGCAGCAACCGTACCAGAGATGAGTGCGACACCCAACCCTCCAAAGACAGGATCACTCGCAAGGAGTGATGACCCCAAGATAATCGCAACCGCTGTCAATGCAATCGGCTTGGCTCGTGTCGCTGTCGCAACGGCAATGGCGCGTCGCTTCGGTAAGCCTTCACACTCCATCAAGGACTTCGCAAAGTCAATCAATAGTAGTGAGTTTCGTGAGCTAATCCCCATCAAGGCGATAAACCCAATGAGTGAAGTCGCCGTCAAAAAGAAGGTCTCAGAGGTGAAGAGATTGGCTACCCAGTGTCCAACAATCACCCCAATCAGTGAGAGGAATGACCCCAAGAGGATAATCCCACTAAGAGCAAAACTCTTATAGTAGACAACCAAGAGCAAGAAGATTAAGACAAGAGCAGAGATAAAGGCTCCCCCCAAATCTCTAAAGGTATCAAGTGTCACTTTCATCTCCCCATCCCAACGCAAGAGGAACTTCTCCCCTGTCTTCTTATGCGTTAGGTGTAGGTCAAACATATAGGTGGTGATCCATGCTTCCTTCTCTACGATAAACTCCTTAGAGAAGTATTCGATCATCTCATCTCTCGCTTCGAGTAGTGGATAGACCTGAGAGACCATATCCGTCTCCGCGATGACATTGATCATACGAGAGAGATCTTTGTGCATAATCATCGGATTAGACTTGGCCTTTCGAATGGTTACGACCTCAGAGAGTGGGACAAGCATACCCATTTTATTCATAAGGTTAAGCGAAGAGAGTTTACTCTCTAGGGATTCTCTACTCTTATCTCCAAGGGTCTTACTCGTCTTCTCTAGCACCAAAAAGATCGGTAGCTGATCGGGTACATTTTGAGAGTTCTTATGGGCGATGACCATCCCCTCAAATGCAAGATAGAGGATATTATTGATCTGAGAGATACTAAGCCCACTGCGTGCTACTTTCTCTTTGTCAGGAACCAACTCATACTTATCAAAGATATCATCCGCCATCACATCGACATCGACAAGCCCCTCAGTATGAGAGAGTATCTTTGCAGTATCCATAGCCAATTTACGATTGGTCTCTAGGTTATCCCCATGAACCTCTAGTACGATAGAAGCGAGGGTAGGAGGTCCTGCGGGTTGTTCGATAAACTTAATCGTCGTCCCCTTCACCAGTGGTTCACACTTCTGCTTAACCCGTGGTCTAAGACGCTGTACCATCAAAAATGAAGGCTCTGAGCGTGTATGCTTATCGGTTAAGTTGACAGAGATCTCAGAGACATTCTCTGTTCGCTTCATACTCGCACCCTTGACAAGCCCTGCGTAGTCGAGTGGTATCCCCTGCCCCAAAAAGAGCTCAAGGTGCATCACCTCCTCCTCTTTTTGGAGGAGATCAACCACACAACTATTGACCTGCTGTGTCTGCTCTATGGAACTACCTGTAGGTGTATCGACATAGATAGAGAAGGTGTTATCACTCTTCCCTGGCAACATCTTCGCAAGAACAAGCTTACTAGGAAACATCAACAACGAAGCAAAAAATGCTACCGCGGTTAAGAGTAGTACCAAACTCTTTTTGGCTTTATGATCAAGAATACCATAGACTAACTGCTCTAAATTTCTCATAATTTAGCCCCTTTATGGTGGTGATGGTGCTTGTGTGTTGGCTTCTTTAGAAGCTTTAGACTCAAGTAGGGTGTAAAGATATACGCCACAAAGAGTGACGCGACTAGTGCAACGGGGACATTGTAAGGGATAGGCTTCATAAATGACCCCATCATCCCTCCAACAAATGCCATAGGTACCATTGTCAAGATAATCGCTAGTGTTGCCACATTGGTCGGTGCGCCAATCTCATCGGTCGCCTCTATCAAGAGTTCATCCATCTCTTTGCTATCGACATCATGGGCATGGAGGTGTCGGTGGATATTTTCAATCACAATAATCGCCGCATCAACCAATAGCCCCAAAGAGAGCAAGAAGGCAAAGAGGGTAATCCTATTGATCGTCTGTCCCGAGAGATAGGCAATAAAGAGTGTAATCGCCAAAATAGCAGGAACCGTAAAGGTAACAATCAAGGACTCTTTCCAACCCAAAGCAAAGACCAACATCAATGCAATAATCACAATCGTAATCAGAAGGTGGTGCATCAGCTCATTGACCGCTTCATTGGCACGCGTACCGTAGTTTCGTGTCACAAGATAGCCGATCCCCTCTTTTGCCAATATCGCTTCACTCTCTTGGATAACACGCATCACATCCTCTGCCACAAAGACCGCATTGGTTCCAGCAAGCTTTGCAACCGTAAGTGTCACCTGTCGCTTCTCTTTACTGAGTGGTTCACCCTTTTGGCTCTTCATATAGAGCTTCGCCTCTTGGAAGTTTTGCAAATCAATTCCATTGGTCACTTTGGCAACATCCCGCAAGTAGATGGGGGAGTTCATATACTGTGCCACAATGACCGAGCCTACATCCTCGATACTCTCAATCGCATTTTTGACACCAAAAATCACAAGTTGATTACTCGCAGTACGCCCCTTCACATCAGGGACATCCACTGCTACAGACTGTACTGCCTGCATAATCTGCCCCAATGAGAGGTGATAGGCGGAGAGCTTCTCCATATCCACTTCAACATTGTATTGTGCTTTGTGCGCCCCTTTGAGGGTCGTCTTGGCAACATTATCAATGGCATTAAGTTTTTGCTGTAGACGGCGTACCATCTCAAATAGCTTTACATCATCGACTTTAGAACCCTCTTTGGGATAGAATGCTACAGAGACGATAGGGATATCGATATCGATATCAAAGGGTTTAATCAAGGGTTGCATCACCCCTTTAGGCATAGAGTCCATATTTTGAAGTATCTTATCGTAGAGTTTGAGGTTTGAATCCTCTCGATTCTCTCCGATATAGTACATCACATTCAAAATCCCTACATTATCCATCGCCATACCGTAGATATGCTCAATACCATGCACCTCTCTAAGCTTTCGCTCTAGGGGATTGACGATGATATTTTCGATCTCCTGAGGTGATGCACCAGGCATCGCCACAATCACCGCACCCCCCGAGATAGCAATCTGTGGATCCTCTTCACGAGGCATTACATTGAGGGCGAGATAGCCCATAATAAGCAAAAATGCTCCGAGTACTGCCGTCAAGGGGTTACGAAGAAACCCTTTGGCAAGCTTACCTGCCACATCAACAATCTGATACGCTTCTTTTGTTGCCATGACTAGTACTCAAAAGTGATTTTGGTATACATACCAGGATAGACTGAGCGTCCTTGAATATCAAACGCTATTCTAATCTTAAACTTATGGGTCATAGGGTTGGAACTAGGGATAATCGAGGTGATTTTTCCTGTGGTCTTAAAGCCCATAGAGGGGATCTCAATCACACTCTCTTTGCCTAAGTGGATATACTTCAGTTGTGTCTCTGAGACCTCTGCCACAATCTTCAAGTCACTTAAATCGGTCAAAATAACCGCAGGCATACCAGGGATTGCCATCTCTCCTTCATTAAGGCGTTTTGCCACGATAACCCCATCATTGGGTGCTTGAATCTTAAGGTAGTTGTACTGGTTGAGTACCTCCTCTTTCTTCGCCTCCGCTTGCTTCACCTGCTCTTTAGATATCTGTACCATATCTTTGAGGTTTTTAGCTGCGAGTTGGAGGGTTTCAAGTTCATACTTAGAGACCATCTTCTTCTGGTAGAGTCGCTCATGGCGAGCGAGGTTGATGAGTACATTATTGTACTGGTTGCTGTTCATCTGATGTGCCAGACGCGCCTGAGAGATCCCAAGCTCTACCTGTCGTTGTGCCGACTCAATCTCTTTGGAGTCAATCTCATAGAGCAACTGCCCCTTCTTGACGATATCTCCCTCAGAGACTGCCATATGTTTGACATACCCCATATAGCGACTTGTCATCATCTTTTGGTTGTCTGAGACAACAGACCCCGCTAGGTTGATCTCTACCGCACTCAGCGTGGTTGTGAGTGCGAATACAGTTAGTGTGATTAGACTTTTTATCATGCTCTTCCTCCTCTATTTAGTAGACTATTTAGCTCAAATATCTTCGTGTTGCGTGTATTTTTGACGGTTAAGAGTTTGAGTAGTATCTCTAGCTCTTTGGACTGTTTGATGAGTACATCAGAGATAGAGACCATCCCCTCTTTGTAGCGAGCACTGTAGTTTTTGTAGACCTCTCGTGCAAACTTCAACTGCTTACGATAACTTCGTACATCTCCACTCTCACTCAATATCTCTGTCTGAAGCTTCTTAACCTGTAGGGCGATGCCTCGTTTTGCCAAGGCGACTTGATCGCGTACCATCAGACGATTGAGCTTAGCTTTTTCAAGATTGGCTCTATCTATCCCCCCATTGAAGAGGTTCCACTTCAACTGAAACCCTACGGTATAGGAGTCTTTCTTCTCAAAATCATTCCAGAGTCTATTGTCGGCACTGCCATACTCCGCAAATGCTCCAACCATTGGTAAGAAGTTGGCTTCTTCTACGCCAACTGCCATCTTGGTAATCTTCAACCCCAGCTCCGCCTTTTGGATATCGAGGTTATTGGCCTCTAGTGACGCTTTGGTCACCTTAGGCATAGGTGCCATATCGCGTACTTTTTTGATCTTTGTCACCTCCCTATTGAGCAGAAAGGAGAGAAATTGATAGGCTAGATCACGATTGAGTTTGGCTTGATTATACATACTCTGTGCCTCTGCCTTGCGTGCTTGTACCTCTAGCATATCAATCGTCTTTGCGTACCCCTCTTTTTTCATCGACTTGACAATCGCCTCTAGTTTATTGATATTGCGGATAATCTTGGAGAGATTGTAGATATAGTTCTCCACCAAAGAGATATCATAAAAGGCTTTTTTCGTCTGAAAAATCTTCGCATTAAGAAGCTTGTGTGTATCGAGTTGACTCAAGTGATGGAGGGCGTGCGTGATGCGTCCATACTCTGTAAGTTTTCCTCCTGTATAGAGAGGAAGCATATAGGAGAACTTCGTCTGATAGTGTGTGCGTGCTTCAGGGAAGTTGAGATCATCAGGTGCTATCCCCAAAATCGCATCACCATTTTGTGCCAACCCTTGCGTGAAGAGTCCAAAGTTCCCTCCAGACTGCTGAGCCCCTTGCCCAATCGCTCCCATAAAGTCAGAGAATCCAAAGTCTGCAAAGGTCGCCTCACGACTCTGAAGCTTAAACCCAAAGACATTACCTGCATCATTGGAACGCATCCCCATCACTGTCACATCGAGACTACCAAAGTTATGTCCCTCTGCTGCTTTGGCTTCATAGCGTTTCATCTGCTCATTAAAACGAGCAATCTTCAACTCTAAATTCTCTTTTTTGAGTAGCCCAATCGCCTCTTGTAGACTCAAGGCTTTCGCCTGTGCCAAAAGCGGTAGTGTAATCGCCAATAAAAGCAGATACCGTTTGATAAAAAACATACATAAACTCCTTGATAATGTATCATAGATAGAACAATCTACGCGATTATACCTAATTAAATTTTATGAATGATTAAAAGGGGAAAGGGTGATAAGTTATTTTGAATAAAAAAGAAGTGCTACCCCAAAGGGGTAGTCTGGTAGTTTAGCGATTAGAGTATCGCGTAACTTACACTCAAACACTCCTCAAGAGCCATAAGCTCTTCAAGAAGTTTTTTGGATATTGTACCATCTACATGGACGACTGCAAGTGCCTGTTTTTTACTATCGCGTCCCAATCTAAAGTCTGCAATATTGAGGCTATTTTCTGCCATAATACGCCCTACATTACCGATGACACCTGGTGTGTCTGTATTTCTAAAGAAGATCATACTCCCCTTTGGCTCAACATCAAGGATATAATCATCAATCTCAATAATGCGTTGTACCGTATCATCAAAGACTGTGCCACCTAGGGTGATAGTACTCTCTGCTGTAGTGAGTTTAATCGTCACCTTATTGGTAAATCCACTGGTATTGGGTTTGACCTCTTTAAGGATCTCAATACCGCGTTCTTGTGCAACAAACTCCGCGTTAACATAGTTGACTTGATCCCCTACAGACTCAGTGAGTACACCAACCGTAGTAAAGGTAGCCATAGAGTCGATATACTCCGAGATAGAACCCTCTGCCGTTACCTTAATCGACTTCACCGCACTCTTTGTTACCTGTGCAGAGAGGTGTCCCATCTTCTGAATAAGCTCAAGATAGGGTCTGACAAAGTTTGGTAACTCATTCTCTTTGATTGGGAGATTGAGTGCATTAGGATAGGCGATACCTTTAGCTGCAGCGATCGCATTCTCCGCCGCTTGGATCGCGATATTGCGTTGAGACTCTTTGGTATTCGCACCAAGGTGTGGTGTCACCGTGACATTATCAAGATCAAGTAGTGGATGATCGGTAGCAGGTTCTTTGTTAAATACATCGATTCCTGCCATCGCTATCTTACCAGATTTCAAACCTGCTAGAAGTGCTGCTTCATCATAGAGTCCCCCCCTTGCACAGTTGATAAGTATCACACCATCACGCATCTTAGCGATCTCCTCCTCCCCTATCATACCAATGGTCTCTTGGTTTTTAGGAGTGTGGATTGTAATGATATCACATGCCAAGATATCCTCAAATGCTTTAGTATAGCTAATCTCAAGATCGGTTGCTTTAGAGGGGTCAATATAGGGGTCAAATGCTACCACATCCATCTCAAATGCTTTGGCTCTCTTCCCTACGCGTGAACCGATATTACCAAATCCAATAATTCCTAGTTTTTTACCTTTGAGCTCTGTACCATACCAATCCTGTCGTCTCCATACACGATCGAGCTTAAGATTATTGTGTGCATAAGGGAATTTTCTTACACAAGAGAGGAGGTGTGTCATAGTCAACTCTACAGCTGCAATGGTATTGGCAGTGGGGACATTCATAATGACAATACCCTGCTTACTTGAACTAGGAATATCAACATTGTCTACCCCAACACCTGCACGCACCACAGCGGTAACTTTTTTGGCTGATGCCAAAAATGCGTCATCTACATCGGTAGAGGAGCGTGTAATCGCTACATCAGCCAAAGGAATAATCTCCGCTATGAGTTTATCTTTAGGTTCATCTGCTGCATTAATAAAATTTATTTCACTATCATTTGTAAGAATATCCAAACCACTTTGGTGTATATGGTCACAAACAACGATTGTCTTTTTTGACATCCAATAACCTTTTTTGTAAATTTTTAAGTACGATAAAGTACGGAGAGGATACGACAAGTCGTATAAGCCCAGCCCAAAGTGGGCGTGGGTTTGAAGTGCCGATGCTAAGCATCAACAGACTTCATAATAGAATGACTATTTTTTAAACGCATCACCAAACGCATCACCAAGTGTCATGCTATCATCTTGGTCTAGGTTGAGTTGCTCTAGTGCTTCTCTCTCCTCTTGACGCTCAAGTCTCTTTACAGAGACACGAATTCTATCACTGTTACCATCGATAAAGCTAATGACACCTTTGATCTCTTGACCTTTTTCAATCTCATCAAATTTCAATGGGTGAAGATCTTCACTTCTAATGAGTGCATCTACATTCTCTTCAAGTGCGATAAAGACACCAAACTCTTTTTTGTCTTTGACTGTACCTGTTACGATAGAACCATTTTTATGTGTCTGAGCAAACGCTTTGACAGGTGACGCTTCGAGTGCTTTTTTACTCAAAGAGATCTTACCTGCATCTCTATCAATTTTGATGATTTTAACTTCTACTTCATCACCAACACTGAGTTCAGATTTTGCATTTTTAGACTTATCCCATGAGATCTCTTGGTTGTGAAGTAGTCCCTCTACTGTTCCTACTTTTACAAATGCACCAAAGTCAGTGATAGAAGTGACCGTACCTGTCACGACATCGTTGACTTTGTTTTCTGCTACAAATGCGTCCATTGGTTTAGGAAGTAGTGTCTTAAGACTTACTCTCAATCTTCTACCCTCTTTATCAATCTCAATCACCTCAACATTGATCTCTTGGTTATTTTCAAGATAATCTTTAGGGTGTTTAACATTTTTATCCCAAGAGATTTCAGAGACATGAAGGAACGCTTCAAGATCTTCACCAAGATCAACAAATACACCATAAGGCTCAATATTACTAACTGTTGCAGTCACAGTATCACCTACACCAATGATTGCATCGATATCTGCCCATGGATCAGGGTTGGCATCTTTGATGGAGAGTGAGAGGTGTCTCTTCTTTTTATCATACTCAAGTGCAATAACATTGACTTCATCTCCCTCTTGGAAGTATTTTGATGGGTTCACTGGACCTTTATGTGAGATCTGTGAGTAGTGAACCAAACCGTCCATACCACCAACATCTACAAACATACCATAAGAAGTAATCTTTTTGATTGTTCCAATCACAGGATCTTTACTCTCAAGTAGCGTACTCACGATCTCATCAGTTCTCGCTTTATCACGCTCGATAAGCTCTTTTCTTGAGACAACAACAGAACCCTTCTCTTTGTCAACTTTTACGATAACTGCTTTGACTTTTCTACCCATTGGGTCGATTTTTGAAGAGAGGTAAGAGAGTGTACGAGGCATAAAGAACTCAAGTCCATCAACCTCTACAACATATCCACCTTTGTTTTTCTTAGTGATTTCACCTTCGATGATATACTCTTGCTCTGCATCATACTCAGCGATAAACTCATTGAGTGCAACTCTTGAGAGTGCTGCTTTATAAGAGATACGCCCTCTACCCATATTGACCACTTCAAGCGTATCGCCTACATTAAAGAGGATTGTTCCCTCTTCATCTCTGATCTCATCAAGTGTAAGATTAGAGTCTCTACCACCACCGATATCAACAACTGCCAAGTTGTCATTCTCATCAATTTTAACGATTGTACCTGTAACCAAATCACTTCTTGATTCTGACTTCTTAAACGATTCCTCAAGCATCGCCTCAAAATCTACTTCTTCTATTTCGATATCTTCGAACTTCATACCTATCCTTATGTGTACACAAATTTTGCGTTATTATATCCAAAAATCTTATCAAGATGCTTATAGTGCAAAGAAGCCTAGGGAGTCAAGGGGAGAAAGCACACTAGCTAGAGAAACTTTTCGCTTCTCTTAGCTCGGCTTAATAGTGTGAGATACGCGCTAACACCTCAAAGTAGGTCGGGAAAGTTTTGGCGGTACACTCTGGATCATTAATCGTCACCGAGATGGGGTCAAGTGCAAGCAGAGAGAAGCACATTGCCATCCGATGGTCATCATAGGTATCGATTGTGGCATGGGTGAGTTGAGCAGGTGGGGTGATAGCAAGATAATCCTCCCCCTCCTCCACGACTGCTCCCACTTTGCGTAGCTCTGTAGCCATTGCATAGAGTCGATCGGTCTCTTTGACCCGCCAGTTGTAGATATTGCGTAGGGTGGTTGTCCCCTCCACAAAGAGTGCCATCGTCGCAATCGTCATCGCAGCATCAGGGATATGGTTGAAGTCCATATCGATGGCGTGAAGCCTATCACGCGTGACCGTCACAGAGTTATCATCCCACTGCACCTTTGCTCCCATCTTCTCCAAGACATCCACAAACGCAACATCCCCTTGGATACTACGCTTACCGATACCACGCACAGTGACACTCCCCCCCTTGATCGCCGCAGCTGCAAGGAAGTAGGAGGCAGACGACGCATCTCCCTCTACCATAAACGCCTCAACCGCTCGATAGTGTTGTCCCGCTTTGATAGAGAAACTCTTATAGTTGTCATGGGTCACCACCACCCCAAACTGCTCCATAATATCAAGGGTGATATCAATATAAGGTTTAGAGACAAGCTCCCCAATAATTGTAATCTCCATATCCTCTTGAGCCAGTGGAGCAGCCATCAAAAGTGCGGTCAAAAACTGACTCGATATCGCTCCATCAATCGCCACCTTACCCCCACGAAGCCCCTTAGCAGCTACTCTTAGTGGTGGGTAGCCCTCATTTTCAAGATAGGTGATCTTAGCTCCTGCTTGACGAAGGCTATCTACTAGATCTCCAATGGGTCGCTCTTTCATTCGAGGTTCACCCGTAAGGGTATACTCCCCCTCTCCCAAACACAGAGCTGCACAGAGTGGACGCATCGCAGTCCCTGCATTACCCAAGAAGAGTTCTAGTGGCTCCGTAGTGACAAATGCCCCTCCTCTACCGACTATACTACACGAGGTTTTATCATCAGAGAGATGATACTCCACCCCTAATTTGCGTAGTGCTGTAAGCATATGACGGGTATCATCACTCTCTAGCAGATTGGTAATCTTCGTCGTACCCTTGGCTAAACTCGCCAAAAGCAACGCTCTATTGGAGAGACTTTTAGAGCCAGGAAGGGTAACCGTTCCATCAATCTTGCGGATAGGTTTGAGTCGTAGGCTACGCATTAAGCAGACTCCTCTTGCTTTATGGTTTCAATCGCATTGATGACATTTTGGACAATCCAATCAGGGGTTGAGGCACCCGCAGAGATACCACAGAGTTGCTTATTGGCAAACCATTCTGACTCAAGCTCTCGCTCATTCTCCACCAAGTAGCTCTCCTCACAATAACGCTTACAGATGGAGTGGAGCTGTTTGGTATTGGAGGAGTGCTTCCCACCAATCACAATCATCACATCCGCATCTTTAGCCAGTGCCGCAGCAGCATCTTGGTTTTCAAAGGTCGCATTACAGATAGTATTGAAGACTCGTACCTCTTTTTGGGCAAGTATCAACGCATTGGCTACTTTGAGAAAATCTTCAGGCTTACGGGTCGTCTGAGCTACGACAGCAACTTTGGAGAGGAGTGGGAGCGTGACTAACTCCTGCTCATCTTCGACGATAAAGGCGTTACGAAGATCCTTGGCATAGCTCACAACCCCTTTGATCTCAGGGTGGTTCTTGTCACCAAAGATGACGATACTATACCCCTCACGGCTCATTCGCTCTACGATCTTTTGTGGTGTCGTCACATAGGGACAAGTCGCATCAATGATCTCATTCTCTTGGGCTTTGAGCTTGGCAAGTTCATCTTTGGGGATACCGTGTGTACGAATCACCACAGAGTCTGAGGGGGTAACATCCTCAAACTTCTCTGCTAGTCCAATATCAAATCCATCTTTGAGACGATTAATCTCATCTTTATTATGGATAAGAGGCCCATAGGTCTTACTCCCTCTATGCTCTTGAGCGATACTAATCGCCCGTTTTACCCCAAAACAAAACCCATAACTCGATGCCAACTCTATCTTCATCTTCGCCTCTTTTTATCGTAGTGTAGCACCACACTCCTCTTGGAGTGCTTGCATAATGCGTTGGAGTACCGCTTCGGTATCACTATCTTTGAGTGTCTTCTCCATCGATTGGATCACAAAACGAATCGTCAAACTCTTCTGATCCCCCAATTTCTCATCTTCGTAGATATCGACAGGGTAGTAGCTCTTGAGCATTGGAGCATCAATACCCGCTAAGACTTTGGCTACATGACTATAGCTCACGCTCTTATCGATCACCACAGAGAGATCTTTGTAGACCCCTTGGAACTTAGAGATAGGGGTGGCATTGATATGGCGTGGCATCACCGCATCAAAATCTAGCTCCGCAATAAAAGTTACAGGGAGATCAAACGCATCCTCTACCGTGGGGTGTAACTTACTTACAAATCCACACACCTTACCATCAATAAGAATATCAGCTGATTGATAGGGGTGGAGTAGTCCATTTTTATGACTACACGCAACCAGTTCAAATGCTCCAATCACCGCACCCATCTTCTCTGTAAAGGTAGCAAAATCGACCATCTTTGGTTTCCCTGCATTGGTCACACTCTCCTGTGTAAGCTCACCAGAGAAGAGAAAAGAGAGTACCTCTCTCTGTTGACGATTGGCATCAAATACCGCCCCTATCTCAAAGAGAGGGATCGATTTTTTAGTATAACTCACATTGCGTTTTGCTGCATTGAGAAGATTGGTAAGGGTGGTACTTCTAAGGGTATTAAGCTCCTCTGCAATGGGGTTTGTCAAATCCAACTCAGAGACGACCGTAGCAAAATCATACTTCTCTAAAACCTCTCGTTGTGCAAAAATATACGAGACATTTTCATAGAAACCTGCACCAACAGCACGGTTTCGTAGCTGTTTTTTGAGGTGGTAGCGTTGGGTGGTGCTATTGAGACGAACCTCCTCAGCAAATACCAACGGTTTTGCCTCAATGTTATTGATCCCTACAATACGCACAATCTCTTCAGTAATATCTTGAATATTACGAATATCATGACGGAAGAGTGGCACGGTAACCGCTACGATATTATCTCCCATAGAGGAGATAGCAAAGCCTAATTTTTGGAGAATAGTAACCACGCGTCCTGACTCAATGGTCATACCAATAATAGAGGAGACCTCTTTGGCATCAACAATAATCTTCTGCTTCTCACGCTGAACACGGTAATCCATCATCCCCTCATAGCAGTTGATATCGGTATATCCCGCCATCAACATCGCAAGATAGGAGAGTCCAAAATTAAGATCGGGGTTGGATCCTCTAGAGGTTTTATAGTACAGCTCATCACTACTGAGTCCTGCTTCAACCACTGCTTCGGTAAGCTGATCGGGATTTACATAGCTCGCTTCAAGAAAGAGTTTAGTGGTAGTATCTGTCGCTATTGATTCGGTTGATTGGTTTACACCCACCGTACTCACGACTTGACTACCCGCACAAATATCTGTCAATGCGATTGTGTTTTGTACCGCTTCGACAAGGCACTTCTTACCTTTTGTAAATACCTCACTCTTATAGGCACGCAAGATCACCCCTGTGGTGTGTGTCGCATAGGCTAAGATACTCGCAAGTTTCCCCTCTGCTTGGACACCCACCATCCCCAGACGCAACTGAAGTAAAAGCGTCTCAGAGAGGCTATGGAGTGATGCGAGTTTATAGCAAAGATCCGCATTGATCGTCCCTTTGACTTGAAGGTCTGCCTCACGGGCGATACCAAGCTTCATCTTCTCTGTCTGCTTATACTCAAAGGGCTTCATCTCAATATTAAGTGCCGCACTCAAATCTCTAGCAACCCCATAGATACTAAGACAATCTCCACGGTTGGCAGTGAGTTCAAGCGTAATGATAGTATCAGCAACCTTCTCATAGCTTCCTACCTCTCGTCCCACCTCAAGCGTACCGATACTCTCATCAAGGATCATAATCCCTTTGCCCATCTCGGGGAGTCCTAACTCACCAGAGGAGCAGACCATCCCTGCACTCTCAACCCCACGCAACTTCGCAGGCTTGATCTTGAAATCTCCAGGGAGTACCGCCCCTATGGTAGCAACTGCTACAAACTTCGCATCTACAACATTGGCAGCCCCACAGACGATCTGCTTGACTCCATCTCCTGTCTCAATCTGACACACATTGAGTTTGTCTGCATCGGGGTGCTTCTCACACGAGAGAATCTCCCCTACTACGACCTTAGGAGCGATCTTAATCTGCTCAATACTATCTACCTCTAACCCAATCGCATTGAATGTTTTATAGAGCGTACTATTGGATACATCACTTAGGTCTATAAACTCACTTAACCAACTTCTTGTTACTATCATCTAAACTGCTCCAACAAACGAATATCTCCCTCAAAGAGTGATCTCAAATCGGGAATCTTATGCATCAACATTGCAAAACGCTCTACACCCAAACCAAAGGCGTATCCACTCACATCCTCATACCCTACGGACTTGAAGACATTGGGGTCTACGATACCACATCCTAGCACCTCTAACCACCCTGTATGAGAACAGACACGACACCCCTCTCCCTCACAAAAGATACAGGAGATATCCACCTCAGCTGAAGGCTCTGTAAAGGGGAAAAAACTCGGTCTAAACCGCACCTCAACCTCTCCAAACATATACTGTAGGAAATCGGTTAAAATCGATTTGAGATTGGCAAAGCTCACCTTATCTTTGGCATCGACTACTAATCCCTCTACCTGATGAAACATCGGAGTATGTGTCAAGTCATAGTCCCTACGAAACACCGTCCCTGGTGCGATCATACGAATAGGAGGCTTACGCTCCATCATCGTACGAATCTGTACAGGAGAGGTGTGTGTACGGAGGAGTGAGGCATCATTGAAGTAGAAAGTATCTTGCATATCGCGTGCGGGGTGATACTTGGGGAGATTCAACGCTTCAAAGTTGTGAAAATCATCCTCAACCATTGGCCCTTGCTCCACGGCAAAATTGAGTGCGACAAAGTAGTCGATAATCTTATCCATCGTCTCCATCACAGGGTGCAATGCCCCTTTTTGACCCTGACTACCATAGAGTGAGACATCGATCGCTTCACGCTTGAGTAGACGCTCTACCTCTTGAGCCTTTAGCAGCTTAAAGCGTGCATCAAATGAGCGTTGTAGTGATGCTTTGCGTTTATTTAATCCCTCTGCATACGCCTTCTTCTTCGGACCAGGGACCTCTTTCATCTTTGCAAACTCTGTTGCAATAAAGCCCTTTTTTCCAAAAAGTTCAACACGCACTTTTTCCAGTGTCTCAAGCGAATCTGCCTGAACGATTTTCTCTTCTAAATTTTCCATAAACTCTCTATACCTAGTATTGTAATTGGTGTGATTTTATCTAATTGTTGCTAATAGTGGGATTTATTACCCTTTTTCTGTGTTATAATTCACGCTATCGATCGATATAAATACTTCAAACTGTAGGAGAAAACCCATGTGTATATTTTGTAAAATTGTAAATGGTGAGATACCCAATAATAGTGTCCACGAGAGTGAACACTTCTTAGCCTTTCATGACCTCTACCCCAAAGCCCCTGTGCATCTTCTGATTATCCCCAAACAGCATGTTGCATGCTTCCAAGATGTCTCCCCAGAGATGATGGCACAGCTTACCTCTTTTGCCCAAGAGGTTGCGACTAAGATGGGACTAGATAAGAGTGGATACCGACTCATCACCAACAATGGAGAGGATGGCGGACAGGAGATACTGCACCTCCATTTTCATATGCTAGGTGGCGGTAAACTTCGATGGGATCATCAACATGAAGATCCTCGTAAAAGCTTATAGCAAGAGGGGATTAGACGACTATGAGACTACCACTCCTTCAGACTCCTGAGTATCAAGCCATTAACCAGAGACATATTGAGCAGACCATTGGATATCTGTTTGAGAAAAACCAAGACTTTGCAATCGCATGTAAAACAGCTCAACTCACCTTTACCCCTGAGTTGCCCCCCTCTATTTCAGAGGCGTTTGAGGAGGTGATACTCTTTGTGATTAGCCGTTACTCCCTAGAGAGTGCGGTCTTAGAGGAGGGGTACTTCTCATTTGAAGCGGGATTTGGAGAGGAGAATTTTGGTTCGGTCATCTCAATGCCACTGCTGACCATCAAGCAGATTTTTCTGGGGGATCACCCAATCCTCATCAACCTCTCAGATCCAACACCCCCTAAGAGCGTGGCATCTAACAACTCTATGGAGGCTCTCCTTAACAATCCTGAGAACAAAAAGCTTCTCAAGAAACGACCCAAACCGTAGCAAGGCTACGCGTTTGCCTCCTCTATCTTAGCACTGCCCTGCTAAGATGTAGTCTACGACATTATCGACATAGGCGTTGTGCTTATTCTCTTTGGAGTAGACGATATAGAACTTCCGTGTCATCATATAGCCTCTAAGACGCGACTCAAATAGCTCACCCGCTGCCACCTCATCGGCAATAGCATGCTTAGAGATGATTGAGACCACAGGTTTATCTTCGACCTTTTTACTCTTTTTGAGTGTCTGTAGTACGGTAGTAGTATTGCTCACCTCACTAATGACATTGAAACTACTACACGATACCCCCAACTCCTCAAAGACCTCTGAGACAACTTTGCGTGTATGCGATGCCTCCTCACGACAGATCCAGCGATAGTCATAGAGCTCTTCTGTTTTGAGTATCTTAGGGATGGGGACATTGCTTGCAACAACCAACTCATCCTCTAACCACTCACGATAGATCAAATCATTATCCATTACAGGTGACTCAATCAACCCTACATCAAGCTTACGCTCTTTGAGCTTAGTGACAATCACATCACTCACATCGATACTGAGATTTACATCATTACTAATCGCTTCACTCATCGCATTGAGACACTCACCAGGGATAACATAGGTTCCTATCGTATAGGATGCTCCTAGTCTAAAGGTCATCTCTTTATTGATAATCTTCAAGATATCCCGCTCTGATCCATGAATCTCTTTCTCTAATCGTGAAGCGATTTTATAAAGTTCCTCCCCCTCTGGGGTGAGTTTGATACCATTTTTTTTACGCTCAATCACCTTACAGGCAAGATAATTCTCGATAAATTTAATCTGCTGTGTCACCGCAGGTTGTGAGATACCAAGCTTGGCTGAGGCTTTAGAGAAGCTTCTCTCTCGTGCAACAGTGAGAAAAGTTTCCAACTTTACAAAATCTTTTAGCATTAGTTTTCCTTATTTTTTATCATCTCAAAATCAATCTATCGTTATTGTATCAAATTATACTTAATCATTTATAAGGATTTCTTATTAAATGTATAAAATTAATTTTATACAATAGGGATTAATCACTTTCACGATATAATAACTCCTACTAGGAGTGACACAAATTTATGGAACAGATACTCAATGGACTCAACCCAGCACAGCGTGAGGCGGTAGAGCATATCGATGGTGCGATGCTTATCTTAGCAGGTGCAGGTAGTGGTAAGACCAAGACCTTAACCACACGCCTTGCCTATCTTGTGGGAGAGGTGGGTATCGACCCACGCAGTACCCTCACCCTCACCTTTACCAACAAAGCTGCCATGGAGATGCGTGAGAGAGCACTCAAGTTGATGCCCTCCAAAGTCTCCTCCCCCCCACTACTCTGTACCTTTCATAAGTTTGGTCTGCTCTTTTTGAAGTTTCATATCAGCAAGCTAGGACGCAATAACAACTTTGTCATTATCGATAGTGATGATAAGAAACGGCTCTTGCGTTCCCTTGCCAAAGCATTGAAGATCGATCTCAACCTCTCCTTTATCGCTTCAGAGATCTCCAAATACAAAAACTCCCTCTTCACCACCCAAGAGGCGATCGACAAAGCAGAGCTTCCCGACTATAAGCAGGTCGCAGCCATCTACGCTGCCTATCAAGCCAATATCGAAGAGAATAACCTTGTCGACTTTGATGATCTGCTAATGCTCACCTATCGTATACTCGATGAGAACCCCACCCTACGCACCGAGGTGAGTCAACAGTATCGCTATATCATGGTCGATGAGTATCAAGATACCAATGAGCTACAGTTTCGACTCCTCTCTCACCTCTGTAGTACACACCAAAACCTCTGTGTCGTAGGGGATGATGACCAGAGTATCTACGGCTGGAGAGGTGCCAATATCCAAAATATCTTGGAGTTCTCCACATACTTTAACTCCGCTAAGACCATCAAGCTTGAGACCAACTACCGCTCCACTACCCCGATCCTCACCGCTGCCAATACCCTTGTAGAGCATAATAGCAACCGATTGGGTAAAAAACTCATTTCCCATAAAGGGGAAGGGGAATCAGTTACGCTCTTCCACTCCCTTGATGAGTCGATGGAGTCTCGGGCGATTGCCCATCAGATCCAAGCACTCCTTACCCAAGGGATTCACCCCGATGAGATTGCGGTACTCTACCGTATCAATGCCCTCTCCCGCTCCCTAGAAGAGGGCTTTACCAAAGCAAATCTCCCCTTCAAACTCATTGGAGGTATGCGGTTTTATGAGCGTGCAGAGATCAAAGATATCATCTCCTACTTTCGGGTCATCGCCAATCCACACGATGACTTCTCCCTAATTCGTATCATCAACAAGCCCAAACGCGGTATCGGTAAAGCCTCACTCCAGAAGCTCCAGAGTGCGGCACTCGATGCGGGAGTCTCCCTCTATGGCTATATGCAAAAAAGTCAAGCAGGGGAGCTTCCTATTGTTGTGAGTAAGAGAGTTGCCAATACCCTCGAACACCTGAGTGATACGATTATATCCCTACAGATAGAAGCCAAGGAGTCTATTGAGAACTTCGTAACACTCTTTGAGGAGCAGATCGCACTGAAGTCTTACTACCACGGGATGGTTGATGGTATCGATCGTATCCGAAATATGGATGAGTTCTATGGCTATTTTCGTGAGGCGATCCATAAAAATCCGATGATTACACTTGATGAATTTCTCAATGAGACCTCCCTACAGAGTGATCAAGATCAGATTGAGTCTGATGCGATTACGATTATGAGTATTCATGCCTCCAAAGGATTGGAGTTTGAACACCTCTTTGTTATCGGGTTAGAGGAGGAGTTTTTTCCTCTACTTGGAGAGGGGTGCAATATGGAGGAGGAGCGTCGCTTAGGCTATGTGGCGATTACGAGAGCCAAATCCCACCTCACTCTTTGCTATGTCGATAGCCGTTTCTACAAAGGTCGTCGAAAGATGATAGACAAGAGCCGTTTTCTCGGGGAAGCAGGACTGATACAAGATACCAGCTTGAAGATCACCAAACACTCTGCTTTTAAAAAAGGAGATCTTGTAAAGCATAAGATTTTTGGGATTGGACGGGTTCAATCAGTCAATAAATCAGGTAATGAGTATAAGCTACTCATCAACTTTGGTGGAAACAAAAAAGAGATACTCAGCTCATTTGTTCAGCGTATCTAAGTCTTACAAGGAATCCTATAGATGAATCGATTATTTGTTGTCAATAAACCCATATTTCGCACCTCCAATGGATATATGGGCTATGTCAAGCGAAAGTACCATACCAAAAAGGTAGGGTTTTCAGGAACACTAGACCCCTTTGCTACAGGGTCTCTTATCGTTGCTACAGGGCAGTATACCAAGCTCTTCCAATATCTTGATAAAACCCCTAAGAGTTACAGAGCAACCCTCTGGCTAGGAGCCAACTCCCCTAGCCTTGATATCGAGAAGATCACCTCTATCCAAGAGACCCCCACACTCACACTAGATACGATTGAAACGGTACTCGCATCACTAGAGGGGGAGCTTACCTACTACCCTCCCAAGTTTTGTGCCAAAAAAATAGGGGGCAAGCGTGCCTATGAGCTAGCACGCAGTGGCGAAGCTGTCCCTCTCAAGCAGATCACCTCTACTATCCATCATATCAAACTCCTCCACTATACCCACCCCTTTATCCACTTTGAGGCAACAGTGAGTGAGGGAACCTATATCCGTAGTCTAGGGGCATTGATCGCTGATAGACTTGGGGTAGATGCCACACTTTCAAGTCTACACCGTATCCATGAGGGAGCGTTCTCTTTTGAGGAGGAGCGTGCCATCGATCCCTTTCAACACCTTGCCATCCCCAACAACACCTATACAGGGGACATCTCCTACCTTGAGCTAGGTAAAAAGCTCTCTGTCACCTACTTTACGATCCAAGAGGATGGTGTCTATCTTGTGGAGACCCCCAACTTCTACGCTGTAGTTGAGATCCTTGCGGGGCAAGTGAGCTATCGGCTCAACCGATTGGAGAAGTTTCATGCCTAGTCACCCCCTCTCCATCCATGCCCATGCCAAAGTCAATATCTTTTTGAAAATCACGGGACATCGTGAGGGGTATCATACCCTACTCTCTCGCTTTATGCGTGTCGAGACACTCTATGATACACTCACTTTTGTCCCTCAACTCTCTCCTGCTTTTACCCTAGAGGGGTGTGAGGGGGTACCCCTACGATCCAACACCATCTACAAAGCCTACCATGCACTCCTCACCTATACCCATAGTCCCAAACTAAAAGCATTTTTTCATGCCCATAAAGTCATCGTCACCAAACGCATACCGAGTCAGGCTGGATTGGGAGGGGGAAGCTCCGATGCCGCAGCCTTTATGCGACTGGTCAATCAAGTGTGTCAGCTCACTCTCTCTATCGAAAAACTCGCCGAGATTGGCAGTAGTATAGGGGCAGATTTACCCTTTTTTCTCTACAACTACCCTGTGGCAAATGTCTCTGGATTTGGAGAGAGTGTCACCCCCTTTGAGGAGGAGGTACTCCCACTCCAACTCTTCACTCCCCCACTAGGATGTGATACCACACAGGTCTACAAAACCTTTAAGCAACATCTCCTTGCAACGATTGAGCCTGCTAGTTTTGCGGGGTGGGAGCAAGAAGCATCCCGTACACTGCTAGAGCGGATCACAGACCCCCTACAGCTCAATGATCTCTATGCCGCAGCGACACTTGCCTACCCAGAGATCACCACCTACCATCAAGAGGGGTGGTACTTCTCAGGAAGTGGGAGTACCTTCTTTAGACATAGGTCTTAATCGATCCGATGAGCTTTCCTAGCTCCTCTTTATAGCGATCGATATAGGCGTGAATAAGCTCAGGGTGTTTATTGACAAGATATTGATGGATCTCACTAATGATAAAGTGCATCTTCTTCGCCCCAATCGTCCCTGTCAATCCAATCATATCCAGACACAACATCTTCGCCTGCTCATAACGCTTCTCTTGTACTAGCTTCTCAAAGAGGACATCACTGCCACTATAGGCATCAGAGAACTCTAAGAGTAGCTCTTTATAGAGTGCTTCATTGCCTCGCATACGCTTAATACCCGCCTCAATATCCAACCCTTCTAAGACCATTGGTTGACGCACGACTTGCTCTTTGCGAATGGTATTTACGCCCTTTTGCTTTTGGAGGAAGTAGTCCAAAGCACTATAGAGCTTCTCTATCTTAACAGGCTTAGGGAGATACCCATTCATACCACACTCAAACATCTTCTCTATCTCATTACTCAATACCAATGCTGTGAGTGCCACAATTGGCATCGTATCAAAACGGGCATCGCTTCGGATCAACTCAACCGCCCGATAGCCATCCATCGTTGGCATATTGATATCCATCAAGACAAAATCTATCGCCTCTTTTCGTTGCTGTAAAAAGTCAACTGCCTCCTTACCATTGTCTACCGTGTAGAGTACCATACCAGAGTTGTTGAGAATATTGAGCAGTACTTTTTGGTTGATCTTATTATCCTCTACAATCAGTAGATATTTCCCTTTAAAGCGTGCAAACTTCTCAATACTCATATTGGCTTGTGCGACAAACTCCTCTCTATGGATAGGAAGTAGATTTGCTTTCTCTACGGGAGTGGCAGGTGGGGTATTCCCCTCCCTCTCATAGAGCTCTTTAAATGTATCGTAGAGGTAGTCATAGTTCATTGGCTTACTCAACTCACTATCGATCACATAGTGTGGTGTCATGGGATAGGAGGAGAAGATACTGCGTAGTCGCATCACCTTAATCCCATGATGCTTTTTAAGATTCTCTAAAACATCTAAGGTTTTGGGGGTAAAGAGCTGTTCATTGAGGATCACTAGCCCATAGGATTTGAGATCTGGAAGCATCTTCTCAAAGACACTATTACTCATCGTCTCAATCTCTACTTTAAAGGAGGTAACAAGCCGCTGTGTCACCTCAAGAGCTAAAGCACTCCTATCAACAATCAACACCCTCTGCCCCACCATAGACTTGAGTGTTTTTCGCTTCTCTCCTCGCTCCTCTTTCATCGGAAGGGTAAAGACAAAACTATCGGTACCCTGTGTTGTCTTCTCAATATGAAGTATCCCTCCCATCAAGTAGATATACTCTTTTGCCATATAGAGTCCCAAGCCTACATAGCGACGCTTCTGCTCATCATAGTAGTACTCAAAGAGTTTCTCTTGATCTTGAAGCACAAGATCTGATTCAATCGTAAACTTAATCTTCAAGCGCTCGGTGATGCGAGAGTCTCGTACAATGTTAAGCTTCACCTCTTTACTACTACTATGCTCTATGACATACTCCAGCATATTCATCAAGACCTGCCCTAGGTGTAGGGAGTCTGCTCGCATTGTATGAGGAACTCCCTTATCAATATCAAAGAGTACCTCCGCATCATTTTTACCATAGAGTGTACTCAGTACCCCCGTGACATCATTGAGGACATTATTGAAGCGAAACACCTCATCTTGCATCACCACTTTTTTGGACTTCAATCGCAAGAAGCCAATCAACTCCCCTGTTATATCGAGTAGCTCATTCTCATGATCCATTACCTTCTCTAGCTTAGAGTGAAGTGGAGCATCTTTGACCTGACTCGCAAGCTCTTTGGTATGGTCAATGGTCTCTTTGGTCATCGCATGGATATTCTCCCCCATAGTTGAGAGTACTTCATGCTGTTTCTCTTCGAGCCTTTGGTGTTTTTGTTTGAGTTTTTGATACTCCATCTTCAACCGCTTGATCTCATCAGAGGAGAGATACATAAAGAGGATTCCTACGACAGCCAAACCAAAAATCGCTATCCATAAGATCACATCCTCTTTGGCAATCTCCTTAATCACCTCTTGCTTCACCTCTTTGATCTGAGGCTCTGTATGCTCCATGATAAAGGACTGAGGAAACGCATCCTTAATTGTGAGATAGACAATAGCAAGGGTATCACTATCGTCAAAAGGACCGACCTTTAAGAGGTAGTTACTCTCTAGCTTAATGATCTTAGCCGGAAGACGCTCTTGCTCTAGAAGAAAACGCGTCGCACTATCATGGGCTACAAGTGCTTCATAGTCTCTCTGTTTAGCCTCGATAGCCTCTTGTGTAGCCTCTTGTGTCAAGACAATAAAGCTCTTAACCTCTCCTCCCCATACAACCGATAGGCACAGTAGTAATCCTACGATATAGACTCTAAACATTATGCTCCCCTAGATTTTTTATTTGTTTCTCCATCTTCTGTTGCTCTTCTCCTAGTGTCACCTGTGCTTGTTTAATCCCCTTGAGTGTCCGTCTGTTGTAGAGTGAAAGCAGTAGACCCACCAAAGAGAGCAATAGCAGTGCACTCCACTGTAACCCAATGATATGTATCCAACTCTGCTCTATGGGAGGAGGCGTATCAAGTGCAATAGATGCTTGTTTTTCTTTAGGGATAACACTTCGATCTCGTACAAAAAATATCTCACTTCCCCTCGCAGTAAAAAGCTCTTGTAGGCGTTGTTTGAGAAGACTCTGAGAAATAGGCTTAATGACTACCACACGATAGGCTCCAAACTGCTCAAGTGTGAGGGTGAGATGGTACTTCTCTTGGAGAGCTTTTGCTTCACTACTCATTTGAAAAAAAGCCTTTAACTCTGCTAAATCCTCTACTACATGCGTACTGTCTCGCTCCCCCTTAACAATCAATTTTTGATGTAAGTTTTCTGAAAACAGTAGTGTCATACATACCACTAGCATACCAATCAATCGCATCACAACCCCTTCTACAAAAGGGTAGTTTATCACACTTTACCCCACTTACACTCCAAGATTAATCTATTCGAGTTATAATTTTGAAAAAGGAGTCGTTTTTGCCCATCAATATTATTATACAAAATAAAAAAGCGAGACATGACTATGAGATACTAGAGAAGTTTGAAGCGGGAATTGTACTCCAAGGGAGTGAGGTCAAAGCCCTGCGTGCGAAGCGTGCCAATCTCTCAGATGCGTTCTGTCGCTTCATCAAAGGGGAGTTACACCTGATGAATGCACATATCACAGCACTAGAGACTGCTCACAAGAGCTACTCCCCCGATACACGCACCCCACGCAAACTCCTCCTCCACAAAAAACAACTCGAAAAACTCTATCTCAAAATCCACCGTGATGGACTGACCATTGTCCCATTGATGCTCTACTTCAATGAACGAAATTTTGTCAAGGTCAGTATCGCCATTGCCAAAGGGAAAAAACTCCATGACAAACGCGCGGATATGAAAGCCAAAACCCTCGATAGAGAAGCGAGACAAGCGATCAAGGCACGCAGTTACTAGCGACGACGCTTGCGTTTTTCCTGAAGCTTTTTATGTGCTGATTGATATCCTCCCCTACGCGTGCGTTTGATTTTTGCTCTCTGTGCCAAGCGTTGATAGGGGCTTGGGTGTTTCACTCTCTTCTCCACTAATGCCCTCTGCATTGAGAGGCGTTTACTCCCAATAAACGCATGGATATGCTGTTTGACTTTACCCCTAAGATACTTAGCCAAACGCTTAACGGGTAGGTGTAGTACGATCTCAAGATACCGCTCCATCCATCCAAACAGTCGGCTAAAGAGTGCGTAGAGTTTGAGTAGAAAGGGGTTTAGGAATGGGATCTTCTCCATAAATCCTAAGAGCCAGTTGAAGATCACAATCTCCACAATCGGAGCAAACCAACTCCCCCACAGATAATCGGTAAAGAAGTAGAGGATACTTGTCCCCACTTTGAGTGAGAGTGCTAGCAGAAAGCTCCAGATCTTAGCGATAAAGACCTTCATCGCCAAAACACCCCCCAAGAACTTACCGACAAACCCCAATGACCCGATAAAGACAAACCCTGTAATAATCTGCTTGACTAAAGGAAAGCTTTTGAAGTTTCGTTTGATATAGGTGAGCAGTCGTTTGACATCTCCTGTGATATGATCGAGAAAATGAATCTTAAACTGCCGTGTGAGTACCTTCTCTATCAAGTAGCGTTTACCCAATCCTGTAGCAGAAAGGAGTGCGAGTTTTTTCATAAAGAGTGCCAAGACAAACTTACCCTTGACCAAGAAAAACCCTGTAATCAACACCACCATATGTTTTTTGGCAAAGAGTACCGCACGCATACCCACTGCTATCACAAAAGTACGAATCTCCTCAACCATCAAGAGGAGTATCACCACACTCCAAAAGAGTGCTATCCCTCCCCAAAATAGCAAGGACTTCTTTGGCATTTTCATCGCTTTAGAGATCCTTTGATATGATGGTAGAGTGCTTTGATTTTAAGTAGAAACTGACTCTTGTTTGAGAAGTATTGCCTCTTAATCTGCTTGAGATAGCGTTTGAGACGACCAAGCTGAAGCATCGTATCATGATAGATAGGCTGTGACTTCAACCAGTCAATCGTACCCATAATCTTCTCATAGAGCCACTTAAACCACCCAAATCTCATGAGCTTTGCTTCACTTACCCGAAAGAGCCAGAAGGTAAATGCAGCGATGGGTATCTTTGAGAGGTAGAGGAGTAATCCCAAGAGCATCTGACCACTCACAAAGAGAACCCCCGCATAGAGTCCAAAGGCTTCAACCAGTATCAAGAGTCCGACAAATAAGACAAGGATAACTGAGGGGTTGGCATCTTGCAATTTATGCTCTAGGGTTTGTAGAATCTTAAGAGAGTGAATTGCTTCATAGATAGGCTTTGCCACCCCCTCCCAGATCAACTCTTCAAAGATAATATAGGTCATCACCAAAAGAAGCTGAAGCAGTAGCAGTATTCGATTTTTAACTCTTATCAATATCATGTAGTATCCTAAATAGCGTTCGATTTTATCGGTGTATTATAGCAAAATAATAGAGACTCTAATAAGAAGATAGGAAATTTATAGTGTAGTGTTCAGGGGGAGGTATAGAGAGAGGGATAAAACTCCAGTGGGAATCCACTGGAGTAGCATAGAGAGAGATTATTTTCTTCTAAGCTCTTTAATTCTTGCTGCTTTACCTTTGAGAGCTCTAAGATAGAAGAGTTTTGCTCTTCTTACTCTACCTCTTCTAAGGACTTCAATACTCTCAATACTCTCAGAGTAGAGTGGGAAGATTCTCTCAACACCAACAGAGTTAGCACCCATTTTTCTTACCATAAAAGTTCTACCTGTTCCTTGACCTCTAATCGCAATACAAAGACCCTCATAGTTCTGTACTCTAGTCTTAGCACCCTCTTTAATTCTTACCGCTACTCTTACAGTATCACCTGCTCTAAAATCAGGAACATTTTTATTCTCTAGTTGTGCTTGTTCAAAGCTTTCAATGAATTTGTTTCTCATCTTCTATACCTTTTTGTATAAGTCTGGGCGAAAGTACTTTGTTTTGCACAAAGCCAACCCGTGTTTTAAGTCCGTGATTCTACTATGATTTCCCTTTAAAAACTCTGAAACAACTTCAGAGTTTTTATAAGTTGTCGGTTTAGCAAATGAGGGAGCCTCAAGAAGAGCCGATTCAAAGCTCTCAATACTCAATGAGTCACTATTGCCCAAGACTCCCGCTACATTGCGTGCTACCGCGTCACATACCACCATACTTGCCAACTCTCCCCCTGTGAGGATAAAATCCCCTATGGAGAAGAGCTCATCTGCCTCTGCCTCTATCACCCGTTCATCGATCCCCTCATAGCGTCCACTCACCAAAACAAGATGTGACTTCTTTGCTAATCGCTTGGCATCATTTTGTCTAAAGGGTTTGCCTACAGGGGAGAGAAATACTACATGAGCCTCTTTGGAAGTGTTCCGTATCGCGTGGAGTGTATCCATTAGGGGTTGTGGTGTCATCAACATACCTGCCCCACCACCAACCATAGGAGCATCTACACGCCTATGCTTATCGAGGGTAAAATCTCGTGGATTACTAAAGTCTATTGAGATCTTCTCATCCTCAATAGCACGCTTAAGTATACTCTCACTAAAGTAGCCTTGGATGAGTGTAGGAAAGAGGGTTACAAAACTAAATCGCATCCTAACTTGCCTCTAATATATCGATAGCATCCTTCACAAAGACCACACCCTCTTGGATATCGGTCTTTATCACATAGCGTTCGATATAAGGAACCAAAAACTGCTTAGGCAACCCCTGCTCTACCAAACTACTATCGGTTTTGATAGAGAGGTAGTCTGTCTCCGCCAAACGCTGAATATCCTCTACCACGCCAAGATCCCTACCCGCCTCATCGACACGACACCCAATAACATCAAACCAAAAATGCTCTCCCTCTTTAAGGGTACACGCCTCTTTGGTTTGGGTCTTAGTAGCATAGAGTTTAAGGTTGGTGAGTCGCTTGGCACTATCGATACTCTCATACCCACGAAAGCAGACAATTCCGCGTTTGAAATCTATCTTAGCGATGGTGAGGTCACCACGACTGGTGCTATAGCTCTGACCTACTTTAAACTGTTCGGGGAAATCGGTGTGGAGGTGGAGCTTTAGGTCACCCCAAAGCCCTATAGTACGCCCAATCTGAGCGATAAAAAAATTCTCTTTAGACATCGGGATGTATCACTTAGCCACTTTAACATTAACACGGTAGTTCTTACCGCCTTTTGCTTTGCAACCAGAGATAACCGTCTTGATAGAGTTTATCATGCGTCCCTGCTTACCAATGAGCTTACCTATATCTTCACTATGAGCAAAGATCGTAATCTCATCAAACCCTTCATTCACCTCAGTAATCTCAACAGAGATATCTTCGGGGTGTTCTACTAAAAGTTTAGTATAACTAATAAGGAATGCATCTACCATCTAAGACTATTTTCCTGCTAGTCTTTTAACTGTTGGACTCATTTGAGCACCAACACTTAACCAATAGTTCAAACGCTCAGTATCAAGTGTGAGCTCTTTGTTTGCACTGACTGGGTTATAGTGACCAATTGACTCAATCCAACCACCATCTCTTCTTTTTCTGCTATCTGTTACTACGATTCTGTAAAATGGCTTCTTTTTTCTACCCATTCGTGTCATTCTGATCATTGTCATATTGTATCCTTTGTGTTTTCATAGATTTAATCGTTACCTGAGGAAGAGTAACGCATTACTGTAAAGTACTGACAACTGCTTTTTAATGACTAAAGCACTCATCAATACTTTTGGAATGAAATTTTATCATATAGTTTATAAATTTTTGCTTTTATAACCAATAGCCTCTCCTCCCTAAAGAGAAGAGACTCCTCTAGAGACTATCTATGAGGTGTTGTAACCCGATTGAGTAGTGCTTGGAGTCGCTTTTTATCAATCTTGATCGATTTGTCCCCTTGTCTGCGTGCATAGAGTAGACGCACCATCTCCTCAATCTCACGATCTTTTCCAAGATGTCCAGAGAGTATCTGTAGGGCATCAGAGTCACGACCCGTGTACCACTCCTTCTTACGATTCCATCGGGGAAACCATCGTACCATCACCCCCCCTACTCCTACCCCTAGACCAAAGGTCACCAGAAGTATCCACCACGCAACCCCCTGCTCTTCTACACTTACCACAGAAGCTGTGTGTGGGGTCGTAGGCTCTGTTTTTTGGGGTAGGGTCCTCTCTGTCTGCTTAGGCTGCACTGTAGCAGCAACACCCCCTTTGACGAGGATAGGATAGGCAGGAAGCTCCAATAGCTTCATCTGCTTGGTGAGGGGATTATAGCTCTCTATCTTCACACTAGGTATCGTAAAGTTGTGATCACTGATAAAGACAAACCGTTTTGTAGCAACACTCTCTACCGCTCCATCTACCACCGTATGCTTCACGGTATCCTCATCACTATAGATTGTCACCCCATCGATCTCCATCTCAAGCCACTCCAGCGACTCAATCACCCCTCTTCCTTTGAGTGTCACCGTAAGATTGACGGGAGTATTGACCTTGACCTCACGCGTATCAAGCGTCGCTTCTAAGGTAAAGTCTCCCACACTATCGGGTGTAGAGGGAGTAGGTAATACCTCGATTGCAAGGGTATTGGAGTGTGCCTCTCTCCATGAAGCACCCACAAACTGCCCAAAGAAGTTCCGACGACTTTGATCTAGCAGTGCCACCTTAATCCCAGCAGGAGAGAGTGTAAAGTTCCCCTCTTGCTTAGGGACAAGGATATAGGACAACTCTGTGATCTGATAGCCCCCGTTATGATACTGCTTCTGCTCCTCTATCTCTTGGACAAAAAATCCTTGAAAGTTGGGTTTGGTATACTGTGGGGTCTGTGAGAGTCGTACCCCATTTTTGAGGGAGAAGAGTACCTTGACGATGAGGGATTCCCCTACAACGACACGATGTTTGGTGCTACGCATCAGCAGGGAGAAGGCAGGGCTACTACTCTGTGCTTTGGCTGACTGCACAACACGAAGGTGCAATGGCTGACTCTGATAGACCTTTCCGCCAATGCTGACACGATAAGATGGGATCTGCATATCGTGTTGTGGGATAAAGCTCAAGCTTAAGCGTGTGCTATGACGACTCTCTTGCTTCCCATTGATAGAGGTAAAGGAGCTACTCTGTGATTGGTGTTGTCCTACAATAGGAGTATCACCTATCTTGCGAATAGAGGGAAACTCCACACGCCCCTCACCCACTGCCTCTAGCTGAAGCGTCACTCGACTCCCCTTAACCGCCTCAGGTGTAGAGAGTGTTGCGGTGACCTCTGAAGCGTTGAGTAGACTTAACAGCACTCCAATCCATACGAAAACATAGCGTACGATATAGCGATTACTACCACGGTTTTGCATCTTCACTCCTTTTAGTTTTTGATGGACTACCCATCTCATACATCATAACAGGCATCTTCTTATACTCCATCTTACGCAAGAGTCTTTTGAGCTCTTTGGCTCTAAGCTTCTCCTCTTTTGAGACGGCTTTGCCTACACCTTGTGGTGTCGATTTCGTTGCTTTTTGCTCCTGAGGTGTAGAGGCTTCTTTGGCACTTTGAGCCGTGTCATCTTGAGCTTTATCACCTTGAGGCTTAGCCTCTGACGAGGGTGATTTCTCCCCTTGCTTTGCTTGCTTCTCTTCAGACTTCTGTTGCGATTGAGAGGGCTGAGGCTTGGGCTTGCTAGAGGGGTTTGGTGTAGACTTTGGTGCTGACTGTTCCCCCTCTTTTGACTGAGACTCTTGACTCTTTTGCCCTGATTGCTTCTTTTGCTCAGATTGCTTTTTCTGCTCTGCCTCTCTCTTCTGTTGCTCCTGTTTTTGCTCCTGTTTTTGCTTTTGCTTTTGTGCCAGTCTAAGATTATGGTGCGTATCATCATCCTCTTTATGGCGTAAGGCTTCTCTATAGGCTTCGATCGCCTTATCCCACGCTTTTTTCTGAAAGTAGCTATTGCCTAGGTTGTAGAGGCGTGATGCCTCATCGACCCCTTTGGCTTGCTCATAGGCTTCAATCGCCCTATCATACTGCTTGGCACGGTAGTAGGCGTTACCCATATCATAAAACTTCTCTGGAGTCGTCGCATCAATCGCCTTAAAGCCTCTAGCACTCTTGGCATACGCTTTTGCCTCGTAGAGGGAGTTTGCCTCCTCTATCTTTTGAAAATCCAATAGCCCCGCCCAGACTCCATAGGGGAGTATCAGTAGTAGCCCTATCCACTTCTTCATGATACCCCCTCCTTAGTAGTATGGCGTACTCTCCTGCGTGGAAGTGAACTCAACGCAATCAAAAAGAGTCCAAGCCCAAGTGCCAAGGGGTAGTAGAAAAGCTCCTCTTGATCTTTGAGCATGACGCTTCCTTGTTGTTGATTGGGGTAGCGACTGCGTATCGTCTCAACAAATGCCTTCATATCAGCCTTACCATTATGGGCAATTGTATAGGCTCCACCACTGGCTACGGCTACCTCTCCAAGCGTATCATTACGCTGTGTAATCGCTATCGTTCCATCTGCTTGCATCACCGCTTTTCCTTCTGAATCGATTACAGGTGCCCCTTTGGCTGTCCCCACAAGGACAACAAAGAGTGCAATCTGCTCCTCTTTGAGTCGTGCTTCTAATCCCGCTATCGCCTCTTGGTCTCCCCCATCACTAAAGAGTACCACGATCTTAGGTTTTTTCTCTTTTAACAACTTGGCACTTAACGCTTCTAGTGCCATAAAATCCGTAGAGGATTGTGAGATATAGGCATCATCTACGCGTGACACCATCATCTTTAGCGTTGCTTTATCACTCGTAAAGGGAGCTAGGACAAATGAGCTATAGGCAAATGCCACGATCCCGATCTCATCATTGGGCATCTCATCAAGGAGTTGTTCTATCTTCTTCTTAGCAAAAGCTAGACGGTTAGGATAGTGATCTTGACTACGCATAGAACCTGAGATATCTAGCCCTACAAGCAGACTCAACCCCTCCATCTCCACCTCTCTCTCCCCATGAGAGAAAACAGGTCTTGCCATCGCTACAATCATCAAAAAAAGCCCCATAAACATCGTAAGGTTACGAAGCATCTTGGGGATAGTCTCATCAGACGCACTAAGGCGTTTGAGGACTTTGGCATCAAAGACACGAGAGAGTTGCTCCTTGTTGGTCGAGACTAGTAGAGCAAAGATCACAAATGGTACCAGAAGTACCCAAAAAAGCTGAGGATAGAGAAAACTCATTTAGACTCCTTTCGTACTGCGTAGATAGATAAAGAGTAGCAGACTCAAGATCGCCAAAAAGAGTGGATAGATATAGAGATAGGTATGCTCTACCACCTGCTTATCATCGATCTTGGTCACCTCAAGGGCATTAATCTCTTCATAGATTTTAAGAAGCATCGAGGCATCCTTGGCACCATACGCCACACCCCCTCCTGCTTTGGCAAGGGCAGTGAGATAGCCCGCATCATAGTCACGGTTGGCTCTACCTATCCCAATCGTATAGAGCTTTACATTCTGCTTTTGCATCATAGACTGAAGCTGATCGAGAGGGACTTTACTCATATTGTCAACCCCATCTGTCAAGAGGATAATGATCTTAGATTTGGCTCGACTCGACTCTAACAGTGTATAGCTCTGGACAATAGCATCATTGATCGCTGTGCGTTTACCCGCGACACCTAGCTCCTGCATACGGGTGATATCTTGTAGAAACTCTCTCTCAAAAGTCAAAGGAGAGGCGATAAACGCCACATCTGCAAAGGTCACCAAGCCCAAGCGGTCATTGATCCGTTTGGTGATAAATGCCTCAACCACCTCTTTGACCACAGCAAACTTACTCTTGTAGGGGTTTTGTGGATCAAATCCATATTGACGCATAGACTCACTCGCATCAAGCACAAGGACAATATCGCGTCCCTCTTTTTTACTATGGGTATAGTGCTGGGTGCGTACAGGCGATGCGAGTGCCACAATCGCCAAGACAATCCCCACCCACTTCAACCACACCACCCAAGAGGCTTTGGAGCTTTGGGTAAGAAGGAGTTGCTCTACATGAGGGAAGTAGATCGCTTGGTTGCGTGCCTTACACCACTTAGCACACACGACAAAGAGGACAATCAGCCCCAATACAAGGGGGTATTCAAAACTAAATTGACTCATCGGCTACCTGCACAAAAAGGTTAAAATGGTTGCGTGTCTCATCATCAATTGGGGCTACCTCTTTACGATATTTATAGGGTTCTAACCGCTCAACCAACTGCTCAAAAAGCTTCTCTCGTCGCTCATCTGTGGCAAGTAGGCGTGCATAGTGGGTGGCTTGGTAAGCATCACGCTTACTATCCTCCCATGAGAGGGACTTCAGCATTGCAAGATAGTGCTTTGCAGGGTTGCGTCTACGCCTCTGCCACCATAATTTCAACAGAAAAAAGAGGATCCCTAACAGGAGTATGACTCCTAGACCTAGCAGACTCCAGTAGAGTAGATAGCTACTATCGGGGATCTCAAGTAGGGGCTTAATATCCCGTAATGAGGTGGGTAGATTCTCTTTCATCAGATGCTCCTTTGTGCTACTTCACTCAATGCATACGCTTCATTAGTTTCACATACGGCTCTTCATCGGTATAGATCTTCACAAACCGTATCCCTAGTTTTTTACACATACGGTAGAGGCGTTCATCATTCTCCTCTAGGGCTTGAGTGTAGGCTTTGAGTCTGCTATCATCGACACTCCCCTCAAAACTCTTACGACTCTCCATATCGATAAGCCGTAGCGTACCCAAGGCTTTAGGATTCTCCTCAAACCGATCACGCACAATCACGATAACAAGATCGTGCTTTTTACTCAAGAGCTTCAGGTCTATCTCTCCAATAAAGTCAGAGAGGATAAAGAGTAGCGTGCGTCGTTTAAGACGCTGGTTGAGCGTAGAGACAAGCCCCACAAAATCACTCTTTTTTCCTATAGGATCAAAAGTAAAGTTCGCCTCGATAGCGCGTTGAACCGCAAAAAACTTCTTACTAGGTGGTATCATCTCATAGAGTCTATCCGCAAAGAGAAGATGGGTAAAACGATCACTGTTTTTGATCGCAGAGAAGCCAAGGATACCGACAATCTGAGCAATCACTTCACTCTTTTGCTGGACGGTTCCAAAGTAGGTCGATCCCCCTAGCATACTCACCACAGCCACATTAAGCTCTCGCTCCTCTCTATAGATCTTAACAAAGGGTTTACCCAACTTCGCCGTACTCTTCCAGTCGATCTTACGGACATCATCACCATAAAGATACTCACGAAGCTCAGCAAACTCAAACCCCTCTCCTTGAAAAAGTGAGGGAGTGTTACCTAGTCTATCACCATAGACTTGCTTTTTGGTTTTGAGTATGATTTTTTTAAGACGCTTATTCATAGAGATACTCCTCTAGGCTCTACACTTACGGAATCGGTACCGCAGTTAAGATCTCTTGGACAATCCAATCTTGTGTGATCCCCTCTGCTTCTGCCTCATAGGAGAGGATAATCCTATGACGCAAAATCTCTTTGGCAATATAGGCCACTTCAATAGGGGAGACAAAGGTTTTGCCCTTGAGATACGCAATGGCACGCGAGGCTTTATACATATCGATACTCGCACGAGGAGAGGCACCAAAGCTGATATAAGAAGCCAAACGCTCCAACCCATACGCTTTTGGATCACGAGAGGCAGAGACTAGCTCGATGATATACCGCTCAATCTCCTCATCCATATGAATTGCCATCGCCTCAGAGCGAATCGTATCCAAATCCTCCAAAGAGGCGACCTGCTTGATCTCCTCAAAACTACTATTTGCCACACGCCGTGCGATCTCTAGCTCCTCCTCTTTGGTGTTGTACCCTACTACAATCTTGAGCATAAAGCGATCAAGCTGTGCCTCAGGTAGATCATACGCCCCCTCCTGCTCAACAGGGTTCTGGGTCGCCATCACCAAAAAAGGAAGATCAAGCTTAAAGCTCTCATCCCCAATCGTCACCTGTCGCTCCTGCATCACCTCAAGGAGTGCAGACTGTACCTTTGCAGGGGCACGATTGATCTCATCGGCAAGTAGTAGATTGGTAAAGATAGGACCTTGTTTGATCTTAAAGGTGTTGTGTGAGGGATCATAGATCTCAGTACCAATGATATCTGAGGGGAGTAGATCGGGGGTAAACTGTACGCGTTTAAACTCTAGCCCAAGTGTCTTGGCTAAGGCATTGACCGCAGTCGTTTTGGCAAGACCAGGCACCCCCTCTAGGAGGATGTGTCCACGGCAGATAAGCCCCGCTAAAAGCCCCTCTACCATCTTCTCTTGCCCTACGAGTACTTTAGAAATTTCTGTTTTGATATGCTCTACGATAGTATTCACATGATTCTCCCAAAATAGTATTGGGAAAATCATACTTAAGGGAGGTTAATTAAAGGTTAATCAGAGCTTTTCAAGCATCGCTTTACCCGTAATCATACAGGCAAATTTCTTACCATCTTCTGTGTGCCATATTCTCACTTTGGCACCCTCCTCTATCTTTTTGATTCGCTTCTCATTGATAGGCATCGCTGCTGCGTGACTGGTATCACTCTCACACTGAGGAAGCAGAACCTCCACAGCTAAAGGATCCTCTTTGATATTACATCCCCCCATCATCAGTGCAACCATACCTAAAAACGCTACGCTTTTTACTCTTCGTGTTTTCATTATTGACCTCCAAATATCAAGTCATCATCTAGTGCCACATCTAGCACAATCATCATACCCGTACCATCAGGGACAACTCTGATATGTGAACCCGCAGCAAAGTGTGCACTCATCGTAGTACCACTTGTGGCACTACACCCTGCGGTATATCCTGTCACTACACTACCATCAGGCATCACGGTGATATAGATACACCCCACTGTGAAGGTGACACTTTTCCCACTTGTTGCTATAGTGAAGCTTCCAAGCGTTGCATTGAGCTCTATGGTTGCATTCCCTTCACTCATGGTATAGTGTTCTACTCCTTGACTTGAAGTATGGGTATAGAGTGTTGAACCACCTGTTGAACCATTAGCCTCTACGACCGTCACAGTTCGTGTCACCTCTACAGCGTGGTTCCCTGCACTATCGGTGACATTGTAAGTAACCGTATAGACTCCTACGGTATTGGTATCGACGGGGTTGACCGTTACGATAGTCGCGGTGATATCTCCATCGATAGTGTCGTTCGCAGTCGCTCCTGCGTCACTGTAGCTATCTCCTACCTCGACATTCACCGTCGCATCACCACTGAGCGTGATCGTTGGTGGGGTCGTATCACTTGTTACATTGACGGTTCGTGTCACCTCTACAGCGTGGTTCCCTGCACTATCGGTGACATTGTAAGTAACCGTATAGACT
>JAMOSB010000036.1 GCA_027068485.1 Sulfurovum sp.
ATCAATACACTACTACCCCGACATAGGGGATTGAAGAGAGTTTTGAACCATTACGCGATATAATACGCCTACTTCAACTACAAAGGCTACAATCGGTGAGGACGATCCAAGATGAGTTTTCTCAAAATGCTCAAAACTATACCCGTTACAATATCATCCAGTCCAAAGTGATCGATCAGTTGATGGCATTGGTAGAGGATAGCCCCGCATCGGTACTCGATATCGGGTGTGGGAGTGGGGGAGTCTATGAGGCGATTGCGTGGGAGATGGATCGGTTTGTGGGGGTGGATTTTGCTGAGGGGATGTTGGCACTGCATCCAGAGGGTGAGGAGATACAGCTTGAGGTGCTAGACTTCAATGACCCCTTAGGCTTTGAGAGGTTTGCGGGGGAGCAGTTTGACCGTATCTTCTCCGCGTCTGCGTTACAGTGGGCGAGTGATTTGGATAGGACTTTGGCTCAGATCGCTACGCTTGAGGCTCCTGTCTCCTTGGCGATCTTCACCTCAGGAACCTTTGAGACACTCCACCAGACCGCAGGGATCCCACCACTGCTTCGCTCTCGTGAGGTGGTGCTAAGGCTAGCATCGCGGTACTTTGAGGCGGAGATGACGACGCTTCGCTATACTTTGGCATTTTCCTCGGTGCGTGAGATGTTTCGCTATATCAAACGCAGTGGGGTAGGGGGTGCTAGAGGGATTTTGAGTGTAGGGCAGATGAAGGAGCTGATGAGACGGTATCCTCTCTCCTACCTAGAGTATGAGATCGTCTTGATCCATGAGCCACAGAGGAGAGCTGATGATTTTTCGTAATACCCCGATGCAGGAGATACTCTCCACCCTCCACGAGGCGTTAGCCAAGCAGACTAGCATCTCCTTTGAGGTACTCGACCCCGATGAGGGGGCAGGCTACACAGGCAATCGTAGGAGGATTGGCTCTGAGGTCTATCGCTACCGTGGCTACAAGGCATGGACAGATCTCGCAGAGCTTTTGGGGTGTCAGATGATGACCCCACGACCCTCAGACTACCCCTTAGTGCGGTTGACTTTTAGACGATTGGCGGAGGACTCCTTTCATCAGGAGCAGAGTCCTATCCATGAGGAGCGGTATGGGACGGCATCGGCGTTTTTTGAGATAGAGAAGATGGAGGAGCCTGCCTTTTTCTACTACTACGACCAAGCCCTCACACAGGTCAACCTCTCCCAGCGACACCGCATCCTAAACCTCGGGATCAATCGTGGAGATGAGTTTGAGGTACTAGAGAAGCGTCTCTCTCCCGAAGCCTACCGCACATTGGAGCTTGTGGGGGTAGACCATAGCCAGAGTGCCATCGCCTACGCGAAGCGACGCTTCCCCACCACCAATGTCCAGCTCTACGCAGAGGATATCAACCAGCTTGCCTCATTGGAGCTTGGACGGTTTGATCTGCTCATTAGTATCGGGACACTTCAGAGTAGAAGTATCCACTTCAAGCCCTTTTTGATGTCGCTTGTACAGGAGTATCTCACGGAGGATAGTGCCTTGATATTGGGTTTCCCCAACTCCCGATGGATCGGGGGAGAGATGATCTATGGTGCCAAGGCTCCCAACTATGCGATGTCGGAGATGTCACTCCTCTACAACGATGTGATGTTTGCCAAGAAGTACCTCCAACAGCACAAGTATCGGGTGATGCTCACGGGCAAGCAGTATATCTTTTTGAGTGCGGTCAAGATAGGGCAGAGTAGCAAAAAGTAAAGGTCTGGAGGCGTGTGTAGGAGGCGTGGTCATCCGATTAGCCTCTTTTTAACCATTTGTAGTATCATAAGGTATCGAACTTTTATACGAGAGAGGAGTATCCACTATGACACTACTACTACTAGGGGTTTTTGTCACGACACTGCTACTGATCTACCTGCTTATTCTCTGGGCGGAGCGACTCAACCTGATCGATATCCCCAACCAACGAAGTATGCACACGACGATTGTCCCTAGAGGTGCGGGGATCGCCTTTGTCTTCTCTGTGGTGGTGATGCTACTGCTGTTTGATTTTGCCTATCTACAAGCCTACGCCTATGTCTATGGGGCGATTGTGATCGTCTTTGTCGCAGGGGTTTGGGATGATATGCGTGATATCACCCCAAAGGTCAAGTTGCTCTTTATCTTTGTCGCGACGCTACTGCTCTATAGTCAAGGGTTTGCACTGGAGACACTGGGCAACTACTTTGGGTATGAGCTACTGCTCCCCTCATGGTTTACCTTCCCTTTTACCTTCTTTGCGATTGCGGGCTTTACCAATGCCTTGAACTTGATGGATGGCTTAGATGGGTTAGCCTCTTTGGTGGCGATCGTGATTATGGTGGCGTTTTTGGCACTAGGGATTGTGTATGAGGATAGACTGCTGACGACACTTCCTGCGTTGTTTATCGTGACACTTGTGGCGTTTTTGTACTTCAACTGGCACCCTGCCAAGATCTTTATGGGAGATAGTGGCTCACTCTCTTTGGGGGTGGTCATCAGTATTTTAGCGATACAGGCGACGGAGTATGTCGCCCCCGTCTCGGTACTCTTCTTGATCGCTCTGCCACTGCTCGATACCTTTATCGTCATTACCAGAAGGCTACAGCGACACAAATCCCCCCTCGAAGCAGACAAAAACCACATGCACCACTTCTTCTATAATTTCAAGCAAGATACCCGCTACACGGTGATAATCTTTGCGTTGATGCAGACGGTCTTTTCGATCATTGGGTATCAGCTACGAAATGCCAATGAACCACTCTCTTTGGTGCTGTTTGGGATACTCTTCTACCTCTACTTGACACTCTTTGATCAGCGACGCAGACACCGCCACCGATCCTAACACGAGGACTACTTACCGTAGCCATAGCCGTAACCATACCCATACCCACCCGAACGGACATCGACAGAGTTGATGATGATACCGATGTGCTTGAGTTTGTGGCTCTGGACGAGGTGGTTGAGATCGGTGACAAAGGACTTCTTGGCGTAGTTCTCTCTAAAGACAATCAGACTCATATCCGCATACTGCATGAGGTGCATCGTATCGGTCACGAGTCCTAAGGGGGCACTATCGATGAAGATATAGTCATACGCTTTTTTGAGATGCTCTATGAGTCTATCGAGGCGTTGGGTAAGGATCAGCTCTGAGGGGTTTGGTGGGATAGGCCCTGAGGCGATGATATCGAGGTTTTGGTACTCAGTGTGTTGGATAACCTCCTCAATCGTACGCTTACCACTTAGATAGGTACTCATCCCTGCACTATTTTTGACATTGAAGTAGTGGTGGAGGGTGGGTTTGCGTAGGTCAAGGTTGATGACGATAGACTTCTGGTTTGCCATCTGGAAGATCGCACCTAAGTTGGCGACGGTCGTACTCTTCCCCTCTCCTTTGGTAGTGGAGGTGACCAAGATGACATTGGCTTCCTGCTCTTTACGGATAAACTGTAGGTTGGTACGCAAGTTTCGATAGCTCTCTGCAAAGGGGGAGCGGGTATTTTTGAAGACCTCTAACTTGATGCGTTTTTGCTTGAGAGCAGGGAGGATCCCATAGATAGGGAGGGAGGTGAGTTTTTCGATATCCTCTTTTTTCTGTATCCTATCATCCATAAAGATACGAAGAATCGCCTGAGAGATACCCAAGATCAACCCTACCAAGAGAAAGATAATAATTATCAGTTTGCGTTTGGGGGCGATGGGTTGCGGGTTGCTGTAGGCACGGTCAATGATACGGTAGTCTGAGAGGATCGCGACCTTAATCATCTCATTTTCAGACTTCTTCTTGAGCAGGTACTTATAGGTCTCAGAGCTGACCTGATAGTCTCGTTTGAGGTTGATGAGGACTCGCTCTTGGGTTGGGAGGGATTTGAGATCCTCCTCGTAGGTCTGTTTGAGCTTCTCTAAGTTAGTATTGCGGTGTGCGATACTTGATTTGAGGTTTCTAAGGTTGAGGATGATCTTGCGGTTGATATATTGTATCTGTTTGCGTACGGCGATGAGTCCAGGGTGTCTGCCTGAGTACTCCGCTTGAAGCCCCTCCTCTTTGATCTGTGCAGCTTGAAGCTTGGCTATGAGGGTGAGGGTGGGTTGGTCTTTGAGCTCCATGAGTGAGGGAGCCATCGCATCGAAGTTTTTTCCCTCACGGGTAAACTCCAAGAGGTTATCGATCAAGACCTTCTTGAGTTCATTGCGTGAGAGTTCGATCTCAATACCACTGAGTTCTGAGATATAGGTAGAGCCTTGGAGGGTAGGGTTGATCGCTTGATTGGTGATCCGATACTCCTCTAGCTCCTTCTCTGAGCGGTCTAGCTCTTGCTTGATCTCATTGAGTTGACGGTCGATGAAGTCGATAATGCGGTCATTTTGACGGCTCTTCTCTGCGATACTCTGTAAGATAAAGCTATCGGCCACCGCATCGACATAGGCATCAGCTCTGGAGGCGATAGAGTCGGTGTAGGAGATCTCTATGAGGGGGGCATCAAGATTGATCTGTTGGATCTTGAGGTTGCCTTTGATACTCTCATAGAGGTTTCGTTTGTCTGTGATGAGATAGAAGTAGATCGGTTGGGTATGCTCTCCTCGCTTGGTAACGGTCAAGGAGAAGTAGCGGTTTTTAACAGGTTTATTGTAAGGGTAGATGCGTTGGGGATCCTCAACGCTAAGAAGCTCTTTTTTGAAGAACTTATGGAGAAACTCCGCCTTGAGGCTATGTTTGATCGCTAAGCTATAGCCCCCTTTGCGTGGGATTACCTTGATCTTATAGCCTATCACCGCATCATCGAGGATGGTAGCATCTTGGATCTGGATAGGAACCTGCTCACCATAGATCTCAACCTGTTTGAACCCCTTATCGACAAAGTAGCGTGTATGGAAGTTGACTTGATCAAGGGCGAGGCTATTGATATGATAGGTCTTGAGAATCTCGATATCTTTATCGACATTGGCACTCCCAAACCCCGCCAACGCACCTCCCAAAAAGTCACTCCCAGGGGTGCTTCCTTGTGAGCCACCAGATTTGACCTCGATAAGAGTGGAGGAGCGGTAGATATTGGGCTTGAAGTAGAGTGAGTAGAGTGCGATTAGGAGTGTGGTGAGGGTGATGAGTAGGATAGACCATTTATACTGAGAGATAGAGAAGAGTACCTCTCGTATATCGAAGCTCTCCTCCTGATCGTGTGTCGTCTCTGAGGATAACGGCATAGGACTCATCATGCGTAGACCATCAATCGGTTAGATACTTAACGCTAACAATAGGTTGTGTCACTTTGCCGACAAATCCAAGGAGTGAAGAGGCCTCATTGAGTCCTACATTGATAGAACTAACATCACTTGGTGCGACATAGACGATATCGTTAGGGTAGATCATGAGATTGGCATACTTCAATGAGTTGACCCCTGTCAAGTCGATGGTTTGTGTATGGATCTTGTTGTTTCGGCTCTTCATGATGACGATCGCTTGTCGGTTGGCAGAGCTAGTCAAATCCCCTGCTTGTGCGAGGAGTTGGAGGAGTGTGACCTTTTCATTGAAGAGGCGTACGGGACCTGGCTTGTGTACCTCTCCTAAGATATAGGCTCTTTTGTTGAGGACTTCAAGGTAGAGTTCGGCATCCTCCAGATAGGCTTTATAGGCACGCTCTATCTTGCGTTGTGCTGCAGTCTGCGTGAGTCCTGCGATATGGATAGATTTGATGAGTGGGAGTCTTACATACCCTCGTGAGTTGACAAGGATTCCACTGACATCCTGCTTTTGGCTCTGTACACTGGTTGTTCCTAGTTCAGGGTGGTTGTACATGTTGATAGAGATTCTATCATGGGGACGGATCTTATACTCATAGCGACTATGCTTGACTTTAAGTACACTCTTGGGGGCGTGTGGTTTGCTGATATTGGTATCACTAAAGAGGATATACTCTCGTTTGGTGGTACACCCTACCATAGCGAGGGCTATGAGTAGTAAAGTTACAATTTTTTTCATGAAGAAGACTCCTATAATTTTCCTAAAGTTGAGTATAGCGAAGATAAGATGAAGTAAGCCCTAATTGTAATGCTCTTAGATCTATCGGTTCTCTTTTAGCATTTAGGCGTGTACGATGGTTACAGATAGAAGTTTTTTTGACAATTTGTAGTGAGGGGAGATAACTTTTACCACATTTTGTTAAAATGACTCAAAATAATAAAAGGATAGATAATGAAAAAATTGCTTCTTGCTTCTATGTTAGGATTGACACTACTTTTTGGGCAGCTACAGACCGTATGGGTGACACCTGATTTTCTTAAAAAAGAGATGAAAATTATCGATATTCGTACCGCGGGTGAGTGGAGAGAGACAGGGATTATCAATGGGGCGTATACCATCACTTTTTTTGATGAGCGAGGGAAGTTTGATATCCCAAGCTTTTTAGCCAAACTCAATCAAGTGGTCAAAAAAGGGGAGCAGTTTGCACTCATCTGCCGTACTGGGAGCCGTACGACAGAGGTCGCGAACTTCCTCTCTACGGAGCTGGGGTATGATGTCATTAACCTCAAAGGGGGGATGATGAAGCTTCAAGCGGAGGGGTATCGCCCCGTCCCCTACAAAAAGTAGAAGTTGATTGACATCGACTAAACTTTTTTGATATAATTTCCGAAACACAATAGTTAGGAAGTTGTCATGTCAAAAAGTCTATATGAAACACTCGGCGTAAGTGAAGGTGCTAGTAGTGATGAGATCAAAAAAGCGTATCGAAAACTCGCCAGAAAGTATCACCCTGATATCAACAAGGATGAGAGTGCGATAGAGAAGTTCAAAGAGATCAACGCTGCGTATGAAGTACTCAGTGACAAAGAGAAAAAACAGCAGTATGATCAGTATGGAGATCAGATGTTTGGTGGGCAAAATTTCCATGACTTTGCACGTGGGCAGGGTACTGGTGTCGATCTCGATGAGATACTCCGTCAGATGTTTGGTGGCGGTGGTGCTGGTGCTGGATTTGGTGGAGCCAGTGGAGGGTTTGGAGGATTTGGAGGGTTTGGAATGCCCGATCTCGATATCAAAGCCCGTATCACCGTCCCTTTTATGGTAGCGATACAGGGGGGAAAACACCACATCTCTGCCAATAACCAAAGCTTTGATATCAAAATCCCTGCGGGGATCAAGAGCGGTGAGACGATGCGTGTACGCGGTAAGGGACAGCACTACCAAGGGCATACAGGCGATCTACTCATAGAGGTGAATGTCGCAGAGAGTGAGAGCTATACACGCAAAGGGGATGATCTCTACAAGACCTTTGATGTCCCGCTCAAAGAGGCACTCTTTGGGGGTAAAATCGCTATTGAAACACCAGACAAAGAGGTCTCTCTCAAAGTCCCCACCAATACCAAAAATGGTCAGAAGTTTCGACTCAAAGGCAAAGGGGTAGTCGATAGAAAGACCGCCATGCGTGGAGATCTCTATCTTGTAGCCAATGTTGTACTCCCCGATATCCAAACACTCGACGCATCCCTTCGTGAAGCGATGGAAGCCAAGCTTTAAAAGGAGTCGCCCCTATGCATAGTTATGATGAACCCGTCTATCTTATCTCTGTCGTTGCCAATATGCTCGATATTCACCCCCAGACGCTGAGACAGTATGAGCGAGAGGGACTCGTAGAGCCATCGCGTACGCAAGGGCGTATGCGTCTCTACTCTCAACGCGACATCGATCGCATGAAGCTGATCTTGCGTTTGACGCGTCAGATGGGGGTCAATCTTGCGGGGGTCGATATCGTCCTACAGCTCAAAGAGCAGATTGACCAGATGCAAAAGGAGATCGATCAACTACGCGATGAGCTAAGCCGTGCCAATCGTAACGGCTCTGTACATATCAGTAAAGCCCTCGTAACCAAAAGTGCGTATGATATTATCATCTTTGAAGAGTAGGGTGCAAACCCTAGGTGATAGGTGATAAAAAATAGAGTGAAAAATAAATAAGAGAAAAAATATGGAGCGGGCGAACGGGTTCGAACCGTCGACCCCAACCTTGGCAAGGTTATGCTCTACCACTGAGCTACGCCCGCATCTATCCATAATAAATTAAAAAAATTTAAGTTTTGAAGTGGAGCGGGTGAACGGATTCGAACCGTCGACAGCCTGCTTGGAAGGCAGGAACTCTAGCCGCTGAGCTACACCCGCAAAGGTATTCGACAAACTTACAATCGAAAAAATGGTACCACAGGTCGGATTCGAACCGACACGCCCTAAGGCAGAAGATTTTGAGTCTACCAAGTCTACCAGTTCCATCACTGTGGCACATACATCCTGAAATGTAGATGAGATTTTACACATTACTTCCTTAAAAACACTTTAAGAACCTACAAAATCTATAAAATATCTAATTTCGCCCAGATTTGCTAGGTAAGGATATTTTTTTGTTATAATTTTCATATTTTTTAACACGGAGGGGTACGCGTGAAAATCACTATTATCATCACTGCCATACTGTTTATCTATGGTGCGTTTTCGACACTGTTTCATGATAAGGCACTTGCTGGAGAGATTGGGCGTGTCGTAGGAGAGACCAATCTCTCACTATTTGGATACTTCGCTTATGTCAATATCCTACTACTCTTCTATCCACTCTACCGACTCTATCGTGAGGTGACGATACGAAAAAACTTAGATTTCTATATCAGTTGGATACTGCTCTTTATAGGGATTGTACTCCTTGAACTGCTTCTTGTAGAGGGGCGTGATGCAGGGATTATCGCCCAGCAGATAGGCAAAGTACTCCTCCCTCAGATAGGCAAAGCGGGGCTTTGGCTCTTGTGGTTGATGGTGGTGGCACTCTGTTTTATCTTTATGGTCGATGATGATTTCTCTTGGGAGGCGTGGCAAGAGGATGTGCGGTACTGGGGGGAGCGTATCGTTACCAAAGTGAGTGCTCTTTTGAGCCGACTCTTTACCAATCCATTCAATGCTAGTGTAGAGATGTTTGAGGAGTTGTCGTGTGATAGCATCCCCCCTGCATCTAAGCCCACCCCCACAAAGCCCATTGCTCCCAAACCTACACGAGCCAAGCCCACTAAGCCCAAACGACTCTCCACACCCCAAACACCCCCTAGTGATACCGAGGAGGATGCGGTGATTCGTGAGATTATGGAGCTAGAGGAGCGTGCAGAGCCTCTACCCTCTACCCCAGTGGAGATTGTCGAGGAGTTAGAGGAGAACTCCAAGCTCCTAGAGGCTATCGATCAAGGGAGTGTGGAGAAACCCAAAAACTTCAAGCTCCCCAAGATCGACTTCCTCCAAAAAGCCCCCAAGAGCAAAAAGAAGATGAATGAGGCAGAGATTGATCGTAAGATTGGGGAGCTTCTGGCAAAACTCTCCCAGTTTAGAGTCGAGGGGGATGTGATCCGTACCTACTCAGGTCCACTGGTAACGACCTTTGAGTTCAAGCCCGCTCCCAATGTCAAAGTCTCTAAGATACTCGGACTCCAAGATGATCTAGCTATGGCACTGAGTGCGGAGACGATTCGTATCCAAGCCCCTATCCCAGGGCGTGATGTGGTAGGGATAGAGATACCCAATGAGAGTATCGATACCATCTACCTGCGAGAGATACTAGAGAGTGATATCTTCAAGAAGTCCAGCTCACCCCTCACCGTAGCACTAGGCAAAGATATTGTGGGTAATCCCTTTATCACCGATATCAAGAAGCTCCCGCACCTGCTGATCGCAGGGACAACAGGCTCAGGTAAATCGGTAGGGATCAATGCGATGATTCTCTCACTGCTCTACCGTAATGACCCTGAGCAGTTGAAGTTGATGCTAATTGACCCCAAGATGTTGGAGTTTGCCTCCTATGAGGATATTCCCCATCTTATCACCCCCGTCATCACAGAGCCAAGCAAGGCGATCGCAGCACTCGCCAATATGGTCGGAGAGATGGAGCGACGCTATAAGCTTATGGCAGAAGCACGCACCAAAAATATCGAAAACTACAATGAAAAATCCAAAAAGAGTGGGGTGGAGCGGTTCCCCTATATTGTCGTCATTATCGATGAGCTAGCAGACTTAATGATGAATGGAGGCAAGGAGGTGGAGTTGAGTATCGCACGATTGGCTCAGAAGTCACGCGCGTGTGGGATACACCTCGTCGTCGCGACCCAACGCCCGAGTGTCGATGTGGTCACAGGATTGATCAAAGCCAATCTCCCCTCACGACTGAGTTACCGTGTCGGCTCTCGTATCGACTCCAAAGTGATCTTGGATACCTTGGGAGCAGATAGCCTCTTGGGGCGAGGAGATGGACTCTTTACCCCACCTGGTGCGACAGGTCTAGTGCGTATCCACGCCCCATGGAACACCGAAGAGGAGATCGAAGAGGTGGTAGAGTATCTCAAAGCCCAGCGACTCCCTGAGTATGATGAGAGCTACCTTGTGACAGGGAGTGGGACTACAGATGGTGTAGGGGGAGAGGCTAGTGTGGAGCTTGATGCCCTCTTCGAGGAGGCAAAAGCAATTGTCTTGAGTGACAAAAAGACCTCCATCTCCTACCTCCAACGCAAACTCCAGATAGGCTACAACCGCTCTGCCAATATCATCGAACAGCTCCAGATGAAAGGGGTTTTAAGCGAACCCAATGCCAAAGGCAATCGAGAGATACTTCTCTCGTAGTGGGGGCTTATCTCCTTGCTATGTAACCATCTGATACAGAGTTTTTGCTTCCTCGGGCTTGCTCTTCTAATCCCATCCATATTTAACCTCCTTTTGCTAGAATTGAGTTACAAAATTAACTTACCTAGGAGATAGTATGTCATTACTAGCTAACTATAGAACACACACTGATGAGAGAGCAGCACTTGGTGTACCACCACTTGCACTTACTGCTGATCAGACTGCAGAACTTGTAGAACTTTTAAAAGCTTCACCTATTGAAGATGTTGATTATGCGATGGAGCTTTTTACGCAAAAAGTCCCTGCGGGTGTTGATGATGCTGCCTATGTTAAGGCTGCATTTCTCAATGATGTAGTAGAAGGTAACACCTCTTGCGATGCGATTGATAAGACTAAAGCGTGTGAGATCCTTGGAAAGATGTTGGGTGGATTCAATGTCAAGCCATTGGTAGAAGCACTCAACAACCCCGAGATTGCAGATGTAGCCGCAGAGCAACTCAAAAATACTATCCTTGTCTACGATGCGTTTAATGATGTCAAAGCAATGATGGATGCGGGTAATGCCAAAGCCAAAGAGGTCGTAGAGTCTTGGGCAAATGCTGAGTGGTTCTTCAATAAGCCAGAGATGGCAAAAGAGATTACGGTAACCGTCTATAAAGTACCAGGTGAGACCAATACAGATGATCTCTCTCCTGCATCTGAAGCCTTTACTCGTGCGGATATCCCTCTTCATGCCAACTCATTCCTTGTCAATAGAATGGAGAACCCACTCGATACAATGAAAGCACTCAAAGAGAAGGGGTATCCACTCGCCTATGTAGGGGATGTTGTAGGGACAGGATCTTCTAGAAAATCAGGAATCAACTCAGTACAGTGGCATATGGGAACTGATATCGAGGGTATCCCCGGTAAACGAACAGGAGGGATTGTCATTGGTGATATCATCGCTCCAATCTTCTTCAATACCGCAGAGGATTCGGGATGTATCCCTATCCAAGCACCTGTAGCCAATCTTGAGACAGGAGATGTTATCACGGTGAAGCCATTTGATGGTGTCATCGAAAAAGAGGGTAAAGTGGTCTCTGAGTTCGAGATCGCACCCAATACCCTCCCTGATGAGATGAGAGCAGGTGGTCGTATCCCATTGATTATCGGTAAAGGGTTGACTGCGAAGGCTAGAGAAGCACTCGGTATGGATGTAGGAGAGATCTTTATGGCTCCATCACAGCCCGCAGACAATGGTAAAGGGTATACCCTTGCACAGAAGATGGTTGGTAAAGCGTGTGGTATCGAAGGGGTGAAACCAGGTGTCTACTGTGAGCCTATCGCTACGACTGTAGGGAGTCAAGATACAACAGGTCCTATGACGCGTGATGAGATCAAAGAGCTTGCAGCCTTGAGTTTTGGTGCAGATATGACCATGCAGTCATTCTGTCACACAGCAGCTTACCCAAAACCAGCCGATATCAAACTTCAGCATACACTACCAAAATTTTGGACAGAGAGAAAAGGGTTTATCCTTAGACCAGGAGATGGGGTAATTCACTCATGGCTCAATAGACTCTGCCTTCCTGATACGGTAGGAACAGGTGGAGATAGCCATACGCGTTTCCCTATTGGTATCAGTTTCCCTGCGGGATCAGGGCTTGTTGCGTTTGCAGGGGTGACAGGTATGATGCCTCTTACCATGCCTGAGTCGGTATTGGTTCGTTTCAAAGGGACAATGCAACCAGGTATCACCCTTAGAGATATGGTCAATGCGATCCCACACCAAGCGATCAAAGATGGTCTCTTGACTGTGGCTAAAGCGGGTAAGAAAAACATCTTCTCTGGTAGAGTCCTTGAGATTGAAGGACTTGAAACCTTGAAGTGTGAGCAGGCATTTGAGTTGAGTGATGCCTCTGCGGAGCGTTCAGCTGCTGCGTGTACTGTCAAGCTAAACAAAGAGCCTATCATTGAGTATCTAGAGTCTAACATCGTCTTGATTGAGGAGTTGATCGCTCAAGGGTATGAGGATAAAGCAACACTTCAACGAAGAGCAGACAAGATGAGAGCATGGATTGCAAACCCAGAGCTTCTTGAAGCTGATAGTGATGCTGAGTATGCTGCGGTCATCGAGATCGATATGGATCAGATCACAGAGCCTATCCTCGCATGTCCAAATGATCCAGATGATGTGAAGACACTCACAGAGATCAGAGAAGCGGGTCTTCGTACTGAGATTGATGAGGTGTTTGTCGGATCATGTATGACCAATATCGGTCTCTTTAGAGCTGCAGGTGAGATCCTCAAAGGCGAAGGAGCAGTAGCCAACAAACTCTGGATCTGTCCTCCAACAAAAATGGATGAGAAGACACTCATTGAAGAGGGGTACTACTCTATCTTTGGTATGGCAGGTGCGCGTACAGAGATCCCAGGATGTTCGCTCTGTATGGGTAACCAAGCCTCTGTGGCAGAGAATGCCTTTGTATTCTCTACTTCGACACGAAACTTTGATAACAGACTAGGGAAAGGCTCTCAAGTCTATCTTGGATCGGCTGAGCTTGCTGCGGTTGTAGCACTCAAAGGTGCCTTGCCAACAGCAGAGGAGTACCTCGAAATCGTAGCCAACAAAATCAAACCAGAGATGACAGATGAGATCTATAAATATCTCAACTTCAACAAAGTCTCTCAAGAAGAGTTAACAGCGATGGTTAAGTAGTCAACCGACTACCCCTCGCCCCCACTACCCACTCACACGAGTGGGTAGACTCTTGCTACAACTCCTCCATCTCCACCTCTATCCACCGTATCTTTGCACCACAGTCTAGGCACCCTATCTGATGTTTACCCTCTGAGAGGTAGTGATAGTACCGCTCTCCTGAGACCCCTTTAATGGGTGCTTGTTGATCGATTAGCCAGTAGAGTGTGCTGTTACTCTCATAGGTGTAGCACTCAAAGGCTACCTTTTTGAGTGATGGGGGGAGTTGGCCATTTTGGGTATAGATCTGATGGTTGATAGGGGCGCTGATGAGTGGTTTGTAGTGTTGCCAGATGGGGTAGCAGGGGTGAGACTCAAGGCTTTTGAGTGAGCTAAGCTCTCGATGCTTTAGGGTGGTGCTGAGGAGCGTTGCTCGCATTATCTCACAGAGTGGCTTGGGGGTGACCCCTACGATGACCTCATCGGCTACAGCGGATTGACACGCTCCTATCTGTAGGGTGTCTTGACAGATACGCATCGGAGCAATCCCCTCAGGCTTGACAAACCACTGCGTAGGCTTAAGGAGTCGAAAGATCCTAAAGAGTGTTGGGGAGGCGACTTTGAGTCCTGTGAGTACCGCTGCCTCTTTGAGGGGAGGATAGTGTCCATCAAAGTTACCATACCAGACTGCCACCGTATACTCAGGAGTATACCCAATCGTAAGTAGGTCTTTGGCATGGGCAGAGGTCCCCGTCTTGAATGCCACCCGCACACCGCTCTGGAGATACTCCCATGAGCTACTATACTCCACCCGTGGAGCATCCGCAAGCATCTTGGTGACAAGGTAGCTCGATTGGGGGGTGAGGAGTCGCGTGCGGTGGGGGGGTGGCTGGTGGGCTAGAGCTGTAGCGTGTTGGTAGACTCCTTGGTTGGCAACGGTCGCAAAAAGCTCCGCTAGACTCAGCAGGGTCATTCCGCACCCCCCTAGTACCAGTGAGGCACCATAGTAGGATTTGGGGTGGTTGATGGTGGGGATTTTGGCTTGTTTGAGGAGATGGTAGAGTGATGCGTCATGGAGTAGATGGTCGAGTTCGACCGCAGGGATATTGAGTGAGAGTTGCAGTGCCTCTGTAGCGGTTACCTCTCCCAAAAACCGCTTGTTGTAGTTGAGTGGTTGGTAGCCTGCGAGAAAGAGAGGCAGATCGTAGAGCTTTTTAAGTGGGGTGATGAGTCCTGCTTCGAGTGCCTTAGCATAGACAAAGGGCTTGAGCGTAGAGCCTGGACTACAGACCGCACGCACCCCATCGATCTGCCCTGCATGTTGGCTATCATCAAAGTCCTGAGAGCCAACATAAGCAACTATCTCCATAGTATGGTTGTCGATGACTACCACCGCACCGTTGTAGATATGGTGTGGGCGGAGTTGGGTGATGCGTTGTTTGAGATGGTGTGCGATAGCAGACTGAAGCGGTAGGTCGATGGTTGTTGCTACCTCCCCTTGCCCGTTGAGTTGTCGACTCAGATGAGGGGCATAGTGAGGGAGTGGGGTGCGTTTTGGGGTGATGGTCTCTGCGATCGCTCGTAAGTAGTCAGCTCTTGGGAGAGCATGGTGGGAGTAGAGCGCTTGAAGTACTTTGGCTTTGAGTTGCTCGATACGCTTTGGGTCTTTGGGGCGGTTGCGGTTTGGGTTTTTTGGGATAGCAACGAGATAGGAGAGCTGTGCGAGAGAGAGGGCGTGAAGCGGAAGCCCAAAGTAGGCAAAGGATGCCGAAGCGATCCCCTCGATATTCCCGCCATAGGGGGCATTACTCAGATAGTAGGTGAGGATCTCCTCTTTGGTGTAGTGGTACTCAAGCTGTAGAGCCATAAAGATCTCGATGAGTTTATTGGTGAGGGTACGGGGTTTGTGGTGCATCATGCGTGCGAGTTGCATGGTGAGGGTTGAGGCTCCGATGGTGCGTTGGTTGTGGAGGTTAAACCAGATGGCTCGCACGATAGAGAGGGGGTTGATACCAAAGTGCTGATAGAAGTAGCGATCCTCATAGTGGAGGAGTGCCTCTTTGAGCTTGGGGGGGATCTCTCTCTGGGTGAGAGGAAAGCGTAAGAAGCCATCCTCACTCAAAAAGCTCTGCATCAATCGCCCCTCACGGTCGTAGATACGGGTAGATTTGGGCTTGTTGATGCGTTGGGTATCGAGTGGATAGAGTCTATCTAAGCCTACAAAGAGTCCAGCCAAAACCCCCACACCAAGGAGACTCCCCCCAACCCATCGTACTATTCGCATCGAGTGAGGAGAGCCAACGCCTCTGCTTTGGTATGGATACGCCCCTCTAGTTGGTACTGATAGGATTGGGCAAGTATCGCTTTAAATACTGGGGAGGGTGTCAACCCAACGGCGATGAGATCTCGCCCTTGGAGCAGTGGAGGGAGTGGGTGGTGGAGTACCCCTAGTTTGTCTGCTTCTGCTTCGAGCCACTCCCCTGCGGGGTAGATACCCTGCTTGGCTTGGGGGGTGGTGCGTCCGAGGAAATCGGCTCTTGAGACCAGTAGAAGGGTCGAGATGGTCACCTTGGTGGCAAGGGTGCGTATACTCTGTGTTATTGGGGTGTGGCTTGTGTAGAGTTGTGAGGGTACCATATGGTGTGCGACGAGAGGTAAGACCCCTGCGAGAAGGGCTTGGTTGTCTGTGAGGCGTTGGATCAATGCCGTAGCAGGAGTGATCCCCGCTTGGGCGTGTCCATGGGCGTGTATCTTCCCATCGGAGGCTTGTGTAGTGGTTTTGGCTTTGCCCAAATCGTGACAGAGTATCGTAAAGAGGTAGATACGCCGCTCTAAGGGAGTCGTGGGGCGGTGCTTGAGTAGTCTTGCCATGGTATCGAGTGCCATCATCGTATGTACCCAGACATCCCCCTCAGGGTGGTAGCGTGGGGGTTGGGGGATACCGCGTATCGCTTCAAGCTCAGGGAAGTAGCGAAGTATCCCAAGGCGTGCTAGTAGCTCAAATCCCACTGATGGGGTAGGGGCGTGGAGGAGCTTGTCAAACTCCTCAAAGATACGCTCTTTGGGAAGCTCCTCTAGTAGCCCTTGGGTGACCATCGTCTCACAGAGCTGATGGGTCTGCGTGTGGAGTGTGAGTCCAAATCTCGCACAAAACTGTACCGCACGGTAGACGCGTAAGGGGTCTTCAACAAAGCGTGTCGCATCGATATGGCGAAGGGTGCGTGTGGCAAGGTCTCTCTGCCCCCCATGAGGGTCAAGAAAAGACCCTGTGGAGATATCATACCCCATCGCATTGAGGGTGAAGTCTCGACGGCGTGAAGCCTCTTCAAAGGAGAGATGGCTATCGGTTGTGATGCTAAATCCTCGGTGTCCCTGTGCGACTTTAGACTCAGTGCGTGGGAGAGAGAAGTCATAGACCTCCCCTGCGACGGTGAGTTTGAGTACCCCAAAGCTCTTGCCTACAAGGTTGACAGTGCCGTAGGGGTGGAGGAGCTTGGCGAGTTGCTCTAGGCTCTCCACCCCATAGACCTCGATATCATAATCCTTGATGGGGTGTTGGAGGAAGTGGTCACGCACACTGCCCCCTACGACAATCGCCTTGGCGTGATGGCTCTGGAGCATCTGAGAGATGGTAAGAAGTATCGATGGTAGTTGCATAGTGCTATTGTAGCAATTTTAAGATTTATTTACCTATAATGTATCCTTTGAAAGGATACTCTATGCAATACCTACTCCTAGCCCTACTGCTCCTACTAAGTGGGTGTAACAGCTCTAGCACCTCTACTCCTACTACCGATAGCTTCACCCAAGAGGAGAAGGGGTTTCTTCAGAGGCTCTTTACGACAGAGTACCTCTGGGCAGATCAGGTGACACCGCTACGAGATACAACACCCTACACCACCCCCAAAGCGATGATCGAGGCACTACGCGTCTCTCCCCCAGACCACTGGAGCTTTATGGTGACCAAAGCAGAGTATGAAGCCTTTGCCAATCAGAAGACGGAGGGGTTTGGTATCGGGATGACGCAGGAGTTTATCCTCTATCTGGTTCGTATCGATGCCCCCGCTTATGGGAAGCTCCTACGAGGGGATAAACTCCTTGAGATCAACCATCAGCCTATCACAGCAGAGCGACTTACGCAGGCAAGCCAAGCCCTTGGGGAGGAGACGACCTTTCGTCTCCTTAGAGCAGGCAAGGAGCTAGAGGTCACAGTGACCCCCCAAGCCTATAGCTTCAAAGTCTCAGAGGGGAAGGTACTCACCGTAGGGACAAAAAAGGTGGGTTACCTACGGTTTGACTCCTTTACGGGGAGTGCCGTTGCAGAGTTTGAGTCGATCTTTACCCAGTTTCATGATGCGGGGGTAGATGAGCTAATCATCGACCTTCGTTATAATGGAGGAGGTTCTGTGACCACCGCGAGTCTACTCCTAGACAATATCACCCGCGACTACCCCCAAAAGGAGCAGTTCTATATGGATTGGAACAGTCACTATCAGTACAACAACAGTCGCTACTACTTTGCCGAGCAGAGCGAACAAGATGGCAATGAGCTTGCGATGGATCGGGTCTTCTTCTTGGTGACAGAGCAGAGTGCTTCTGCGAGTGAGCTAGTCATCTCCTCTCTGATCCCCTACCTTGGTGACTCCCATGTCATCACCATCGGCTCCGATACCCACGGCAAACCCGTCGGAATGTCAGGAGCCGTCTACCAAGACCACTACTACTTCCTCATCAACTTCTTTGTCCAAAACAGTGCAGGCAACCACAGTAGCTTCGACGGGATAGCCGTCACCTGCGAAGCCCAAGATGACCTCACCCACCTACGAGGCGATGCCAATGAGACGATGCTTAAGACTGCACTGAGTTATATTGAGACGGGTGGGTGCTAACATTTTTCCGCTATAATGATCCTATGAAAAATTTACGCAATGCACTTCTACTTAAACAACTCTATCAGCTCAAGGAGCTAGGTTATCGTTATACGACGGTGACACCCTATCGTGAGCAGGAGCCTGATCTTTCGTTGCCTCATACACTTGAAGCCCTCAAGGCACAAGCGTTGGGGTGTCATCTGTGTGAGTTGAGTAAGGGGCGGAGTCATGTGGTCTTTGGGGAGGGGAGTCCTCAGGCAACGGTACTCTTCGTAGGAGAGGCACCAGGGGTCTCAGAGGATAGTATCGGTCGGGTGTTTGTGGGGCGTTCAGGTGAGCTACTCACCAAGATGATCGAGGGGGTACTCAAGATCCCCCGTAGTCAAGCCTACCTCACGACGCTTGTCAAGTGTCGCCCACTCCAAGAGAGCCGACCCAACTCGACACAGATCCATAGCTGTCTTGCTTACCTACACAAAGAGATTGAGCTTATTGCCCCCAAAGTTGTGGTGACACTCGGAGAGACTCCCTACCGCTACCTCACAGGGGAGGAGGGGAGTCTCGATCAGGTACATGGGGTGCTTCATACGCATGAGAGCTATCAGATTATCCCCACCTATCACCCTAGCTATCTCCTCCGTAATCCCGCACTCAAACCCGCAGTCTTTGAGGATCTTAAGCGGGTCAAGGCGTTGTTAGGATAGGGGGCAAGCCCCTACGCCTCTCGTGCGGTTGTCTCGATGCGTTTGACGATGGAGGGGTCTTCAAGCGTCGAGATATCTTGGGTGATCTCCTCATGCTTTGCAATCGATCGCAAAATCCGTCGCATAATCTTCCCTGAGCGGGTCTTAGGCAGTCCAGGGACTTCGATGATATGGTCTGCTTTGGCGATATTACCAATCTCTTGGGCAAGGAGAGCGTTGATGTGGTTTTTGATATCGGTGTTGATATGCCCCTCTTTGAGTACGATATAGATGAAGATCGACTCCCCTTTGATCTCATGGGGGCGTGCGACGACTGCGACCTCAGCGACGGAGTCATCTTCATTGACGACCGCTTCGATCTCTGCGGTACCCATACGGTGTCCTGAGACATTGATGACATCATCGACACGCCCCGTGATGGTGATGTAGCCTGCTTCATCTCGTACGGCACCATCCCCTGAGAAGTAGACGGGTCTGCCCGCTTTGGTTGCGTCACTGAAGTAGGCTTTGGTGTACCGCTCAGGATCACCCCAGATGGTGCGTATCATACTTGGCCACGGTTTGGTGATACAGAGTAGCCCTGTCTCTCCTACGGCTTTGGGGGTGCCATCGCTATCAATCACCTCTGCCATGATACCAGGGAGTGGGAAGGTGGCACACGCAGGTTTGATAGGGGTCGCCCCAGGGAGTGGTGAGATCATATGTCCCCCCGTCTCAGTCTGCCACCATGTATCGACAATAGCACAGTGACTCCCCCCTACCGACTCATAGTACCACTTCCACGCAGGAGGGTCGATGGGTTCGCCTACAGTACCGAGGACTTTGAGAGAGGAGAGGTCATACTTGCTTGGCTCATCCTCTCCCATCTTGTGGAGGACTCTGATGGCAGTAGGTGCGGTGTAGAACTGGGTGATCTTATGCTCCTCTACCATCTTCCACGCACGCCCTGCGTCAGGGTAGGTCGGTACCCCCTCAAACATCACCGTCGTCGTCCCTGCTGCGAGTGGTCCATAGATGATATAGGTATGCCCTGTGATCCAGCCGATATCTGCTGTACACCAGAAGAGATCATCCCCTTTGACATCAAAGACCCACTCCATACTCATCTGAGCCCAGAGGATATAGCCTGCGGTGGTGTGTTGTACCCCTTTGGGTTTGCCTGTACTTCCACTGGTGTAGAGTAAGAAGAGGGGGTCTTCACTCTCCATCGGCTCAAAGGGGCAGACGGTAGAGTGGTGAGCGATGAGGTCATTGTAGCACTTGTCTCGCCCCTCTACCCAGTTGATCTCCTCATGGTTTCGTTTGACCACGAGGACAGAGGAGACTGCTGTAGAGCCAGACTCTAAGGCATTATCGACAACGGACTTGAGCATATAGGGTTTGCCTTTGCGGTAGGCACCATCTGCGGTGATGACGACTTTGGCTCCAGCATCCTCTATCCTATCTCGTAGTGCCTCTGCGGAGAAGCCTCCAAAGACGATAGAGTGGATCGCTCCGATTCTAGCACACGCGAGCATCGCATAGGCAGACTCTGGGATCATTGGCATATAGAGGACGACGCGATCACCTTTTGCTACCCCTAGCTCCTCTTTGAGTAGGTTTGCCATCTGGTTGACGCGTTGGGAGAGTTGTGCGTAGGAGATATGCTCTACCTCCCCTCTATCCCCCTCAAAGAGGATCGCTGTTTTGTCTGCTTGGGTCGCAAGGTGTCGGTCGATACACTGGTTGGATACATTAAGTTGACCTTTGGTAAACCACTCATAGAAGGGGGCTTTACTCTCATCGAGTACCTTCTCATAGGGGCTAAGCCACTCGATCTTCTCATCAGCAAAGCCTCGCCAAAAGCCCTCATAGTCCTCTAGGGCTTGGTTTTGTAGTCTCCAGTAGGCATCCATACTATTGACTCTAGCCTCTTGGCTGAAGTTGGGATTTGGGGGGAATATCTCTCGTGTCATAGGGTTCTCCTTGGGTGATAATATCAGTAAGTGTAGCATAGTTTTTTGGAAATCTACTACAAGACAAGACAAATAGGAGTGAAAAACTCCTATTTGTTACGGGGTGATAAAATACGGATAGATAGAGGCTATAAGATTAGTGTGCAAGAGCCTCTAGCTCTAGGGCAAGTTTACTATAGGTGTGTTGATACTCAAAAGGGGCTTGCTCTCTCGCGTGTGCTTCAAGCTCTTTGGCAAGAGAGGCTATCACCTCTAGCTGGAGATTGGCGGCACTCCCTTTGATGGCGTGTGATGCCTCTACTATTGCTTCAAATGCATGCGTCTCAATCGCCTTTTCAAGGTGTTGCATCTGGAGGGTTGCATCCTCCTGAAACGCCTCTACAATCATCCTCACATCCTCTACTTCAAATCCCAATGCCTTCGCAATCGCTTCTAGTGTCATGCTTTTCCTTTATAGATGGTATATAGAGTTGAAGTATAGCAAAGTGATTTTGGATTGTAAAGTGAACTAATCTCTGATACAACCATCTTTGAGACTATACGCCCTTTGTAGGGGCATCTTCAATGCCTTTTTAATCTCAAATAAGATAAAATAAGATGAATTTATACTTATTAAAAGGCTCTTTTTCTTATGATCGTTCCTATAGCACTTACCGATACCGCCCCTATAACTTATGATATTACTATCGATAGACTCCCTAACCTTACTTTTGATACCAAAGTGGTCATCGTCACCAATCCTACCGTCGCAGGCTACCATTTAGAGCGACTCCTTGCCCATATCACCGCAACACAGCTAGAGGTGGTAAGTATCCCTGATGGGGAACAGTATAAGACCCTTGCGACCGTGGAGGGGATACTCAATGCACTCTTTGAGTACAAACTCGACCGCAAATCACTTCTCATCGCCTTTGGTGGGGGGGTGATAGGGGATATGACGGGCTTTACAGCAAGCCTCTATCAGCGAGGGATCGACTTTATCCAGATCCCTACCACACTCCTCTCGCAAGTCGATGCGAGTGTCGGAGGCAAGACAGGGGTCAACAACGCCTACGGAAAGAACCTTGTCGGGGCATTCTATCAGCCCAAAGCAGTCTATATCGATCCTGCGTTTCTTCAGACGCTTCCCCCTCGTGAGTTTGCTGCGGGAATTGCGGAGATCGTCAAGATGGCGGTGATGTTTGATCGGGAGTACTTCACCTTTCTAGGCAATGCCGACTTTGGAGATGAGGCGATACTCAAAGAGGTGATTCGTCGCAGTGTAGAGCTCAAAGCGTGGGTCGTCAACCAAGATGAGAAAGAGGCGGGGATCCGTGCAGTACTCAACTACGGGCATACCTTTGGGCATGTCATCGAGAATGAGACGAACTACACCACTTACCTCCATGGGGAGGCGGTCGCCATTGGGATGGTGATGGCAAATGCCTTAGCGGTGGAGCTAGGACTCTTTAGTGTGGAGGAGGCGGAGCGTGTCGAAGGACTCCTTACGCGTGTGGGACTCCCTACCACCTATGCCATCGCTGATGTCGATAGCTTCTACGAACACTTCTTTTTGGATAAGAAGAGTGCGAGGGGGAGTATCAAGTTTATCCTTCCAGATGGGATGGGGGGACACACCATCGTCTCAGATAGTGATGCCTCAGTCGTCAAGAAGGTGTTGCGTCAGTTTGGAGCGTCTCAATGATGCGTGGCGTACTCTTGGGGGTGTGGCTGATGCTCTCTGTGGCGATGGCACTCCCGATAGAGTCTAATAGTACGACCCCACTCCCTGCCAAAGCCGAACGCAACAGCTCTGAGATACTTAAGCAGACCGAGGTACTCCTCAGCGAACAGACCCTACTTGACCAAGCGCTCAAAGAGAACAACATCTGGTCAAAAATCTACAGCAACTACCACACCTACAAAGAGCTAGAGAGAGAGAAACGGCAACTCGATACACTTATCCAACGCTATAGACAGAAGTACACCCTCTCTACCAAAGAGAAAGCCTACCTAACCGAGCAGGAGCGTAAACGCACCACGCTTATTGGGAAGCTACAGCTCCTCAAAGACTACAAAGAGGACCCCTTCAAGAAACTGCTAATGCCTCCGCATATCGAAGAGGCTCCTGTCGTGGAGAACCCTATCGCAGTCATCGCAGCCCTCTCCTACCAAGAGAAACTCGAATCCAATAAAGAGGAGTATAGCAACCGCTACAACTCTCTCACGCGTATCCTCTCCAAGCTTCAAGCCAAAGAGGTAGTGTTGCGTGAACTCCTACGGCTCCACCCGACCAATAGCCTCTATCAGAGCATCTATGATGATGTCAAAGATCAGATTGAGACCTTTATCCCCGTTGTAGAGATCTTCAAGACGACCAAAAATGTCTATATGAAGAAGATCGATGAGCTAGAGCTTGATTTGACCAATGCTATCAAGCGGGAGATGGAGAAGGCGACGACGATTGGGGTGATTATCCTCTTGTTTATTATCTTGCTTCTTTTGGTGAAGTATCTGGTGCGTCGCTATATGGCGGATGCCGAACGCTACTACACCATCAACAAAGCGATCAACTTCTCCTTTGTGACGGTGTTGGTGATTACGCTCCTCTTCTTCTATATCGAAAATGTCAGCTACCTTGTGACCATCTTGGGGTTTGCCTCTGCGGGTATCGCCATCGCGATGAAGGATTGGTTTATGTCCTTGATGGGGTGGCTTGCGATACTCATCGGGGGGACAGTACGGGTCGGTGATCGTGTGAAGTTTGTCAAAGATGGGGTGGAGTATGTGGGGGATATCGTCGATATCTCTCTGTTGCGTATGACGATGCAGGAGGATGTGACTCTCACCACTGTGATGCGTAACCACCGAGCAGGGCGTATCATCTTTATTCCCAATAACTTTGTCTTCACCGATATGATCGCCAACTACTCCCACGCAGGGATCAAAACCGTATGGGATGGGATAGACTTTATGGTGACTTTTGATTCGGACTTGAAAAAGGCTGCGGCGATCGCCAAAGAGGTGACGAAGAAGTACTCTAAAGGTTATACCGATATCACCCGAAAACAGCTCAATAAGATGCGTAGTCAATACCATATTAAAAACACCAATGTTGAACCGCGTATCTTGACCTTTATTGAGCCGTATGGGATGAAGGTGAGTGCGTGGTATCTCACCAACTCCTATGCGACCTTGACACTGCGGAGTACCATCTCTGCGGAGATTATCGCACGGATACAGGAGGAGGAGAGTATCTCCCTCGCCTTCCCAACCCAATCGCTCTATCTCAATAGACACCCCTCTACACCGCCTGTGCTAGAGGAGTCCACCCCAACAGGAGCTACACTATGAAACAGGTCTACTTCAAAACCTTCGGGTGCCGTACCAATCAGTTTGATACCCAAGTGATGATCTCAAAACTACGGGAGTTTCGACTCGCTACCGATGAGACACAAGCGGATATTATCGTGGTCAACTCCTGTACTGTGACCAATGGAGCGGACTCCTCTGTCCGCAACTATATCGCCTCTATCCAACGCAAAAACCCCCACGCCAAGGTGATCCTTGCAGGGTGTGGCTCACACTCCAAAGGGGAGTCCCTCTTTGCCTCTAAGCGGGTCTTTGGGGTGATGGGACACTCTGAAAAGGAGAAGATCAACACCATCTTGCAGTATGAAGAGCCTTTTTATCAGATAGGGGATCTTGAGCATATCGATACCACTATCGTGGAGAACTTTGTAGGGAAGAGTCGGGCGTTTATCAAGATACAAGAGGGGTGCGACTTCGCCTGCTCTTACTGTATCATCCCTGCGGTACGAGGGGGAGCGAGATCACACCAAGAGGAGACGATTCTTGCCCAAGTGAGTAAGCTTGCGAGCAACGGCTATGGGGAGTTTATCCTCACAGGTACCAATGTGGGAAGCTACGGCAAAGATCGCAACACCTCCATCGCACAGCTCCTTGCTAAGATGAGTCAGATACGAGGGGTGCGTCGTATCCGTCTGGGGAGTCTTGAGCCGATACAGATCGATGAGCCACTCCTTGAGCTACTCGATGAGCCGTGGATGGCGAAGCATCTCCATATCGCTCTCCAGCACACCGCTGATAAGATGCTAGAGTTGATGAACCGTCGCAACCGATACAGAGAAGACTATCGACTCTTTCATCGTCTAGCCGACAAAGGCTACGCCTTGGGGACAGACTTCATCGTAGGACACCCTGGAGAGGATGAGGTGGCATGGGCAGAGGCGATGGAGCGGGTCAGAGAGCTACCCTTGACCCATATCCACGCCTTCTCCTACTCCAAACGAGACAACACCGCCTCAGCAACGATGCGAGAGGAGGTGCGTGGTGATATTGCCAAAGCCCGTCACCACGAACTCACTGCCCTCATCAAAGCCAAAAACTACGCCTTTAGACGCACCCACACCACAGGGCTAGAGGTGCTACTAGAGAGTGGTAAGGAGGGGGTCTACTATGGACTCGATCAGTACTTCAACCGTGTGGAGGTGCGGAGTGAAGAGGATCTGCGTGCCAACTGGGTAGAGCTCAATCAACTGGAGGTGAGTGATGAAAAAAACCAAGCTCTCCTTTAATCGTCGTACGCTAAGTGATAAGAGCCTCAAGGTGATTGTGGGACTCTTTGTGGTGCTTGTGGTGCTATTACTCTTTGGGGTGATGCGTCAGGAGACCCCCCTTATCACCCATAGCAAAGCCAATGAACTCTATAGTCAAGAGCTGATAGAGCGGGTGGTTGTCGATGGGGAGTATATCTACCTAGAGACGCTAGAGGGGGAGTATAAGATCTACAAAAATGCGATCAATAAGACCGCGTTTTTTACCAAGTACCCTGTAGAGGTACGCGAAGGGAGTGAGGGGTGGTATGAGGTCGCCTCTTTGGTGATACTGGTACTCTCATTGCTCTTTTTGTTTCGTTTTATGAAGCAGAGCCGTACCCAGCAGATCGAGGAGATCCGTGCCTCACGGGTCGAGGAGCGTGAGAGCTATGAGTCGATAGAGGCACTCACCTCTCATGTCACCTTCGAGGATGTCGCAGGGATCAAGGATGTCAAGGTGGAGTTAGAGGAGATCATCGACTTTCTACGCGACCCAAAGAAGTATCAAGCGATGGATATCCGCCTACCTAAAGGGGTACTGCTTGTAGGTCCTCCCGGGGTCGGAAAGACGCTTATCTCCAAAGCAGTAGCAGGGGAGGCACAGGTACCGTTCTTCTATCAGAGTGGTGCGTCATTTGTCCATATCTATGTAGGGATGGGAGCCAAGCGGGTGAGTGAACTCTTCAAAAAAGCCAAACAGATGGCTCCGAGTATTATCTTTATCGATGAGATTGACGCGGTAGGCAAGAGCCGTGGAGAGTTTCGTAATGATGAGCGAGAAGCGACACTCAACCAGCTCCTCACTGAGATGGATGGGTTTGAGGAGAGTTCGGGGGTGATTGTCATCGGGGCGACCAACAAGATTGAGATACTCGATGAGGCGTTGCTGAGAGCGGGGCGGTTTGACCGTCGTATCCATATCTCGCTCCCTGATCTAGAAGAGCGTGCCAAGACCCTCGCACTCTATCTCGCACACAAGCCCCATGAGGTCGATATCCCAAAGGTGGCACGCATGACAGTGGGCTTCAACTCCGCTGCACTCGATACACTCACCAATGAAGCAGCGATCTATGCGATGCGTATCGGGCGTAATCGTGTCTTGACAGCGGACTTTGAAGCGGTCAAAGAGAAGGTACTCCTCGGACAGCTCAAGATCTCGACCTTTAGTGATGAGGAGCGGGAGATCCAAGCAGTCTACCAAGGAGCCAAAGCGTTGATCGCGACATGGACAGATGTGGAGTTTGAGAAGATCGGTATCGTTACGAGTCGTCTAGTAGAGCAAGATCATGAGATACTCTCACGCAGTCAAGTCCTCAATCGTATCAAGGTACACCTTGCAGGGAGTGTGGCGACGCGTATGGTCTACAGTGAGCAGTTTAGCAATGCGAGCAAAGATATCGCCAAAGCCAAAGAGCTAGCAACCAAGCTGATCTATGAGTATGCGATGGGAGAGAACTTTGTGGTGAAGATGGGAGAGGAGGGGGCAGTACTCGAAGAGGCACAAGCCGATGTTGTCTCGATCCTTGAGAAGCTGAATGAACCCCGACGGGAGATTTCCAACCGTCTGATGCTTCAAGAGAGTATCACGAGTGAAGAGACACGGGAGATCTTGCGTGCGATATTTTAGTGGATTCTCCCTTGTGGGGGAGTCAGAACTCTTTGAACCGTATCTCTGCTCTGGTGACTTGGTGGTCGCGGGATTTAGCCATGGAGCCCAGCAGGCATTTGAGTATGCCTATGCGAGTCAGGAGCGGATCGATCGGTTGATTCTGCTCTCTCCTGCGTTTTTCCAGACGCAGAAGCCTAGTTTTGTGCGGACACAGCTTCGCTACTTTGAGGCGGGGAGAGAGGCGTATATCGCTCAGTTTCTTGCCAATGTCGCCTACCCTGCCACCGACACACTCCAACGCTACCTCCAAGTAGGTAGCACGACGGCACTGCGTGACCTGCTCACCTACCGCTGGGAGGAGCCAAAGCTCCACACCCTCCTAGCACGCGGTACAACCATAGAGGTCTTTTTGGGGCAAGAGGATAAGATTGTTGATGCTTCTGAGGCATTTGCCTTCTTCTCCGCGCTTGTTCCGACCTATCTTATCAAAGGTGCTGGACACCTCCTAAAGGCAACCCATGCGTAACACACCACGACTCTATCCATTTAATGTCAGCAACTCATTTCACTTCAACTCTAGCCCTAGAGACTTCACCGTGGAGGAGATCCCTCTCTATGAGTTTACAGGGGAGGGGGAGCATCTCGTACTCAAAGTACGCAAAAAAGAGATGACCACTTGGGAGATGCTCGATGTTCTCTCCAACCATGTCGGTATCCGCCGTAGGGATATGGGCTACGCAGGACTCAAAGATAAACATGCCATGACGATACAGTATATCTCTCTGCCTGCGAAGTTTGAGGCGAAGCTTGAGGCGTTTAGTCATGAGAAGATCAAAATACTAGAGCAGACACGGCACAATAACAAACTCCGCGTTGGACACCTCAAAGGTAACCGCTTCTCTATCCGTCTCAAAAAGGTACTAGGAGTACAAAAAGAGAAACTCGACTCCATGATGAAGTGGATTGAAGCCAATGGTCTTCCAAACTACTTTGGGAATCAACGCTTTGGAACCGATGGCAACAACTGGGTCGATGGTAAACGCCTCATCGAGGGTACGCTCAAGATACGCGACAGAAAGACCAAAGAGTTCTTGATGGGGTCGTATCAGAGCTATCTCTTTAATGGGTGGTTGAGTCGACGCATGGCGCTAAACCAACTCATCGATAAGTTCTCTCAAGCCCAGACAGAGGAGCTTCTCAAGCTCCCTGAAGGCTCTCTTGATGGGGTCAAAGAGCAACCCCACTTCTTTAAGCTTCTCAAAGGGGATGTGATGATGCACTACCCCTATGGACGACTCTTTGAGGTGGAAGAACTCGCGAGTGAGGCGGAGCGGTTTGCCTCAGGGGATATCGCACCAACGGGGCTACTAAGTGGGAGTCGCGTAAGTGAAGCGACCCATGTCGCAGGACTCCTTGAAGCCCCATTTGTCGAAGCGATGAAGCTCAATGGAGCAAGACGCTACGCATGGATATGGGTCACAGATATCACAACACACTATGTGGAGGAGAAGGCACACTATGAGCTGAAGTTTTCGCTTCCTAAGGGGTGCTACGCGACCAATCTCTTGGATCTCCTACGGGGCAAAGCAGAAGATTAGGGGGTGTGTGCCTCAAACTGAGCGTGACTCACGGGGATAAAGAGTATCTCCCCTAGAGTGAGTGCCTCTGTTTGGAGGTGGTTGCTCTGCTTGATTGCGTGAGTGGTAGTGTGGTACTCCTTGGCAATCTGCTCTAGACTCTCTCCGAGTGCGACGGTATGGGAGAGGAGATAGCTCTGGGTTCTCTTGGGAGGGGGAGGTGTCGTATCGTTGGACTCCTCTGTCTGCTTGAGTCCCCGAAGATAGAAAGCAAAGAGCCTCTCTTGGGGGATGGTAATGGTATAGAATGGCTGATCTGTGGGAAGGCACGCATGGCTAAATTGCCGATTGAGGTCACGGAGCTGTTGGGGATCGAGGTCGATGGCAAGGGCAAGTGTGGTAAGATTGGTCTCTTGGGGGACTTCGACTTGTAGTAGCCCCTCTCCAACCCCGCCAAAATCCATCAGTGTCGCCTCTCCAATCATTGCAGAGAGTAGGATTTTTTGGATATAGTCTCGTGTCTCACGGGGGAGGATACTCTGTGTGGGGTCGATAAGAGTGGCAAGCTCACGGCTCTGAGCATGGGCTATTGCTTTTTGGAGTCGTCCCTCTCCACAGTTGTATGCCATCATCGCAAGATACCAACTACCAAACTGCGTATGGAGCTTCGAGAGATAGCTGATTGCTGCGTGGGTCGCACTGATAGGATCACACCGCTCATCGCGTAGGGTCGAGACGGAGAGATCATAGGCACGCGCCGTCGCAGGCATAAACTGCCAAAGCCCCACCGCCCGCTTGGGGGAGGTGATGGCAGGGGAGAAGCCCGACTCCACCATCGCAAGATAGATCAACAGGTCAGAGAGTCCTGCGGAGACAAGGGTCGTCTGCATCATCGGAAGTAGGGGCTTACCTCGCTGGATTGATCGATGGTAGAAGTGCTGGAGTCCCTCCTCATGCTTCTTGGCAAACGCCTCAAACTGTGGGGTGTCAATAAAACTCTCATCGACATCAAACTCCATAAAGATATACTCAAAGTGTGGGTAGCGTTCTGCTAGAGAGCGGGAGAGGAGTGGTGTGCTTAGGAGGAGTGTCCAAAGGAGGGTAGACCTAAGCCACACTTTCATTAGGCGATACCAAAGAGTCTTTGGCTATTGGCTGTTGTCTCTTGGGTGATCTGCTCTAGGGAGGTCTCACTCAATACTGCCATCTTCTGTGCGATGAGGGTGGTGTAGGCGGGTTCGTTGCGTTCTCCACGGTGGGGGTGTGGGGTGAGATAGGGGGCATCGGTCTCGATGAGTAGGCGATCTCTAGGGATCTGAGGGTAGACCTCGATAAGTCGTTTGGCATTTTTGAAGGTGAGTACCCCACCAATCCCAAAGTAGAAGTTGTGTGAAGCAAGAGGAAGGAGCAGGGCATCTGCGTTGTAGCAGTGGAGTACCCCTCCCGCCTCTCCCGCATGCGTAAGGAGAAGCTCCATCGCGTCCGCACTCGCGTCGCGTATATGGACGATGAGGGGTTTGTGATGTCTCTTTGCCAATGTGATCTGATCGATAAAGACCGCTTTTTGCAACGCCTTCTCCTCTGCAATCGCTTCGGGGTCTTGGGGGAGTCGATAGTAGTCGAGTCCACACTCTCCGATGGCGACACACTTGGGATGCGAGACCAACGCCTCAAGCTCACTACGCTGATAGACAGAGGCATCATAGGGGTGTACTCCCACGGCGAAGTAGACATGCTCATACTCCTCTGCCAATGCAACCGCACGGGCAAGTGTCTTGGGGTCAGCTCCTGGGATGATAAACCGCTCAACACCTGCCTCTTTGGCTCGCTTCAGTGTCATTTCAATGTCACTCTCATATCGCTCATCATCTAAATGGCAGTGGGTATCTACTATCATGGGTACTCTTTTCTTGAAATTATAGCAAATTTTAACTATGGCAGTAGAGATTTAAACGCTTTTTGGTTATAGTTTGGACTATAGCTAAAAGGAGTTCATTATGGATACACCCGTTCTTATCGGCATTGCTCTAGTCGTCATCGTTGTGCTACTTATCGTCGTACTCAAATCAAAAAAACCTGCGGAGTCCTCTACACCCGTAGAGTCCACCCCCAAACCGACCAATGCTAAGGTGACACTCCCCTCCTATCCACCATTTGACCATACGCGTCTTATGGAGATGGGACTCTCTCAAGAGGAAGCGTTGGAGTATATCCAAGAGCTTATTGCTCAAGTAGAGACCCAAATCCCCCTCATCCAAAAGGCACTAGAATCCTCAAGCTTCGAAGAGATGGAGCGACTCACCCACTCCATCAAAGGCTCCGCAACGACCATAGGCGTAGGCGGGATAGCCAATCAACTCATAGACTTCAACACCTATCTCAAAAGCAAAAAAGATATCCCAACCCTTCAAGCCTATACCAAACAGCTCATAGAGTATACGCAACAGCTTAAAAAGCAGTATGCGTAGGGGTCTAGGAGTTTATTTTTTCTCTGATAGTTAAAGATAGCCAATAAGTCGCTTGGAGCTTACCCCCGTAACTTCTTGGCAAACTCAATCGCTTGGGAGGTGGGGTTTTCACCTCCGATAATACGGGCGATTTCGGTGATGCGTTCGGTTTCGGTGAGGACTTTGGCGAGGCTCTTTTGGTCTGCTTTGGTGATGAGGATATGCTGATTGGCTCGTGCAGAGAGGTGGGGTTGGTGTGAGATGGCAAATATCTGGTAGGCAGAGGAGAGTTGCTCTATCATGGTAGCAATAGCGATAGACTCATCCCCACTGACATTGGCATCGATCTCATCGAGTATCAGCACTCCACGACTCTGGGGGGTGCTGGTGTTGATAGTGGTTGCCATGAGGGCAAGACGCACACGGTTGAACTCCCCTCCACTTAGGGTAGATACTTGGGAGGTGCCTAGAGTGACGGTGAGATGGTCGTAGCCACTAGAGCCTAGGGTAGTTTTCTCGAAGGTGAAGCTCAGAGCAGGGAGTTTGAGGCTCTGGAGGTAGGGGAGTAGACGCTTTTGAAGTACGATAGCCTCTTGTTTGCGGAGGGTGGAGAGCTTAGAGGCGAGGGTGGTTAGCTCTGTCCCCTCTAGTGTCAAAAACTGTTCCAAGACTCCTTTGTCTTGCTCAATACTCTTATAGCCTGCTAACGCTTGCTCTTTTTGCTCTTTATAGGCGAGTGCCTCTTGGATACTGCCGTAGCGGTTGATGAGGGTGGTGAGTTGACTGAGGCGGTCGAGTACCGCTTCGATATCGACCTCCTCTAGCTCCTCAGCAAGGTTGGCAGTCTCCTCAAAATCTGCACGCAGTTGGTTCATCGCATCCCCAAAGAGTGAGCCATCTCTATCGAGTAGACGGTAGACCTCCTCGACCGAAGCCTCTAGAGAGAAGATACTCGAAGCGTGCTCTAGTGCCTCTTTGATCTTGTCGATACGAGAGAGTTGCTGTTTGATACGAAGAAGCTCCTCCTCCTCTCCTATCTGTGGGTTGATGGCTTCGATTTTCTCTATCTCATAGGTGGTAAACTCAATCAGCTCTGTGAGTTTTGCCTCTTTGGCTTTGATCTCCTCTAGCTCAGTGATACGCATCTTGTAGTGGGTGTAGCGTTTGGTGTACGCTTTGTATTGGCGTTTAAAGGGTTTGGAGTGGAGCAGGAGAGCTTGGTCGATCATCGCAAGAAGCTCTTGGGACTCAAACCCTCCTCTATCGCGTACTGAGAGGTATTTGACAAAGGGACTAAAGAGTGACCTGAGGGACTTCTTGGAGATGCTCTGCCCCTCGATAAAGTAGCGAAGCTTCTCTTTTTTGATGCTCTTGATCGTAAGGTCACTGCTGAGTTCGTAGGCTTCATGGGTGAGGGTATTGGGTTTGGTGAGGTTGATCTCACAGAGGCTTGCGGCACTGGGACTACTATAGCCTAGTGTGGTGAGGATCGCAGAGATAAGTACCGATTTGCCCGCACCACTTGGACCTGTCAAGACGACAAGCCCCTGCTTGAAGTCAAGCTCCACCCTCTCAAAGAGTAGGAGATCTCGAAGGTATAGACGCGTAATCAATGGGTATCTCCCCAAGAGAGTTTCTCTCTGAGTACAGAGAAGTAGTTACGCTCTTTGCGGTGGAGGAGCTTGGCTCCTATCTTGGCTCCACGAATGGTGAGTAGATCCTCTGGATGCATCTCATAATCATCCTGCCCATCGATCACGGCGATGACCTTCTCACTAGGAGAGCTTAGCTCGATGGTGAAGTCTGCGGGGACGACAAGGGGGCGTTGGTTGGTGAGGGAGTGGGCAGAGACAGCCGTCATGATAAAGGCTTGGGTGAGGGGATAGATGACAGGTCCTCCCGCTGCGAGGTTGTATGCAGTAGAGCCTGTGGGGGTAGAGATGATGAGTCCATCTCCTCTGTAGGTGTTAAACCACTCCCCCTCGATAGAGGCGTTGACTTTGACCATTTTGGAGATGACGGGGCGGGTGATGACGACATCATTGAGGGCGAAGAAGCTCTTGGGTGGATGGGCTTTGGAGTGGATAGCCCCCTCCATCATCATACGGTTATCGATACGATACTCCCCTTGGATCAGCTGATCGAGAAAGACATCGACATCCTCGATGGTGATATCGGCTAAGAACCCTAAAGTCCCCGCATTGATCCCAACTACAGGTTTGCCAAAGTGGTAGCTACGACGCACCAGTGAGAGGAGTGTCCCATCTCCACCTAAGGAGACTAGAAAATCTGAGGCTTCACAGAGTGCCTCAAATGCTAACCCCTCCTCCCCAATCATCTTTGCAGAGTGATCTCCTAGAAGTACACGGATACCGCGCTCTTCAAAGGATGTTTTGATCTGAAGATAGAGATCGCGTATCTCTGGTGAGTCGGGTTTGAGTATAAATCCCGCACGCTCTACTTTGGCTAACTTTTCACTACTCATGAGTCTTATCCTCGGTTAGAAATTTAGGATGTTAGGGTAGCATAATGTTGCTTTGGTGGGTGCTTTTATGTCAAAAATGACTATTTTTTGACAACTGAAGAGGAGAGAGAAGAGCCTATCTTGTAAAATCAAGGCTAACGAATCTAACCATAGGGAAGATAGCTAAGCTACCGCCCCAAAAGAGGAGAGGAGATTACCCTCTATTGCTTCCTCTTCCACCATTACGACTATCGCGTCCACCGCCATTTCGATTACGGTTGTTGCGTCCACTACTGTTTCTGTTTCGATTGCCACCACGGTATCCTCCACGGTTACGACCGCCACCACCGCCTCTGTTTTGCATCGCTCTTTCGATAAGAAGCTCAACCTCTTCGAGTCCTAGACCGATATTGTCTTTACCTTTGACAAAATCCTCCTCTTGGACAAGTGAGGCGAGTAGGTGTGCAATTGTTACGATATCAAGGTCGTGTTGTAGGGTCTTGACAAGGTTGATCGCACTCTCTGTCACGCGTGTCTCAGCGATCTTTTTGATGAGGGCATCGGCACGGTTGTTTTGGACTTCGATACGCGTAGGGATCACCTGCGTGATAAGCTTGGCTCCGACATCCTTCTCGATGCGTTTGATGGTGCGTAGCTCATTGGGGCTGACGAGTGTAATCGCCTCACCAGACTTACCACCACGCCCTGTACGACCAATACGGTGGACATAGCTCTCAGAGTCAAAAGGGATATGGTAGTTGAAGACATGGGTGACATCATTGACATCGAGTCCACGCGCTGCGACATCTGTTGCGATGAAGATATCAATCCCCCCTTGTTTGAAGGCACGGATCGTCACCTCTCGTTGTTTCTGCTCCATATCACCATGAAGACCACTGACTTTGAACCCTTGGGCAGTCATGTGGGCTACAAGTCTATCGACCTCTTTTTTCATACGACAGAAGATGATACACTTGTTAGGGTTTTTGTAGTCGATGAGTCTGACAAGGGCATCATCACGCTCTTTATCCTGTACCACATAGTAGAGCTGTGTGATTTTGGAGTTGGTGCTTTCAGATTTGGTGATCGCTACAGTTTTAGGTGTTTTGAGGATCTGCTCTGCGAGTTTGCGGATGGCATTGGGCATTGTAGCAGAAAACATCAATGTCTGACGCTCTTGTGGCAAGAAGGTAAAGATGTTTTTGATCTCATCGAGGAATCCCATATCGAGCATCTCATCGGCTTCATCTAGTACAACCCATTGCGGATTGATCTTGATGCGTCCACTCATAAGAAGGTCTTGGAGTCGTCCTGGGGTCGCGACGACGATAGAGGCTTGTTTGATGCGATCTATCTGTTGTTTATAGGCTGTTCCTCCGTAAACGGTGGCAGTTTTGAGTCCTGAGAGTTTACCAAAACGAAAAAGTTCATCACTCACTTGCATTGCGAGTTCGCGTGTTGGGACGATGACAAGCCCCTCTACAGAGCCATCAGCCTTCATCATACTCATCATAGGGAGACCAAATGCTGCGGTCTTTCCTGTTCCTGTTTGTGCTTGTGCAATGATGTCATGCCCTTCAAGTACGAGAGGGATAGCATCTTTTTGGACGGGGCTTGGCTCCGTAAATCCTGCTTCTGTTACGGCGGCTTGGATTGTCTCTTTGAGGTTAAAATCTGTAAATTTCATAGTAGTTCTTTGTGTTAAATTTTTCGGTGTTGTATTCATCTTGTAGTAATAGTATCAAGAGGTTTAAAACCCTCTTTTGTGCAACTGATACCAAACGATACACGCATTGTGCGTGAAAATTGGGGAGATACCCTAAATCTAGCGAGAGTAAGGCGTTTGATACGCTTATGCAGAAAAGTTTGAAATTATAGCAGGATTTTTTACAAAAAGATAGGGTAGTGGTATTATGGGGTAGAAGACCTCTCTCTGTCAAAGAGCTTAGAGAGGCGTTTTTACTTATTGATCACAAGGATAGGGAGTAGACCAAAGTAGGCAAGGGTGCCAAAGGCTTGATCGATATTGATATCGGGTTTGATCTCCAAAATGAGGTTGCGAATCGTCGCCTCATCTAAATCTCCCAAAAACTCCCCCTCACCATGGTTCTCTTTGTAGAGTTTGACAAGTGTATGGGTTGGCTTTTGCTCTTTATATTGCCAGATTGTCATCGATACTCCTTCTGTAGTGTCTGGAGGATTTTAGCCTATATTTGATAGAAGCGACCTTGGTGCTATTTTACGCAGTTTAAACGACACTTACGCTATACTCAACGCTACTAAAAAAATAGAGGATAGATTATGCTAAAACTACTACCGATACTACTAAGCGTTGGAGTTCTTGCTTCGACTCCACAGCTACAGACCCAAGAGCTACCCACCACTGAGCTACTCAAGCAAAATCAGACGATTGTCGCACTCGCAAGTGAGGAGATCTCCAAGACACTCCCCCAATTGATTGATGCCTATACGGTGCTGGAAGAGGTGGAGGGGAGTGGTACTACCCTGATCTATCACTTTGCTATCGATACGGGAGCCAAGAGTGATGAGGCGGTACGCCAAGAGGATAGACGACGCATGGAGGAGGCAGTTACGATGGGAGTTTGTCGCTCAGCTAAGCGGTTTTTGGATGCCCAGATTAAGTTGATCTATCGCTATAAGAGTGCCAAGAGTAGGGCAAGACTCTTTGAATTTGTTATCACCCAAGCGAAGTGTCACCAATAAAGGGATAAAATATCAGACAGTATTTTATCACTATCTTAGGAGTATAGGCATGATTATGAAGGGTAAAAAAGGCGTTGTTTTAGGGATCGCCAATAAGAAGTCAATCGCATACGGTATCGCAAAGGCGTGTCAAGAGCAGGGAGCCGATATGGCGATTACATTTCTCAATGAGCGATTTGAGAAGAAGCTCGCTCCTATCGCAGAGGAGTTGGGGTGTGCTACACGACTCTACCCTTGTGATGTGAGTCGTCCTGAGGAGATTGTCGCACTAAGAGCGTCTCTTCAGGCAGATATGGGTGAGATAGACTTTATCGTACACTCGATTGCATTTGCCCCCAAAGAGGGGTTGAGTGGGCGGTTTGTCGATATCTCTAAAGAGGCGTTTGATGTGGCGATGGATATCTCTGTCTACTCACTTATCGAGGTGGTACGAGAGCTTAAGCCAATCCTCTCCACGCGTGCTTCAGTCTTGACTCTGAGCTACTACGGTGGAGAGAAGTTTATCCCCAACTACAACCTCATGGGGGTTGCTAAAGCAGCGTTGGAGATGACGACGAAGTATCTCGCTGAGGATCTAGGCAAGGATGGTATCCGTGTCAATGCGATCTCCGCAGGTCCTATCAAGACACTCGCGGCTGCGGGGATTGGAGATTTCTCCTTTATGCTCAAGTGGAACGCAGCACACGCACCACTCAAAACCAATGTCACCACCACGCAGGTAGGAAACTCGGGGATGTATCTCCTCTCCGATCTTAGCTCTGGTGTGACGGGTGAGGTACACTATGTCGATGCGGGTTATAACATCATGGGTATGCCTGCGGTGGCGTTTGATGCGGAGGGAAAACCTCATATCGCATGGAATGGAGAGAGTAAGTAGGTGATGCAAGACTCTCCCCAATACCTCGCCAAAAAAGCCTTTTTTGAGAAGGTGCTGACGATTTATGGTCGTAATGCGGTACTCGAAGCACTAGAGGATAGAGAGGTGACGATACATAAGCTCCACCTCTCTAAGTCCAATAAGGATGCCTCCGTACTAGAGCAGATGAAATCACTCGCCAACTCACGCGGAGTTGAGGTGAAGTATCATAATAAAGCCTCACTCTCTCACATCTCAAAGAATGCCAAACAAGACCAAGGGGTCGCACTCGATATTGTGCTAGAGCATTTTGGTGATGCTTCAGAATTTATCGCTAAGCATCAAGGCTACCGTATTATCGCACTCGATGGGGTGACCAATCCCCAAAACCTTGGGATGATTATCCGCTCATGTGCTGCGGGGCGTATCGATGCGATCGTAATCCCGAGCAAAGGGGCAGCACAGATCTCTCCACTCGTCATCAAGGCGAGTGCGGGGACACTCTTTAAGATGCCCCTCATCAAGACGACCAATCTTGCTAAGACCTTACGGTACTTTCAGCAAGAGGGGGCAAGACTCTATACCCTCTCCTCTCACGCCACGCAGAGCTACCATGCTGAAGCCTATGGAGAGAAGAGTATCTTTATTTTGGGCAATGAGAGTGAGGGGGTGAGTCCTGCAGTGGAGGCACTGAGTGATCGGACGATTGCTATTCCGATGAGACGGGGGGTTGAGTCACTCAATGTAGCCGTTACCGCTTCACTCTTGGCATTTTGTAACACCAAAGGATAAAAAATGATGCTTCTAACCAAAAAAGCGATCAATGAGCCGATCACCATTCAGCGTATTGAGAGGAAGATAAAAGAGATAACCGTATTTGAGAGAGAGCTTAAAGAGCGGTATGATATCAACTACTCTGGGCTACTCCTCTACTCTGAAGAGGTGATTGATATCAGTATCTGTCGGGGGGTTGTGCGGGAGAGTGATATCATCCGTACACTCGCTCCCAATCTACTGTTGGTCATCTACCGTGTGGTCAATGACCAAGGTGCGATGAAAGCGACAGAGAATCTACTCTGTGCCTATCAGGGGATTCACCCACCCCAAAAGATGTATGTCGCACTCTCCTCTCAAGATGAGGAACTCTCATTGATGGGGATGGAGCATCGTTTGATTCAGCTCTTATGCTACGCTATCAATGAGAACCGATGGAACCATATCTTCACTCTGTATGATATGCTCTAGCTTCGTATCTCCAAGAAGTTTTTAGTCGAGATGTCATCCCACGGTCGGTTGAGCGTACTAAAGGCTTGGTAGCTCTCTAAAACGCGTCTAAAATCCTCACTCTTTTGACTCTCATCATGGAGTACCTCATCTAGTGCCTCTTTGGCAGCATCCATCACCGCTTTGGGGAACTGCTTGATCTTGACATATTTGGGGAGTGCTTGGAGTGCTTGGGCATTTTTGTAGCGAAACTCTTGGAGCATTGTCCCTGTCATCTCCTCACTTACTGCGGTGATAATGGCACGGTGTTCACTACTGAGCTTCTCCCATCGTGTTTTATTGAAGGTGATCTCCAAAATAGAGCCTGGCTCATGCCACCCTGTGTAGTAGTAGGGGGCAGCCTTGGCAAAGCCCATCATACTATCAAGAGCAGGCCCTACCCACTCCGTCGCATCGATAGTCCCACGCTCTAGGGAGGTATAGATCTCCCCTGCGGGAAGGAGTACGGGGTTAACCCCTAAGCGTTTCATCACCTCACCCCCAAGCCCAGGGATACGCATCTTGAGTCCTTTGAGATCTGAGAGTTGGGTGATCTCTTTTTTGAACCACCCTCCCATCTGTGGACCTGTTGTCCCGCCGATGAGTGGATAGAGATTGAACTTGCCGTAGAGTTCTCGCCAAAGTTCATACCCCCCACCAAACTTCATCCAAGTGATCATCTCCTCACTCGTTAGCCCTAGTGGCATCCCCCCAAAGATAGAGAAGGCAGCGTTTTTACCTTTCCAGTAGTAGACACCCGAGTGAAACGCATCGATCTGTGCTGCGGAGGTGGCATCAAAGACCTGTAGGGCAGGGACGAGGATATTTTTGGCATAGACTTTGATCTCTAGGCTCCCCCCACTTAGCTCAAAACACCGCTTGGCAAACTGGTCAACCCCTGTCCCCATGATAGGAAAATGGGCAGGCCATGAGGTGGCAAGCTTGAGGGTGACCTTTTTGCTTTTGCTTTGGGTTACTTGTTGTTGCTCCTCTTTGGGGGCTCGGTGGCACCCGCCTAGTGCGACAGCAGACGCTCCGACCACCGCACTACTCAAAAACTCTCTTCTTCTCATCTCAATCCCCTCAATCGCTTCTAGGCTTAATAGAATAGATAGTAACATAAGTTTACTAAGGATAGGAATGAATTGTCAACTCTGTAACCACGAGGCTATCGCCTTTACTGATCTCAAGATCTCAATGGACTACCACTACCCCAATATGATTGTGATTCAGAAGGATTTGGGGTGTTGAGGGGGTGGATTGTAATCCTATTACTGAGTATAGGAAGTGGTGCCAAAGACTATAGGACAAATCCTCAAGTGGTAGCCTTTATGGATAGAATGGAGCAGGTCTACCACTTTAAGCGAAGTTACCTTGAGCGGATACTCTCCTCTGTCACTCCACAGCCCAAGGCGTTGAAGTGTTTTGTCCCGCGTCCTATTACACCGATGACCCCGCAACGGCGTGCGATACTCAATCGTCTCTACCCCAAGTATGGAGCGTGGGATCGCTATATCAAATATAGGCTCACCCCTCAACGCATCCGCCAAGGTAAGGCATTTTTAGCCACGCACCGTAGGGTGTTTGATCAGGTAGAGAAGCGGTATGGTGTCCCACGGGAGTATGTTGCTGCGATTATCGGTATTGAGACGGTCTATGGGGCTAATGTCGGGAAGTTTCCACTCTTTGATACCCTTGTTACCCTTGCCTTTGAACCTAATAGACGCAACCGCTTTTTTCGTAAGCAGTTGGAGGCGTTTATCGTACTGGTCTATCGTCAAAAACTCATGCTCCATGCTATTAAAGGCTCCTATGCGGGGGCGATAGGCTTAGGGCAGTTTATCCCGAGTAACTATGAGGCGTATGGGGTCGATATGAATGGGGATGGAAAGATACGCCTCCTTGAGCCTGCGGATGCCATCGCAAGTATCGCCAACTACCTTAAGCAAAATGGCTGGAGAGCAGGGGAAGTAGTAGCGACACGGGTCAGTTATGAGGGGAATCGCTTCCATACCTACCCCACAGGTTACAACCGTACCTATCGACGCGAGGCACTAGAGGGGATCGCCCCAAAGTATGCTCCGTGGGACTATCATGATAAAGTACGCCTTATCAAGCTCAACCGCACCGCCTATGATGAGCTTTGGTATGGGGCGAAGAACTTCTATGTCCTTACCCGCTACAACCACAGTGCCTACTATGCGATGGCAGTTCATCAGTTGGCCGTGGCACTCCGCTAGGAGTAGGTGAAACTCTCACGACTTCTTTGCTATAATCTTGCTATGAGACTTCAAGACTATAAAACCAACCTAACCCACACCTTAAAGGCACTCGATGCCCTACCACACGCACCACTAGACAGTGATACTTCTGCACTCAAAGAGGCATTTGAGATCGCCTATGGGTATGGTCTGTTTGGTGTCTATAAGATAGATGATGGAGACCATCAAGCCCATGCACGCTTTGAACTCTTTGTCAAGTTGACACCCTACTCAGGGGCATTGGTCTTTTTGGGGATACAGATACTCGCTGCCAATAGTATTATGCAACGCAACCACTTCCCCCGTAGTACCTACTACTTTGGTAAGCGGTGTGGTATCGCAATCAACCATCTGCGTGCCAATCGGACAATTGTCTCGGCTACAGCATGCGAGGGGGGCTACTGTGTGAGTGGTAGACTCAGCTGGGCAAGTGGCTATGGGATATTTGACACTCTACTGGTGGGGTTTCACCATGAGGGGTATGAGTATATGGCGATGATGCCTTTTGAGGCGGGGGAGTCTATCAGGATTGGCAGTCCTGCACAGAGCTTTGCGGGTAATGCAATGGCGACGGTTGATATCGTGCTTGATGGACTCTTCATCCCCCAAGAGGATATCGTCGCCTATACTCCTATAGGGAGCTATACCCGTGCAAAGTCAATCTCCAAGACGGTACATATCGCAATCTATAGTCTCGGTGTTGCAGCGATAGGGGCGTGTAGTGATAGCCAAGTTGCCCAAGAGGGACGCAAACGACTTGAGAGACTACGGGATAGATTTCTACTCAGTAGTGATGGGGAGGAGATGGATAGACTTCGTATTGAGCTGTTTGGGGTGGTGCAGGAGATTATCACCACCGCGATGGTACTCTATGGGGGGCGATCGATACTGATACAAGAGCATCTCCAACGCTACTACCGTGAACTGATTATGTTTAATGCCAATGGACTCAACGCAACCATCAAGGGGCTTTTTAAAGAGAGATTTTTATGCTAAAATGTCCCCAATCTAAATCTAGTGAGGTTACCACTATGGAGAAACGCGTACTGATCCTCTGTACAGGCAATAGCTGTCGCTCTATCATCGCAGAAGCACTTATCAATAGTGAGCTAGAGGGGGTAATCGCTCAAAGCTCAGGCGTGCAAGCCTCAGGATGCGTCAACCCCAATGCAAAAAAACTCTTAGAGCAGGAGGGGATCTGGCGTGAGAGTTACCACTCTAAGAGTATCGATACGGTACTCCAAACCTCCTATGATCTCATCGTCACCGTCTGTGATCATGCCCACGAGAGCTGCCCGACTTTCCCCCACGCAACACGGACGATCCATGTAGGGTTTGAAGACCCCGATGGTAAAGCCTATGAGGCATTTGAAGCCACACTCCATGCGATTAGAGCTTCACTTCTTCCGCGTATCCAAAAGGAACTCATGACCATGAATAAAAATGTAGACAAAACCTCCACAGGTGTCAAGATCTCCTTTACAGGAGTGGTAGCCAAACAAAATATCGTCAAGATGGTAGAGAACTGTGCCACGGGAGCGTGTGCGTGTATGTCTGATGAGACCAAAGCCAAAATCACCAATATGGAAGTGAGTGGAGAGGATGGAGCCGTCGCCCTTGAACTCTCTGGAGATATCGCCATCGAAGAGATAGAGTCTGCATTGGCAAACTCTACGGTACTTAATAACTAGGAAGAGATTTGGGGTACAGACCTATTGATGAGGTCGGGGGAGAAGCGAGGCGTTAGCCTCTGACTTGTCCGCTACCGTAGATCTTAAACTTATAGGTGGTGAGTCCTTCGATTCCCATAGGACCTCTTGCGTGGAGTTTGTTGGTGCTGATACCGACCTCTGCTCCAAATCCAAAGGCTCCGCCATCGGTGAAGCGTGTGGAGGCGTTGACATAGACAGCGGCTGCGTCGATGGCATTGAGGAAGATCTCTGAGGTGGTGATATTTTGGGTGATAATCGCCTCAGAGTGTCCTGATCCATAGGTGATGATATGCTCTATCGCCCCCTCTACACCTGAGACGACTTTGATATTGAGGATATTGGCGAGGTACTCCGTATCGTAGTCCTCTGTGGTCGCATGGGCGACATTGATGATCTCTTGGGTCTTGCTATCACCTTTGAGTTGGGTATGAGCTTGGTCAAACGCCTCTTTGAGGGTAGGGAGTATGCTAGAGGCGATCGCCTCATCTACAAGAAGTGTCTCCATCGCATTACAGACACCAGGGCGTTGGACTTTGGCATTGAGTGCAATGGCGATAGCATCCTCTACCTTGGCATCTTTGTCAATGTAGGTGTGGCACTGCCCTTTGTCGTGCTTGACGACACTTACCGTAGCGTTTTGGCTCACATGCTTGATGAGTCCTGCTCCACCTCTTGGGATGATGAGATCGACATACTTATCCATCTTGATAAGCTTGTCTACGCCTGCTCTTGAGGCATCGGGGATGAGTGAGATGAGTGCGGGGGGGAGTTCATGGGCTATCAGTACCTCTTGGAGGAGAGTGGCGATGGCTTGGTTGGAGTACTCCGCCTCTTTACCCCCTTTGAGGATACAGACATTGGAGCTTTTGAAGCAGAGGGCTGCAGTATCAGAGGTGACATTGGGTCGTGACTCATAGATGATACCAATGACCCCTATAGGGATAGAGACCTTCTCTATCTTAAGTCCATCTTCGGTAATCCACCCCTCTAGTACACGCCCCACAGGGTCTTTGAGTCCTGCGATCTCTTCGATGGCAACGGCCATACTTTCGATGCGTTGCTCATCCAAAAAGAGTCTATCCATCAGTGCAGAGGAGAGGTTGTTCTCTTTGCCTGCGTGCATATCGAGGGCATTGGCACGCAAGATAGGCTCGTGGTTTTCGCGTAGGGCTTGAGCCATTGCTTTGAGGATATGGTTTTTTTGGGCTCCACTGAGTGTGGAGAGGACGCGACTACTCGCTTTTGACTCTTCTAAAAACTGCTCCATCCTACTGCTCCGTAGTGATGTAGCTACAGCAGTAGTCTGTCACCGCGGTGATTTTGAGATCAAATGAGGAGTTGGCAGGTACCTCGAAGGTCTCAGGAGTATTGAGTCTATGCCACTCCTCTCCTGCGAGTCGTATCTCTAGCTCACCACTCATCATCTCCATAATCTCCGCCTCTTGGGTATCAAAAGTATACTCTCCTACCTGCATGATACCAAGGGTCTGCTTGGTGCCATCTTCAAGAAAGAGTGTACGGCTTACGACTTTACCGTCGAAGTAGATATTGGCTTCTTTGATGAGAGAGATATTGTTTAATGTTGTCATAGGGTTTCCTTTGGTTCGTTTTTTGGGTATTAGTTTTTGGATTTGAGCTCAAGGGCTTTGCTGTAGGCATCCCCGATCGCCTCCATCATAGCGTAGCGTACACTATGGCGTTCGAGTGCTGCGTAGCCTGCGGCGGTCGTTCCTGCGGGACTCATCACTCCATCTTTGATCTGGGCTGGGGTGTCGTGTGCGATGAGGCTTCCAAAGCCATCGAAGAGTCCTGCGACGAGTTGTTGTGCATCTGCTCTTTTGAGTCCTTGCTGCACTGCACCATCTGCCAACCCCTCTGCCACAAGGGCTAAAAAGGCGGGTCCACTCCCCGCCACACCCGTAGCGATATCGAGTTCATTTTCGCTACTGAGCCAGAGGGTCGTGCCGATGGCATCGAAGATCGCAAGGGCATCCTCCTTAAGTCGTTCATCTCCTACAAGGGTTGTCATCGATTTGAGGTAGGTTGCACCGAGGTTTGGCATAGTGCGGATGGTGTGCTTAGCAGGGATATAGGCTTGGAGACTCTCCAACGAGGTTCCCGCAAGTACCGAGTAGAGGCTTTTGGCTGTCCCTATTAGCTTTGGGGCAAGGGAGGGGAGAGAGTAGGGCTTGACACAGAGGATGATGTTTCTGCCTGTGATATCGAAGCTATCCTCTAGTAGCTTAGTGCTAATCGTAGGCATCGCCTCTTGGAGTGTGTTGAGTGTTTTGGTATTGCGTCCAATCACCTCAATCTCATAGGATTGGTAGAGTCCTTTGATGAGTGCTGTTGCCATCGATCCATTGCCGATAAATGTAAGTTTCATAGACATTTAAGCCTCCTTTTGTGGGATAGATTTAAAGAGTGTTCCAAGGGTATGTTGATGCTCTAACAAAAAGCTCTCTGTCGCCTTGAGATCAAATCCATTGGTCAGAAACATCCGCTTCCCCCGTTGCATCAAAAACGCTGCTGCTTTGAGCTTGGTGACAATCCCCCCTGTGGCAAAGGGGTTATTGGGGGTAGCTACCTCCTGAAGCTCTTGAGCGGTAAGATAGTGAACCATTTTGCGTACGGTAGCCTCGGGGTACTTTGAGGGGTCTTTATCGTAGTAGCCATCGATATCACTAAGGATTACCAGTAGATTCGCATCGATAGAGAGTGCGACATGGGCGGAGAGCTGATCGTTATCCCCAAAAAGCTGTTCTGGTGTTGAGGAGATATCGTTCTCATTGATGATCGGGAGAATATGGTGTGCAAGGTGGGTATCAATAATCTCTTGAAACATCTTGGTGCGTTTGCGTGAATCAAAATCATCTTCGGTCAAGAGTATCTGTGCCGTATCAATATCAAAGATATCAAACTTCTTCTTATAGCTTGTCATCAAGATTGGTTGTCCCGCCGCTGCAATCGCTTTTTTACTGATAGGTTTGGATCGATCGAGTCTAAGCGCAGCGTATCCCGCAGCGACTGCTCCTGAGGAGACTAAGACTACCTGATAGGAGTCTCTAAGCTTAGCGATGAGATGGACGAGATTGAGCATTCGCTCTTTGGCAATCTTATTGTCCTGTGTCAACACAGCACTGCCAACCTTTATAACGATTCGTTGTTTGGTATCGATGGTAGACTCCTTATTAGGGGGGTATTTTATACCCTTGAAGCTTTTAGTGAGCTTTTATCGCTTCTTGATATAGATTGTCCCGCAGTAGGGGGTGTGGGTCTGAAGGATACGGTTGATTTTGTCATTGGCTCTAAGGCTACTAAAGGGGCGCTCATCCTTAAACCACAAGAGATTGGGTGCCCCACTGCGGAGGTGGGTGTCTCGTTTTTTGTAGTGTTTGTGTCGCTCCTCCGCATCCTCTCCCTCATAGTCACTGGAGGTATCTAGGGTGTAGTAGAGTGCGGGGTAGGTCTTGCAGTGGGCATGGGTGGTGATGACCGCATCATACTCCTCCCAGTTTGCCAATACTTCCGCGATCTTCTCCTCATCTGCGAGTAGACGCTCCTCTAGGGCTGTGCGTAGGGTGTTGGCTTCAGCTTGAGTGAGGGGTGGGGTGTGGTTGAGTATCTCCTTTTCGAGGCGATCTTTTTGGATATTTCGCCATCGATCTCGCTCCCCCTCGATACGCTCTCGTACCTTTTGGCGATCAAAGATCTCTACAGGCTTGCGTGCTACATAGAAGGAGTACTTAAAGGCGGGGTAGGTGGGATTGATAATCTTCGCAAACTCAAAAAAGGCTTTGCCTTTGTAACTCTCGTGTTGGGCATGATAGAGGGCTTTAACCTCTGCTTCTAATGCCAATATCTCTTCGCGTAGGGCATCATCCATCAGATAGAGATCAATCTCCTCAAAGATCGCTTGTTGCTCCTCTTTGAGGACATGAGAAAAGTTGATCTTCTGACAACGAGATAGAATAGTATCAAGTTTGGCATGGATAAGGGGTTTATTCATAAGGTATCTCCTAGATAATCATAGCCTAGAAGTATACCACAATTAATAAATCAAGGCTAACGAATTTAACACTTACACTTATCTGTAATAAAAATAAAAAACTCATCTATCCCCCAAAAAGGGGGAAAGTACTTATACTGCTACTTTATAAGTAGGATCATCCTCTTCATAAGTACAAAAGGGTCCTGCGGATTTGAGAGTAGCTTTACAATCTTTGGAGAGATGGCGTAGAGAGAGTTTCTTGCCTACTTTTTTATACTTCTCTGTAAGGGCATCAATCGCTTCTGATCCTGAAGAATCCATAACACGGGCTTTTTTGAAGTCGATAACAACCTCTTTAGGGTCATTGGCTACATCAAACTGTTCATTGAATGAGGTGACTGATGCAAAGAAGAGTGGACCATCTAACTCATAGATCTTTCTACCTTCAGTATCTATAGAGGTGTGAGCTAGTATCTTGGCATGCTCCCACGCAAAAACCAGTGCAGAGATAATAATCCCTGCAATCACCGCTACCGCAAGATCTTCAAAAACAGTGATAATCGTTACAGCTATCAAAACAAATGCATCAGAACGGGGCATATGCTTGATGCGTTTGAGTGAACTAAACTCAAATGTCCCGATACTCACCATAAACATAATCCCCACAAGTACCGCCATGGGGATCACCGCAATCACATTAGAGAAGCTCACTACAAGGATAATCAACAGTACCGCAGCAGTGAAGGAGGAGAGGCGACCGAGTCCCCCAGAAGTGAAGTTGATAATCGACTGTCCAATCATCGCACATCCTGCCATACCTCCAAAGAGTCCAGAGGTGCTATTACCTACACCTAATGCGATACACTCCTTGTTGCCAGAGCCTCGCTCACCACCCATCTCATCAAGTACAGATAGGGTCAAAAGCGACTCAATGAGTCCCACGAGGGCGACAATCACTGCCGTAGGAAGGATAATCATCATCGACTCAACTGTGAAGAGGGTCGTATCGGGTAGGGTGAAGGAGGGGAAGGAGACATTAGAGAGATCAGCCAAATCACCCACTACTTTGGTGTCGATACCCACAAAGTAGGTCACAAGGGTAATCACCACAATCGCCACAAGCCCCGCAGGAGCGGCTTTGCTCACTTTTGGGAGGAAGTGCATCGTTGCCATAGTGATAAGGACAATGAGGTACATCACATAGTTCTCAGAAAAACTCGCCCCTATAATCGCCAACCAATCCCCATCATACTGTGCCATATCTTTAGGAGCAAGAAATGGCAGCTGTGCCATCGCAATCACAATAGCTAGACCATTGACAAATCCAAATAGAGCAGGTTGAGGGACAAGACGGATAAACTTCCCAAGCTTCATCAAGCCAATTGCAATCTGAATCAACCCTGCGATAATAGAGGTAAGGAGGATATAGTGAAGGATAAGTAGAGAGAGTGCCTCTTTGTCTAGCTCTGGGTTCAAGGAAGCCACCGAGAGTCCAAGACTAACAAATACGACTGCCACCGCACCTGTAGCACCCGAAATCATCCCTGGTTTACCCCCAATAAGGGCGGTAATGAGACCAATAATAAAGGCTCCATAGAGACCAACCACAGGAGAGACCCCTGCAATAAATGAAAAAGCGATCGCCTCAGGCACAAGGGCAACTGCCACAAGTGCCCCTGAGAGCAGATCATTTTTGATGTTTTGTTTTGAGTAGTTTTGTATGTTGAACACACTAAATCCTTATCGTAAAATTGTGGAATTTTACCATAAAGATTTATAGTAGAGGTTACGAAATGCCGTGGGAGGGGCTTTTAGACCATGACCTCAAGGGCTTCGATTTCGCGTATTTTGGCTCCAAGAGCTTTGATTTGTGAAGCGAGTTTTTCGCGTTGAAGTTCGATGGTATACTCCTCAAACTCATCTTCAGCATATTCAAGATTACTCTCATAACTCTTGTACTCTTTGAGTAGGTCAGCTTTCTCTTGGATATAGATAGACTTATTGGCTATCTCATTGAGTTGTTCTGGAGTGAGTTGGCTTGATGGCGTTGTCATATCAGTGACTCCCTTTGGGGTGAATGCTTCTTGGTTAACATAATATAAAATATCTTAAAAATAGAGATCGCTCAAGAGGAGGGCTACTCCACCTCTTCCTCTGTTGGTTTGGTTGGTTTGTTTACTGCTTTGGCGATGATCTCGATATAACATGCCGTTGCACCACTCTTATGAATCTCATCAAGTGCCTTGATAAGCTCCTCAAAAACTACTGCTTTAGCAGAAGCTTCCTCTACTCCGATACGACAATCAAAGTCCCAATACATCGTTGCACTATCAGGGAGCTTCTTTTTGCGTTCTCGTTTGATATATTTGCGTATCTCATGCTTGATGGCTTCGAGTACGCGGTCGGTGTGTTTTTTCTCATCGGTTAGTTTAAACGATTTTTTCATCTTACGCTCCTTGGTTTCTATTGCGGTTTCTATTTCTATTACGACTGTTTTGGTGTGTGTTAGTCGTTGCGGTGTTGCTGTTATTGCGTGGTTTGTTGCCACCTGAACGACCTCTACCACCACCTCGTCCATTTTGGATCGGTTCGGCTTTGATAGAGGGGTCGGGGGTAAAGGCAGGGATATCGACCTTCTTGATCTCATTTTTGATAAACTTTTCGATATCGAAAAGAAGCTTATGCTCATCGATACAGACCAAGGAGACCGCCTCACCACACTGCCCTGCCCGTCCTGTGCGCCCGATACGGTGGACATAATCCTCTGGAACATTAGGGAGTTCATAGTTGACGACATGTGGGAGCTGATCGATATCAATCCCTCTTGCTGCGATATCGGTGGCGACAAGCACACGGATATCATTGGTTTTGAAGCTCTCTAGTGCTTTAGTTCTTGCCCCTTGGCTCTTGTTGCCGTGGATGGCTGCGGAGGAGATCCCCGCTTCGATGAGCTGTTTTGTTAGCTTATTGGCACCATGCTTCGTACGGGTAAAGACCAGTACCTGTTGCCATGACTTTGTCTTGATCAGCTGAGAGAGTAGCTCTCTTTTACGGTGCTTATCAACATAGTGTACCACTTGGGATACCTGCTCTGCGGTGGTGTTTTCGCGTGCCACTTCGATGAGTGTTGGGTTGTTGAGTAGTCCAGAGGCGAGCTTCTTGATCTCAGGTGAGAAAGTCGCAGAAAAAAGCAGGGTCTGGCGATTATGAGGCATAAGCTTCATAAGCTTTTTGATATCGTGAATAAAGCCCATATCGAGCATGCGATCTGCCTCATCAAGGATCAGTACCTCTAGCTTCGAGAAGTCTATCCCTTTTTGACTAGCAATATCAAGGAGTCTCCCAGGTGTAGCGATGACAATATCCACCCCTTTGCGTAGGCGTGCCAACTGAGGGTTGATCCCTACCCCACCAAAGATCACACTACTTGTGCTATGGGTGTAGCGACCATAGGTCTCGATACTCTGTGCGACCTGTGCTGCAAGCTCCCGTGTAGGGGTCAATACCAATGCACGAATCTGCGTCTTATGCATCTTTGGGGTACTCTTGGAGAGACGCTCTAGTAGAGGCAGGGTAAAGCCTGCTGTCTTCCCTGTCCCTGTCTGTGCAGCTGCCAAGACATCTTTACCCTCGATGATGGTGGGGATTGCTTGTTGTTGTATCGGTGTGGGACTCTCATAGCCCTGCTCTTTAATCGCTTTGAGTAATGGCTGTGCTAAGCCCAGTTTTGTAAATGCCATCTAAAATGCTTTCTCTAAAAAAGGTACGATCTGTTTCTTACGACTCATCACACCTGCAAGCCATACTTGATGCGAGGTAAGTGTCGTATCAAAAGCTTGGGCGATCGTCGCCTCCTCATCACTGACAACGAGAAGCTGTGACCCCTCTTGCATGATATCCGTTAAAAGGAGAAGGATGCTATCTCTCTCCCCCTCTACCTTGAGACTCTCCATCGCCTCAAAAAGTGCCTCTTTTATCGTATCAAAGAGACTGAGGTCTACTACCTCAAGCTGTCCGATACCGATACGCTTATCTCCCATAGTGAAGTCTTTAAAATCTCTCAAGACTAGCTCTCGTGGTGTGGCATTGAGTAGGTTTGATTTAACAACAAACATCTCCATTCCCAACGCTTTATACTCCTCTATTTGAGCAATCTTAGCAAGCTCTTTACACGCTTTGGTATCCTCTTTGGTACAGGTGGGGGATTTGAAGATCACGGTATCACTCAGTATGGCACAGAGCATCATCCCTGCGATATCTTGTGGGATTGCTACCTCGTGATAATCATACATCTGCTTGATGATGGTATTGGAACACCCTACTGGGCGTATCCAGCACTCTAGTGGGGTTGCGGTGGTGATATCCCCTAGTTTGTGATGATCGACAATCCCAAGGATCGTCGCTTCTTTGATATCTTTTGGACTTTGGGCGATATCGGAGAAGTCTACCAAATAGACCGACTCACCTGCAAAAGAGTCCTTGAATGCTGGAGCATCCGCTCCAAACTTCTCTAGTATAAAGGCAGTCTCAGGGTTAATCTCCCCTTGTCTGACTGCCACAGTCTCCTCTCCTAGCTTATTTTTAAGGTATGAGAGTGCTATCGCTCCGATAATAGAATCCGAATCAGGTGTAGTATGTCCAAAAATGTATGTTGGCATCTATAAAGCTCCTAATAGTTTTTTGGTATTATAGCTGATTCTTAGCTATTTGGTAAGAGTGAGAAGGAGGTATATGCGATGGAGGAAGCAATATAGGAGTAAAGAGCCTATATTGCTTAGAGAATTTAATAAGAACAGTCTACTTTGGTAATAGCCTCTACAGTGAGGTCACGACTCAATGCGTTACAGTCATAAGTATAGCCTGTTTCAAGTGAACCTGAACGCCCATTGAGGACATAGCTTCCACCTGCACTCGTTTTATCAGTCATCTCTACCTCATTACCATCAATTCTAAATGTTCCATAAAAACTCTCTGTTTGACTCTTAGCTCTACTATAAGTATAGCTATTGTCACAAAAGCTTAGTGCTACATTCTCTCCTTTGTTGTTGTATCCTGAGATAACAAATCCCATATAGAGATCATCAAGGTAGACCGCATCATAGGTAGTACCTGAAACATAGTTACCAACATCATCCGCATCACCATCAGTTGCATCATCTGCTACATCACACCCACTCATTACCAATGAAGCCACTACCATGGAACCGATTAAAAGTATTTTTTTCATTTTCTTTTCCTTTATCTGTTGAACTTTGTATATTATAACCAAAAATAGAATACTTTTTGCTATAATTTTTGGGATAAGTCCTCATCGCTTAACTGGATAAAGCACGACCCTCCTAAGGTCTAGCTAGAGGTTCGAGTCCTCTTGGGGATACCACATGGACTACTTCTCATAGAGTTCTGAGTATAATACCCCCATGAAAAACAAAGCTACCAATACCCCCCTACTCCATAATGAACATGAGTTTGCTCTCAGTGGTCAAGATCAAGCGTTTCTTAGTTCGCATGATGCTCGCGGGCTTCAACTACAGCTTGACTATCTTCAGGCTGAAGTGGTGATGCAACGATACGCCATAGAGCATACCGTCGTAGTCTTTGGGTCGGCACGGATAGTCGACCCTGAGCGTGCGACCCAAGAGCTGACACGCATCGAGTCGATGATAGAGAGTTCTACTAGCCCTCAGAGCTTGGCTCAGGCACACCAGCAAGCCAAATCGATGCTACGAAAGAGCCTTGAGTACTATGAGGAGGCACGAAAGTTTGGGCGATTGGTGGGAGAGAGTGGCAAAGGACCCAAAGATTGTCGGGTCACACTCATGACAGGAGGGGGACCTGGGATCATGGAGGCAGCCAACCGTGGGGCGATGGAGGTGGGAGCCAAATCCATTGGACTCAATATCAAGCTACCCCGTGAGCAGATCGCCAACCCCTACACCACCCCCGAACTCTCACTAGAGTTTCACTACTTTGCGATGCGTAAGCTCCACTTTATGCAACGCGCTAAGGCGTTGGTGATATTTCCTGGTGGGTTTGGGACACTCGATGAGTTTTTTGAGATACTCACCTTGATACAGACACGCAAACACCCACCCCTTCCTATTATCCTCATAGATAAGGCGTACTGGAGTCGGGTACTCTCCTTTGAGTATCTTGTAGAAGAGGGGTTTGTCGCACCTGAAGATCTGGAGCTGATTGGGTATGCCTCCTCTGCGAGTGAGGCGTGGAAGTCGATCCTCTCATGGCATGAGAGGAGCCACACCGATCTTTTCTAATCTAAGGGTCGAGGAGTATCGACTCTAGGGTCTCCACACTGTCTACCGCGTTACGGTAGTCGCTAAAACCCCAATCAACCATCGTATAGGGGATATTGGCTCGTTTACTTGCTATCTCATCTCGTGATCCATCCCCCACAAAGTGAGCTTTTGAGGCAGAACACGCAAGGGTAGTGAGTATCTTGTGGAGCATATCGGGATGAGGTTTACCTTGAGTGACATCATCATAACACGCGATCGTATCAAAGTGATTATAGATACCAAGATGACGCAAAGACTCTAGGGTAGATTGGCGGTAGGCATTGGTCGCTACGGCGAGTTTGATACCTCTGGATTTGAGCTTATCGAGTAGTGGTAAAATCCCCTCATAGAGTACCAGCTCCTCTGCGTGGTGTTGGGTGTAGTATTCTGAAAACCACTGCTCATGGTGTGGCTCAAACTTGCGTGCGTGGTAGAAGGTCTGAGCAGGGTTGAGGGTATGATCGTTGACCCGCTTGAGGATATAGGCTTGACTCATCGGCTCAAACCCTAGCTTCACGCGGACATGGTTGATCGCATTGGCGATGGTCAACGAGGAGTTGACTAGTGTCCCATCCATATCAAAGATAACAAGCTCAGGAGTCATGCGTCTCTCTCTTTTTGCTCTCGATTGGCTTTGATATAGATCGATAACCCGATAATCAATGCCGTTACCCCTCCGATGAGGTAGACGGCATAGAGGAGTTTACTCGGATCGGTTAGAGCAAACTTAAAGACCAACATCAACGACTCAATCGAGAGAGCAATGATGATAGACCCCAAGAACCGTACCATCGTCTGATGGGTATCACTTGAGGCATGCTTCTTCTCTTTGCCAAGTACCTCCTCCTCAAATATTGCCTTGACCAGATCGACAATCGCCAAGGAGAGGGTCAAGAGGATGGTAGACTTAAACATCTCATTGATATCGATATGGTTGACATCCATCCCAAAACTCATAAAGCTAATCACCCCTTTGATAAAGAGTAGCAGTGCTACTGCAAAGAGTGCGAGAGAGAAGCCACTATAGACCACCTTACTCACCCCACCAAAGAATGAATCTACTGAGCTTGGGTGTACCATCCGTAGGATATTTTTAAGGGTAATATCGATACAGATAATCGCCAAGAGCTTATCCGACTTATCATAGAGTGGGAAGGTAGCCGTGACGACAAGCTCATTGCTATAGAGTGATGGATAAGGATCGGTGAGCATACAGCGATGCTCTTTAAGTGTCTTATAATAGTAGGCTCGATCACTTCGATTATCCCCTTTACCAAAGCCGTGAAGCTTTGATTTTGAGGAGATGTTATCTATAAGCTGTACCCCCTTTCCATCAATGGCATAGATCACCTCATTTTTGGGTAGTGCAGTCTGAAGCTCCTTAATCTTATCGATGACACTCTCTAGCGTCCCCTCCCCCATACTCTGAGAGACATTACGACTCATGATATAGCAGAGATAGGCTCTAGCTTTGGTGCGTATCTGTGCGAACTCTTGTATCTCTTTGACCACTAACATCACTGACTCCTTTAGGTTATAGTAGATGACCTATGACATCTCCAAAAGAGACCTTTTGGTTGATAGCCACTTCAGGGAAGAGGCTTCCCGCCTCAGAGAAGGTCAAGATCGTAGATCCCATCTCAAACCAACCAAATAACGCTCCACGCTCCAACCATAGATTCTCATAGGTGTAGTGCTGTGGCTCTGTTATCGCTGAGTTTGTCTGAATCGCTGGCTCAAAGGAGACGACCATCTTACCGACATTGAGCGCTCCAACCAGTACAACGATATGCTCTCGTCCTGCACGATCCTCACACGCCAAGACCACCCGTTCATTCTCGATAAAGAGATCGGGCATATTGCGAAGTAGTGGCATATTGACAGGATAGAGCTTGCCTGGGATATGGGTGAGTGAGCAGACTTTGAGATCAAAGGGCATATGGTAGCGGTGGTAGTCTTTTGGTGAGAGGTAAAAGTTGATAAACTCCCCACCCTCTAGCCTCTGGGCTACACCACTATGATAGCTCCCAAAGAGCCTCTCAAGCTGATAGCTCATCCCTTTGATCTGATAGGCTCTCCCCTCGGTGATGCTCCCTGCATCTGTGATACGGGCGTCAACACCAGAGATAATCGCATCAGACTCTTTTTTTGGCATGGCTCTAGGCTTCTCCAAAGCACGCGTAAAGAGCTTATTGAGTGTGGGGTATGCTGAGGGTGCCTTAAACTCATCCATATCTAACCCCATAAGCTTGACATAGGTAGCATTGATTAGGTGTTGAATCACCGCGGGGAATGGCTTGCTCGCAAACTTTCCAAATCCACGAGAGATGAGAGAGGTGTAGTGTTTAGGCATTGGACTCTCCTATATAGTGCTTGAGGGCATCTTCCATCAGGGCGATATGGTAGTTCTCTTGATGGTTGATAAAGTCAAAAAACTTCGCAAGCTCTGGACTCTCTTTGCCCACAGCTTCGGCTAGTTTCTTACACTCCTCTTTGGCAGCAAGCTCTTCATTGATGCCATCTTTGAGAAACTGGACAATATCGGTCACTTCATAGAGTTCTCGCATCACGATACGCGGTGTAGCAAGTATCCCCATCTTGGCAGACATCTCCCCAAAACGCTTCAGATGAAAAAAGCTTTCATCGATAAGGATCTGGAAGATACGATTGATATAGGCGTTGTCACTATGGGCTTTGAGGTAGTTGTAGATCATGATGAGTTCATACTCTTTGTAGGTCTCTTCAAAGAGAAAGAGTGTTAAGGCATCCCTCCCCTCCTCTCCCATTACGATACCAGGGTAGTGACGCGCCATACTAAACGCACTTATCTTCTCATCCGCCATATGAATTAGACGATTCTCCATATAGCTAATATCACTAGAGATACGGTGTGCCAAGGCTCGATCAGGAGAGCTTACTAGCTGTAGATCGATCTCTCCTAGGTGCTTGATGATCTCACGGAGCATATCACTGAGGTTTTCAACCTTGATAGGGACAGCACCCCTATCGTAACTATAGGGCTCTCCAATCGTAATCAACTCATGCTCTAGCCAAGTAAAGTG
>JAMOSB010000037.1 GCA_027068485.1 Sulfurovum sp.
TTGGGGTTCATCATATGCTCTACTAACTGTGTATCCATAGACATTTGTAGCTCCTTTATATATGGCGATTATTATACCATTTATTGTAAATGGTTTTAAGTAAATGGTGTGGATTTTGGGTAGAATAGAGCAAAAGTGTTAAATTCGTTAGCCTTGATTTATAGTTTAGTGATAAGACTCTTTAGCTCAAATACGCTACTATTGCATCACTAAGGAGACCGTGATGGCAAAATATATACTTTTTGATACAGAGACAACAGGCAATGCCCCAGAGGATAGAATTATACAGATAGGGGCGTTAGTCGTCCATAGTAGAGAGTCGATCGATCTCTATGATAGCCTCTGTAAAGCTCCTCTTGAGATCAAAGTCGAAGCGATGGAGGTACACCATATCACCCCTGACCTCATCACCGATAAACCACCCTACTCACAAACCGCATTTGCCCAAGTACTTACAGAGTTTAACCACCCAACCAACTACCTCATCGCACACAATATCGCCTTTGATTTGGGGATGCTAGAGAAGGAGGGGTTTGAGAACCACTACACCCTCATCGATACCCTACGCTGTGCCAAGCACCTTCTCCCTGATCTGCCTGCTCATCGTCTACAGTATCTTCGTTATGCCCTCAAACTCTACACACAAGAACAGGCAGAGTCCTCACGCCTAAACATCACAATCAAAGCCCATGATGCCATTGGTGATGTGCTTGTGATGAAGCTCCTCCTCTCCAAGCTAGTTGCCCTCACCCAAGCGACCTACCCCACCCTCAACCCCATAGAGCAGTTGGCAACCCTCACACAAACCCCCGTACTAATCGAGCAGTTTAAGTTTGGTAAGTATAAGGGGGAGAGCCTCCAGAGTATCGCCTCCAAAGATAGAGGCTACCTTGAGTGGATGCAAAAGAACATGGAGCTTGATGAGGATATGCGTTTTACCCTCAAACACTACCTAGGCTAAGCCTCTCGCGTGGTGGTACACGCTCTATTAATCAATCTACATTACAATACCCCCTACAAATCCTACATAAAGAAGTCCCCACTAATGTCACTCAAACCACTCCTGATACTCCTCTCCTCTATGAACCTACTCCATAGTGCCTACACCCTAGAGCCTAGCAGTCGAACACGAAGCCAGATAGACCACCTTCCCAAGGGGGTCGTAGCCGATATGCACCGTATCCCTCAAAACCCCGCCTTCTATGCCAATCAGATCAAACCCCTCTCCAAGCATAAACAGCGAAAACTTGACCATAAGTTCAATACAAAATATTTCAAACCATGGCACCTCAAACAGCTTGATATCCCCCAAGAGGATTTGGGCTGGGAGGTACGCTTCGTCACCCAAAAGCCTATCTACTACGCCTCAGGTCAGATCATTAGCCCTAGCACCTACAACCAGTGGATCGACAATGCCAACTATACACAGCTTGATACCAAAGGGTACAAAGCCATCACTATTAAGCGTACAGAGGTCAAAGCACTCCCTACCACACAGCACTTCTACCGAAACCCCCGCCGTACAGGAGAGGGGTTTCCCTTTGACTACAATCAAAACTCCGCCCTACATATCAATATCCCCCTCTATATCTCTCACTTCTCTCGTGATAGACGCTGGGCATTTGTGCGTGCCTCCTATGCCTTTGGGTGGGTCAAGAGTAGTGACCTCGCACTTGTCAATCAGCACTTTATCTCTCAGTTTCAAAACAGCCACTACGCTATCACCATCAAGGACAACCTCGGACTCTACCACAATAAAACCCAACGCTCTCTCATCAAACTAGGGGCGCTCTTCCCTCTCAGTAGAGATAACAAACACTACCTCTTTGCTTCGCGTGACCATAAAGGCAGAGCCCACCTAGAACAACTCTCCACCCCAATCCCTCACCTCATCGCTCCCAAACCCCTCCCCTTTACCCCACACAATGTCGCAATGGTCGCCAAGGAGTTCTATGGAGAACCTTATGGTTGGGGTGGCGGGTATGAGTGTCGTGACTGCTCTGCTACGACACGGGACTTCTTAGGAGTCTTTGGTATCTTCCTGCGTCGCAACTCAAGCAAGCAGGTCAAAGATGGATACAACACCTCTATCAAGGGACTTACCAAACAACGCAAAAAAGCCAAGATCATCCAAGAGGCATCCCCTTTTCGTTCACTGCTCTATGTCCCTGGGCATATTGTCCTCTATCTAGGTCAGTTCCACGGAGAGCCTGTCATTATGCACACCTACTGGGGGATCCGCAAAAAAGACTACACCAAGCTTGTTACTGCTCGTACAATCATCACCTCTACCGAACCAGGCAAAGAGCGTGAGGATATACGCGAGAAGAGTAAACTCATCAACACCCTCAAAACTATTGTGAGCTTTTAATATGAAACTACTTGTATCTGCCCTTGAACCCTCCTCTAATCTCCATCTCAAAGAGATGCTACGACACACCCATGATATAGAGCTTCTGGGTATCTACGATAACGCCTTAGGGGATCCGCTCTATGATATCTCTGAAGTGGCGATTATGGGGGTCGTCGATGCGATCAAAAAAGTACGCTGGTTTATGCGTATCGCCCAAGAGATGGTCACCCTAGCCAAAGAGGCAGACAAGATACTCCTCATGGATGGCTCAGGCTTCAACCTCCCCCTTGCCAAAAAGCTTAAAAGAGCCTATCCCGATAAAGAGATCATCTACTATATCCTCCCTCAGCTCTGGGCGAGTCGTCCCAAGCGTGCTAAGAGACTTGAACGCTACTGCGATAGACTCCTAGGGATACTCCCCTTTGAGGTAGACTACTACCCCTCACACAAAGCGGAGTATGTGGGACACCCTCTGCTTGATGAGATTGCGGTCACACGCCAAGCCCAGAGTGGAGCGATCGCCTTTATGCCAGGGAGTCGCAAGAGTGAGATCAACCGACTGCTTCCTCTCTTTAAGGCACTGGTATCACAACTACCCGATAAAAAAGCCCTACTGATTATCCCTGCAAGTTTCTCAGCGGAGAAGATTACTGCTCTCTATGGGGATATTAGCCAGTTTGAGGTACACCATGAGACCCACACCGCACTCGCACAAGCGGAGTTTGCCTTTATCTGTTCGGGGACGGCGACCCTTGAGGCAGCACTCATTGGTACCCCCTTTATCCTCACCTACATCGCCAAGCCTATCGACTACTTTATCGGTACGAAGCTACTGGGTATTACACAGATAGGACTTGCCAATATCATCCTCTCTAGCACCCAACAACCCCCACTACACCAAGAGCTACTCCAAGAGGATGTCACCCCAAAAAAGCTCCTTGAGGCGTACCAACAGACCGACCCTCAACGCTTTAGAGACAAAGCCCTCGCACTACGGAACTATCTCCAGCACGGTAGTAGCCAACGGGTCGCTCAGATTATTATGGGGGAGGAGTCGTAAGATGCTTGTCCATATCTGCTGTTCGGTCGATAGCCACTACTTCCTCCAAAAGCTCCAAGAGTACTACCCCCAAGAGCGTCTGATAGGTTTCTTCTATGATCCCAATATCCACCCCTACTCAGAGTACACCCTGCGTCTACTCGATGTCAAGCGTAGCTGTAAGATGCTAGGGGTAGAACTCATCGAAGGGGAGTACGATACCCAACGCTGGTTAGAGGCGGTACGCGGATTGGAGCAGGAGCCTGAGAAGGGGGCACGGTGTAGTGTCTGCTTTGATCGGCGTTTTGAGGTGACGGCTCAAAAAGCCCACGCCTTAGGGGAGGTGACCTTCACCTCTACCCTCCTCACCAGCCCAAAAAAATCCCTCCAACAGCTCCAAAAAGCGGGAGAGCGACTCGCTACAACCTATGGCGTACGCTTTGTCGCACCCGACTTTCGTAAAGCCTCAGGAACACAAGAGCAAAACATCCTTGCCAAACACGATGCCCTCTACCGCCAAGACTACTGTGGATGTCTCTTTGCTCTACGGATGCAACGCGACCAACAACAGCGACTCACCGATGAACTCTTCTCCCCCCTCACCCAACAGATACTCCCTGAGTCAATTGAGTCACGACTTGCACTCTATGAAAAACGCACAAGCTATGAGAGCCAAGGGCGAGCCTACAAAATCGTCAAACAACGCTTCCTCAACTGGCGACTCACCTCTGGACTTCTACGCGTACGCAAAGAGGTTGTCCCTGCCCACTTCCTCCCCTACGCCACCCTTAGAGGGGAGTATAGCCGTGGAAAGATAGAGTACCAGACGGGTGTACTCTACCATATGAACCGTGATGAGGTGAAGTTTATCACCCTAAGCACCTACAACAAGCAGATGCAAACAGCCTATCCAACGATCGAAGCACTACTCCTTTCTCCACCGACTTTTGAGGAGGAGGTTGCACTGTTAGGTCGTCTAGGACTCTCTGCCTATAGCCTCTCTACACTCCTTGTCGTTGCCACCATACCTGAGGGGAAAATCGAGCTTCTCTGCCAAAGCCACACCTATGAGGATGTCAAGGAGGTATTGGTTGATTTATAAATCAATCTTTTACCATTCTTATGCTAAAATGTACCAAAAATTTTCCCAAAGGTACTCCATTGCTTTATAATGTTGTTGAAATCCAAAAGATACTTCCTCACCGCTACCCTTTTCTTCTCGTAGACCGAATTACTGATCTTGTCAAAGGAGAGAGTATCGAGGGGTATAAAAATATCTCTATCTCTGAACCTGTCTTTCAAGGACACTTCCCTGACCACCCTATCTACCCTGGTGTGATGATCATCGAAGGGATGGCACAAGCAGGCGGTGTACTCGCCTTTAAAAGTATGGATAACGCATCCCAAGAGGAGATTGAGAATAAAGTCGTCTACTTTATGAGTATCGATAAAGCAAAATTCCGTGCCCCTGTCACACCAGGAGACAAACTCGTCTACAAACTCACCGTAATCAAAAATAAAGGGGCGGTATGGAATCTCGATGCCAAAGCCTATGTCGATGAGAAGCTTGTAGCACAAGCCCAGCTCAAAGCTATGATTGTAGATAAGTAATAGCATGTCGCTTATCCACCCCACTGCCATTATCGAAGAGGGTGCTATCTTGGGTAGCGGTGTCTCTATTGGAGCCTTCAGTATCATTGGATCAGGCGTGACAATAGGGGAGAACACCACGATCGACTCCCATACACTTATCGCAGGCAATACGACCATTGGATCGGGTAACCATATCTTCTCTCACGCAGCGATTGGGACAATCCCCCAAGACTTGAAGTTTGCAGGAGAGGAGGTTGAACTTATCATTGGTGATAACAATACCATTCGAGAGTTTACCCTCCTCAACCCTGGTACCCAAGGGGGTGGCTCTATCACCAAGATAGGTAACAACAACCTGCTCATGGGCTATGTCCATCTCGGACACGATGTCAAGATGGGTAACCACTGTATCCTTGCTAATGGCTCTGCACTCGCAGGGCATGTGGAGTTAGGGGACTATGTCGTTGTGGGTGGAACAACCCCTGTCCATCAGTTTGTCCATATTGGAGATTATGCGATGATTGGTGGGGCGAGTGCCTTGGCACAAGATGTCCCTCCATTCTGTCTAGCAGAAGGTAATCGCGCATCCCTAAGAGGACTCAATCTTACAGGACTACGACGCAGAGTCAATCGAGAAGAGATCAATGAGCTTAAAGTCGCCTACCGTGAGCTATTTGAACACAATAGACCACTCCAAGAGGTTGCTCAAGAACTTCTCAACACTACCCAATCAAGCAAAGTTAAACAACTCTGTGCCTTTATACAACACTCTAAGCGGGGTATCCCCTTTAAACGCACACACCAAGAATATCAATCAAGAGGATAAAGAATAATGTCAATCAAACAGTGTAGCTTCTGTGCTACAGTAGAGAGTGAAGAGAATCCACTTATCGCAGGAGAGCGTGTCTATATCTGCTCAAACTGTGTCGTATCTGCCTATAAGATCCTCTTTGGTGAGGAGGAGCCTGAGGCAACCCCTACTACGAGTGGTACTCCAACACTCTATACCCCCAAAGAGATCAATGCCCTACTCGATGAGTATATTATCGGTCAAGAGAATGCCAAAAAGACCCTCGCCGTAGCGGTCTACAACCACTATAAGCGTATCTTTAGAGAGACCGTTAGTGAGGATGATACACAGATAGCCAAATCAAATGTACTCCTTATTGGTCCTACAGGTTCAGGGAAGACCCTCCTTGCTCAGACTATTGCGAAGTTTCTCAATGTCCCTATCGCTATTGCCGATGCAACCAACCTCACTGAGGCGGGCTATGTAGGTGAAGATGTAGAAAATATCCTCACAAAGCTCCTGATGGAAGCTAATGGTGATCCAAAACTTGCAGAGCAAGGGATTGTCTTTATTGATGAGGTCGATAAGGTCGCACGCATGGGAGAGAATCGCTCCATTACGCGTGATGTCTCAGGCGAAGGAGTCCAGCAAGCACTCTTGAAGTTGATTGAAGGCTCAGTAGTTAATATCCCACCAAAGGGTGGACGCAAACACCCAAACCAAGACTTTATCCAGATTGACACTTCCAATATCCTCTTTATCTGTGGTGGTGCCTTTGATGGACTCAATGATATCCTCAAACGCAGACTCGGAAGTAATACCCTTGGATTTGGACAGAGCAAACGCTCCAAAAAAGAGGAGCAGAATCTCCTTCATCTTGTCGAGTCAGAAGACTTGGTATCTTTTGGGTTGATCCCTGAGCTTATTGGTCGTCTTCATATCCATGCAACCCTTGGAGAGATCACCCAAGAGGATATGGTGCGTATCCTCGTCGAACCCAAAAACTCACTGGTCAAGCAGTATCAAAAACTCTTTGCTATAGACACCGTATCACTCAAGTTTGAAGAGGATGCCCTCCTTAACATTGCTCAAAAAGCGATTGAGCGAAAGACAGGGGCGAGAGGACTTCGTTCTATCCTTGAGGAGATACTACTCGATATCATGTATGAACTACCCGAACTAGAAGGCTATGAGGTCATCATCACCCAAGATGTCGTATGTAACCAAGCAAAACCACTCTACATCAGAGACAAACAAATCGCGTAAGCTACGCAAGCTAAGTAAAAAGGATAGAGAGATGTTCAAAAAAATATTAGGTATGTTTTCAAGCGATTTGGCGATTGACTTAGGGACGGCAAATACACTCGTACTGATCAAAGGGAGAGGTATCTGTATCAATGAACCCTCTGTTGTGGCGATACAGTACGATAAGCATGGACAGCAACGCATCTTAGCAGTAGGACAAGAAGCGAAAGATATGGTCGGTAAGACCCCTGGCAATATCAAAGCGATCCGACCGATGAAAGATGGGGTGATTGCAGATTTTGAGATCACAGAGATGATGATTCGTTACTTTATCGAAAAGGCACACAAACGAAAAGGCTTCTTTAGTCCTCGGATTATCATCTGTGTCCCCTATGGATTGACACAGGTAGAGCGTCGTGCCGTCAAAGACTCTGCGGAGAATGCAGGGGCACGCTATGTCTATCTCATCGAAGAGCCAATGGCAGCAGCGATTGGGGCAGGGATCCCTGTCAAAGAGCCAAACGGAAACCTCGTTGTTGATATCGGTGGGGGTACGACAGAGATTGGGGTGATCTCTCTTGGGGGATTGGTACTTAGTAAATCGATCCGTGTCGCAGGGGATAACCTCGATCAAGCGATCGTAGACTATATCAAACGCAACTTCAACCTCCTTATCGGTGACCGTGTTGCTGAGGAGCTAAAGATCACAATCGGTACTGCGATCCCTCTCGAAGAGGATATCTCCACCTCTGTACGCGGTAGAGATCAAGTCGAAGGGAGCCTTGTCTCTATCGAAGTCACCTCTGAGCATATCCGCTCAGCGATGAAAGACTCCCTAGAGGAGGTTGCCCAAGCCCTTCAAGATGTCCTAGAGAAGACTCCACCAGAGCTTGCAGGAGATATCGTCGAGAATGGGATTGTCCTCACAGGTGGCGGGGCGTTGATCCGAGGGCTTGATAAGTATCTCTCTGATATCGTCAATCTTCCTGTCTACATCGCAGAAGACCCCCTCCTCGCAGTCGCCAAAGGGACAGGAATAGCACTCGACGAACTTGACCTACTCCAACAAACGGCTTATGAAGACTAACTCTACTAAGCTCATTACCATTGCAGTCCTTCTGCTGGTTTTGACACTCTTTCTTACCCAAAACGACAAGCGTATCACTGATGCCTTGTTGGGGATTATCAACCCGATCAAACAACACTACAAACACTTCACCCAAGAGCTAGAGGATAAGAGTAGTAGCTACCTCTTCCAGCAAGAGTCTATTGAGAAACTCAGCCGTGAGAACCGTATCCTACGCACACGCCTCCTAGAGCAGACACACTATATCAAACAGGTCAAAGATATCTACACAACCCTCCCTGACCTCTCACGACTCCCGATCCACTCCATCTCTATCGCACAGACCATCTCCTATGTCAAGCTCAATAGCTTTTCCCAAATCATCCTCACCAAACCCAAAGCCCTCAAAGAAGATAAGCTCTACGGATTGATCCAAGGGAGTGTAGTTGCGGGGGTGGCACAGGTACATAGTGATCAGCTCTATGGCTACCTCACCTCAGACAATAGCTGTCGGTTTGCGGTCTTTGTTGGAGAGGAGCATGCACCAGGGATCGCTATTGGGGCGGGGGAGAATCGTATGATTATCAAATTTATCCCTAAGTGGCACAAGATTGAGGTGGGAGACAAGGTCATTACCTCAGGACTCGATGCGATCTTTTTTGCCCATATTCCTGTAGGGGTTGTCTCCAGAGTCGAGGTACAGAGCTCCTATAAGATAGCCTATATCCAAACCCATAGTGACATCTTCCACCCCAAGACCTTTTTTCTTATCAATGATGCCAAGGCGACCCTCACCCAGAACTTTGATAGCAACAGAACCCAATTCACCGCTCAACACGCTAGTAGTATCCCCTCAACCAAAGAGAGTAATCTCACAGTGATACTCCCACCCGAGGCAAACCAGACACTCCCTGCCGTCTCAAGTATCCCCAGCCGTATCGACCAGACACAAGAGACGATTATAGAGCCAACCCCACCACCACCAGAGAGTATCACCCTCCCCAAAAAACCTAAACCAACCCCGAAACCACCTAAAAGAAGACGGGTAGAACCAACGGGACTAGACCTCTTTTAGCACTTTTTTAAGGGCTTTTTGGGTCTGATTTTGGTACAATCTCAAACTAAAAATCAAGGGTACTCTCCATGCCAAAACGCGAAGACATCAAAACTATTTTACTGATCGGTTCAGGACCTATTGTTATTGGTCAAGCCTGTGAATTTGACTACTCAGGGACACAAGCAGCCAAAACACTTAAAGAGCTAGGGTATCGAGTCGTTCTTATCAACTCAAACCCTGCGACGATTATGACAGACCCTGAGTTTGCTGATCGTACCTATATCGAGCCTATCACTCCAGAGGTCATCTCCAAAATTATCAAACAAGAGGGAGTGGATGCAATCCTCCCGACAATGGGTGGGCAGACCGCACTCAATGTTGCGATGGATATGCATGAGTTGGGAATGCTTGAGGGGATTGAGTTTCTAGGTGCTACCCCAGCAGCTATCAAAAAGGGTGAAGATAGACAAGAGTTTAAAGAGGCGATGATCAAAATCGGTATGGATCTACCAATCTCTCAATACGCCTACAATATGGATGAAGCACTCGATGCGGCCAAAAAGATTGGATTTCCTCTTATTATCCGTGCCTCCTTTACCATGGCGGGAGGTGGCTCTGGGGTCGCCTACAATATGGATGAGTATAAAGAGATCGTTCGTGGTGGACTTGAAGCGAGTCCTATCAGTGAGATCTTGATTGAGGAGTCACTCCTTGGATGGAAAGAGTATGAGATGGAGGTGATCCGTGATAGAGCGGACAACTGTATCATCGTCTGCTCTATCGAAAACTTCGATCCAATGGGTGTCCATACAGGCGATAGTATCACCATCGCCCCAGCCTTGACACTTACTGATAAAGAGTACCAAAATATGCGAGATGCCTCCTTCAAGATCTTGCGAGAAGTGGGGGTCGATACAGGTGGCTCCAATGTACAGTTCTCCATCAATCCAAAAACAGGGCGGATGATCGTCATCGAGATGAACCCACGGGTGAGTCGCTCCTCAGCACTCGCTTCCAAAGCGACAGGGTACCCTATCGCCAAAGTCGCCACACTACTTGCTGTGGGCTTTACCCTTGATGAGATCACCAATGACATCACAGGGACACCTGCAAGTTTTGAACCGACGATTGACTATGTCGTCACCAAGCTCCCACGCTTCACCTTTGAGAAGTTCCCGATGGCAAACTCCACCCTCACCACGGCGATGAAGTCTGTGGGTGAGGCGATGAGTATGGGACGCACCTTCAAAGAGTCCTTCCAAAAAGCCCTCTGCTCACTTGAGACAGACCTCATAGGCTTCAACCCTATCGCATGTGATGAGGAGACACTTCTCCGTGAGATTCGACGACCCAATGAGAGTCGTATGCTCTATGTCTTTGAGGGACTTCGACGCGGTATGAGTGTGGAGGAGATCTTTGAGTTGTGCCAGATAGACCAGTGGTTCCTCTATCAACTCGAAGCGCTTGCCCAACGCGAAAAAGCGATGGATATCGCCCTACTCTCCGATGCTTCACGCCTACGAGAGGTCAAGAGTGAAGGGTTCTCTGATGCGATGATTGCCCAAGTTATCAATAGCAAAGAGGGGCTAACCCTCACAGAGAATGATATCTATACGGCTAGAGAGAAGCTAGGCATCGCTCTTGAGTATAATGAGGTCGATACCTGTGGAGCAGAGTTTAAGGCACTCACCCCCTACCTCTACTCCACGACCAATATCATGTCACTCCCTCAAGCCCCAAAAGAGAGCAGTGAGGAGAAGAAGGTACTCGTCATTGGTGGGGGACCAAACCGTATCGGACAGGGGATTGAGTTTGATTACTGTTGTGTACATGCTGCCTTTGCTATTGCCGATATGGGAATGAAGTCGATCATGTACAACTGTAACCCAGAGACTGTCTCAACCGACTACGACACCTCAGACACCCTCTACTTTGAGCCGATTGATTTTGAGCATGTGCGTAATGTAATTGACCTAGAGAAGCCTGATGGGGTTATCGTCCACTTTGGGGGGCAGACTCCACTGAAGCTTGCTAAGAACCTCACGGCTATTGGTGCCAATATCTCAGGTACGACGGCTAAGGTGATTGACCTAGCAGAGGATAGAGAACTCTTCTCCTCCTTTATCACAGAGCTAGGACTCAAACAACCAGACAACGGTACTGCCTTTGCCAAAGATGAAGCACTCGGTATCGCCAACCGCATCGGCTACCCTGTACTCGTGCGTCCAAGCTTTGTTCTTGGTGGGCGTGGGATGAAGACCGTCTATAGTGACAGTGAGCTTCGTGAGTATATGGATGAAGCCGTCTCCGTCTCCAATGATGCCCCTGTACTCATCGATAAGTTCCTTGATAATGCCATCGAACTCGATGTCGATGCAATCTGTGATGGCAAAGAGGTCTATATCGGCTCTGTGATGCAACATATCGAAGAGGCGGGGATCCACTCAGGGGATTCGGCGTGTTCACTCCCTCCTGTCTCCATCTCTGCCCAACTCCAAGAGGAGGTCAAAGAGCAGACAGCCAAAATTGCACTAGGACTTGGTGTTGTGGGTCTGATGAATATCCAGTATGCGATCCACAAAGGGAGCATCTACCTTATCGAGGTCAACCCAAGAGCCTCTCGTACCGTTCCGTTTGTCTCCAAAGCGACAGGGTTACCACTTGCCAAAGTCGCTACCCGTGTGATGCTCCAAGGAGATCTCAAAGAGGCATTGAAATTCTATGACACCTTCAATGTCGTCAACTTTGACAAGAAGATTATGGAGCCAAACCTCAAAGGGCATGTTGCAGTCAAAGAGGCAGTCTTCCCCTTCAACAAACTTCCAGGATCAGACCTTATCCTTGGGCCAGAGATGAAGTCCACAGGTGAAGTAATGGGAATTAGTGATAACTTCGGGATGAGTTTTGCCAAGAGTCAATTTGCTAGCAAAAACAATATCCCACTAGAGGGCAAACTCTTTATCTCACTAACACAGAGTGATAAGGTACACGCAGGAGATATCGGTCAGATGTTCTTAGATCTTGGATTCGAGATTGTTGCGACTTCGGGGACACACACTGCACTCCAAGAGGCAGGTATCGCCTCAACCAAAGTCCTCAAGATCTCAGAGGGTCGCCCCAATATCGATGATATGATCAAAAACGAAGAGATCGCACTTGCTATCAATACCAGTGACAATGTCGCAAGCAAGAGTGATGCAAAGCGTATCAGACAATCTGTACTCTCCAATAATGTCGCCTACTTCACCACCATCGCCGCTGCAAAAGCCACAGCGATGGCGATACAAGAGCTTAAAGCGACTCAAGGAAAACTCGCCCCCAAAGCACTCCAAGACTACCTCGCGTAGTTTTTGCCTCTAGTAGGGGCGTTCCCCTACATAGTTGCCTACAGGGTCATAGCGACAGACGATGATCGTCCCCCCTCTGAACCCGCCTGCACGATAGATCGCTCGACCACACCCTAAAGCACGGCTCTCCTTCCATATCATCTGAGTATAGTGTCCACAGACCCCTTGGCAATGATTGGTTGCGTGGTCATACTGAGACTTCTCATGGTACCAGCTATAGATCGCTTCAAGATACCCCACACGGTGAGTCGAGGCGAAGAGGTTCTCTCCATACTTGGTCGAAGCGTGTTGAAACTGCCCTGTTGAGGCGAGATGCTCCGCATACACCTGAGCCGAATGGGCAAGTGAGTCACTCCAGACCAAAGGGGCATCACCAAATACCTCACGGCGTATGGCATTGTGTCGATCAAGTGCAGATTTGGCACTAAATGACCCTGAGCGTAGAGTAGGAGCTACATCACAACTCTCCTGCTTACTCCCCTCTCCACACCCCACTACCATCATCGTAACTACAACCATTAGTGATTGACGCATCTTCATTTGCTCCCCTTTTATCTACGCTATTGTCTTATCATTATTATCTAAACTGCTACACTCTATCCAAGATATTCTAACATAGATTCTCTTTGCTCTATTGTACACGCAAACGATAGCTACTTTTTGCTATCATACCACATATTGTGAGATACCAAAGGAGTTTCTATGCGAATGAAGTTTGAAGAGGGGGAGGATCACTACTTCTTCTCCCAACCCCATCAACCATTTTTTATCTTGGCATTTGTCAATGCGATTATTATCATGCTTATCTTTATGCTTGCCTACAAAGGGGTGATGCATATGGCGATCTCTCCCACACGATTTCATGCGTATGGATTGATCTATCTGCTCTTTACCCCTGCATTTTTTGGGTTTTTGTTTACCACCTTTCCACGCTTTAGTGCCACCGCTCCTCTCGAGAAAAAAGCCTATATGGATGTCTTCAACCTCTACTACCTTGGGGCATCCCTCTATATCCTTGGCTCCATTGCGACCCCTGTACTCTCAGTACTAGGGATGGGGATGGTCTTTGCGGGGCATCTGCGTGGGGCGTTGATCCTCAAAAAGATCTATACCACCACCCAGATGGAGGATCGGCATGATCTCTTCTGGATACTCCTTGCGATGGGATTTGGGGTACTCTCTCATCTACTCTTTATCCTCTCTGAACTCTTCCTCCCGCTACTCGCAGGAATCACTACACAGATGGGGATCTACCTCTTTTTGTTTCTCCTCACCTTCTCTGTCGCCCAACGCATGGTACCCTTCTTCTCCCACGCGATAGTGAGTCGTGATGAGACACTGATGCAACGCCTCTTTGGAGTGCTTGTAGTACGGATACTACTGGAGAGTCTCTATAGTGGGAGTGGGTTTATCGCCGATATCGCACTGGGGCTATTGGTAGCCAAAGAGCTTCAGCGATGGCAACTCCAGACCCCCAATCCAAACCCTCTTCTCTGGATACTCCACACTGCCCTCTACTGGGTACCTATCGCCTTTATCCTAGGGGGGATTAGCAACCTTTTTAGACTTCTAACCGATAGTACCCTACTCCTCCTCGATATCCATAGCTTAGTGCTTGGCTTTGTCTTTACGATACTCATTGGGTTTGGAACGCGTGTAACACTCGGACACTCAGGCAACCCCATGCACGCAGATCGCTGGACACAGAGACTCTTCTACGCCACCCAAGCTGTTGTAGGGGTGCGTATCGTCGTCTCACTAGTCGCAGGGTTCGGCTGGAACTTTATGCCACTCTTTGACCTCTCTGTAGCGACTTGGCTCCTTCTCTGTATCCTCTGGGCGGTACGCTTCTTTGCGGTACTCATCGTAGGTCGACAACTCACCCCAAGAGGAGACGCCTAAGATGGCACGCAAACGAGGCAAAACCAAACCCCAATCGAACTTCACCCAAGAGGATTTTCTCCCCACCACACGAGCAGATATGGAGGCACGCGGATGGGATCAGTGTGATGTTATCCTTGTCTCAGGCGATGCCTATATCGACTCTCCCTTTATCGGTGTGGCGATGGTCGGACGGATGCTAGAGCGGATGGGCTACCGAGTCGGAATGATAGGACAGCCCGATATCAAGTGTGATAGCGATATCAAGCGTTTAGGAGAGCCACGGCTCTACTGGGGAGTGAGTGGAGGCTCTGTAGACTCAATGGTCTCCAACTACACCGCCACCAAGAAGTTTCGCAACTCCGATGACTACACCCCAGGGGGCAAAAATGACAAACGACCCGATAGGGCATTGAGTGTCTACTGCAATCTTATCCGACGCTACTTCAAAAACACCGTCCCCCTTGTACTAGGTGGTATCGAAGCCTCACTTCGACGCGTCAGCCACTACGACTACTGGTCAAATAAGCTCAAAAAGCCCATACTCTTTGACTCCAAAGCGGATATCCTCATCTATGGTATGGGGGAGATCGCCATCGAGCAACTCACCAAAGCACTCGAAGCGGGGCGAGACTATCGTGATATCCGTGGGGTCTGCTACATCGCCAAAGAGCCAAACTACGACTATATCCAACTCCCCTCACACCAAGAGTGTGTCGATACCAAAGAGCGGTATATTGACCTCTTTGATGACTTCTATGACAACAACGACCCCATCTCCGCCAAGGGACTCTGTCAGCCTGTCGATAGCCGTTTTTTGATACAAAATCCCCCCTGCGACTACCTCGATGAGGATGAGATGGATGCCAACTCCAATCTCCCCTTCACCAGAGAGCTACACCCCTACTACGCCAAAGAGGGTAAGGTCAAGTGCCTAGAGACGATCAAGTTCTCGATTATGACGCACCACGGCTGTTGGGGGGAGTGCAACTTCTGTGCTATCGGAGTACACCAAGGACGCACCATCCGTACACGCTCTGAGAAAAATATCCTCGAAGAGGCCAAAGCCTTCAATGACTACAACGACTATAAAGGGATCATCTCTGATGTCGGAGGTCCTACGGCCAATATGTATGGCTATGAGTGTGGCAAAAAACTCAAAAAGGGTACCTGTGATGATATCCGCTGTGTCGATGCCCAACGCCTCTGTAAGGTGATGCATGTCGACCATAGTCGCAATATCAATCTGCTTAGAAAGATACGCGAGACTGAGGGGGTACGCAAAGCCTTTGTCGCTTCAGGGGTACGCTATGACCTCATCACCGCAGACAAACGCAACGGCTACTCCTACCTCAGAGAGATGGTCAAACACCACATCTCAGGACAGATGAAAGTTGCCCCAGAACACACCCAACAGCATGTACTCGAACTCATGGGTAAACCAGGAAAAGAGACCCTTGTGGAGTTTAAGAAGCTCTACGACAGACTCAACAAAGAGATGGACAAGAAGCAGTTTTTGACCTACTACCTCATCGCCGCACACCCAGGGTGTACCGAACGAGATATGCATGCACTCAAAGACTTCACTACCCATGAACTCAAGATGAATCCCGAGCAGGCTCAGGTCTTTACCCCTACACCAAGTACCTACTCTGCGGTGATGTACTATACAGAGATGGATCCCAAAACCCGTAAGAAGATCTTCGTGGAGAAGGATACTCGACGCAAAGAGAAACAAAAAGAGATCGTCGTCAAGAAAGAGTCCTGTAAGTTCAAGAGTGGGTTTGCAAGCTAATATCCCCTATATTTATAAATAATTGGGTACCTACGATTGAAGAACTCTCTGCTGTAGGAGAATAACCCCAAGAGGAGGGAGTGTCACGGTGAGTGTATGATCGCGTCCATGGTGGGGGGTAGGGGTCGTCTCAAGAGGTGTTGGGTTGGAGATATCCCACCCTGCATAGGCTGGTGATTGAGAGTTAAATATCTCCTGATAGCTCCCTGCCGTAGAGACCCCAAGTGGGTAGCCCGCATGAATCTTATCAGAGAAGTTACACACCACAATGATAGGGGTGTCCCCCGCATCCCCCTTACGGATAAAGGCGATTACATTGGCACGGTAGTCCTGCTCATCAATCCACTCAAACCCTGTAGGCTCTACATCATTTTTATAGAGTGCAGGGTGAGTTTGGTAGAGGTGGTTGAGTGATTGGACGAGATGCTGTAGTCCTTTGTGTAGGGGAAGCTCCAGAAGATGCCAATCCAAGCTCTGCTCATAGTTCCACTCCGCAAACTGTCCAAACTCCCCTCCCATAAAGAGGAGCTTTTTCCCAGGGTGTACCATCATTAGTGTATAGAGTGCGCGTAAGTTAGCAAACTTCTGATTGGTATCGCCTGGCATCTTATTGATAAGAGAGCCTTTCATATGTACCACCTCATCATGACTAAGAGGAAGCAGGTAGTTCTCATTGTACATATAGACAAAGCTAAAGGTGAGATGCTCATGGTGGTGTTGGCGGTAGAGTGGATCATGCTTCATATACTTGAGGCTGTCGTGCATCCATCCCATATTCCACTTGTAGCCAAACCCTAACCCCCCTTGGGAGACGGGACGACTCACCATCGGGTAGTTGGTCGACTCCTCCGCAAACATCATAATATCATCAAATGCCCCATAGAGTGACTGATTGAGCTGTTTGAGGAACTTCACGGCTCCTGTATTGATATTGCCCCCTTGGGCATTGGGGATCCACTCCCCCTCCTCTCGGCAGTAGTCTAGGTAGAGCATCGATGCCACCGCGTCCACACGGATACCATCGAGGTGGTACTTCTCTAGCCAAAACATCGCAGAGCTAATCAAAAAGGCGCGCACCTCATTGCGGTCGTAGTTAAATATCGCACTTCCCCACTCAGGATGGTAGCCTTGACGGGGATCTTGATGCTCATAGAGACAACTCCCGTCAAAGTTCATCAATCCATGCCCATCCATCACAAAGTGCGACGGTACCCAGTCCAAAATCACACCAATCCCATGCTGATGCATCGTATCGACAAACGCCATAAACTCCTCAGGAGTACCGTAGCGTGAAGTAGGAGCAAAGTAGCCTGTGACCTGATAGCCCCATGACCCCTCAAAGGGATACTCGGTAATTGGCAGCAGCTCCACATGGGTAAAGTGCATCGCTTTGAGATAGTGTGCCAACGCCTCCGCAGACTCCGCATAACTCAAAAAGCGATTCTCCTCCTCGACCTTACGCCTCCAAGAGCCTAGATGTACCTCATAGATAGAGATGGGAGCTTTATGGGAGTTGTGTTTGTGGCGTTGTGCCATCCACTCTCTGTCTTGCCACACATACCCCTCGATATCCCAGATGCGTGACGCGGAGTGTGGTGCTACCTCTGCGTAGAAGGCGTAGGGGTCAGATTTGTTGGGGTTGTGGTTGGGGAGGTCACTCTGGATAAAGTACTTATAGGTAGAGCCTTCTGCTACCCCCTCGATAAATCCATCCCATATCCCTGAGCCATCACTACGCCGTTGGAGTGGGTGGCTTCGCTCTTGGTAGTGGTTGAAGTCTCCTCGTACAAAGACCCCTCTTGCGTGGGGTGCCCAGAGAGCGAAGTAGACCCCACCTCTCCCCTCTCGCTCCATAGCGTGCGATCCAAGGTGGTCATAGAGCTTGGTGTGTGTCCCCTCCTTGAAGAGGTAGATATCCAAGGCACTAAAGCGGGTGATATCGTAGTAGATAGGGTGGTTCATCTGGCTACCTCTGGATGGCTACCAAACCGTTCTCTCAGACTAAACGCATACATCGCCTCATACCCTCTCGCCGACTCCTCCCAACTAAAACGCTCCGCCATGGCATTGGCGATAAGCTGTTTGACTCCTTTTGGGTCATGATAGTAGGTCTCCACTGCCCATTTGACTGTACCATAGAGTGCATCAGCGGTACTATCATAAAACTTAAAGCCCGTTCCCTTTCCTTGGTGGGGTTGATAGTTGGTGATGGTATCATCAAGCCCTCCCGTCGCACGCACAATAGGGAGTGTCCCGTAGCGTAGACTATAGATTTGGTTGAGTCCACACGGCTCAAAGAGTGAGGGCATCAAGAAGAAATCACTCCCCGCCTCTATCTGATGGGCAAGATCATTACGGTAGCCAATATAGCACCCAAACTTGCTAGGGTAAGCCCCTGCAATCTCAGAGAAGAATGCCTCAGCCCACGACTCTCCAGTCCCCAGTAGCACAATCTGTATATCCATCTCTAGCAATCCTCGCACCGCCTCCGCCAACAGTCCAATCCCCTTCTGTTCAGCGAGACGACCTACCAATCCAAAGAGTGGTACATCCGCACGCACAGGGAGTCCAAACCGCTCTTGTAGAGCACGCTTACAGAGGGCTTTGCCCCCCATCGCTCCACTATCGTAGTGCTGAATAATAAACGGATCGATCGCAGGACTCCACTCCTCATAATCTACGCCATTGAGGATACCAAAGAGCTTCGCTTGATGTGCGAGTACCACCCCCTCTAGCCCCCACCCAAACGCCTCTGTCCCAATCTCTTGGGCGTAGCGTTTACTGACGGTATTGAAAGCATTGGCATGGACAATCCCCCCCTTGAGGAGATTGACCCGATCGTAGCACTCCAGCTCATCGACGGTGAAGTGTTCCCACCCCACATCGAGTACATCCATCACCCCTTTATAGAACTCCCCTTGGTGTTGGAGATTGTGGATACTCAAAACAGAAGCAGTCTGAGCAAAGTGTGGATCGGAACGATAGGTAGTGTTGAGTAGGAGGGGGAGTATCGCAGTGTGCCAGTCGTTGGCATGGAGGATATCGGGCTGAAAGTGGAGCTTTTTGGCTAGTTGCATCACCGCTTTTGAGAGGAAGATAAAGCGGTTGTCGTTGTCACTATACGCCACCCCATTCTCATCATAGAGTCCTTCGCGTCCAAAATAACGCTCATACTCGATAAAGTAGACAGGGACATCACTCTGAGGAAGCACCCCCTCATAGACCTCTGCCCACTCCTCTCCCATAATTCCCATAGGTACCCCAAGTGATCCAAGCAGTGGCTTGAGCTGATACTTCTGCTTATCGATCCCGTAGTAGCGAGGCATCACCACCCGTACATCATGCCCTAGGTTGCGTAGTGCCTTGGGCAATGCCCCAGCCACATCTGCCAATCCACCACTCTTGGCAAATGGTACCACCTCAGAAGCAGCCATTAAAATCTTCAATTTTTTCATCTACAATACTCCTCTCTTTTGGTTAATTATAGCATAGATTTTTTGCCATTTATGGGGTTATTGGGTACTATACGGATCACACTATTGACAAAATCACAAAGGTAGCGTATGAAACCACAAACAGACCACTTCGCACACAAATCTAAATCATGGGATATGAGTAGCCGACGCGTCCAAAACGCCAAGCGTATCGCACAGCTCATCACCGAGCGTATCACCCTAACCCCCACCATGGAGGTGATGGACTTAGGTGCAGGGACAGGGCTTTTGAGCTACTTTGTCGCACCCTATATCGGCAAGGTCATCGCACTCGACAACTCCCCCTCTATGCTCAAAGAGTTTCAAGACAAGAGCAGTGAGTTTGCCTGCCAGACAGAGGTGATAGAGGCCGACCTTAGCCAGACCACCCCCCATCGTACTTTTGATGGGATCATCTCCTCTATGACTATCCACCACCTTGAAGATACCCATGCTCTCTTTAGCAAACTCTACGGGATGCTTCCAAGCGGTGGATTTATCGCTATTGCTGATTTGGATTTAGAAGATGGGAGCTTCCATAGTGACAACTTAGGGGTCTACCACTATGGCTTTGAGCGTAAAGCACTAGAGGCGATAGCTCAAGAGGTGGGTTTTAGGGAGATAGCCTTTACTACCGCCAACACCATAGAGAAACCTCACGCTTCATTTAGTGTTTTTTTGATGACAGCGATTAAACCATAAAGGTTAAATTCGTTAGCCTTGATTTTATAGGGTAGGGCTTTTTTGTCTTACAGTTTTATCAAAAACTAAGTACAATACTCCTATGAAAAATCAAGAAATCATAGAAACAATCAAACAGCACTACACCCGAGAGCTTCGTAAACAGCTAATCAAAAGCATCCTAAGCGATGAGAAAAAAGCCAAAGGGATCGCCTCTGAAGATCGCTACAAAGTGATCAACCAGATCTTCTCTTATGTCATTGGGGCGTTGGGGTGGAGTATCGCTCAGAGTACCCAAGCGTGGGACAATAGTCCATTGGAGATTATGCGGGAGGTGTTTCCTAAGTTGGAGCAGACGCAGTGGTATCAGGAGCAACAACTCACTGTCACCAAAAGTATCGATGTCGCACTAGGAGAGAAGGCGTAACGCCCTCCTCCCTACGCTTTAAGCGACTCGATCTCCTCTTGGTGCTTTGCTTCATCGAAGGTCGCTCCCAAGTGTTTACAGAGTGCTTGGGCATCTTGCATCGCAATATTGAGTGAGCTAGAGGCACCTGGGCTTGGGGTCATATTAAAAGTAATCCCCTCCTCCTCAATCTTCGCTTCACCCAACAACAACTCATGGTTAATCTTGTCGATAATCTGTGGACGCATACCACCATACCCCTCTGCAAACTCGATATCAGAGGCTTTGAGTGACGGGATAACCTTTTGTGCATCTTTGACAAAGACCTCTTTACCAATGAGAGGCATCTCCTCCATTACATTACGCAAAATATAGCCACGAATAGTACTATCTTTGAGTAGGCTCATATAGACCTTGGTCACATCCATATCGATCCCTAACGCATCGATGAGGTCTTTGATATGGAGTGAGTGGTATCGCTCAAGCTTAGGTAGCGCAAACGCAGTCGGTCCAAAGCGGGTATTCCACTCTTGGGTCACATCAGGATCCGCATGCACCGCAGCAAATGGGAGCTTTGGATTTTGCATCGTATAGACTTTGGCATTGAGTAGCTTCTCTTTGGTAAAGAAGAAACTTCCCCCAATAGGGAGTGTCGCATAGGATTTACCATAGCCCATCGCTTGAGCAAAGAGCAGTGAGTACGCCCCTGCATTGACCACGACTGTTTTGGCTTGAAACGAAGTCGTATCGGTAGTAATCGTATAGGTACCATCCTCATTTCGTTCTATTTTGGTAACCTCTTCATTGTAACGCATCTGGATGTTTTTTTGTGTATCGAGTGCCTCTTGGACAAAACTCTCACTCAGTTTTTTGAAATCGACTGTCGTAATCTGTCCTGTTGCCCCCATCGCCAAGATCGGCTCTCTACGCCCCTCTAGTAGCTTAGGCTCTATCTGGCGAAGCTTCTCCTCATCCCATAGTTCAAGGTAGGGATAGAGTACTTTAAAGGCATCATAACGCTTCTTGAGTTGCGCTATCTCCTCCTCTCCAACAGCCAAGACCATCTTGTCGCGTCGGAACCCAACCATATCAAGCCACCCAAAGTTTTGGATATAGTTACTGACCATAAATGACGCTTTTTTGACCTTTTTGGCTTTCTCATAGGTATAGTTTGTCTCGATATCACCGACATGGAGTGTCTGTGAGTTGGCCTTGGGATTGGAGTTGAGCTGACTCACCTCATCATACTTCTCAAATAGAATGATATCATTTAGATCTGTATAGCGTGCCAAGGTAAAGAGTAGTGAAGTTCCTGCTACGCCTCCCCCTACAATCGCGGTGTCAAAAAGTTTGTTTACAAGCATATTGTTCTCTCCTGAAATAGTCTATTATATATAATCTAAGATTATACAAATTGTTAGGTAAAATCTTGCTTTCTAGCCCTTACCCACCCTCTGAGTGGATAGTAGGGTCATTGTACACTAAAGTGCCACAATCTTCTCTATCTTAAACGCTCCCTTATGCTCTTTGATATGCAAAAGATGCGTTGTGCTACCCTCCATCGATTTACCCGCACGATTGGTGAGTCGATAGCCAAAGCGTATCTTCACACTATAGCGGTGGTGGGTGGTATCGGACTCTATGACTTTGATAGACTCAATCGTATAGACTTTATGGTGCCATGTGCTGTTATAGTTGGCTCTACTTTTCAGTAAAAAGTCACGACTGGCCTGCTTTTTGCCAAAGTAGCGCTTGATAGGAAAATGAAAGTAAGGAACAAATGCTTCAGCAGCTGCCCCCTGCTCCTCTAGCACATAAAACCTCTTGACAAACGCCTCTAGGGTTAATGGTTTGGTATCTCCCTTTGGGGAGGTACTCTGCTTGAATCCCTTGGGCTTGACAGTGATAGTCGATGCCTCCTTGGCATAATCACTGATACGGCTATCATACATCGCTTCGATCTGGAGAGCAGGGAGCTGACACACCCCTTGTGTCGTGACACTCAGTGGCGTATAGATCTCCGTATAGTTTGCTACCACCCTTCGTTTTTTGTTACGATAGGTGATATTTTGATCGAGGTGGAGGAAGTAGAGTACCCGATCATCTCGTATCTCCTTATAGTCAAGCTTGAGGTTTCTATCACTAAAGGGTTGTGACTGGGTGTTGAGCCTTCGTTGACTCAGACTCTCCATACACGCAGGTAGACACTCTACAAGTACGATATTTTTGAGCTTAGGGTAGTTGGCAATCGTCACTTTGGCATAGATACGACTCCCCTGCTCTAAGTGTGTAAGATCCACTGCTCTACCTGACGCATCGACAAACTCCCGCTTCACACTGAGGGGTTTTGTTTTGGAGAGGTGGTTTTTGAGCTTTTGAGGGAGTGCTTTGTAGGCTTCGATACTGTAGTTGACCACACCCAAAATCGGTGCGAGTACCAGATGGGTATCACTCAGTGGTTGTGTCGTCGCCATCGACTCCGTATAGGTATGACTTCTCTTGTTGAGATGTAGTACTACCTCCATCTTCTCCTTCACCGCATCCCCCAAGTAGGCACCGACTGCCCGAAATGCCATCGCTTTTTCATGGGTAGAGTAGAGTTTGGAGAAGATCTTCTGTGCGGTATCAAAATCCTCTTGGGATTTACTAAAGTAGTGAGACTTCAGATAGAATGCAAGGAGCATATCCCGATGCTTTGAGGCAAATGGACGCAGCTGAATCGCCCCATAATCCAAATGCTCAATATCAGACAATCGCACCCGAGAGAGGCTCCTGTAGAGGCTCTGAGCGAGTGCTTCATGCTTCATCTTCTTGAGTATCACCGCCATATAGTAGCGAGAGAAGTAGTAGCTGTTGTACTCTTTTGATTCATAGAGATGGTTGAAGGTACTCTCTGGGAGAGCATGGTGTATCGCGAGAATATAGCCTGCGTAGACCTGATGGTGCTTATCGTAGGAGATAGAGAGCTTTTTACCTTGGGCAATGGCAGTGAGTGCTTGAAGTATCGATGCCTTAAAGACCACATCGAGTGGATAGCCTCCCGCATCGAGGGAGAGAAGTACCTCTGCACTGTAGAGTGAAGCATAGGGGTTGACATAGCCTCCCTCTTCCCAGTAACCAAACTCCCCCTTACTGTTTTGCATACGAGAGAGCTTCTTGATCCCTTGGCGGATGAAGTTGTCAGCCTCTTTCTGCTGTGAATGCTCTTGCATAAAAGGTCGACTATAGAAGAGTGCCGCAATCTTAGAGCTAGTCTGCTCTGCACACCCATAAGGATAGGAGAGCAGATACTCCAAGTCACTACGAAGCTGTCCAATGGGATTACCCGATAGACTCACCATAAGCTTACCCCCTTGGTAGGCTTTGGGTATCTCTATCGTGCGTTTTTTACTAGTCGCCCCACGGTAACTCTGTGTCTGGAGAGGATAGGGGGTCTTGACCTCAAGCACTGCACTATGGCTAAAGTACTCCGTAGGAGTCTTGATATGAAGCCCCACACTCCCACGACCTACCGCAGTCGCCTCCAGTATCGCATCGACCACTATAGAGCTTTTAGGTGCGACCGCTATGGGCTGATGTGCGTAGCGTAGGTGGAGATTGGCAGAGCTATTATGCTCTAAGGTGAGTGTTTGTGGGGTGCTAGTGGTATTGAAGATACGGATAGGCACAGTGACACGATCCCCCTGAAGAAGAAATCTCGGATAGGAGGGCTTAATCATAATCGCATCTTTGATAACCACCTCACCACTTCCGACCCCTACCCCATCCTCTGTGATGGCTACAGCTACAATTGTAGCTTTACCATTGAACTGAGGGATATCCAAGGAGAGGTTGACCTCTTTATTGGTTGTTTTGAGGAGTTTTGACCAGAGCATAAAGGGCTTGATACGCTCTTGGTTGGGTGGCGGGAGGTGTTTTTTACGCTTCTCTAATGGCTCCATATCCCCTGCACCAAAGGCGATAATCGTTCCTGTTGTCAAGTACTGCATCACCCGATCATAGAGATCAAAGTAGAGTAGACGCTTGGGTGAGGGGAGATTAAAAAATGCAAAGAGGTGTGGGGGCTTCTGCTCGGTGATATTGAGTATCCCACTATCGACCACGGAGACAAGTACGGTACTCTCTCTATCGGTTGTGATACGCAAGGGGAGTGATCTCTTGGAGCCAGAGTGTACGGGATACTCCAACCCTACCGCTATCTTATGAGCCGTTCTATCGGGCGTGACAAAGGCATATCCCATCGCCCTAAAGGGGATAATCGTCGCACTCCTATCACTCTTGCGTGTCACCGTGGCATGGAGATAGAGACCTCTTCCCAACGGCTTATCAAGCGGGATCTCCAGTGTTGCCACCCCTTTGTGTAGGGGGATATTACGATACCAGTAGACCCCCTCACCCTCAAGTGTCACGAGTAGATTCCCCTCCAAGATAGGTGAGGTGAAGGAGGCTTGGAGGCGTTCACCTTGCCTATAAAGCCTCTTTTCAAAGCTGATCTCAACCTCTTTGAGATCCTGTTTGGGTGAGATATTACTATAGCCCCACCCACTCACCTCAAACTCTACTGTCGCACTATGCCCACCAAGTCGGTCATGTACCTCTAGGAGAAACTCCCCATTCTGCTCTACACGCAGTGAGATAGGCTGATTAGCAACGGTGGTAAAGGTCTTCACCTCCTCCAACTCTCGCTCCCAGTTGTAGTGTCCGCCACTGTAGCTGTAGTGCCAGTTGATCTTTTTGAGTATCACACTTAGCTCCCCTGCTACCTGCTTGTGTGTCACGGGGTCTAGTAGTACCGTATGGATATCAAATGCCTCTCCCTCCTTGACAATAGGTTGTGAGAGCTTCAGCCCTACGAGTCGCTCATAGGGGTAGATGAAAAAGGAGTCATAGCTTGAGACGGGTTGGGTATCGTCCATGATACTCACTCCCACCATCGCGTTGAGGATAGAGGGGACTTTTTGGGTCGTACGACACGGCAACATCAGCTGAGTCTCCCCCTTCTCATCGAGTGCGATCCCCTGTTCTTGGTTGATATAGAGAAGCTCATTGGATCCCTCTCTAAGCTGATTGGTAAAGCTATACCCACTATAGTCTGGGTGGCTATAGTCCACCGCAGTCGCCGTATAGGTCACACTCCCCAACAGTTCACTCGCAGGTGCCCCAAAGAGGTACGCAGAGCGTATCTTTAACTTCGCAAACTCCCCACTACGGTAGTAGGATCTATCGAGTGAGAGATGGTTCTCAATCGCAGGGGGCATAAACGCCTCCACATCGATACGCTTCTTCCCTAGTACCTGATCGCCGAGGGTGACTGTGAGCTGATAGGGACCTGTCTTATCATAGGCAGAGAGGGTATGAGAGAAATCTATCAAACCCATCTCATTGGTAGTATAGACCGCTTGGGCGATGGTCTCATCGAGGAGGAGAGAGGTGAGTGTCACCTTGACGGGAAGCTTAGAAGCGGAGCGGAACGATGCATTTTTAACTGCAATCAGTGCATGAATCGTACTAGCAGGACGGACAATATCACTCTGATAGTAGATCCACGCCAGATAGGAGAGCGTTGTAGGCTTAAGATCTTTTCGTGTTAGATCATTGAGTGGCTCTTTGAGCAACAAAAAGCTCCTATCGGTTGGGGTGGAGACGATGAGTACCTTGGGTGAGGCATCAAGGAGTGCTTTTTGGTTGATGATGGCAACCCCTGAGGCATTGGTCGTAGCTGAAGCGATACGGATATTGTTCGCAGAGTAGAGTTCCACCGTAGCCTGAGCGATAGGCATCGCCTGACTCAAACTCACCAGAGAGACAAATGCCTGATCGTTAGAGAGATTGACTGCGATACCGATATCACTCACAAAGACCACCTTGGAGGCGGTATGGACGATAGGCTCCCCCTCTTCTCTTGGCTCCTCATACTTAATAGTGAGGCGGTAGATACCATGTGGTTGACTCGTAAGAAGACTCTTGAGTGGGATCTTCTGTTTGGTGATCTGATTTTTAGGGTTACTTAGTGAGATATCTTTGGCGAGTATCTCATGGCTAAAGCGTGCCGTATCACTAAGATCCCCCTCCACATAGTTGATAAAGTAGCGGTAGTTCTCAGGTGTTACACGCTCCACAATCAGTGTCGCACGATCGACATTGATACTAGAGAACCCTATCTCTCCAAGATTGGAGAGATAGGGTTCTTTCTGCTCAAAGAAGACACTACTCTTTCTATCTCCCGTAGTCAAGGTATAGTGCTGATCCTCTTTTAACTCACGGTAGTGCTTCAATCCCGCATAGAGTGTCAACTCATAGGTATGGTTGGGTTCAAACGCATCTGAGCGAATCTCCGCATAGTAGTAGCTATCCTCTATCCCCTCTGCCATACGCTCAGCTTGGTTGATATAGACATCTTTGGTAAGGCTAAATGCCCCAATCCCCTCAATATGCACAAAGGGCTTGAGTGGATTGTCATAGAAGGTATCATCAAAGTAGATACGCATCGCAAAGCTTCCATCCTCCTTGGCAACCATCCGTGGGCTATCCTTCAAGCACATCGCCCCCTTCTTGGCATTAAGTGCCGTGGGGGTGTGGTGGGATTGGTTGAGTGGGAGGGTGATAGACTCTGAGAGGTGCTTTCCGTGGATAGTCGAGAGGGAGGCATCGATCTGTAGCTCCAAGCTCCCCGTGACAGGCTCATTGATCTTAAGTAGAAGCAACCGTTTATCTTGGGTCGTAAGGGTATAGTGTAGTGCCGTCTTCGCAAGGGCATTGCGTCGATAGAGTGTAACCCGTGAGCTAAACTGCTCCGTGGCTACCTGATCATTAAATCGAAGCTGAAGCAACTGCTCTTTGGCAAAGTAGTGATACTCTACCATCTCAAAGGCAGGAGTCTCAAAGCTAAAAGGCTCCATCTGTGGAGGGTTTGTGATCAGCATCGAGTTATTGAGTTGACACTGATAGCTCGTAGCACTCTGCCACGCGGGCTGTGGTATCATCTCTATCTTCTTCTCAGAGATCACACGGTAGACCGCATCAATCCTCGGCTGACAGATGACCAATGGACGGTGGGTATAGCGTGCCTCCACTTTAAAAGTCGGGAGAGATACCTTAAGCGTGATAGGTTTATCGGTAGTGATAGGGTCTGTAGTGATAGTCGGGAGAGATGCCACCCCTAGCATCGTCAAGAGGAAGAACAGTAACAGTTTCATAAGAACTCCTTTATAGTTCCTAATCATAGCAAAAAAATATGTTAAAAGTGTGTCAATGCTCTCGACTTGACACACCTCCCCCATGCCGTTATAATGCTAAAAAATCTGAGGGGTGGGGATGTTTGCGGGTAGCGTGATAGTGACACAGACCGATACGACGATTGGGTTTGTCTCTCAGGATAGAGCGAAGCTAGACCAGATCAAACAACGCCCTAGCGGTAAGCACTATATCAAAGCACTCAATAGCCTCAAGACCCTCACCCACATCACACGCATCCCCTCGCAACACAAAAACCGTCTACGACGCATGAAGCAAACGACCTTTATCCTCCCCAATGGTCACTCCTATCGTGTGGTACGAAACCCCCATCATCTGCTTCTACTCAATCGTCTCAAGTGGGTCTACACCACCTCAGCCAACCTTAGTAATCACCCCTACGATGCGACTTTTGCTAAGGAGCATGCCGATATCCTCATCGCACCCCTCAGCGAAGCGAATAGGCACGCCTCATCGATCTATAGGCTCACCTCAACCAGACTCAAAAGGATACGCTAATGTCACCACTCTATGAAAACAGCACCCTACGGATCGAGGTCGAAGCCAGTGAGATCCCATGGCTCAAGATCTTTACCCAGACCCCCTACAAAGAGATGAGCCAACTCCCTGCTCCACTCAAACTAGAGATCTATGAACTACTCGACACCATCGAAACACTCATGCTCACCTACTACACCCCCACCAAGATCAATATCGCAAGCTTTGGCAACTACCTCCCCCATCTCCATTGGCATATTATGGCACGCTTTGAGAATGATAGCTTCTACCCTGAGCCAATGTGGGGTACCAAACAGCGAGAGGCTACCCTTACCCTCCCCCCATTTGAAGGGTTTAGTGAGGCACTTTTAGTTCAGCTGACGCAAGAGAGATGAGATTTACTATAGCACTTTTAGTAATTTTCTATTTTTTCAATTAGATTAATACCTCCTCACAGATTGCTTTTGCGTAGTGCCTAATATCTCCTACCAATCAGCGGACGCGTCTCTGATCTCTTCGAGCTTTACGGTAGCGTCGTCTATCGCGTTGGTAGTGGCTTCGTGAAGGGTAGTAGCCATAGCGACCTGCTCTAGCCCGATAGCGTCTGCCGTTGTAGTAGCGGTAGCCCCTATGGTAGTAGTGTCCATGTCGGTAGCGGTGTCCACGGTAGTAGTAGTAGCCATTACGATAGACCCCTCCATAGTAGTAGCGTCCATGGTGATAGTAGTAGGGGCGATTGTAGTAGCGTGGTGTCGTAGAGGAGGCGAGTGCCACCCCCGCAACCGTCCCCACACCAATCCCTGTAGCCAATGCCCGCTCTTGCGGTGTACACGCCGTAAACAAGAGCGTAGAGGATAGTGCGAGTATCACCGAAATCTTCTTGAAGTAGTCTAAAATCATACCATCTCCTTTTCATTATAGTATAACACAAAAGTGGAAGGATTGTGTACTATCCTGCTATACTTACAAAAAAGATAAAAATGGGTCATCATGGCAAAGAAAAAGAAGAAATACCTCATCAAACTCAACAATAAAATACGCAACTACTTCAATGGGCTTCCCTTTGATGAAGGGGTAGAGTCACTCGAACACAACCGACTCTATGAGCTGATGATGCTCCTAGAGATAGAGCTACCCTCCTATGAGCATAGCCAGATGCTCCGTGCCATTCGACGCGTCTGGAGTGAAGAGGGGGCGGGGACACGGGAGATTATCGTCTCCTATCTCACACAGTCACACAAAGCGATCCCTACCCGCTACACCCC
>JAMOSB010000038.1 GCA_027068485.1 Sulfurovum sp.
ACTGCTTTCATCTTCTCTAGTGTCGCCTCTTTCATCTCTACAGGCAGGACTCTATCACACATCGCATAGAGCATCTGCTCCTCTTTCATATTGTGCTGTTGGAGCAGAATCATCATCGATTCACACAAAGATAAGTAGGCATCTTTATCTTGTGACTCAATAGCACCTGCTAACTTACCAATGAGTCCCTTAACCTGCTCATGCTCATAACGCATCACTTGGGTTGGTCCCTCTGCACTCCCTGTCTGGGCTTCAAACGCAGGAAAAAGCTCCTCTTCCTCTTTTTTGAAGTGTCCCAAGGTCTCATTGGAGAATGCGATAAACTCCTCTTCTGCGGCTTTCCAGTTCCCATCCGCAACACACTGCTCTGCCGTGGCAAAAAGGGTGTCGCATTTGCGATGCTCTTGTGTCATATAGTGTGAAATAATCATCTTAACTCCTTCGAAATTTTTATCATCTGTTCCCAGTGTTGTGTTCCTAGCAAAATCTGCTCTACGCGTGCTTGCCACAATAGACCAAACTGCTCTCTCTCCTCTACAGAGGCGACCCCCTGCAGTGCTTTGCCCATCAGTGGCTTCATCTGAGGATCTGCGGGGATCATGGAGGGGTTGTAGCTCAGCGTTACGGAGGCATGGGTATCCAGACGCGTCAATGTCACCTCACCTACCATCACTTCGCTGTAGGCTACGAGATTGTTGCGTGCGAAGTTGCCTGCGATACCCTTAAAGCCACTCGCCCCACTCGCACCTACGATAAACGCCATCACATTGGCGATGACACCCGTCACCCCCTCATCCTCTGCCTCTCGCATCGAGACCTTGATACTCCCTCGCTGAGGAAGGCTATCCCCATAGAGTGCTTCAAGCCCTTTGAGTGCCATCAGATACGCCCCTGCAACGGTGGGACAGGAGTGTCCTGCCAACTTCACACAGTCAAGATAGGAGATTTCAACCTCCCCCTGCTCTATCGCACCCAAAAACTCACTGAGTGGATCGTGGAGGCGAATCGTCTCGACTTTATTGTAAAACAAAGGATATTTCATTACTCTTCCTCATGATAGATTTATGGAGTAGATTATAGTCAAAAAAAGTAAATTCTTGGTTGATACTTATCAAGATGCTCTCATAGATACTTAAGGATTTTAAGCTAGAATTACAAAAAAATCAGAGTAAAAAACTCTCAATTAAAGGATTTCTATGATGCAAGGTATACCTCAACCCGCGTTTTATATATTTAAATGTCAACAGTCTGCACCTCCAGGCATGCCAAAACCAAGCTGTGTAAGTCAAAATGACCCTGAGTCCGCACAACTCTTTCAACACCTCGCACAAGCATTGATGATGAAAGGGATTATCCAGACTGTACAGCCTATCCAGACGGGATGTCTCAACCGTTGTCAACAAGGCCCTGTGATGCTTGTTGAGCCAGGACACACAATGTATGTAGGGCTTACCAAAGAGAAGATTGATCGTATCATCGATGAGCATATCATTGGTGGTGAAGTTGTCCAAGAGTTCGTGATTCCTGATGAGATGTGGGCAGAGCCTACACCCCCTTCAGCCCTAGCGATGTAAGCTAGACTACAGACACTCTCTCGGGGTACCCTCCCCGAGCTTTTCACTATTCCATACATTTTTCAGTATAATAAGAACATAATTTCAAGATAAATAGGACTAACCATGAACATTACCATGCTTTACTCCAAGCTACACAGAGCCACCGTGACCGATGCCAATCTCAACTATGTCGGCTCCATCACCATAGACCAAAATCTCCTCGATGCCGCCAAGATGCGTGTGGGGCAAAAGATCGATATCGTCAATATCAACAATGGCGAACGATTCTCTACCTATATCATCTCAGGTGAAGCGGGCAAAGGGGATATCTGTCTCAATGGTGCTGCCGCTCGAAAGGTACACAAAGGGGATAAGATCATCATCATCGCCTATGCGACTATGAGTGAAGCGGAGGCGGATACCCATCTGCCCAAAATAGTCATACTTGAAGATGACAACACGATCGCACAAGCGTTTGAAGGGTTGGAGTAGTAGCATGTTTGAAGGATTAGATCTTAACAATATGGGCAAGATGCTAGAGCAGATGCAAGCCAAAGCAGAGCAGATGCAAGAGCAGGTCAAAAAAGTCGAACTCACCGCCAAAGCAGGTGGTGGACTCATCACCGTCACCGCCAATGGCTCAGGAGAGATTATCGACCTCAATATCGATGATTCCCTACTCGAAGATAAAGAGTCCCTACAGATTCTACTTATCTCCGCGGTCAATGATCTCACACAGATGGTCGAAGAGAACAAAAAGTCACAAGCGATGGGGATGATGAGTGGGATGAACCCCTTTGGTTCATGAAAGCACTCCTCGAAGCGATGGAGCATGACTCTCTAGTCAAGATGAAAAAGCTCCTCGAAGCAGGTTTAGACCTCTCCAAAGAGGTGATTATCGGGGATGAATATGCACTCGATGAACCCGATGAGATTGGGATTCTTTTCTATGCCATTCGCACCCACGCTTCTCTTGAGGCGATAGAGCTTCTCTTGGCATATGGGGTCGATATCCATGCCCTTGATGGGGATAAGGTCTCAGCACTCGATACCGCCATCAAGTTCAAACGCCTCGATGTGGTGAGGCTCTGTATCCAACAAGGGAGCGACCTCAACACCACCCAACGCCGAAGTGGTATCCTCCCACTACAGCTTACGGCGTGTTTTGGGGATATTGAGCTAGCCACCCTCCTCCTAGATCAGGGTGCCAAGATCAATGCCACAGATAAAAACGGCATCACCGCCAAAGACTATGCCAAGAAGATGGGACAGAAAAAGATGGAGGCGTTTTTAGACCAGAAGGGTGCCACCTTCAACCTCTACGCCTAACCCCTATACAAGGCTCCCCCCTTGTTGTAATCACTTTGTAACCATTTTACTCTATACTTCCACCAATACACTCACATAAGGAAACCACACTATGAAAAAAATCTTACTCTCTACCATCGCTATGGCGACTTTAGTATCAGCTAGTAGCACCGCAACCACCGTCAAATCCAAAGTACCTCTCCTCAAGTTCTCAGGGACACACTACCTTGGATTTGTACACGATAGTGAGACTGACACCAACGAGTTTGAGACAAGACGAAACTACTTCCAGATCAAAGGCTACTTTGATGAGGAGTCCAAAGACTATATGCGTATCACTTTTGATACCCACCATGAAGCGAGTGGTGACTGGAAAGTAAGACTCAAATACGCCTACCTCTACCTCGATGATATCCTCCCCTTTACAGGCGTTGAGATGGGACAAGTTCATAGACCTTGGATCGACTACGAAGAGCATCATGGATGGGCATACCGCTCTATCTCCAAAGTCTTTGTTGAGGCACATGAGGGAGCACACTTCACCAACTCAGCAGACCTCGGAGTCAACTTCAAAACCAAAACAGAGTATCTCTCTTCTGAGCTAGGTATCTTCAATGGTGAAGGGTATCACGGGATCGAAGATGGCAATGGTCTAAGTGGTGAATGGAGAGTGACAGGACACCTTTTTGGTACAGGTAAAGCCCATGTCCACACTCATGACACCTACCTTGATCTCTCTTTCTTGGGGCAGTACAACACGGACTACAAAGTCAAGGGTACAGACTTTGTCTGGTATGGTCTTCACGCGGTCTACAACCAGCCAGAGTTTCTCCTCTCTGCACAGTACATCACCGCGACCGATGGTGGAGCGACAAAAGAGGGAGATGGCTACTCTATCAATGGCGAGTACCGTATCGTAGAGGATTGGAATCTCATCGGGCGCTACGACTTCTTTGAGCTTGACGCAGGAGAAGAGCGTCAACGCACCCTCGCAGGGGCTTCTTACAAGTACAATAAAAATGTTGAGTTTATCGCCAACTACCTCAATGAAGAGGTCGACAGTGTGACACAGACTGACGCAGTGATGTTAACTGCACAAGTCAAGTGGTAACCACTCTCCTCACTCATACACTCTAGGGTGGGGAGTTCCCACCCACCCCATGACTCCTCGCCCCCAATCGTAACAAAATTGTAATACTTTTTCTCTATACTTCCTCTACTACTATTAAACTTAAAGGAAACTCTATGAATAACTCTCTAAAGATTCTCATTGGTGCGGGCTTTGCTGTCGCCGTTGCGTTTTTTGCCAATAGCATCATCGGACAAGCTACCCACGGTGGGTTCTTGGTACTCGCTGCGGTATTTGGTGCCTATATGGCGATGAATATCGGTGCCAATGATGTCGCCAACAATGTCGGACCTGCCGTTGGGTCGGGAGCATTAAGTATCGGGGGAGCGATTATTATCGCCTCGATCTTTGAAGCCTCTGGTGCCTTGATCGCGGGAGGTGATGTCGTCGGTACCATCAAGAAAGGGATTATCGACCCTACTGCCTTTGGTGGGGATCCGATGACTTTTGTCTACGCAATGTCTGCGGCACTTCTCGCTGCGGCACTCTGGCTCAACCTCGCCACATGGCTCAAAGCTCCCGTCTCTACCACACACTCTATCGTCGGTGGGGTACTTGGTGGTGGGATTGCTGCGGGTGGGTTTGCTATCGTCTCATGGAGTACAATGGGCAAGATCGCTGCCTCATGGGTCATCTCTCCCGTACTTGGTGGGGTGATTGCCGCTTCCTTCCTCTATATCATCAAGTCACAGATCCTCTACAAAGAGGACAAACTCACCGCTACCAAGAAGATCGTCCCGATCCTTGTGGCACTCATGGTAGCAGCCTTTATGACCTACCTCACCCTCAAAGGACTCAAAAAAGTCTGGCCAATTATCGTCGATACCTTCTCCTTCCTCCCTCACACCAAGAAGCCGACCCTTATGGTCGCACTCCTCTTTGGTGCGATTGGTGCAGGGATCACCTACCTGATTGTCAAGCCCAAGATCGCTCAAAGGGTCTCCACGATGAGTGAGAGTAGAGCCTCTATCAATATGCTCTTTACCATCCCTCTTATCTTTGCGGCTGCTCTCCTGAGCTTTGCCCACGGTGCCAACGATGTCGCCAATGCCGTAGGGCCACTCGCCGCAGTCAATGATGCCCTCACCAACCTCGCTGTCTCCAAAAAAGCAGCGATTCCACTATGGGTTATGGTCGTAGGAGGGTTGGGTATCTCTATCGGTCTGGCTCTCTTTGGTCCTCGCCTCATCAAGACAGTCGGCTCAGAGATTACAGAGCTTGACCAGATGCGTGCCTTCTCTATCATGATGGCAGCAGCGATCACCGTTGTCATCGCCTCTCAGCTTGGACTCCCCGTCTCCTCCACACACATCGCAGTGGGTGCGATCTTTGGAGTAGGGTTCCTTAGAGAGTGGCTAGACTCCAAAGAGACCAATGAGAAGCAACTCAAGCTCCAGAGCGAAATCACCAAACAACGCACCCTCAAAGCGGAGCTAGATGCCTGCACCAATGAAGAGCCTGCCAAGAAGCTCTCGCTTATCCAAGCACACAAGAGCCAAAAAAAGAAGGTCAAATCACTCAAACGATCACTCCGTGAAAACTATGTCAAACGCGGTATGGTCAAGAAGATCGTCGCAGCATGGGTCATCACTGTCCCTGCGGCAGCGATCCTCTCCGCCTTGATCTTCTTCTTCATTAAAGGCTTTGCGGTATAATCTCTCTATGCAAAAAGAGATAGAGATAGTCGTCATAGAAGATGAAGAGGATATACTAGAGTTGATAGAGTACCACCTCACCAAAGAGGGCTACTCGGTGACGGGCTTCCTCTCCACACACACCGTAGAGTGGTTTTTGGAGGAGGAGAGTCCTGACTTGATGCTCGTAGACCGTAACCTTCCCGATGTGGAGGGGAGTGAGTTTGTCGCACATCTTCGCCAGATAGGCTACGATACCCCCGTGATATTCCTCACCGCCAAAGCCAAAGAGTCTGAGCTAGAGGAGGGGTTTGAAGCGGGAGGTGATGACTACATTACCAAACCCTTCTCCACCAAAGAGCTGATCCTCCGTGTCAAAGCCCTTCTACGACGCACTGGAGCCCTCCAAAAACAGCAACGACTCAAACACAAAACCCTCACCCTCGACCTCACCCAAAAGAGCCTCCATGTCACCCAGATACTTATCGCACTCACCCCCTTGGAGTTCAAGCTCCTACACACCTTTATGACGCATATCGATGAGCCACTCACCCGCGATTTTCTACGGGATTCGGTCTGGGGTATCGAGGGGGAGAGTGTCAACGACAACGCCATCAATGTCGCCATCAATCGCCTCAAAAGCAAGATAGACCCCCACAACCAAGAGAACTACTTCCACCCCGTGTGGGGAGTGGGCTACACCTTTAAATAGCAGGGGGCAATTTGTCACTTTTTACCCACTCACGCCCCAAACACGCTACACTTACACCATGAATAAACAACAAACCCTCAAACACTACTTTGGACACCGTACTTTTCGCCCACTCCAAGAGGAGGTGGTCGATGCGATTTTGGCAGGCAGAGATCTCTTGATGATACTCCCTACAGGGGGAGGAAAATCCCTCTGCTATCAGCTCCCTACGCTTCTAATGGAGGGGATCACTATCGTCGTCTCTCCGCTCCTTGCCCTTATGCACGACCAAGTCGTCGCTCTCAAAGCCAACGGTATCTCTGCGGTGATGCTCAGCTCTATGCAGGAGCGAGAGGAGAGCCAACAGATCGAAGCCCAGCTCAAAGCAGGAGAGGTCAAGCTCCTCTATGTTGCCCCCGAACGCCTCACCAACAGCTACTTTTTGAGTCTGCTCCACCAGCTCCCTATCAACTTCTTTGTCATTGATGAGGCACACTGTGTAAGTGAGTGGGGGCATGAGTTTCGGGAGAACTACCGACGGCTCTCTCTTCTCAAAGAGCAGTTTCCCGCCACCCCTATCACCGCCTTCACCGCCACTGCCACCCACGCGGTAGAGCAGGATATCGCCACCAATCTTGGACTCCAAGACCCCATGCGGGTACGCGGTTCGCTCTTTCGGGAGAACCTCACCATCCACGCCAAACACCGTATCAGAGATGGACGACAACAGCTAGTGGAGTTTTTGATGCTTCACCAAGGGGAGTCGGGTATCATCTACACCCTCTCCCGCAAATCCACCGAGTCGATCAGTAGCTTTCTCCTCTCCCAAGGGATCCAAGCCCAGCCCTACCACGCAGGACTCCCCACCCAAGAGAAGAACCATACCTACGCAGACTTCGTCGCAGACAAGGTACAGATCGTCGTCGCTACTATCGCCTTTGGGATGGGGATAGACAAGTCCAATATCCGCTTCGTAGTCCATATGACCCTACCCAAAACCCTAGAGAACTACTACCAAGAGATCGGACGGGCGGGGCGTGACGGACTAGCCTCAGAGACGCTACTCCTCTTCTCTGCGAGTGATATCATCCAGCAAAAATCCTTTATCGAGGATCTCCCAGAGACCCCCTACAAACAACATGCCTTCAACAAACTCGACAGTATGGTACGCTTCGCCAACTCCGAGGCGTGTCGTCACCAGAGTATCGCAGGCTACTTCGATGACCGTATCAAACCGTGTCAAACCCAGTGTGACAACTGCACCACCCCCCAAGGGGAGAAACTCGATATCACCACCCCCGCACGCATGCTCCTCTCTGCTATCATGCGTACCCAACAGAAATTTGGGCTACACTATATTATCGATATCCTCCGAGGGAGCAAAGAGCAACGCCTCCTCCAAAACCACCACGACACCCTCTCCGTCTACAACATCGGCACAGAGTACACCAAAGCCCAATGGCTCACCATCGGAGACAAGCTCCTAGAGCTAGGGGCGATTGGTATCGGGGAGTTCAAGGTCTATCACCTCACCCCCTTTGGGGCGGAACTCCTCCGAGGAGTACACACCATCGAGATCAAAAAGTCACGCCTCTCCACCCCCAAGACCAAACCCCAACGACGCGTCACCTACTTCGATGACTACGATGTAGCACTCTACGACACCCTCCGTGACCTCCGCACAGAGATCGCCCAAGAAGCAGGACTCCCACCCTACATCATCTTCTCCGACAAGACCCTCAAAGAGCTCAGCAACACCCGCCCCCAAACCAAAGCCGAGATGCTAGAGGTACACGGTATCGGAGCGGTGAAGTTTGAGCGGTATGGTGAGGCGTTTTTAGCGGTGATGAGCGAAGGGAGTGAGTAATGGAGTTGGTCTATTTACCAGTATATCTTAAGGGAGTTACTCCATGTCTAATCGTTCTAGAGAAGCCAAAGTCGCGTTTAGCTTGGAGATGATTGATAATATCGAGAAGATTATCCACCACCACCAAGGGATAGTCAAAGCACTCTATGACTATGAGGTCAATATGGTCATCATCGAAGATATCATCCACCTCTATCTCCCCCAACTCAAAGCAAAGATAGTAACACTGGGGCATGACCATGATCCAAATACACCCCAATAGAGTAGAGCTACTCACCCAAGAGCATTATGAGGTGATAGAAACTAGAATTGGTGATGACTAAGCGTGAAGCGTTACTGCAAAGTGTGGCTTAACAAGTGAGGGTGTTATGTGAAATTACGAACATTTAAGGACACTATCTATTACGGGTGGCGATATGAGTGAGGAGGAGATAGGCAAATGCCCCCTCTCCAAACTCATCAAAGAGATATCAAAGGAGCTAGGATTATGACACAAACAACTCAACCCCTCTGTGGGATAGACGAAGCGGGACGCGGTCCTTTGGCAGGGGCTTTGGTGATGGCGGGGGTGGTACTCACAGGAGAGGTAGAGGGGCTGATGGACTCCAAGAAACTAACCCAGAAGAAGCGAGAGGCACTCTACCCACACATCATCGCCAACAGTCACTACCACATCATCTCATTCTCTGCGGAGCAGGTCGATAGCCTAGGGATCTCCCAGTGTCTACGAGAGGGGTTGGAGGCGATACAGGAGCATCTAGCGGGATGCGACTACCTCTTTGATGGCAACAGCACCTTTGGGGTCGCCAACCTCACCACGATGGTCAAAGCCGATGATAAGATAGCCGAGGTCTCCGCTGCGAGTATCTTAGCGAAGGTGACACGCGATAGGGAGATGATAGAGATGAGTAGAGCCTATCCGCAGTATGGCTTTGAGAAGCACAAGGGCTACGGTACCAAAGCCCACATCGAAGCACTCGTGAAGTATGATAGATGCCCCATCCACCGTAAGAGTTTTCGGGTGAAGGGGCTAGATGAACCTATGCTTTTTTAGGGTAGAGGGCGTGGAGATGTGCCATCTTCTTTCCCATATTGAGTAGCACCATATCCGCAAGGGTGAGTGCCATCATCGCTTCACACACCACCGCACCACGCACCGCCACACACGGGTCGTGTCGCCCTTTGAGGTTGCATTTGACCGCCTCATCATGGGTGGTGATGGTATCTTGCTCTTGAAAGATACTTGGGGTGGGCTTGAAGTGGGTCTTGACGAGGATGGTATCGCCATTGCTTATCCCACCGAGTATCCCTCCTGCGTGGTTGGACTCGAAACCCTCTAAGGTGATCGCATCGTTGTTTTGGCTTCCTTTGAGGTGGGTACTTGCCACCCCATCTCCTATCTCCACCGCCTTGACAGCATTGATCCCCATCATCGCTTCAGCGAGGATCGCATCGAGCTTGTAGTAGAGTGGCTCCCCTAGCCCTACAGGCACTCCCGTAGCTCTCGTGAGGACGACACCCCCCACAGAGTCGTGGTTATCCTTGGCGGAGAGGATCGCCTTCTCTTGTGCCTGCGCTACGGTAGGGTCGAGGGCGTGGAGCTTGGAGTGCTTGGCATGCTCAAAGTCACGCACCGCCCCCGCGATCCCATCGACCTCACAGAGTCCCGACTCGATCGCTACCCCTAGCTCTTTGAGCATCAGCTTGGCGATCGCTCCACCTGCCACTCTCGCAGCGGTCTCTCTCGCCGAGCTACGCCCCCCACCACGGTAATCACGCATCCCATACTTGTGGAAGTAGGTGAAGTCCGCATGCCCTGGACGGAAGAGATCTTTGACGGAGTCATAGTCACGGCTCTTTTGGTTGGTGTTGAAGATCACCATTGCGATAGGGGTTCCCGTACTTACCCCCTCAAAGACCCCTGAGAGTATCTCGACTCTATCATCCTCTTTGCGAGCCGTCTCTAGTTTGCTCTTGCCTGGTTTGCGTCGATCGAGTTCAGACTGGATATACCCCTCATCGATTACCAACCCCGCAGGGACTCCATCGAGGATACACCCCAACGCCTTGCCGTGTGACTCCCCAAAGGTTGTCAGTGTGAGTTGTTTGCCAAATGTATTCATCCCTACCCCTTGAGTTTAGCCAGTGCAATTTTGGCTGCTTTCTGTTGAGCCTCTTTTTTGCTCTTGCCTTTTGCCTTGGCGATCATCTGATCCTCTAGGACGATCGCAATCTCAAACTCCTTCTTGTGATCAGGACCCGAAGCCCCAAGCATCTCATAGCTTGGTGTTACCCCGTGGGTCGCTTGGGTCAGCTCTTGGAGGGCGGTTTTGTAGTCTTTGGAGAGGGATTTGAGGTCGATTTTGGGGTGGGACTCCTCTAGGAGCTTGACAGAGATCTCCTTGGTTACCTCCAATCCAGACTCCAGATAGATCGCCCCAATGACCGCCTCAAAGGCGTTGGAGAGAAGGGAAGGTTTGTGTCGTCCGTTATTGTTCTCCTCCGCAGGAGAGAGGTAGATGTGGCTCCCTAGATCGATCGACTTAGCCAGTAGTGTGAAGCCACTCTCATTGACCAGTGAAGCACGGATCTTGGAGAGGATCCCCTCATTGGAAGTAGGAAACTTCACAAAGAGATACTCCCCTACAATCAGGTCAAGCACCGCATCGCCTAAAAACTCAAGCCTCTCATTATTGTAAGGCTTCTTATAGCTCTTATGCGTCAAAGCCTCAATAATCAACTGCTTATCTTTAAATGTGTAGTTGAGTCTCTTTTCAAGTTGACTATAGTCGTTCATCTGGTTGTTCCTTTTTTACTGTTTCTCTGCTTTGATTCGCTCTGCTTCTTCGCGTGCGAGGGTGTCGCACCGCTCATTTTCGGGGTGTCCGTTGTGTCCTCTCACCCAAGTACCATGTACCTGATGGGGGGCGGCTGCCTCCAAGTACGCCTTCCAAAGGTCGACATTTTTGACCTTCTTAAACTCCTTCTTGACCCACCCTACAAGCCACTCATTGATCGCCTTGACCACATAGGAGCTATCGGAGATCACCTCGACATCACACGGCTCTTTAAGGAGCTTTAGCCCCGCGATGACCCCCATCAGCTCCATACGGTTGTTGGTGGTGTGGGATTCACCCCCTACATACTCCTTACGGGTATCTTTGTAGACCAGTATCCCCCCATAGCCACCAGGACCAGGGTTGCCAAGGCTTGAGCCATCAGAGTAAAGAGTAATGCGTTTGCGGGGTTGCTTTTGCAATTTTTTCCTCAACTTTTAATGAATTGATCGCCATACAGTTGGGACACCGCCCAAATGAGATGGGGAAACTCTGTTTACATTTTTGGCAGAGGTAGGAGAAGAGGAGATCCCCCTCCTCAAACCCACTCCGCTTTGCAGTCGCCAACATATCCAGTGAGAAGATACCACTCTCACACGCAGGGGTCGGGAGATACCCCTTGGCATAGTAGAGCGTACGCAACGCCCCACTGGATGTGATTATATCCAAATCGAGTTGTGAATCGGGCAAAAACCACAAAATATCTATCAGCTCATCAAGACGCTCAGGGTCGATGATACGCCACGCCTCATGGGTGTCAAGCTGGAGCATCACCCCCACAATCTGGCGGTAGAGTGCAGGAGCTTGCGTGAGTAGTCCTCTAAGCTGTGTGATCTTGGCTTTAGAGGAGAGTGCTTTATCATACCGCACCTCACTGAAGTCCAAAAACGCCCGCAACAGTGCCACCTCCTCACCGAGTGTCTCCAACGGCTCGATCACCTCTTTGGCTCGATCGTAGCGGTGCATCATCTCATAGACCACCCCTAGCTCATGGAGGACTTGACGGTTGCGGGGGCGTTTGCGTAGGATCTCACTATAGATCGACCGCGCCCGCTCCAAAAACCCCGCATGTAGATAGGTACTCCCCAACCGCTCCATCAGCTCACTACGGTGGCTCTCATCTTCCATATTTTTGAGGATATAGAGGTAGATACTGATCGCCTTGGGGTATGCCCCCGCACTCTCAAACGCCTTGGCAAGCAACATCAACGGCTGAAGCATATGGGACTCAAAAGGGGTATCCTCCGTATCAAACGCACACTCAGAGCTGTCAAACTTCTCAAGAAACTTCAGCAGATTGCCCTGCTCTTTTTGCTGATGGTAGATCCCCCACGCATAGGTCACTAAAGCGATGATGAGTGCCATCGCAACAATGAGAAGGATACTAAAGAGCGGATCACTATAATCAGGTAGTATATTTTGCACACAGAGCCTTTGGAGTACGATAGAGTCAAAATTATAGCAAATTAGCTATAATGCCACCATGATAGATAACGCCTCCATAGAGTCCCTCAAAAACAGCATAGATATTGTCGATGTCATTGGCAACTTTATCGAGTTGCGTAAGGCAGGAGCCAACTACAAAGCCAACTGCCCCTTTCACGGGGAGAAGACCCCCTCGTTCGTCGTCAGCCCTAGCAAGCAGATCTACCACTGTTTTGGATGTGGTGTGGGGGGAGATAGTATCAAGTTTGTGATGGAGCTAGAGAAGCTCTCCTACCCCGAAGCGATCGAGAAGCTCGCCTCCATGCACAACTTCGCTCTCACCTACACCCAAGGAAGCTCCGACTACTCCGATGCCAAGCGGGTACTTGAGCAAATACAGAAGTGGTATGCCCAAAACCTCGATGCCACCCCCAATGCCCTAGCCTACCTCCAAAGCCGAGGGGTGAGTCGTAGCTCTATCGAGCGGTTTGGGATCGGGTATGTACCACAAGGGGGCAGGGTGATGGAGTTTCTCCACGCCTCCCTCCTCCCCCTACCCAAAGCCCTCGATGCGGGGATCATCGCCCAAGGGGAGCGAGGGGAGTTCTACGCTCGTCTCGTCGAACGCGTCACCTTTCCGATCTTCTCCTCTAGTGGCTCTGTCGTAGGGTTTGGGGGGAGGACACTAGGCAACCACCCCGCCAAATACATCAACTCCCCACAGACCAAACTCTTCAACAAGTCCCGCCTCCTCTATGGCTACCATCTCGCCAAAGAGTCTATCTACAAAAACCGACGACTCATCGTCTGTGAGGGGTATCTCGATGTGGTGATGTTCCACCAAGCAGGCTTCAATGAGGCTGTCGCCACCCTAGGCACCGCCCTCACCACCGAACACCTCCCCCTCCTCCGCAAAGGCGACCCCAAGATCATTCTCGCCTATGATGGGGACAAAGCGGGGATTGCTGCAGCTCTCAAAGCCTCACAGATGCTTAGTGTCGCGGGGTTTGATGGTGGGGTGGTACTCTTCCCCGATGGGCAAGACCCTGCCGACCTCATCGCCCAAGGGGAGAGTAGCAGTGTCGCTAAGCTCCTCCGAGAGTCTAAGCCCCTTATCCCCTTTGTCCTAGAGCAAATTAGCTCCCACTACAACCTCCACGACCCCCGAGATAAAGAGTCTGCCTTTGGGGAGATGAAGCAGTTTTTGGGTGGATTGAGTCAAATCATCAAGGAGTCCTATACCCCTATCGCAGCGACTCTGCTAGGGGTCGCCCCTGCGCTCTTTGGTGCCTCTGTCACCCCCACACAGACCCAAGAGCGTTTTGGAGAACAACGAGACGATATCGCACAGCTAAGTATCCTCAAGACCCTCCAAGAACGGCCCACCCTCATCCCCACCGTACTAGAGGTGGTTGAGGTGGGGATGTTTGGACGCTACGCCCCACTCTTTGAGGCACTCCTCAACCACCAACACACCCACCCCCACCTCATGGGACTCTCTGTCGATGAGAGTCTACAAGTGATGAGTGAGGAGGAGCTACACACCACCCTTCGCAACTTCCTTATCAAACACTACGATACCAAGCTCAAACAGATCGTCACCGATACCACCCTCCCCTTTTCCCAGAAGAGCTTTATGATACGCAAAATCAAATCTGATATAATTCCAAGACTCAAAAAAGGGGAGCTCATCGCCATCGGCAAAGAGAGACGCTAAGATAAGGAGAAAGTGATGAAAGCAATAGCACTATTTAGTGGAGGGCTTGACAGTATGATCGCAGTTAAGCTGATGGTCGACCAAGGCATAGAGGTAGTCGCACTACATATCAAGATAGGCTTTGGGAGTACCAAAGATGTCAGTGAGGTGATGGCAGAGCGTGCCAGACTCGCAGGAGCATCGTTTAAGATTGTCGATGTACGCGATGCCTATATCCAAGATATCCTCTTCGACCCTGTCTATGGCTACGGCAAAAACTTCAACCCCTGTATCGACTGCCACGGCTATATGTTTAAGATCGCCAAGAAGATGATGGAGGAGCTAGGTGCATCGTTTTTGGTCACGGGTGAGGTGATGGGACAACGCCCCATGAGCCAACGACACGACGCGATGAAGCAGGTGAGCAAACTCGCCAACGATACTGAGGATCAACTCATCGTCCGCCCGATGTCTGCCAAGCTCATGGGGGAGACCACCCCAGAGCGTGAGGGGTGGATCGATAGAGACAAGCTTCTTGATATCTCAGGTCGGAGCCGTGAGCGACAACTCGCCCTTGCCAAATCCTACGGATGGGAGGAGTACGAATCTCCAGGGGGCGGGTGTCTTCTGACTGAGTCACACTACGCAGCGCGTATCAAGGAGTTTATCACCTTTGATACCTTTGAGGTGGAGGATATTGAGCTGTTGAAGTTTGGTCGACACTTTCGGCTCCCTGATGGTGCCAAGCTTGCCGTAGGACGCAACCAAGAGGACAACGCAGGGCTACACGCTATAGAGAGTCCCAAGTACACCCCTATCCGCCTCCCCATCGCAGGACCTTTCTCTCTGCTCAGTAGCAACGCCTCAGATGAGGACAAAGCCCTCGCAGGCAAGCTCGCTATCACCTATGCGAAAAGTTCAGCCAATGAGCGTTATGATGTCACCGTAGGCGATGAGACGCTCAGCGTCTCCCCCTTCGCCCAAAAGAGTGAGGCACAAGTCTACTTTTTTAATACCCAATCCTAAGGAGCAACCATGCAAGCGAGTGCAAGACATATATTAGTAAATGATGAGGCGTTCTGCCAATCCCTCAAAGAGCAGATCAATAGTGGTGAGATCACCTTCGAACAGGCAGCCAAAGAGCACTCCACCTGCCCATCTGGAGCCAACGGTGGAGCCTTGGGACGCTTTGGTCAAGGAGAGATGGTACCAGAGTTTGACACCGTTGTATTCAACGACAAAGTCGGTGTCGTACACGGTCCAGTCCAGACACAATTTGGCTACCACCTCCTAGAGATCACCGAGCGTTCATAGCCCCTCTATGCTACCCCTTGGGGGTGGCACCTCTCTTCTTATTTCACTCTTTTTCACCTTAAAGCCTCTCTTCTTCCAAACTTGGTATAATCATCTCATACTATTTTACACAAAGGAGTCAATCATGCGAGGAGTCTATCTTTTAGTCGGTGCGTTACTCATAGCAGGGTGTCAAAAGGAGCTACCACAGACCGCTACCCCACACCCTACCACGACCCACACCACACCCCATCAGACTGTGATACTTGGGACATACGGATGGGATGTCGAGAGCAACCGCCTCATCTCAACCCCCAAGAGTGACTTTTGGTACCAACGAGCGGACAAGACACACGGTTCACTCAATGCCCAAAATGGTACCACCATCGAGGTAGTCAAAGAGTCCTATGCCTCCATAGACAAAGCCTCTATCATGCGTCGCCCCGCACTGCGTGATGGTCGTATCAGTAATGTTGACCTCAAAGCAGGTACGGTAGCAATCTTCAAGACCACAGAGGGGCATTATGGTAAGCTCAAGATCAAAGGCTTCAAAGCCCTCCACGACTTCAACTTCAAAGAGGCAAGAGAGTATCTCGATAGTAGCTGGCAGAGCTTCGTACTCAAAAAACCCGATACAAAGAGATATCACCTTGTAGTAGAGTATACGCTCTATAACTAACTATGGGGTTTTTAGTTGATTTTTATCAAGCGATTATCGCCACCTAACGCTGAGCATGAAGCAAAGAGAGTTCAACAAATCCGCTGATGAAGTTGGTGAAGAACTGGGTAAAGGTCTTGTCCTCTTCATCAAACCCCCCTGCTTTGTTGAGGAGTTCGAGGACACCTATCACCTCTCTTTTGGAGTTGAAGATCGGGGTGGCGATGAGATTTTTGGTCTCAAATCCACTCGCTTTGTCTATCGCTTCACAGAAGTAGGGGCTGGAGTTGACATCATTGACCACAATGACCTCTCCAAGGCGAAACGCCTTACCCACGACCCCCTCATTGGCATCGATGACGATCTTATCGATCCCATCGGCGAGTGTCGTCCAGAGTTCGCGGGTGACTTCATCGTAGACAAAGACCGAACAGCGTTTGGCGTGGGCAATCTCTTTGGAGTATTCGGCTATGAGCGGAAGTCCCTCCTCTAGAGCTGTAGCAGTGAGAAGTCTCTTCCCAAAAGTGGCTAGATCTGCATAGTTTTTGTATCGCATAGCATGACTCCTGTCTCGAAGGTGATATAGCTTCGGAGTATAATCAAAAATCACTAAGGCACTCCTTTGGTTGTCAAAAGTGACCATCTAAATCGATCCTATTAATAGTTTTTTAACACTTGACACCCTATAATAGAACAAAAAGAGAGATCTATGCGACTACTATCTAGGCTCCTTATCGTGCTACCACTGCTCCTACTACTAGGGTGCGACCAAGACCCCAAAAGCCTCCAAGCCATCGCCCAAGAGCGGGAGATCTCCATCCCTGCGTGTGTCACCAACGCCCCCCACACCACCCAACCCTACACCAAAGCCTCCCCCACCCACACCGATACCACCCCACCAGAGCTGACCTTCTATGGAGACAACCCCCTCACCCTCCAGCAGGGCGAGAGCTATCAGCGAGAGTGTGCCTTGGGTATCGATGAGACCGATGGGCAGGTGACTGTCTATATCGATGATACACAAGTCGATACCTCACGGGTCGGGGAGTACACCATCCTCTTCTCGGCGGTTGATCTCGCGGGCAACCTCGCACACCTTGAGCGGATCGTCCGTATCCTCCCCAACCTCCCCATGCTCACCCTCATCGGAGATCAGAATCTCACCCTCATCGAGGGGGCGTGCTACCGTGAGCGAGGGGCGAGTGCCTATGACCTAGAGGATGGTAACCTCACTTCCCAAGTCATCATCTCAGGAGAGGTCAACACCTCCCAAGTGGGGCGTACCCTACTCCGCTACGATGTCAACGATAGCGAGGGCAATCCTGCCCATAGCCTCTACCGTAGTGTCGAAGTCCTCCCTGCTCCTACCTACCGCTACGGTGGGAGTGTCACGGGACTAGAGGGCAATGAATCAGTCATCGTCATCGATGAGGCGGGGGACTCCCTCACCCTTACGAGCAACACCTCTTTCGCCTTCCTCCAACGCCTCCATAGCCAAGAGCATTATGGTATCAGCCTCACCGTTAGCCCTTTGGGCAAAGAGTGTACCCTCCTCAACGCCTCAGGGACAATAGCCGATGACAATGTCACCGATATCACCATCAGCTGTCACCCAATCCCCTTTACGATCCAATGTAGAGCCGTACGCGATGCCAACCCCGACCACAATGAGAGTGATTTTACCATCGACCTCAACAGCACACAGACCCACCAACAGCTCCTCACCCTCGACCAAGACCAAAACCCTATGCGATTTAAGGATAGCTGGTACTACCATGATGCCTATGAACTCTTTATCACCCGTGTCAAGAGTGACTACCCCTACTTCGACTTCAAACAAGATGGCATCCTCTCTCCACACCTCACAGGGGAGATGCCACCCCACGACCTCAACCTCACCCTTGTCCCCACCTACCGTATCCATGGTGATGCCTCAGGGAGCAATACAGGCGACTACAAATACACCATCCAGAACCACGCCAACCGTAGTGATGTCACGATCGATGGTGGGGAGAGTAGCTACCAGATCGCCTATCCTGTTGAGTACAATGAGGAGTTTAACCTCACGCTCTTTACCCCTGAAGATGCGCCCCATGGGGAGTGTACCTTTATGGATACCTCCTCCACAGCATTTGAGGGGGTAATGGATGAGAACATCGACACCATCGATATCGAATGCTATGAGTAACCCAAGACTAGACCCAAAGGATCCCACACGATGAAGCGACTCACCTCCCTACTACTCCTCACTGCTCCCCTACTCTATGGGGGGATCAATCCCACCACACCCATCACCCTCCCCTACGACCAATCTCCTCTCATACGCTCCCTTCAGCAGGTCTATGCCCAAGGGGCGTATGAGAGGCTCATCACCCAAGCCCAACACACCACCCACGCCTATGCCAATCCCGCACTCCACCTACTCTGGGCGAAGAGTGCAGAGGCTCTAGGGCGAGTAGAGGAGGCGATGGCAGGGTATGAGCGGGTCTTGATACTCGACCCTAGCCACCATGAGGCACGCACGGCACTAGAGCGTATCTACACCCAGACCCACCGTGAAGCCCTCCTCTCCTACCAAGAGGGCGTACCACCCCACGCACCCAACTTCCAAGCCAAACTCTCACTAGGAGTGGGGTATGATGACAACACCAACGCCTCCGCCTCGGCAAGTGATCTCGATAGCTACTATGGGCTTATCGGGAGTGAGGGGAGTCAATCAAGCCTCTTTGGATCGATCAGCGGGACACTCGACTACCGCTACTATCTCGATGCCACTAGCCCATGGTATCTCCAAGCGACCCTCGACCTCGATAGCCAACACAATGTTGATGCCCACACCTATGATCTCTTGGTCGGGCGGGGGGGACTCGGAGTCGGCTACAAGACGGATCGCTACGAACTCTACCTCCCCTTAGGCTACACGATGGTCGAGTATCTCGATAGCCACCTGCTTGACCGTACCACCTTCGCCCCCTCGTGGCTCCTAAAGCTCGATCCCCAACACTATATCGCTCTCTCAGGCTACTACCAACAGACCCGCTTCCAAAACTCTCACTACCGTGACCAAGAGAGTGATACCCTAGGGGGGAGCCTCTCCTACTACCACCTCTTCTCACCCACCACCCTGCTCAAAGGCTCTGTAGAGTATACTACCCAAGAGCCTCACCATAGCAGTGCAATACGCTATGTCGATCTCGATACCCTCTCTGCCACCCTCCAGCTCAAACAGCATCTCACAAGCCATCTCACCCTCAAGAGCCATCTGCTCACCCGACTACGCACCTATGAGGATACGATTGGGACAGCGACGATTACAAGTAGTACCTCGCGAGAGGATAGACTCTATGAGGGGGGAGTCACCCTACGCTACCACTACCGTGAAGATCTGAGTCTCTACCTCCAAGACCACTATAGCCTCGTAGACTCCAACTACCTACCCGCTGAGTACCACAAAAACCAAGTGATGCTTGGTATCACCACACACTTCTAAGGATTACCCATGCGACTCCTCCTGCTTACACTCCTTCTGACCAATCTCCTCCTCGCCTCTATCGGTACGGTGATGGCGATACGCGGTTCAGCCGACCTCCAACGCCCCAACCTCACCCCTACTCACCTCACCATGGGTACCGCACTCCAAGAGGGGGATAGCATCGCCACCCAAGCCCACTCACGGGTGCAGGTGATGCTCAATGACCAGACCGTTGTCACCATCGGCTCCAACTCCCTCTTCACCTTTGACCGCTATCTCTTTGATGGGACACAAGACTCCCAGCTTGCGATGCACGCCAAGCGGGGGTTTTTCCGCTCTGTCTCTGGCAAGATAGGCAAGATCGCCCCCAAACGCTTCAGTGTCAAGACCACCTCCGCTACCATCGGGATACGCGGGACAGACTTCTCCGCCTACCTCACCAAGGATCGTGAGTACTATCGCTGTTTTGCAGGGGAAATTCGTGTCACGGTGGGAGATGAGGCACAGCGACTCCTCCCCGGAGAGATCTTCCTCCTCCAAAAAAATCTTGGCAGAGTCCAGAGCAAACGCCTCTTGGGTCGAGGATTTCAGACGATGCGTCCCAATGGTGTTGCACTAGAGCATGACCTCCAAGCCATCGACCGACTCATACAAGAAGAGGAACTCTTCACCCATCCGACTCCCCAAGGAGAGCCGTGTAGTGTTGTAGTCCCCTAAGATGCGTGCCGTTCTTCTCAAGCTCCTGCTAGGTCTACTCCTCTCCACCCTACTGGTACTCTCCTACCTCTTCTTGCCTCACAAGGTCTTCGCCCTTGATAGCCAGTTGCGAGACTTCTTCTTTAGCCAACGCGGAGTCCTCCCACACTCCGATGCCTCCCGTGTGGTGATTGTCGATATCGATGAGAAGTCGATTCGGGCGTTGGGGCAGTGGCCGTGGCGACGCGATATCATCAGCCGACTCCTAGAGCAGATCACCCACTACCGCCCTGGGATTATAGGGCTAGATATCCTCTTTGCCGAGCCAGATAGAAGCTCTCCTCATCGTATCCAAGCCGACTACCCCGACCTCAACCTCACCACCCTACCCGACTACGATAGACTCCTCGCACACACCTTTGAGACGACCCCTGTGGTGGGTGGCTATATCTTCCGATTTGATGAGAGTGGTACCCGTGAACCTCCACTTCTCCCTGCAATCTTCATCGCCCCCAAAGAGAGTGGACTCCTCTCTCCCCACTCCCTCACACTCAACACCCCTCTTCTCCAACATGCCCTCTACTCTAGTGGCTTCTTCAACAACCTCCCCGATGAGAATGGTATGATACGCAAAGTCCCCCTGCTTATGGCGTATGATGGGATGATCTTTAGCTCCCTTGCTCTTGAGATGGTACGCATCTATAGTGGTGCCAACCGTATCGAACTGATACCTCAAAGTATCGATACCTCACAGATTAAGTTTGGGGCGTTTAGGGTACCTGTAGATCACTTTGGACAGTTTACCGTCAACTTTCGAGGAGCCAAGCACTACTTCCCCTATCTTAGTGCCATCGACCTACTCAACGGCACCATCGACCCAACGATGATAGAGGGGAAGTTTGTCCTTGTAGGTACCTCCGCATTGGGGCTGTATGATCTGCGTTCGACCACCTATGATAGCAATATCCCAGGGGTAGAGATCCACGCCAATACCATCGACAACCTCCTCCAAGGGGACTACCTCGCCACACCTCCGAACCATGTCCTACTCGATATTGGGCTGATTGTACTGGTGATGTTTGGGACACTCCTTCTGCTCCACTTTGTCCCCTCCCTGCTCCTCCTCCCACTTGCACTAGGGCTACTTGGCGTACTGACCTATGGCTTCTATACCCTGCTCTTTGGCTATGGGGTGGTGCTAAGTCTGCTCTTTCCACTCGTCACCTATCTGCTAGCCGTACTCCTCTCCATTGGGGTCGACTACTTCATCTCCCAGAGACAAAAAGAGGTCATCAAGACTATCTTGGGTAAAAAGGTCTCCATCGGGGTGATGCACCACCTCCTCAAGCACCAAGATGAGACCCTCGTACGCCCTAGAGAGGTCGATGCGACCCTCTTCTTCTCCGATATCCAAGGCTTCACCTCCATCTCAGAGACGATCGACTCCCCCACCCGCCTCATCGAGCTTCTCAACAGCTATATGACTCCGATGGTTGAGAGTATCATCGCACACCATGGGACGATTGATAAGTTTATCGGAGATGCCATCATGGCATACTGGAACGCCCCACTCCCCGTCCCCAACCACGCAGACCAAGCCCTCAGCAGTGCTTTGGAGCAGCTTAGAGAGCTTCAACACATCAACCAAAGTATCTACACGGAGTTTGGGCTAAGGATCAAGATAGGGATAGGGATACACAGTGGGGTGGTCACCGCGGGGGATATGGGGTCACAAGGGCGATCAGACTACACCGTCATCGGGGACAATGTCAACCTCGCCTCACGCCTAGAGGGACTCACCCGCTACTACGGAGTAACCCTCCTCATCTCCGCACAGACCAAAGCACGCCTCACCAAGATCTATACCCTCCGCCCTATCGATATCGTGGAGGTCAAAGGCAAACGAGAAGCCGTAGAGATCTTTGAGGTGCGGTGGGAGAGAGAGGCGATCGATGCCACAGAGGATACGACCTATCTGCGTGCGATTAAGGCGTTTAGAGCGGGGAGCCTGAGTGAGGCAGAACGCCTCTTCACACAACTTCAAGCCTACAACCCCCAACGCCTCTATGAGCAGTATCTCACACGCTGTCACTACTACCTCTCGCGTCCCGATACCCCCTTTGAGCCGATCCTCAAGATGACCACCAAGTAGCCCCTAGAATACGATACAATCCCCATCGTGCAAGACGATGGGCGACCAGCCCCCTGCCATCTGTGCGATCTCTTGGCGTAGTTGGCTCTCGTAGGCGGGCTTGAGGTGGTTGATATAGAGGGTGAGTCCACGCCCCTCTAGGGGTCGTAGCCCCTCAAAGAGGAGCTTAGGGGTGAGGTGCTTGCTAGCGAATGCCAACGCCTCCATCGCACTCGGAAACGAACACTCCACTACCAGTGCAGTGAGTGTCGGGTTTGCTTCACACATCGCAAGGGTCGAGGCGAGAGCATAGGTATCAGCGGTTAGAAGTAGTGTCCGATTGGCGTGGGTGAGTATGTAGCCACAGCTTGGTACGGTATGATCGGTAGGATACGCCTCGATCGTACGCCCCTCCCCTATCGTATAGCATTGATGGAGTTCGATCGGCTCATAGCTTAGTGCCATTACCCCTGAGGCAAGTGGGATTGTAGAGAAGTCTGGCCAGATTTCGTGATTGAAAAAGTGCTGGCGGAGGGTATGGAGTGTCTGAGGAAGCCCACGGAGTCGTAGGGTCTTGGTACGCTGTTGGAAGTAGTTGTCAAGAATATAGGCGATATCGACGATATGATCGAGGTGGGAGTGGGTGAGCCACACCTCCTCTATCTGACAACTTTGCTCTTGGAGGGGGTCAAGTAGATGCCCCGCATCGATCACCCGTGAGCTATCGAGTAAAAAGGCACTGCTTCCCCCCTTACTAGAGCGTGAGCCATACGCTCCAAGGGTTGTCACCTCACACATCGCTAAACCGATCGCGTATCGCCCAAAACTGCTCCTGATGGGTTAAAAAGAGATCGACCAATGCAGGATCAAAGTGCCGTCCACGCTCCCTCACAAACAGCTCCAAGATCGCCTCATCACTCCACGCTTTTTTGTAGACACGCTCTGAGCCAAGGGCATCAAAGACATCAGCTATAGCAGTGATGCGTCCGTAGATGTGGATCGCTTCGCCTTGGAGTCCCTTGGGGTAGCCCGTCCCATCATACTTCTCATGATGCTCATGGGCGACGATGGCAGCGGCTTTGAGGAGGGTGAGCTTGGAGTGTTTGAGAATGGTGTAGCCCATCGTCGCGTGGGTCTGCATAATACGCATCTCCTCCTCATCGAGTCGCCCTGGTTTGTTGAGGATCGCATCGGCAATACCGATCTTACCGATATCGTGCATCGGAGAGACATCACGCAGGATACTACACGCCTTCTCATCGAGTCCATAGAGCTTGGCAAGTAGATAGGAGTACTCTGCGACCCGCTTGACATGCTGTCCCGTCTCCCGAGATCGGTTCTCTCCTGTTTCCCCCATGATATAGATCAGCTCTTTTTGAGTCTTGTAGGTCTCTTCAATAAGGAGCATCGTCTTGATACTCTCCGCAACATAAAGTGAGGAGAAGTGGAGGTGCTTGAGATCAGTCTGAGAGAAGGGGATATCCCCTTTGGTGTTGATGACCTGTATCGCTCCGACGACCTCAGAGGATCTGTTGTGCATCGGTATGACGATCATCCGACGCGTCACATAGCCACTCTGCTTATCGACCTCATGGTTGAAGTGGCTATCGGCTTGGACATCGTTGATGATGAGTGAGTGGTTCTGCTCTACCGCACTCCCGACGATCCCCTGATACTCCCCCATCGTGATAGGGGCTTGCCCTTGGGCGATCTTCGTCCAGAGTATCCCTTGTTGTTTATCGCGTATCCAGATACTACAGCGATCGGCATAGACGATATCACGACACATATTGGCAAGTTCACAGAGGAGTTCATCTTGTTCATGGATAGAGGCGATTTTACTAATACGGTCAAAGATAAAAGCCAAAAGTTCATCTGAACTACGATTCACGGTATACCCTTTGGTATCCTAGCCCCACATCATATGGGGGTAAGAGGAGATAGGAAGATGATTTTAGTACAAAACACCCCAAATGTCAACTCTCACCCCTCTAAGTAGATTTAATCTAATTTTTGGTAAAATTACACCACTTCCAACTTGTGGGGCATTAGCTCAGCTGGGAGAGCGCTTCGCTGGCAGCGAAGAGGTCATCGGTTCGATCCCGTTATGCTCCACCAT